>CAYNFR010000070.1:1083-1524 GCA_964396595.1 uncultured Saprospiraceae bacterium | reverse complement strand
TCTATCACTACGCTCCTTCCATATCTACCACCCCACGCTGTTCCCACTGCTACATGACAACAGTGTTTTTTAGATTCAAGGTGCCATAGACTTATAGGTTATAATGAAAGTTAATGAGCTCTGCGCGTAGACTACCCCAACTAATAAATGCTAGCAACCTCGGACAACACCATGTAAAATGTTGATAAAATCTTAATCTCCATGGCCTCTGAATAATCATAAAAGGGACAAACATTCCAGCCCCCTCTTACCCTTAAGAAGAATTACTGGCAAAGCACAATTTCCAACACTTGCGTTTATAAAAATTGCCATTAGCGATATATCCACTTTGTAAATACGTGCTTCCGAAGTAGATCATAAGAGTCTATAGACAGACTGTTTAGGAATAACTCGACAAATGAAGTTTTTTTACAATCATGAAGGATACAAACAGAAAAAAAT
>CAYNFR010000070.1:0-1073 GCA_964396595.1 uncultured Saprospiraceae bacterium | reverse complement strand
TTGTTATTTTTAATCTTTTTGATTCTGTTGATAACCATGACTTCTATATATTAATATTCAAGCATGTTCATATTGATTTTGTTCATTCACTAACAAAGGAGTATTACTCGCACGCAGTCATTAATACTCTACTTATCGTAGTGTTTTTCAACATTGACTTGTTATGTTATCTTGAAAACATGTGCTTTCATCACCTTGTACGCGTGTAATTCAGCAACGTTTTTGATCTACGCTTGGTCATAAATTATGATATAAACGAATCCGCAAGAACGCGTCATCGATACTTTTTACTATTCACTTATATATTAGGACTATTTGTATTTTGTTGGATATTAATGCCAAGCCAACCATTATAAAATGGGTCAAATCTTGATGTTTTTCAGATGATCTGCTATGAAGCTGCAGTAGTGCCCGTTAGCTTTCCGTTGGGAAAGGATATGTTTATGAATATACTTCTTATAGAATAATTAGGGTTTCAGAATACCTCGTTAAATTAGCCAAATAATGAGCCTTATAACCCAGAATTTAGCATGACAGTTATCGTATATAACTATCAACTTTTGTCATGAATAATACGTCTAAAATAGGTAAAAAGGGAAGCGTTGAAAACTCATTTATTTTATTTTGAACCCTGCGCGCCCCGATAGTTGGCTGTATCGCATAAGAAGAAAAATAATTATTATATTTATAAGTTCTTTCACGGTGGTTCTGGGAGCATTATATATTAGAAATACGGGGGTTAATGCTTGAACTTCCATTAAAGGCTATTATAAATACTGAAATGAAAAATCCACTATTAACTTTGATTACTCTTGTTTGTCTTTGTTCTACTATTTCATTTTGTCAGACAGGCGAAAGATATGGATTAGTTGAACACAAAGATATTTCTTACATTCCAAATGAATTATTATCTGAGGACACCCTTCAAACATTAAACTTGGTGATACCACTTAAGGACGAAAAAATTCCGCTTTTAATATGGATTGGCGGAGGAGCATGGTCTTATGGTGATAAGAACCAAGAAATGGATTTGGCAAGAAAGTTTGCTGCTCAAGGAATAGCTGTCGCATGTA
>CAYNFR010000069.1:0-1526 GCA_964396595.1 uncultured Saprospiraceae bacterium | reverse complement strand
ATTTTAGAACTTTGACTAAATACTAAAGTAGAATAAAGTGATAGAACTGAAATTATTAAAACATTTTTCATTTATTAAGTTTATTTATTTGTTCTTTTGTAGTTCACTGTATTGTATTTCTACAAGTACCGCCAACGTTTTGGAGCTACCGGGAGGTGACGATATCGAAGCTCTAATCTTTCGAGTAAACACAAAGTTTGATACGAGCCAAAGCGCTTGCATCTACTACTATTATGCCTATTTTTTATATACATTGTTATGTTGCGTTATTTTCCAAAAAACTGAACTAAGATATCATCTATGGTTTGATTCCAATGTGAATCTCTATGACCATCGTTGTATTCAAAATATTTGTATGGAATGCTCAAACTATCTAATCTTTGACTGAACATTCTAACTTCTTGTAATTGAGTTGTATTTGCATCTGGCCACTCTAAATCAAAAGTCCCTACATCTATATAAAAACTTCTCAAAGGATGCTTTTCCTTTTTCGCCAAATAGGTAGAAAATAGCACTTTGTCGTTACACCAATTCTCATAAATAATACCCGACTGACTAGCAATATTTGCAATGTATTCAGGATATAATAATCCTGTTGCAATGGAAATCATACCGCCACCAGATGCACCCATCATACCCCAATTATCAGGTTTATCATAAGTGGAATAGTTTGCTTTTATAAAAGGGATGATTTCGTTGACGAGATAGTTTGTAAAGTCAATGTTTTCCTCACAAACTTCGTTGTTTCTTTCCATTGCAGGTATAAATACAGTAATTATTGGGACAATTAAAGAATCATAAATGAGATTATCTAATACATTTTTATAAGGTGTTGTGTACAATTTCACATCCCCATCATAAACTAACATAACAGGATAGCTCTTTTTCTTGTTATAATTAGGAGGCAGATAAAGGTAAATTTTTCTATCTAAAATTGATTCGCTCTTGCTTTTCATAACTCTGGATACAATACTTCCTTTTTTTACCTCTTGGCGTAAGTCTAAATAGGGGGACTTTACAAAATTTGGCATTCTGAGAACATTCCGGTCACCGAATTCAAAATTTACTTCAATATCTCTATTAAGGTTATCCAATACCGTTTCACCATTCAGGATAAATTGATATTCAATTTGGCTGTTTGATGGAACTTCATAAGTTTTGTAAAAGAAGTTCAGTTCCCCGCAATTAATAACCGACAATTTGTGATGCGTTGCCCAACCATTTTGTAAATCCCCTCGTATTGACAGAGAATCAACTTTTAAGTAGGCAACAAAATGTACTTTTTCGTTATCTTCAATTATTGGTGTTTTGTCAACATTGGAAAGATATGTTTGAACTAAATCGTTTCTTTTTTCAACTGGAGAATTTAGAACATTCTGGATAAATTCGTTAAATGGTGAAGTCCCATTTTCTTTGGAATCGCACGACCAAAATCCAATGCATGCAAATAAAATAATTGAGTATTTTATACTATTCATTTAGTCAGAATTTATCTTTTAAGTGCGTATTCTAATGCCACATAACGG
>CAYNFR010000068.1:0-1650 GCA_964396595.1 uncultured Saprospiraceae bacterium | reverse complement strand
ATTGGAAAATGTATTTTTGGGGGTTTGTTCAACGTTTGAGGCTAAAAGCTGGCGGGCATTTCGGAGCACTTCACTGTCAACCTGCGATGAAGTTTATTCGAAGTAATACGCTTCAAATTAGCACTTTCCGCCCGCTTGATTTTAGCCTTTGTTAGCGTTTCGTTGTTCTTTTCCTCATTTAACAAGGATAATATGAAGTACCAGCATCTCCTTTTGTTGCAACTTTAAAGTCGGCATCATTTAATGTCTTTTCAATTAATGCCTTATTATTCGGGATATGTATTGTCGGTACTTTACTCATAGAATTTCTAAAAATTGGTAATTTGTCCCAAAGGTCAGTAATTTGTTTTTTAAATGTTTTAGAAGTACAGTTAATAATATCACTTTTATTGCTATACTCAGGGTAAATTACAATTACAGGTAAACCTTTAGTATTAATACCGTAATCAATTTCTTCTCGCAATGCTTGAGAGTTTTTGGTTATGGAACTTAAAATTAGAATAATATTTTTTGATTTTGATAACCTGTCATGTAGTCGAGGTTTTAATGTTTTTTCCCAATCACTACCATCTCGAACATTATAGTTCTTATCATGAGAATCTACGAAAGGAAATGAAGAGTCCAGACCTTTCCACATTCTTAATTGACTGTAAGTAACGAAATCCTTTGTTGCAAATGCATTCAGATTTGATTCGCTAAAAGGTTCACTTACATAAAATGCACAATAATTTCCAGTTCTGTTTGCCATAATTATTTGTTTTTAAAATTTATTTTTTATTGTGAATAAGTTTATATGTTCTTGTATTGATTCATGCAATACAATGGTTACACTTGTATTATATGCATTGTCAATGTTAGATAATTTAATTGAATTTAAAATTTGTTCCAAATAGTCTTGTGGTTTCAAGTCATTACCAATTCGAGAAATACCTGAACCAAGCAATGGTATATTAATATTTCTTTGAGCATAAATTCGGTTAATCTCTTTCCACATATTATTCAAACAAAGTAGAAATTCTACTTTTGATAAGTATGCGTTATTTTCATTGTCAAAGTGTGTAAATGCAGTCAAAATGAATTCGTCTGCAACTTCTATTGTAGTACCTAATTCATATTTATTTATTTTTCCTAATGCTCTGGATTCATTCTTCTGAAAACTTTTCAATTGTAATTTAGACGAAATTTGAGTATCTAAATTTGAAACATTTGGATAATACTTTTTAATAAATTTTCCATTTAGAGTATTTTCTGCTATTATAATGTTGTCGACCTGAGTATCAAAATATTCATTGAAAGGAATTAATTTCAATCCTTTAGAATTAAATATATCTCCATAATTTATCCTTACGTTTAACCCATTTACATTTAATCTTATATCTGAAACATGATTTGCTTTGTATAATACAAAAATGTAGATTAACAAAATAATCAAAAGAAAAATCAAACCATACGATAATTTACAATCATCGGGTACTGTAATAAAAATTGTCAAAAAACTAGTAAAAACTCCTATTGTTCCTAGTATTGACAAGTAGTTCTTCCATAAATCCTTGTTAAATAATTTTACTTTCATATCGTTGGTTGTCTTTTTACAATGAACGCTAACAATTGTATATGATTATTGATCATATATCTATTGTACGCCTAAGA
>CAYNFR010000067.1:0-1664 GCA_964396595.1 uncultured Saprospiraceae bacterium | reverse complement strand
ACGTCGCCCTCGTCAATGCGGTGCGGGAGTTGAAAGAGGAAAATGAAGGACTCATTCAGTCAAATCAGTATATAATCAATGAACTGAAACAATTAAAAGAAAACTACACAGCATTGGTGCAACAGATAACAGAATTAAAGACTGCCAATAGAAGTTCTTATCACAATGATTGATTACTCAAGAATACCCAGCGATAGGTCTATAGGTGGATCGGCTTCGCGTCCAATCTATATCAAAACACCTTAATACTATGCCTTATGAATAAATATACCTGGCTTAGCCTGATAGTATTATACTGCTTTCCTACTTCCCATTTATTGGGCCAAACAAAATTTTTCTTTGGCACTCCAAATAATAATTTATGGTCGGTAGCTGCTAATTGGAATCCGTCAGGTGTACCGACAGCTAACGATGATGTAGAGATTGGAAATCTCAATACAGTCAATTTGTCCGGCATCAGCCCAACCATAAAAAGTTTAAAGATCACCGCCCGTGGCAAGCTGATCATCGATGACCCCTCAACTATATTGACAATTCAGGGGGCAAATAATAAAGGACTACACGTATTATTAAAGGGAAATCTTGAATTAAAACAAGGCACCATCAATATCATCAATGCAGGCACCGAAGGCATATTCATAGAAGACAACGAATCTGTACTTATGAATCACGGCACTATTGCCGTTCAACAAGCTGGTACCGTAGGTTTATATACTCAAGCACAAATCGTCCTCGATAATCAAGGAGTGCTGTTCATTAATCAATTTATGCCCCTAGGTCAGCCCTTTTGTATTCAAGCCACGCAGGGTATGCTCAAAAACTCAGCTCTCGGCCACATAATAGTCAACTATTGCCAGAGTAGTGATGTTGTTCCCCTCCAAATAGATCTAGGCGCAGTATTAGATAACCAAGGGCAAGTGTCCATACTTCCCTCGCTGTGCCTCCACTAAAGAGCATTATCGCACTGAATCGTTTATTAACTACTCAGCAATGATCTATTAAGCAAGGGGGTACACATTGACGTAAGAAATGATAATGACAAGCGATTTTCGGCTAATAAGGTTCAGAATTTCTTTGCCGAAAACTATATTAATCAAGTATTTACCCACCCGTATACACCACAGGAAAACGGGCATATAGAATCATTCCACAGTATTCTGGGTCGTTCACTTGCTCGAAAAACATTCTATAATCTACAACAACTGGAAGATCATCTGACAGTCTTTTATGACAAATACTACAATGAGCGATTACATGGATCAATAGCATACTTACCCCCCAATATATATCTAGAACAATAAGAACTAGGTAATATGCTTGTATGCGTAGATCGGGATAAACGCACAACAAAATCAAAGCTCACAATAGGCTATAATAAGGTAAACATACTATCGGGCAATGCGAACCAGAAGGAAGCATCTTACTTGGATAATTTTCCTCTCGATGAGGAAATTTATCCACCGAAGAAAATGGGTGACGTCACCACCAGTTTGCAACCATCGGCACAAAGGTCACCGTCAGTCGCATCTTGTTACAACACAAATAATCCTGATATTATTTACTTTTGAATTACAATCTTATTTTGTCCGATTGATACGGGGTCAGACCACTACTTGATAATCGACAATTTTTGTGGTGTAGGTTTTTATGAAACCAAAAGAGGA
>CAYNFR010000066.1:0-1722 GCA_964396595.1 uncultured Saprospiraceae bacterium | reverse complement strand
TATCTGATTATTTCTGGAGCTTCGCCAGATAGGCTCAATCCGTACAAAACATTATTATTATATACTGCAAAACTAAAAATACCACGCGACAGCGTTAAGGTTTTTACTATTTGACCATTCTGGTCCAAAACAATCAACAATCGATGACCAGCATCATCAAATAAGAAGCTCTCTACCTTACCATCAAACAAACAATATACATAATTTTCAGAAGCATAAAAGTCAAAATAACCGAACCGGCTTCTATTAGGGATTGTATTATAAACCCCCTCATCACTCGTATTGAAGAGAGGTTTAAAGTGATCAGGCCCATAAAATGAGCGGATATAATCTCCCTTTATTGAGTAAACATCGATTAAAGGCGCATACAAATAAACTAAAAAAACGAGATCATTCATGACCTCAATTCTCGCTTCGGACATAGATACCAAATCAGAATCTGAAACATTATCTCTCTCTCTTTTGAGTAATTCGCCATGATCCGAAAATATAGTCGTTAAAGAATCATTGGCTACAAAAAACCGATGTGTGTCGAAATCACCATCTAAACAATAATTCTTACCCCCATAATGAACGATATGTATTGGGGATTTATTCATAGAATATAGCTGTGTTGAAAAAATTGGTGATAGGTAATCAGAATGCGATTCTAACGAATCATTCACATCATACATCACAAAATCACCTTTGTAGTTATCTATAAAATACAAAAGCCCTTCTCTACTAGCATTCATATCCCAAGCATATAGCTGCTCATCCGGACCATCACCTTTTTTTACAACACCTCCCAGATATGACATGGTAGATAAATTAACCTTGTGAATTAATTGTCGGCTCGAACGATCAGATATGTAAAGATTATCATCAACTATCGAAAGACCATTGGGCATAGCTACACTATCTAAGGTGATTAGCTCATTTAACACGTCATAATCTGATAAAAGCTCATTTGGGTAATCGTCCAGATTGAAGTACACGATATTTCTTCCTTCATACGGATTCCAATCTTCTTTGCAGCTTAGTAAAAACACCAATGTCAACACTAAAAAATAACTTCTCATAACTAATTCAAAACTGAAATAAATACTCTAAGTGTATAGACACTTAGAGTATTAAAATTAATTGAATAATTTAAGAGACATACGTACAATTACATAGTTATTTTGCACACTTCATATCATTCATAGGAACATCATTACAAGCTTTCTTGCAATGCTTGAATTGATGAAGCTTACATCCCACTTTTGCGCCGTCATCAAGGGTTAATTGTGCATGCAATGAAGAAAATAAAAACCCAGTTGAATTGGAGTTATAAACAATAAAGCCAAGACTAAAGACTATTAGCGTCCCAAAAATAAAATTAAATACTCTTCTGTTCTTCATAATAAATAAATTTTAAAAAAAATAATAGTGCAATGTAAGTAAGTAAGTAAGTAAGTAAGCAATACGACATTTTAACATTTATTTAACGAAATCAAGAAAAATAGTAGTCGATACTTCGCCTTGATAAAGTTTCATGATCGCAATTATTGCTGCCTATTCAAACCATTTATGCTTGCCAAGCGTTACAGGTAGCTGCTATGCCCTTTTATCCTACTCGCTTAATCTGTCTAATTAATATCCTAATGACCAAAATAATCATACAAAGTTCTGTGGCTTTTATCACAATATTACTGATTTGTTCATGTAGCCCTAAACCCTATAGCTTCATTACAGAAGCAG
>CAYNFR010000065.1:0-1725 GCA_964396595.1 uncultured Saprospiraceae bacterium | reverse complement strand
CAACGCTCCAATTCCTGCTCCAATTGCCGCAGTTAAACAATTTGGACATCTTCCGTCTGGGTCGTCATACATAATTGGATTATTCCAAAATGCAGCATATGGGCTTTTATCTACTTGCTCTGGTTCGTCTGCTAAAGGGACAGCACAATCTTAGGTTTTTATCTGGTTTCAGGTGGTAGTAATGCAGCACTTGCGCTAAGGTCAGGAGGGCCTTTATTTCTGATATTTCCATTGAAAAAAAATATTTTGAAAAATTAAAATACAACTAATCAGGTGCAAATGTAACACTTTAGTTATATTTATATAACTTTTACGGATTATATATACCCAATTAGTTTTATTATCTTTGCATTTCGATAGCTAATCAGTAAATAATACAACAATATGGGTTTAGAACAAAGACTTTCTGCTCTTAGAAAAGACAAGAAAATATCACAACAAGAACTAGCTGAAAAAGCTGGAATACACCCTAATGTATTGGGAAGGTATGAACGAGGGGAGGCTACACCGTCTGTAGAAATGGCTTCTAAATTAGCAAACGCTTTAGGCGTTTCTCTTGATTATCTTGTAGGTAATACAGATGTAGAACTGGATCGGGCTTTGATTGATAAAGTAGTCTCTATTCAAAAACTACCCGATGAGGATAAGCTTGCTATCATGTATTCAATTGATGGCCTAATACAGCACGCCAAAACGAGGATGGCATACAAATAGTATAGTATCATTCTAGTGTAAAACAAATACTTTTCACTTTAACCCCAATTTTCCCATTCATTAGTAGGCAATTCACGTATTAATCCTTTCCCAACTTCCAATTCTAAAATCCTCATCAAAGTAATGTCTATTCCAATTAAAGTTGTCAAAGGAATGATTCGCATATCTTCTTCATTTATCGTTTGAGAATTTGAAGTAAATACTTCCCATTCATCTTCTTCCCACCTCATTATTTCTAATGCCTTAGCTCCAAACAATATATCATTATTTATAATGCATTTAGACAACTTAGGAACATTCCAATTAAAATCTCGTGTCATCCAAGACCAAATAGTTTGTTCCTTTTCGTCATAAATTATATTCATTGTTGGAGTATCCAATGATTTATTATTTGATATGGGATTTATTTGAAAACACGGAATTGTGGTAACATTATAATAATCATGTGCACCCAATAACATATTTTTAGACCAACTTTGATGGACTTCCGTCAAGTTAAACAAACCATACTTATTGATTATAAATTCGTTTTTTGAATTATTCTTTTTTGATAATAATGAACTTCCTATCGAATTGATGATTACATTAATATCATCTAATAAAAAGTTCATTCCACCAGCGTAAATTAATTCAAAACCAAGTATTTCAAATAATCCAATTGTATACGCAAAGCGTGGAGTTAAATCCTGATTTACCGCACTTATGTGAAAACCAGAACTGTTAATATTACTCCTTATTTTTTCTATCAATATACTTCTATTCATGACAATTAAGGCTTTTTATGAATTTCCTTATGACAAGTTTCACATAATGCAGTTCCGTTTTTAGTTGACGTTTTACCTCCATCAGCATGTCTTATATCATGATGCCCTTTAGCGTTTTTTGGATCTAATTTAGTATCACATCCTAAGCATTTCCCATTTTGGCGTTGTAACATTTCTTCTTTTTGCTTTGGAGAAAATGCACGCTGCGGATCTCTTTGTGAAGGAGATACAGAGCCTTTTCCAGAAC
>CAYNFR010000064.1:0-1877 GCA_964396595.1 uncultured Saprospiraceae bacterium | reverse complement strand
CTGAAAAGATATATTATGATAAAAATTCATATATATTTTTTCTCTATATCAGTAGCTTGGCTCATAAAAAAGCCTTACCTTGCGACTTGAAATTAAAGAGTACGTAGACATGGTTGCTAGATTATACTTTTTATTCTTGTTTAGTTTTATTTTGAGTGCTTTACACGCTCAGGAGAGCGTCAATCCTTCGCTTATTGAGAGAACTGTATTACAGGGAGAGTCCATAACACTCAGCTTTAACTCTAATCGTCCGATAAACATCTTGTCTTCTTCCAATGTGGGCAGTTCTGCCATAACTGTGGATGATGGAGGTGGTATCAATCTGATTTCTAACTTTAGCTATATAGCCGGCAATGAATTTGAAGGTATAAGTCGATTTGTGGTAGATTATTCTTCACTGGACGGAATAGGCTATACCACTATTCGGATCAAGGTAGTACGATCATTGCTGGAAGCACGTCCGGATCATGCTGTTGTTAATCCCGGACAAAATATCGATATTGATGTTCTTTCCAATGATGTAGCAGGTAATGGCAATACGAGCTTAGTCTCTATCGATCCACCTCGCGACGGTTCAGCAGAAATCGTCAATGGTATTGTGCGATATACTGCACCTGCTGATTTTAGTGGTCTCGTGCATTTCAATTATTTCAGTGCTGACGCTTCAGCTTATCGCTCTGCTGGTGTGATCAGTGTATTAGTCCGCGGTGCTTCTATGGCGGGATCAAGTTTCTTTTACACGACGGATAATCGTAACCCGCTGACCATTATCTTGGATGATGAAACATATCAACTAGAAACTAGCGGACAACTTGTATTGGGTTCAATAAGTTCTAGTGGCTTTGGACATACTTTCGTGCCAAATCCCATCGCTGTCGGCACACAGCCATTGATTTTCCGAAATGCGGCGAATGAAACGGTCACGGTAAGTATCCAAGTTCTCGATGCAAACGAAAGCACTGGTGTGGCTGTGCCTGATAGGGTATTTACAAATCGCAACAGCACCGTGTCTTTTGATCCTAGAGTTAATGATTTACGCACCGATATACCCATTATAGCGCACTCGCCGGAACTGTCTCTTGCAAATGGTATCCTGAGTTATCAAGCACCTGCCGGGTTTTCCGGGGTAAAAACTTTTAGTTATACCATTTTGGATGGCGTTATACCATATACGGCTTCGATAGAGATCTATGTGGGTGATTACTTACCTAGTCAGACAGATTATAGCTTTGAAATACCGAGGGGAACTCCCCTAATATTAGATTATACCATACCTATTACGAATTATTCATGGTCTATCATTAGTCAACCTCGCAGAGGGCGACTCGATATCAATCTGGATGCTTTCTTGCCCTCTGACAATTGTGATGCCTCCCATGGTTATCGCATGATTGTCTATCAACCCAATGTGGGCTTTACAGGAGATGATACTTTCGCCATAGAGTATTGTACTGGTGAGAATGCATGCAGAAGAGTGAATGTGAAAGTACTTGTTCTTAATAGTTCATCGGGATGTGGCTGTGTGGGTCGTGACTGTGTGTGGTCAGGCGATACAGATAATGATGGGGTCGTGAGCCTGCTTGATTTATTACCTATAGGATTGCATTATGGAGAAGGGGGGACTGACCGCACTGAAATCAGCGATGCATGGATAGGACAGCGCGCGGAAGATTGGCATTATGAGCAAGTAAGTGGCATAAATCTCAAATATATAGATGCCAATGGTGATGGTGTGATCAGTGCCGCGGATACAGTAGCTTTGGCTAGACATCTCAATCGATATCATAACCTTACACCTTCGCCGGTGATAGCACAGAAAGATGAGGCCATCCGGTTCGTGCCGCGTGAGACCAGCTACCAAGCAGGCGATCTTGCTG
>CAYNFR010000063.1:0-1974 GCA_964396595.1 uncultured Saprospiraceae bacterium | reverse complement strand
AGTCTACACACATCACTTCGTGGTGATGTGCTGTAGCGGATGGCAGGTGGATCCGAAAGCGGAGGCTTTATATGGTTTATCGCCATATAATAGCATGGGGAATAATCCCATTAGTAATGTGGATCCAGAGGGGGATCTACCGTTTTTGGCAGCAGTAGGGATTGCGGCAGCTATCGGTGCCATTTCAGGAGGATTACAAAATGGCTGGGATGGTGCTTTGAAAGGAGCTATAATAGGTGGTGCAACAGCAGCAGCAACGGCAGGTATAGGAAATGCTTTTGGGGCTGTTGGTGGTGTTGGAAAAGAAATAGGCAGAGCGCTTGGACACGGTGTTGTAGGTGGGATATCATCATTGAGTAATGGCGGGAGTTTCGGAAGTGGATTTTTAAGTAGTGCTGTTAGTAGTGGCTTTGGATCATCATTTAATGACTTGTCTGGAATTGGTGCATATGTTAGCGGTGGATTATCTGGGGGTGTGACAAGTGCCATAAGTGGTGGTAATTTTTTTATTGGGGCTGGACAAGGTGTTGCACTTACAGCTTTAAATCATCAGAGTCATTGTCCTGAATGCCCAAGAGCGAGTGGGCCAGAGGTTGTAATAACTGCCAGCAAAACAAACAATGTAAGTAATTGGGCATCAATTGCATCTGGACTAGGAGCAGTTTCAAGCGCTATCGGATATAATCTTGCAAATGAAGGTAATTATAGAGGTGTCTCGGGCAATTATTATAGCATTAGATCACAAGGATTTAATCAGTATACAGGTACCAGGGCGCATATGAATAGTATCATAAGTGGATCGAAATTAGCTACTGGATTGAATCGAGGCTTCGGAGGAGTTAGTGCTATTGGTAGTGGTTATCAATACTACTCTGGACAAATAAGTGGAACCCAATTAGGCATTGAGTTAACATCTACTGGAATATCAACATTTGCCCCTGCACCCATTTCAGTGCCTTGGACTATTGGTTTTGAAGGTATAGGTAGAAGGGGAATTGGAAGAACCTCGATATATCGCAATAAAATTCGACCGTGGGTTAGAAGAAATGTATGGGGTATCAATGACTAGAATATGGAAGAAAGAGAATATTATATAACTATTCATTCTTATTGGCGATTTATTGTATCAGTAGTCGGACTGTCGTTTATTGCAATACTATTGTACAGTAAAATTTTTGAAACCAGAGATACCTCCTTTTTTGTGTTTGCACTCATAATTGGGGCATTGATTTTTCCAATATTTTCTATATCTCATATTGTTGCCAGTGCTAAAATTAGAATAAAGTTAGATTCGAATGGGCTAAAACATTATTGGGAAAGAAGATTCCTTTTAGATTTTCAAAAGAACGTCTTGATCAGATGGGAATTGATAGATAATTATGTATTTGAACCTGATCGGTCATTTGATAACTTTAAGCTGAACCTGAATAACAATTTGCGGTACAAATTTTATCGTTCGAATATGTTTAAAATTGATGATGATTTTGAGCGATTCAATATTGAATTTATAGAGATTGTAAAAAATAAAAATCAGCAAAGCGGTATTGAACGACAAAAAATTGTTCGTGGAAAAACCATATACGAGGACATATCCTATCGTTGGTTATTCCATTTGTATGGTTTAACATTTATAGTCCTTTTGATTATAAAATTCATTGATCCTGCGAAGGGTACTTCTTGGCCAATGCTCGGGATAATAGGAAGTTCTTATTTCTTTTATTTGTTGATGATATATAGGTTCAAAAAGTGATTTTAAGCGAGCTGTTTTTGCAGAGAGTCTTTAAGAATATAAGCATCAAGGAATTCTTTAAAGAGTAGTTTTTTTGAATAGGGAGTTGCCCCCGCTATCGGCAGTTTGTAACTGGCGATGAATATAAGTTTACAAGAGATAATCCCGATTATTTACAAACGATCGCTACGAATACACCATCAGCGACCATCTGGGCAATGCCCGACTTATGTACAGCGACCTCA
>CAYNFR010000062.1:0-2635 GCA_964396595.1 uncultured Saprospiraceae bacterium | reverse complement strand
ACAGAAGAAGAACTCCATCAATGTTGTGATATTATCGTGACGGTTATTGAGAAGTACTTGGCAACATGGAAAAGCTAATAGAGCATTCAAGTAGTAACTCAACTTTCGGTAGCCAAATGATCATTCGAATCCCTATTTGCGGCTAGTACTCGCAAGATGTTAATGATCCCTTTCGATTAGATGATCTACTTGCCCGTTTAAGGCTTCTGCGAACTTCTGAGTGTTTTCATAGAAGACTTCCAGGAATCTTTACATTATTGTAAAATTTGGCCGATTATATTGCTAATAGGCATAGCGACATTTCCTTTTTAAATCATTCAGAAGCAGCCGACTAATAAACTTATTACCCAATGTGTTTAAAGCAATATTATTCGTTAAAACTTGATAGATATTGTTGAAAATTAAAATTATTTTATCGACGAACATGTTGATTTTTATTCATACTTTAATATACCAATAATCAAGTGATTGGCTAAAATAAAGCTCTTGTTTTTACCCTTTTTTTACTACGCGAACTTGAGATCTTAATGTGACGCGCTGAGGAAACAGCACGATTTACTCGAGGCAAAAAGGCATGTATAACCTTATTACCCTAGTAACATGCCTAACCCCCGTCGTCATCCTTTCAACCTTATTAGCTTATGCTATTTTCCATCTCAGCGTTATATTTCACAATCTTAATACGCTTCTTTTTAAGCAAGAGGGGAAAACGGTCTTGTGTTATCAGACTAAAGTAGGAATAAAGTTTATACTATTCTATGTGAAAAAGCTAATAAGCTTAGCAATTATGTTTGTCATACGGTTACTAAGATAATAAGGTTCTCAAGTTGCGGCAGTCTATTTATGATACGTATCTCAGATAGCGGCATCACAGATTTTATTCGATTGGATTGTTTTTTATTCAAGTTCTAATATACTTATTACCAATTAATTAGGCAAAATAATAAGCTCTTATGATTACCCTGGTTTGACTACCGTAACTTGAGTTAGTAATTTAATTGAAACATTCAGCACTAGTCAAGAATAATATCAACTTCGAGAGTATAAGCGGAAGATTAGCAAGCGATCTAGGGCAATATTATATCCTTGTAACACACTGGAAGAAACTCTTGGCAATGACAGAAACGAATTGTTTCAATCACACTATGATCTCGACTCCTCCTCTCTTCCGACAAAGAACTTTATCAATAGATACATCAACACAAATAAAAACAGCACAAACCCAAATCCCAAGCGAAGATCCTTCATCTCTCCTAGATATCCAATCACCGGAGGGCCAATAAAAAATCCCGCATAGCCTATAGAAGTTGCCATAGAGATGCCTACTGAAGGGGATACACCATGGACATTGCCTGCCGACGAGAATACGATTGGAACAATGACTGCCAGTCCCAATCCAATCATAAAAAATCCGACAAATGAACTCCACGTAGCACTAAAAACAATAACAATAACCATTCCTAAAATGGCCAATAAAGCCTCCATCTGTAATACACGAAACTTGCCATATCGCTCTATTACTTTGTCACCATATAACCGACCCACCGTCATCGCCACACCAAATGATCCAAAAGCCCACGCACTAATTTTCTCACTCTGGCCCACCACTTTATTGACAAAAAGTGCCGACCAATCCACCATCGACCCCTCCCCTGTCATACAACAAAATGCTATCAGCCCAAAAGGCAAGATCAACAAAATCACATGCCTCTTAGTCCCTGGTTTGCCTGTGTCACTCTCACCTATTTCAACAAGTGGTTCTGGAAGTAATCGTGTCGATGCCCATCCAATAAATACCCCACCTATAATAGCCAAACTCCCTAAATGTGCCGACAAGCCTATGCCCCAATCAGAAAAAATGCCACCGCATAGCGCACCCAATGCCATACCAATACTGAACACAGCATGAAAAGAAGAAAAAATCATGCTTCCCCATCTCCTCTCCACCAAGACAGCCTGCCCATTCATCGCTACATCCATAGAGCCATTTGCCGCACCAAGAAAGAAAAAGCACAACCTTATCACCCATTCATCGCGCGAATAAGCCACCAAAGGTATGGCAAGGCAATAAAGTATCGATACTACCGTAACTAGCCGTGCTGACCCAAATCTATGCCCCATCCAGCCGGCTAATGGCATAGCTACAATTGACCCCAGCGCAATACAAAAAAGCATCGCACCTAACTGCGCATCATTTATCACATAAAAGCGTTGCAATTCCGGCAGACGTGAGGTCCAGTTAGCATACAAAAAACCATTCACAAAAAAGAAAGTAGAAACGGCCACTCGACTGATCAATAATCCTCGCTCCTTCATCAACATGTCATTAATCCACTACAATATAAGTATATCTCAAATTGCTGCACTTTGCTAACATCTTATTTATTATCCTTCTAGTCATATCAATTCAATACCGAGTAATTATCTGGTTTTACTCTGTAATTAATCATTAAGACTTTCGTAATTAAAGCATTCGTAAACAGGTGTATGCGAACGTAAGTGGAGAGAAATATAAGCAGTCCTCGCATGGTGTGGTATGACGCTTATGTCGCTTGGTAGCAAATTCAAACCGCTTGAGCTTCCAGTCTTTTCGACTCTCTGTAGATGACTTTATTTCGCTCAAGATTGTAGTTGC
>CAYNFR010000061.1:0-3885 GCA_964396595.1 uncultured Saprospiraceae bacterium | reverse complement strand
GGTGAGGATGTCATAGATCATGGATACAATGGATTCATGTACAGTGATGAAACTGAATTGGTTTTATTATTACAAGAGATATACAAAAATGAAGATGAGAAAAATCGGAATATTAAAATGTCTGCTCGGCAAAAGATTGTAAAATCATTTTCACTGAGTACAACTATTCCAGAGTATTGTAAAGAATATACGCAAGCCTAATGAAATGGATCATAAGAGCCATGGTTCATCTGATATTTGGGATTAGGAGATTTAATAACAAATGTATCAGAGGCTTTGCAGAGGGAATTGAGAATAGTATCATATTGGAGATTGGCAGCGGCAAGAGAATTGGAAAAGTATATCCCTATTCAGCAAGAAAATATTTTGGGGAGTCGAATGTTTTTATTCAGTCAGATATCATTGAAGATTTCGGACACGATATTATTGATATTACTAGTAATATGGGGAATGAAAAGTATGACGTGATTATTTGTATGAACGTATTAGAACATGTATATGAATATAGCTTAGCCATAACTAATATGTATCGTGCTATTAAACCTGGTGGACGTCTAGTTGTGTTTGTTCCCTATATGTACCCTTTGCATGATGAGCCTAATGATTATTGGCGGTTTTCGGAGCATGCTCTTCGAAAGATGATAGTACCTTTCAATATACTTTCGATTAATTATAGTGGTTTACGACAATTTCCTGTCGCTTACTTTATAGTAGCAAAAAAGGGGTTGTAAAAGGGGGTATCTATTAATTGTTAAGTTGTTAGCCTAAAATAGCTTTTAACGTATAGCTTAGCTTTTGCATATTTTTTTTAATAATCCATAGGATAATGAAGGAAAATATATTTGATTCATTAGATTTTTTATTGATTAATAATTTGGCATGACTAATAAGCAAGAGGTTCTTTTGTTCATAGAAAAACCAAGATTTTCTCAGTAAAAAAAATGCAAAATTGAAAGTATTTATTTCGTCATTGTACTTTTCTATAAAATCGAGTGATGCTTTATTGATATTTAGACTTATGGATGTTGATGTGTGATAATATTTTCCTAAAAATCTCGAGTCGCACTTTAATTTAAATTTACGAGAAGCTTGAATCATGAATTCATAATCTTGATGAATAGGTACATTGTTAAATTGTAATACTGAAGTTACAATCTGATCCACGAATATCGATGATGTAACAGCTCTTAATCTGCCAGATAAGAGATAGTTTGCCATGGACTCATTTTTTTTTAAATCTCTTGACTTATAGTAGTGATGTTTATTTTGTTGGATCAATATCATGGATCCATAAATTACATGAACTTTATGAAGGGTGATAAATTTAATTCTTTCCTCTAAATAATTATATTCCCATTCGTCATCGCTATCTAGAAATGCGATATATTTTCCTGTTGATGCTTCTATACCAATATTCCTAGAAATGGCTGCACCTTTGCGACTTTTGTTTTTTATTATTGTTACTCTATGGTCAATTATGGAGGCTAAAGTCTCGATGGTCTTATCATTAGAACAGTCATCAATTACAATTAGTTGGATTAAGGTATGCGATTGTTTGAGAACAGAGTAGACCGCGCGAAGAATCGATGATTTCCTATTGTATGTAGGTATGATAACTGTAACAAGTTTATCTAAAGACATTGTTTCGTACTTTTTTATGGATTAGTGTAGTTATTACTTTATTCGACAATAGCATAAGTAATAATTTAGATATAATTTTGGCCAAAT
This sequence comes from uncultured Saprospiraceae bacterium, assembly GCA_964396595.1. Taxonomy (GTDB): domain Bacteria; phylum Bacteroidota; class Bacteroidia; order Chitinophagales; family Saprospiraceae; genus CAYNFR01. The sequence continues at coordinate 2,157 of CAYNFR010000061.1, read as the reverse complement.
GTCTATTATTATATAAAAATGAGTGAATCGGGTATAATACAAATTTATTTTTACTAAGTTTTATGCACTCAATATAATCTTTAGAATTGAAGGGAAGTGTTCTAAATAGCAAGTAGTTAATATGTTTGTTTACTTTGTGCTTTTCGCTGAGACTGTTTATTTGGGGAAGTATATTCAGAATGGATTGGATTTTACTCTGAGAATAGGATAGAAATAGTTTTTTACTTATATTATCGTTATGTATACGATAGAAGGCGAGTTTTTCACCTATATGATAATAGTAGTATTTATGACTTAACTTTAGATTCATATCATAATCTTCTATTTCCAGATTGGAGTCAAAGTTGCCAATTTGTGTTAATGCTTCTTTTTTTATTAACATAGATAATGGTAGAATTACTATGTTGCCGATAAGAATATCTTCAAAAATATTTCCTACTGGAAAAGAACTTTTATGTTGTTTACTAAGCCAAGTGACGTTCAATTTATTTGATGTATCATCAATTAGTTCCAAATCGGAGTAAATGACATGAATATCTTTTTTGGAATCATTTATATAAGCGATCTGTTTATTTATTTTGTCTAGATGTAGTAGGTCATCACTAGCGATGAATTGTATATAATCGCCACTTGCTTCTGTTAAGCCTTTGTTCAAAGCAGTTGTTATTTTTATAGGCACGGATTCGAGAATATAAAGTATGTCAATGTGAGATACTTTAGTTTGCTTAATGAATTCGTTGATTATATCAGGGGAGTGATCAGAAGAAGCATTGTCGATGATGATTATTTCAATTTTTTCATAGGTTTGGGTTATCAAACTTTTAAGGCATTGAAGAACGTATCGTTCTGCATTATAGTTTAGACATATAATTGATACTAGTGGTTGCATGGACATGATTGCCTAATCAGAATTATTTCTTACTTTCTATCCAATGCGCATAGCCTTCCTTATCCCAAGGCATGTACTTAGAGAATCTTTGTGGCCATGGATACAAAGATTGTGTCGTTTCATCATCAGTTAGCTCTGAAGTTTTACCTTTGATAATTGCAGGAGAACCATAAGCGAACATATTATCGAGTACGTTTTTTGTAACTATAGATCCGGCACCGATTAAGGCATGTTTGCCGATGTACACTCCTGGAAAAATTATGCAACTGACTGCGATAACAGCGAAATCATCAATAAATGGTGGAAGATGTTCATAGGATGGAGGGAATGGATCTTCTGTTATAACGGTAAAGGGGTAGATAAATACGTAGTTTTTTATAATGGTTTGTTTTGATATAATTACACTGCTATGTATTCTACAATGATTGCCTATTGATACATTTTGCATTATATCACTATTGGAGCCAATTGATGTATTATTTCCGATCTTGGCATATTCTCGCAATATAATATTGTGACCTGTTTGAAAGTTGGAACCTATATCGCTGCCAGCGTAGATAATGCTACCACTCCGTATTAGGGAATTATTACCAATTTTTGAGCTTGGATTAATGTAGTCTGGATAATTATAATAGTCTGCTATGGGCTCGCCTATTATGCAGTTATTCGATATAATAGTGTTGTCTCCAATTGTTACATTGTCATGTATTATCGTATTATCTCCAATCCGCACATTTTTACCAATATGAACATTAAGTCCAATGATAACATTCCTATCATTAAACTTCATAATCTATAGTTTTTGAACTCTTTAAAATCTCGTATGTAATCGTTTTCGCTGTATGGTTGGTCCGCGTGACATAGAAGAATAGCATTTTTAGAAAACGATATAACTCTCCAAAACATAGGAGGGATATATAAACCAGTTTGTGGGTTATCAAGCTTATGATTGAAAACTTCACCCTTTTGATTGGTTAGTGTAATATTTACTTTACCATTCAGTGCGATTAATATTTGTGATAGACTTTTATGTGCATGATTACCACGAATAATTTCGGCCGGAGTGCTTTTAATAAAATATGATCTGATGCATTTAAATGAAATATTATCTAAAACGTAAATGAAGCCAATGTCATCGTTCCCTATTCGCTGTAGTTTTATTAACTTGGGTTTCATAAGTGTCTAACAAAAAAGGGAGATATTACGTATCTCCCTTTTTCTTATAATTGTGATGAAATATTAGTCTATTTTAATCATTTTATTCGATG
>CAYNFR010000060.1:0-4043 GCA_964396595.1 uncultured Saprospiraceae bacterium | reverse complement strand
ATGAAGGGAGACTTTCACGTACGGTTCTGTGGGAAGGTAGGGGTGAAATTCCCCTTGTCTACTCGACACCAAAATGCTACGCAACAGGCCGCTATTGCAGCAGGGGCAGAAATGCTGTTGGGTGTTCAAAGCCACCTAAGCGCTTTTCAGGCCGTTAAATTTTCCAGCCTCAAAACCCGCTTGGCATAAGGCCCTTGCTTATTTAGCCCTAAAAGCGCTCAAAACGCATGGCATGGAGGGGGATTAGGGTTATTTTGGGTTTTTAGACGAACTGACGTTATGCCTCATTGCAGTGCGAAAATGCAACATTCATACAAATCCCTTGGAGCAAATACTAAAAATCTTATTAGTATTTAAAGAGTACTTCGGACAAATTCCACATATAATCAAACTCATTTTATTGATTACATATTAAAAAGCTTTAAATGCAACAATGTTGCGATTTCAAAAAATAATTACTTTCGCCAAATAGTTGCATTAAGAAAGTTCTAAAATGAGTATAAAATGATACCAAACATAAAATTAATTGGGTTTATGCTAGTCATGGTACTATGTTTAAACCAAGCCATGGCACAAGGCTTTGAAGGATTTTACCAACATCCTGACATTTACCAAAACACCCTTGTTTTTGTCGCAGAGGGTGATATTTGGAAAGTACCTACTCAGGGAGGACTTGCGCAGAGACTCACTACGCATCTGGAAGAAGAGCAATATCCCAGAATCTCACCCGATGGAAAGACACTGGTCTATACCGCTAGCTACGAAGGGCCAAGGGAAGTGTACACAATGCCCTTAGAAGGCGGCATACCTACAAGATGGACTTATTCAGAAGGCTCGAATGCTGTAGGCTGGACTCCTGATGGGAACCTCATTTATCAAACATCTGAATTTAGTAAACTACCAAACGCTCAACTAGTTACCATTAACCTTATTTCAAAACAAAAGTCAATTGTACCACTCCATCAAGCCAATCATGGAATACAGAATCAGGACGGAACTTGGTTTTTTGTACCACTCGATGACTCCAATGACAATGTCAAAAGATACAAAGGTGGCTGGACACGTCAGATATGGAAATTTAACGGGAAAAATGAAGCGGTAGAATTAACCACCGACCATTTGGTAGAAAGCTTTAATCCTATGTGGTTCAAAGGCAGGGTTTATTTCATCACCGACAGAGATGGCATGAAGAACATCTGGTCAATGCATGCAGATGGAAAAGACTTAAAGCAACATACTGCACATACCGAATTTGATGTTCGCTCGGCTAATCTTCATGATGGCAAAATAGTATATCAACACGCTGCTGACCTTTGGCTATTGGATATTGCATCAGGGAAGTATGATAAAATAGATATCCGTTTAACCTCTGATTTGGAACATTTAAGAGAAAGGTGGATCGAAAATCCAGAAAAGTACATTACCTCCGTACATCCAAGTCCAAGTGGTGACAAAATAGTAGTTACCGCCAGAGGGAGAGTTTTTAATGTTCCAGTAGAAAAGGGACGCACAATTGCATTTACAGAACAAAAAGGTGCCGTTATTCGCTACCGGGATGCCGCTTTTTCTCATGATGGGGAGAATATCATCGCTTTGTCCGATCAGAGTGGAGAGTTTGAGTTTGTTCAGTTTGCGGCAAACGGGCAAGATAAAGTTAAGCCTGTAACCAAGAATGCTCACCTGCTCAGGTATCAAGGCATACCTTCATCTGATGGAAAATGGTTGGCTTATGATGATGTTGAAAACAATATGTACGTTCTCAGCTTGAGCACCGGAGAAAGTAAGAGAATATCTACCAACCAACAAGGTATCCGAGATTTTGCATGGTCGCCTGATAGCCAATGGTTAGCCTTTGTACAAAAGGCCCTCAATGGCATGGCTCAAATCAAAATTTACAACGTCAATGACGGTTCTATTTTCGATTTAACTACAGACCGTTCCAATAACTTTAGTGTGAAGTGGAGTCCAGATGGACTATTCATCTATTTTCTTTCCGACCGAGGTTTCAATACTTTGGTAGGTAGTCCAAGAGGAGCAAGGTTAGGCGGAGTACATTGGGATAGGAGTATTGGTGTATATCATGTTGCCTTGAAGAAGGGCGCAAGGTCACCCTTCAGAGAAAAAGATGAACTTTCTAATGAACCTTCAGAAACGGAGAAGCCTAAGGGTAAATTAGTGGTAAGCATTGATAAGACTGACATTCAATCAAGAACTATGGGAGTACCTATCGCAGCTGGAAACTACAGTAAAATCGAAGTCAATGATAATGCTATTTATCTCTTAGGAAATGAAACAGGCTCAAACGCCAATGCTCATCTGAAAGTAGCTAAAATTACCAGCGAAAAAGCTGAATTAACTGATATGGCTACTAAAGTTAGTGGGTTTGAAATGACCACTGATGGCAAGAAGCTACTTATTAGAAAAGGGGAATCCTATTACATGGTTGGTGCTGGTACGGGAAGCGTGAACTTGGATAAGCCTGTAGATTTAAGTGGTTGTAAATTTTCTATGAACCCCGGAGAAGATTGGAAACAACTCTACAAAGATGCGTGGCGAATGGAGCGGGATTACTTTTATGACAAGAACATGCACGGTGTAGATTGGGATGCAATGTATCATAAGTACCTCCCTTTGGTTGACCGTGTTACCACCAGAAAAGAATTAAATGATGTATTGGCACGCTTGATTGGAGAGCTATCCGTGCTGCACGCCAATGCCAGTGGCGGAGATATGCCAAGCGACCATAAGCATATTGAAGTGGCCAGTTTGGGGGCAAAAACTAGCAGAGACATCATAAATGGTGGGTTTCGTATTGACCATATTTACAAAGCCGACCCGGATTACCCTAACAGGAGATCTCCATTGGATGACACATACCTTGACATCAAAGAAGGCGATGTGATTACCAAAGTAAATGGTAAAGAAGCTTTGTCAGCCATGGATATAGGTGAGTTGCTCAGAAATCAAGCTGGGAAGCAAGTAAGGTTGACGATAAAAAGAGGTGTTACAAGCAGAGATGTGATTGTAAAACCTTTATCAAGTGACTATTGGCTGAAATATGGTGCTTGGGAATACGAAAGTCGTCTTAAAGTGGAAGAAAAAAGCGATAATCAAATTGGATATTTACACCTGAGTGCCATGGATAACTGGGATATTGGACAATTTTACAGGGAGTTTTTTCCTGTCTTTAATAAAAAAGGATTGATAATCGATATGCGTTACAACGCTGGCGGATGGATGGATGCTATTGTGCTCGACAAATTATTGAGACAAGCCTGGATGTATTTTAAAGACAGAACAGGAGAGCCCTATTTGAATATGGACTATGCTTTTAGAGGTCACATGGTCGTATTGGTCAATGAAAGAACAGGCTCTAATGGTGAAACATTTGCAGAAGGTTTTAGACGGCTCGGGCTGGGCGCAACCATAGGTATTCGGACATGGGGAGGGCAAGTTTGGGTGAACTCTCGAAATCGCTTGTCAGACAACGGGGTGGCAAGTGCTCCTATGCATGGCGTTTATGGGGATGATGGTCAATGGCTGATCGAAGGCCACGGCCATGTGCCAGATATTGAAGTTGATAATCTTCCCTACGAAACGTTTAACGGGAGAGATGCTCAGTTGGAACGCGCAATAAAACATCTACAAGAAAGAATCGCAGAAGACCCAAGAGATGTACCGCCTGTGCCAGCCTATCCTGATAAGTCATTTAAAAACAATAGAAAGAATTAAGTGACTATGTTTTTTTGACAAAAATATTTCTTAAATGCTAATAGTGCAGACATGTGGGTGACAGAATGTTTTAATTGGGCAAGATATTGACAATATTAAAGAAATAGCCAGCTTTGAAAAAAGTTTGAGATAAAAGAGCAAACCGAGAAAAACAACGAATTAGAATGTATCATCCGAGATTATATGGAGAGTTTTACGAAATGGGTTTAAAGTATGGTAAGCTACTATACGAAAAAGCAAATTTTGTCATCCCAATAATTAGTAAACAAAAAATGGATTTTGGGCTTGAATCCTTTCAAGACCTGAAATCA
>CAYNFR010000059.1:0-4316 GCA_964396595.1 uncultured Saprospiraceae bacterium | reverse complement strand
TGACTCGTCCTGAAAAAAGTTTACAGTTTTTATTGTTAATCCTGTTATTCATTTACAAAATTAATTTTAATCCTGATATGAGTTTACATTTGCTTTCTTCTTCCGATAATAATTCTTCCACAATCGCTTCACTCGAACAGGTTCTGTTGCATAATGAACCGCATCGGGAGTGTAGTTGCTGATACTCATGTGAGGTCGTTTGTTGTTGTAAAGTTTCATTGCTTTATGCAAGTAAGCAATGGCTTCCTTTACCGTTTTAATTTGCTCTGTATCTAAATATTCTTCCTTTAAAATTCCGTTTACTCTTTCTGCAATAGCATTCTCCAAAGGGTCGCCTGATTCAGTCATGCTGATTTGAATGTCACTATCAACCAATAATTTCACGTATGCTGTACTACAATACTGAAGTCCTCTGTCGCTGTGATGGATCAGATTCAAATGGCTCTCTGCCCCCAAGGCAGAGAGAGCCATTTGCAATGCCTTGATGCTTTCTACTGCTTCCAGTGATTCGCCAAGATTATACCCGACAATGCGATGCGAATAAGCATCAGTAATGAAGGTGATATAAACCGCAATGTTGTTCACTTTCCAGTAAGTAATGTCACTGACCCAGAGTTGATTGGGAGCAGTAGGAACAAAGCTCCGGATGAGATTCGGATATTTCCGTAACCAGTGGTTGGAAAAGGTTGTCCGTATGTTTCTTCTCCGTCTACGGATGAGCAAATGATGGGCTGATAGTAGGTCAAACAACTTATCTCTTCCTATTTTTATTTTATGCTCCATCATTATTGGTGCAAGCAGCTCATAGAGCTTTCGTGTCCCGATTCGTTTGTGATCTTTGCGGATCTGATGCACTTCTTTTAGCAGCACTTCAGTTTCAATGCTCACTTCGATTCCTTTCCAGCTTTCCTGGTAATATGCCTGTCTAGTGATACCAAACCAGCCACATAATCTGGCAAGTCCTATGTGATGAAAATTCGTTTTCATTTCTGAGATGGTTTGGTATTGAACTTTTTTTTGATCGGGATATTGAATTCTTTCTCTGCAATATCCACCATCGTGGAGTAGGCAATGGCTTTCATTTCGGCATCCTTCAACTGCTTTTCCAACTCGGCAATTCGCTTTTTGAGTTGAAGATTTTCAAAAGAGTCCTGCTCGGGATTTTGCTTTTCAGCCATGACGGTAGATTTTACTTCAAATCTACGTATGCTTCTTTTGCTCACAAACTGCTTATGCTCAATCTTGCCTACATAACCCAGTTTGCGCATCCATCTAAGCAATTGCCCTCTTTCTTCCAGCTCGCCCGTATAGAGCATCCAGGAATATTGCTTGGTCCATTTGTTCTTGAGCATCTCCTGGATGATAGCATGACGTTCCGTTTCGGTAAAATGTTTACCTTTCTTCTGAATGATTTTTCTCTTTTTGTTGTCCATTTTTATACTGTTTTAGTGTAAACCTATTTCAGGACAAGTCACTCTTTTCTTAATGTGTTTTGGATTATTAGGCAAAATGTGACATAATTCTTAACACGAGGTCAGGCGGCATCATCCTTTTGGGCGATATGGTCTTACACATAGGCTATTAGTCGATAGGGGAGAGGTTTGTCTGGGTGACATAAGTAGCCTATTATTGATTAAGGGTTTCATACATTATACATTGCTTGTATTTAGCTTCTGTGTCAGACATGTTCTGTTTGTGATTCATTGATATAGTGATAGCATGCACCAATAAAAATAGCGGCCAAGAAGACTGATCTTAAACCCCACGGACGCTATGGGCCTGTACTCAGTATAGGCGTAGAATCTTACATTATTTACTCATATCAACTCCCGATGGATAGCCTTCTCTATCTCATTGATCTGCTGCACAGATGTAGTTAGATTATTTTCAAATCTATCGAGATCTCTTTTTTCTGTATCGAGGTGCTGATCAAATTTATGGAAGTTAGCATCGATTTTATCTTTGATGGAAGCGATATATTCCTTGAGGCTGTGGCTTATTTCGCTATGAAATCTGGTGCGGCCTTTATCAATTTCAGCATTGAATTGGCGCAGGATTTTTCTTTTTTGGAAACCGATTGTTACACCGGCGAACAGTAGACCTAAGGTCGTTAAAACACCGCCTGTGATATCGAATACCATACCATTGGTGATCGTCGAGAGCACTATACCCACTACCGCCATTCCGCTACCTGTGGCGAGAGTTGACGGGATGTGTTCTGTACCTTTGGTAATGGAGGGGTCATAAAAGTTAGTGCTATTGCTCATGAAGGAGGAAAATGATTGATGTAAATCTTGAAGGATGTATGCTCTTTTCTCGGCAATATCGCTGAAGATATGATGATCATCTTTTAGTACTGTTTGGCTGTTGCGGATTTTAAGATCTACCACTTTTGCCATCTGCTGGATACTGTCCGCGATGTCAACAACACCATCATTGAGCTTCTGCTTGAGCTTATAACTGAGATCTTGTTCCATCTTACCGAGAATATCATTAAGCCACTCTGTTGGTTTCATGCCGCTTCCAAATGTCGAGCTGAATGATCTGCCGATCATGTTGAAAAATCCCAGACCATCTTCGATTTCACCGATTCGTGGACGTGTGACGCCATCATAAGCGCTCACAAGATTTTCTACAAGCATATCTACCTGACGAGCGGAGAATTGCTGCTGGCGATCCAGACTTTCTTTTATGTCATTCCTAAACCGGCTGTCCAGTTCAAATTGTTGCTTGCGTGTATCCACACCTTCTTTCATACGATTATAGATCGTGCGAAGCGTACTCAGGTTGTTTTGTTGTTTTAGCACGGGTGCTTTCCCATCAAGTATTTCTGATTGTATATAATTTCGCAGGGCTTCATATCCGCTATCTAGTTCGGACTGCAATTCTTGTTTAGCTGATACAGCGAATACCCTTGCATCTCTGACGCCTTTTTTCTTTGCTTGGGCATGAACGCCATCTATATTGATAGCAAGATCTTCTGATGGCAATAAGTCTTTTTGTTGTAAAACAAAAACTACTTTTTTCCACCATTGCGCATTTATATAATCAAAGAATTGCCATGCCGACTCACGGTAGGGATTTTTTGCTTCGAATACGAAGATGATCAAGTCGGCTGCCGGGATGAATCGTTCGGTGATCTCCTGATGATGATCTATGATGGTATTCGTGCCAGGCGTATCAACTATGGCAATATCCTTGAGGATGTCGATCGGCAGGGTGATTTTTTTGAGATGGGTATTAAGAAAGATCTCACTTTCTACCTCGCCATATACGATTTGCTGAATCGTGTCTGTCATGGGTGAAGGAGCCACTCGGCATATTTCCTTCTCAGAGCGGAGCAGCGCATTGATGAAGCTACTCTTACCGGCTTTTACTTCGCCTACAATCACAAACAAGTATGGATCATCCAGATGAATACGGAGATCTGTCAGCGTATCCTTGAGGGTATCTTGTCCGATATCGCCGCTTATGAGGGATAATAATTCCCACAATTTATGATTTGCAGTTCGTATTGCTTCTAATCGCTGAGCGGCGTTTTTAAACATAGTTAAGCTTCTCTATGGACGTAAATGTACTGTATAGATTTCAATACTATTCAGATAAGCGGTTGTCTCAGGGCCGAGATAGAACAGTGTATCAAGAATACTCAGAGATGATGGAGTATTGGGCTGCGCCCAAAAGTTTTTTTCGTATGCTAGGTATTCCTGCGTGAACAAAGAAGAACCCGTACTTACCTGATTTCTCAAATCCTCATAGTTACCCGCATAAGAAGCGTGGTATTCATCCGTGTATCGGTATGTCAGCTTTGTTTTCATTTTATCCAGTATCCAATCTAGCCATCGCATATTAAGCTCAAATAGGGTGTGTGGAGACGACCGAGGTATGGCCATAAGACTATCTATGTAGTGCTCGTAATAAGGCGCATTGGCGTATCCTGCTTTGAGCATGTGGTCGAGCTTAAGCATCCAGTTTTCGTCGTAAGCTATTTCTACAGAAGTAATGCCGCACTGTTGGTGTTTTCCTTTGCGCAACGGAATGGTGAATACTATATCACCGGAAGGGGAGTGCAGGTAAAATTTGTTTCGAAAGGTCTTTTTCTGATAATTTTCTCTAGCTTCGATGAGTATCTCGCTTGCGCTAAGATAGCGTACCATCACCGCCAAAGGTGGCAAGGTCAGGCTAGGAGAAATACAAATCATATAAGCGTATTAGTCTATTGTTAGGTTTTTGGCACGGAATTTGGATTATGCATACCGTACGTTTTCAACTACTATTCAGTTTATAGTAATGGTTACTTTGTGCCCGCTAAAGAG
>CAYNFR010000058.1:0-4925 GCA_964396595.1 uncultured Saprospiraceae bacterium | reverse complement strand
GTGAAGATATTTTCTCGTGAAGGTCTCTTGCAAAGGCGCCATAAGTAAAGGTTTTGGAAGATTAAATACATAATAATTTTGTAGGGGGATGCTCATACTTAAGTTGATGATATTTACACATCTAAACGCGAGGTCGCAAAGGATGTGAATGTAGAGCCTGAATCATTCTCCATTGGTGTGTTATCAATAAAAGTGTTGTGGCAGGGTGGATGACTTTATATACAGGGGATGCCGCGGGGTGTAATCTTTAGACAATTCAAGATAATGGAGTTTAGATTTTACAGAGTCTAATAGTTGGATAGGGGATTGATTAGGCATTAGTCTTTTTATAAGACGTCCATTTCCCCATGCGCAGATGATCTTATCTGCTTTAACAGCGTAGCGTTTTAGGGTGGATAGGTTTTTCACACCACATGGGTCTGTGACATGGAGCAGTTCATTCGGGAAGGTGGTGCGATAGGCGAAGATATTGCACACATCGAGTCTACCGTATCCCCAGGATTTTGCGAACCCAATACATCTTCTGATTGTCGGGTCATCACGATATGCATCTGCGGTAGAAGGGTTGAGCATGACAAATAATACTCTTGGTAATGCTTCATTCCACGAACGTGTTAACGAATATCTGTACATTCCACAAGGTGAAATATTTGCCATATAATTTAATTTGGCCTTATTTTCCCAAATTTCTGAGTGGTGTTTGAGCATTATGTTATTTAAGGGCGGAAGAGGAAAGATATCCAAAAAATTTGATCAAATTATGTGATACAGATCAATAATTTTCATCTTTAACTTTAAAAGTCGCTATAAATGGGGATAAGCGGGGTAGGGAATTATGGTTATTTTGATCTCGAAAATATAGATCAAGATGATGTTGGAAAGGGATAAGACGATCAAGGTTCTGTCGAGTGCTTTACAAATTACGGATATTGTAGTGCTGGATGAAATATTGGCGAGTTGTCATTTTTGCTCACATAATACAAGTGATATTGTTATTGAGCAAGGTAGTTTATCTAAGAGCTTATATATACTCTTGTCGGGTAGGCTTAGAGTTGTGTCTGAGATGCATGATGGTCACCATATACTTGGTGATGTCGGTGAAGGAGATGTCATAGGAGAGATGGCATTTTTCACAAACGAAGCTAGATCAGCCACTGTGTACGCTTTGCGGCCATCGACCTTGATTCAGCTCAATCACAATGATTATCTCCGAATTATAGCGACGTATCCAAGTGTTTCGATTCAGTTTACAAATCTTCTAGTCTCACGACTTAAGAGGAATAATGAAAGAAGACACTTATTTACTCCTCCCAGGAATATCTTGATTATTCATCTGCAAGAAGATCAAGATATTAGCCCATGGGTTGAAGCTGTTAAGCAAGAGTTTTTACGTACAGGCACGCATTTTAATGTCTATGATAGCGAAGTTGTCAAGGATGGTGATTATGAAAGTTTTTATAGAACCATCGAGGAATCAAGAGGCCTAAATTTTTTTGTATGCAATGATGTTGACCTTAATTGGTCCAAAAAATGTTTGTTATATGCTGATTTAGTTATTGTCGCATCAGAATTTTCTGCGAGTTGTCAATTATATAATATTGAAAGGGAACTGTCACTTTATGATCGTTCATATTTGAATATAAAGACCTATTTATTACTTCTTCATCCTGAAGATGCACCTTTGCCGCGCAATACCAAACGCTGGTTTGAAGATAGAAAATTAGACATGCATATTCATTGTAGAGTTAACAATCAGAATGATACTTCGCGATTTTGTCGCATAGTGTGCAATAAAGCGGTAGGGGTTGTACTAGGAGGTGGTGGGACTAGGGGCTATGCCCATGTAGGAGCTGTCAAGGCTATGCTCGAGGAGGGGGTTCAGTTCGATTTTTTAGGCGGCACAAGTGCGGGTGCAATATATGGGTTAGCTATGGCCATATGTGATTTTGACTTCAATCTGATAGGAAGATATTTACAAGATTCTGTCGATCGGAGGTTGTTTACAAATGAAATGAACTTTCCGGTTATATCTTTAATGAAAGGTAGAAAGTTAGTTGTATTTCTAAAATATTTGTTTAAAGATTATGGCATAGAGGATTTTTGGATAACGACTTATTGTGTTTCTACTAACTATTCGAAGGCGACAGTAGCAGTTCATGACAAGGGCTATGCGTGGAGGTGCGTAAAGGCGAGTACGGCGATACCCGGGGTGTTTCCACCTGTTATTATTAATGGAGATTTACATATTGACGGTTGTGTCATGGACAATCTGCCTATACAACCCATGCTTAGATATCCGGTTGCTAACATTGTTGCACTTGCATTGTCTGCTCTTAATGCACCAAAAGTAGAGCTTGAGAAAACACCTAGTTCGACAGCATTAATATTTGATAAAGTGCTGCGAAGAAATCAGTATCAGTTACCCGGATTAGTCTCTTTGATCATCGATTCATTGACATTAAATAGCCTTGAGCGACAAGAGCATTACAAAGAGAATGCTGCTATTTATATTGCTTTTGATCTCACTAAGTTTGGCATCCTTGATGACAAGAAGTGGAGAGAAGTGTTGAACGCGGGTTATGATCATATGAAGCAATACATCAACGACATGCCGCCTTACGGTAAATTTTGGATTGAAGGGTGATGCCCGATTTTATAGCCTTTTAATTATCGTACATAGAGACAGGGTCATAATAATAGTGGGTAGTTAATGCATTCGGGTTTTTAGAGCTTATATTGGCTAGGCATTAGGCGCAGGAGTTTTAGTTATCATAAATTTTTGAGCGATTAAAGTCAATTTAATCCCCAATGTTGTGCTCTTAAATCTCTGAAAAATGGGCCTTGAAAATCGGCTAGTGAAATAATATCAAATTAGTGTACTTATTTCTTGTTTAAATTGAGCGATGTGAGACTTATTTAGTAGATTGCCTCCTGCGGTGGTGTGATAGCAAGCGATAGAAACATTGATTCTGTATTAACCATATATATACCATGATTTTATTCCATGTAGAAATTGCTCGACAAGTGTCTGATGTTGTGATTGCTGTGAATCTATTCATCATTTAAGGGGCAAGGTGGATCACAGCATAATTCTTTATCCGAAATTGATACTAACTGCTGTACCCGTGGTAATCGTCATAGATCTCATGGAGCATGTCTAGTCATATATTTATAATACAGTCATTGGATATTTAAGAAGCTTTACATAAAATTTTTGGATATATGAAACTAAATGCTAAAAAAAATAATGTCCTTCTCTGCTCTTTTATTTTATTATTGACAATTCTGAATGGGTTGAATTCTCAGGATTCGAGGATTATGCGATATGATAGTCTTATTTCAATTTCTAATTCAGATACTGCAAGGATTAATTTGGTGATCGCCAAGTTAGACATTCTTAGTACAATCAATCTTGATTCTGCTGTGAATCTTGCTTTATTATCTCTAGAAGAGTCTTTTCGTATTAATTATGGATCAGGAATGTTTAGACTAAGAAGTAGCCTAATGTCTAATTATTGTTATCTAGGAAAATTTGATGAAGCTGCGAAGCAATATGCTGATATGCAAAGGCAGGTTCAACAATCACCGGCCAATTACCACCTTGGATCACTTTATGCTTTAAATGGGATGTATTACGGGATGCAAAGCAAGTATGACTCTTCGATAATTTATTATGAAAAAAGTTTAGACATATATCTGCGGGAAAATAATAATCAGCGCTTGGCACAAGTATATTCGAACATTGCTATAGGCTATCAACAGCAATCTAATTTGCCTATGGCGTTGTATTATCAACAACAATCACTTATTGAATATGAAAAATTAGAAAATAGTTTGGTTGGACAGGCTTATACTCTGGTCAATATGGCTAACACTTATCAGATGATGAGTGAATTTTCAAGGGCTGACAGTGTTTTTCATCTTTCAATTGACTTGGCAATCAAGGGAGGTATGAGGAATATTGAGCTGTATGCTTATTCAAATCTAGCTTCACTTGCTGAAAACAATCGTGAATGGCAGAAATGCTATGATTTTGCCATGAAGGCTGTTGATATAAGCCGTACCACAGGCGATAGATCTATTCAAGGGGCTAGTCTCTCCAAGGCGGCAACTGCTTTAGTCCATATGGGTCAAGCTGAACAGGCGATGAAATTAGCACACGAAGCAATTCTATTAACTGAACAGTCAGGCTTGCCATTAAATATCAATCAATCAAATGCTGCGATGGGTTTTGTACTGATGAGTCAGGCGAATTTTAAACAAGCGATTCCATTTTATGAAAAGGGTTTGGCAGCATTGAACAATTCAGAATTGTACAATGAATCTATAGTTTTAAATATAATGCAGCTTTCTGAATGTTATGAAAATGTAGGTGAATTAGCCAAGTCACTTACATTGTTCAAGCGAGGAAAGACTATTGCTGATTCAGTTAGCAGAAAGGAGAATATAAGAAAGGCAACGGAATTAGTGATGAATTATGAATTTGATAAGAAAATACATACAATAAATGAAATTCAAGCTGCTAGGGAAGAAGTCATGTATACTAGACAACTGGCATTGATGGTAGGATTAGTTTTGGCTGTAATGTTCATTTTAGTAGCGCTATTCGCTTTTTTAAATAAGAAAAGGGCAAGCGAGTTATTGGGCGTTCAAAAAAATGAAATTGAAATAACCTTGAATAAATTAAAATCCACCCAAGCCCAACTCATCCAATCCGAAAAAATGGCCAGTTTGGGTGAACTCACTGCAGGCATCGCCCATGAAATTCAAAACCCGTTGAATTTTGTCAATAATTTTTCGGAGTTGAATAAGGAACTCGTTCTAGAGGCTTCAGATGAATTGGGTAAAGGGGATTTTGAAGAAGCGAAAGCAATCTTAAAAGATATTGGCGAAAACTCAGAAAAAATCAACCACCACGGCAAACG
>CAYNFR010000057.1:0-7533 GCA_964396595.1 uncultured Saprospiraceae bacterium | reverse complement strand
CAATTCAGCAATTCAGCAATTCAGCAATTCCACAACACCTCAATTCCACAATTCCGCAATACCCCAATACCGCATCTAAATATGCTAAAATTAACTACCGAAACTTGAGTTAATCAATCATGATATCCCCTTGTTTGCACATACACAAACCGATAAAACTGATATTTTTCTTGTAACCCATGCTATTAGATGAGCTCAGTTTCTTATTTTCACATGGTGAAGCAATCATCATTTTCTGTAATACTGGTAATGCTGGCCTTAGCTCTCTTGGGTTTTGGGATGATTCCTTATTTACAGATTAATTTTCTTCCCACTGCAGATTTTAAAAACATACGCATCAACTATTCGTATCCACGTGCAGATCCGGAGCAAGTCGAACGAGTTATCACTACGCCACTCGAAGCGCAACTCAGTCTTATTGAGGGAATTGATAAGCTTAAATCCGTCTCACGTCATCAAGGAGGCTATATCGTCGCCGACATAGCAAAGGGAACGGATATCGCATTTTTGCGCTACGAGATTGCCACAAAAATCAGGGAGCTCTATCCCAGGTTTCCTGTTGAGATACCCTTTCCTACCGTAACGCTCAATGATGCCAATCAGAAAGCTATTGATCCTGTCATCATCAGCTATAGTCTATTGGCGCCTCGATCCCAAGAGCAGATATATGACTATTGTCGCGATAGACTTATTCCCTCATTGAGTGCCATACCTTTTCTTGAGCGCATAGAACTGGTGGGGCGTCAAGAATCTCAGTGGGTCATTCGCTTCGATACACATAAATGCGCTGCCTATGGCGTTTCTCCGGACATGATAGCGGAATTGATCCAGCTGGAGCTAAGGTCAGAAACATTCGCCTATCATAGACTCGGTGAGGAATCCCTATACGTGCGTTCGACACCTGACCGACTAGACAATATTAAACAAAGGTTGATCAAGAGCACTGCCGGTGAGGTACTGCCTATAGCTTCGCTGATAGATATTCGCCTAGAAGAAGGTGATCCTACTCGCTACTATCGCATCAATGGTAAGAATAGCATAAGACTAAACTTCATCCCACATGGCAGCGCAAATCAACTGGAACTTGCTGAAAATATTCACAAGCGTATTAACGAAGTCCGTGAAAGTCTCCCTGCCGGCTATGATTTACACCTTGATTACGATACGACAGATTACATCAGGGATGAACTAGGAAAAATCAGAGATCGCACCTGGTGGTCATTGGGCTTATTAGCCCTATTCGTCATCATGATTTACCGTTCATTGCGCGATCTATTTATCATCTTCGTCAGTCTAATCGTCAATATTGGGCTAGCCTTGATAGCCTATCGATTATTTGCAATCCAGATCAATCTATACGCGCTAGCAGCCATCACGATATCATTCGGGATCATCATTGATAATAGTATAGTCGTCTCGCATCACTATCAGCGGAGAGGCAACCTCGCCGTGTATCCTGCTATAGTGAGCTCCACCTTGACCACCCTCTCTTCTCTCGTAATCGTCTTTTTATTGCCAGATCAATTAAAACTATCTCTTATCGATTTTGCCAAAGTGCTGGGCATCAACTTGGCCTTGTCCTTGGTAGTGTGTTACGCTGTCGTCCCCGCATTGATCACCCAGCTAGGACATGTCCGTACAGCCGAGCAAAGTCATTTTTTTAAAAGAAAATCTTTACTACGCCGCATCAATAAAAGCTATCTCAGCATTTTAACATGGATGAGGCCTAGACGGCCAATATTCATTGTCGGTGTATTGCTACTGTTTGGGTTTCCCGTATTTTATCTGCCTAACTCTTTCAAAAACCAAGATTGGTATAACAAAAGCTTCGGAACTGATTACTATATCGAAAATATAAAACCATGGGTCAATCGCGCTCTAGGGGGTACACTACGACTATTTTCCCTGTATGTCTATGAAGGCAGCTCATATCGCACTGCAGAACAGACTAAGCTCAACGTCAACGCTGCCTTACCCCTAGGAAGTACCATCGAACAAATGAACGATGTAATGATCAGAATAGAATCTTATCTGCAACAATATGACACCGAACTTGAAAGCTATATTACCCAAATCACCTCTGGGCAATATGCCCAAATTTCAATTACTTTTAATAAAAAAACGCCTTCATCATTTCCCTATCTTTTAAAATCGCGGCTTGAAGGGTTCGCCATAGACCTCGGTGGTGTAACATGGCGTATTTATGGCGTCGGAAAAGGCTTTAGCAATGCTTCCGGCAACTCAATACCAAGCTTTAATGTACTGCTCAAAGGATACAATAAAGATCGCATGGCATTGCTCGCAGAGGAGTTCGCTACACTTCTGTTAGTTCATCCTCGCGTTCAGGAAGTTAATAAAAATGCAAATCTCAACTATTATGAAAAAGACCTGTATCAATGGGAAGTGAAACGAAATAATCTCGTATCAGGTGATGAAAATTTGACAACACAGACGCTTTACGCATTGCTTGATGATTTCAATCAACGTCGCTTCCGAATAGGTCAAAATCAAGATAATCTGGCAATCGTAATGAAGCCTCACCAGCTGACAAAACAAGACAAATGGGGCTTGTTAAATAAAACACTATATAGAGATAGTTCACAATATCTATTGAACCGAACCATCCTGATGAATAAAAGCAAAGTATCTCAAAGTATTCACAAAGAAGATCAGAGCTATATTCAAAAAATCGAATTTGAATATACGGGTAGTGGTCGATTCGGTCAGAAATACCTCGACGAATGTATGACCGCCTTTATACCTACCTTACCTCTGGGCTATAGTCTTCAACAGACCACTTGGAGTTTCTTCGCTTCCAAGGCAAAAACCCAATATTCACTCGTTATACTGATCATCATTCTGATATTTGTTATTTGTACAATACACTTTGAATCCTTAATTATGGGCGCTCTGGTGGTGATATTGATTCCACTTTCGTACATAGGTATATTCGGCACTTTTTACTATTTTGATTTTCCCTTTGATCAAGGGGGCTATACTTCGTTTATTTTAGTAAGTGGCTTGGCGGTCAATTCTATCATTTTATTATTATCTGACTATAATAGATTAGTGGGATCATTTCCGCATCTGCGGGGCGTACGCGCGTATGCGCGTGCTTTCCGGCATAAAAGTTCGCCGATATATCTTAGTATCGCCTCGACAGCGGTAGGCTTAATTCCCTTTACGCTCCATGGTCGCGATGAAGTTTTTTGGTTTTCATTAGCTGTCGGAACCATCGGTGGTCTTGTCTTTTCGATTTTAGTACTTCTATTTGTAGTTCCTTTATTTTTAAACTCCGCCAAATAAGAGAGTAAATACTTTGGGTGTCATCCCCTCCTTAAAAATCCGCTGCCTTACCCATTGTAAATCTTCGAAACGATTCATTACATCGCTCTCAAGGGGTGATATACAGAATGCTCAAGTGTAGGACTCAAAGATTACATTTGTAAAGATATCGTGCTTCTTCATTAAACTTAAAACCTATAAGCTCTTGTGTGTCTGTAATGGTGATACTTACCAATGATTTGATCAATTCAAATATTTTGTCAATCCTTCCCTCTAGATTTATACGTATTATGATCTTTCCTTCGATGGCGGCTTCAGTAGCAGGCATAAAAACATTTTCCGAATAAAGTAAATAATCATTTTCAGAGTTAGTGGTGACATTCGTGACACGAGATATGGCTTCTCCAATTCCAGAACTGACATTCCCATTTGACATGTCGAAAACCAGGGCAATATTATTAGCATATAGTAATGAATAGCACTGTTTATTCTCAGTACTAAATATATCAATTAAATAATTTCATCGATATTGCATGATGACCTTTTTACCTGGAGAAACTATATAATGGTTACAGAATTCGTAATAGCTAGGCACAACAACCTCTTTTGAACGAGCTTAAGAGTCGTATTTCGCAATGAGCTGTTTCTCGATCCATACCTGAAGAACTTTCATACAGTAACCATTGTCCCTTTTTAGTATAATAGAATTTGTTGTTAATGAATGTTGATCTGATAATCCTATCTACCTCCTTATTCCGATATATTGTAAGCTCATCTGCCTTGCCTGTTATTATTGATCTGTCTTGTATCAATACTACTCCATCTGTCGTCTCAGTAATGACTAGAAGACCGTCCACATTCTGTGAGCATGCCCATATATTTAATAATTCATTAGGGCCTTCGCCATTGTTGATGATCGATGATTCTAATTTTAATGAATATGAGTGGAGTATATGTAAATCCTTGCTTGCTTGTCGATCCGCAATCAATATTTTCTCCTTAAAGAAATATATAGGTCAGGATACTCAATGGAATCGGACATTACATTCACATACGAAACCCCGTTGATAATCTAGACATTCGGAATCTTGACATTGACTGGATTACCATTCTTGTAGTTTGCGGATTCCTTTCCACAAGATAGGAGCAGAAGAAAAAATAATAATCTAGTATTTTCATGTCTTACATTATTTTAAAGGTGATCAAACAAGTGTAGACTATTGTTTAAACGCCAATGCTCATCTGATCATTAATACAATCAGAATCATTGATTAGATCTTATAGGCTAGTGAGTATAGGTCTGTGGCCATGATGTGCCTTTGTTAATATGCATCCAGCTTAAAGGATTGATAAACCGTCCAGATTATTCATTCTGACTAGGCATGATCCATATACAGGCGATAGCCGTGTATATACAAGAGTCCAAATCACTACTAATGACCCTTCTTATATTATCACGACAAATCAACAGAATTACAAAGTACAAACTAAATATTCCTAAATTAAAAATAAAAATGATTACTAGCCATTAGTCACAGACTATTCATTGATGGCTCAGTTTGATCCTTGCTTTAAAAACATCATTCTGATATAATTCTGATGTATCCATCGATTGACATTCTGTCACCTTTTTCGTTCGAAAAATACGCTTACATCACCACCAAAAAATTGTCTGCCAGTCAGACTATCCGACATAACTATACTAAGCATATACTGAGGCTGTGGTAATATCTTCTCTGACAGGATCCTGTCGGGATACCATTTAAAATCTATATCCCTACTGGTAATTATTTCTTCACCATACTTGGTAAACACTTGTGCTAGAAAAGAATCAATTTTACAATTTTCAATTTTTACAAATAAATGATCATTATACACGGAATCGATATAAATAATATTATTGTAAGACACATCACATTGACTAAAGAGCGATGTATGACAAAAAACTATAACTGAATACCATGCTATTGTCAAATACCTACTCATTACTTAACGATTTAAACTCAAATAAAATAGTGAAATAGTCGATTTCGCCTATTTCACGAATATTTACACTACTGCCTTTAACTATATTAATAAATAATGGCCTTTCATTCAACTCAGTGAAATAAAAAAAATCATTTTCATCATCCATGATGACATACTTAAACCTCTTCAAAAGCTCTTCCTGAGAAACAAATTTTTAACTAACTTTTTGTCATCATATCTTGTGAATATCAAACCAGTTCTTGAAAAGTCAATATTGCTATTCAGAATCTCAAAGCTCGCATGATTACATGCACCGCAACCACTCCATGGAATGATAAATGCGTTCTCAATTGTCTGTAAATTCATAAATCGAGATAACTTAATTGTGCAATTATACATAGATTTATCTCCACATCCTAAGAATAGGATAAACAAAAACATATGTATTCTACTAATCACAAATTTCCAATAATGTGAAGGATAGGAACTCATCAGATACTTTATTATACTTGTTTTTGTCTAACAGAAAAAACCCTTCCCTGTTTATAAAGGAATCTTTAGGATAGAGACCTTTAGGTAGCAAAAATTCTCCCAATACCTCAAAGTTACTATTGAGAACGATAAGCGAAAATACGGGCTCTATCATTCGCCCAAAATCCTCAAGTGTTCTATTTAGAATAACAAATCTATATATCAGTTTACGCCACCTGTCATATTTCACTAAATAATATTGTCCATTCAAGGTATGCCTATGAAACTTGTCGCGATCAGAACCAATGTCATAATCATAACTAGGACTAATCGGATTGGGTGGGTCGACATATTTAGACCTTGCTAGAAATCGCTCAATCTTATTTCCTCTGATCACATGTAAAGAATCAGAAATTGAACTACTGATAAGGATGTCTTCCGTATTTAGTTTATCAATATAGCTAATATTAGAAACACCCCAACTTCCCTCGAATGTTTTATAAGGATACTGACCTACAAATACAAGAGTATCATTCCATTTGTCATAAAAACCAATTGGAGGAAGTAATATATCCGGTGCCATTGTCTTGTAAAGATGACTTCCGATATAGTAACCCTTGTTTGTTACTACTATAGGTTGACTGTTACTAGTTCTAAGCACCGGATAATTTTCACCATCTCTTCGCAACTCATTTCGATCAATTACTGAGCCCAAAGAATCAAGATGAATCAACATCTTACCCCAGTATGAATAAAGTAGAAAATGGTTAGAATTTATCACCGTCAATCCTTCAAGATCTAAATCCCCAACCCCATTAGACCCTTCTCTGTTCAGAGATATTCTGCTCTTCCGTATTACTTCATATCTAGAGTTAAATTCATATTTTATTACTTCGTGTTTATATAGAATATAGAACATTATATCCTTATCATCCTCCAGATAGGCCATACCAGAATTGTGATAACCCACATCTTTGTCCAAAGACAATTTTAATGCATCATCATAATATCGGATACTCTGACCTACAGCTTCACTTTTAATCAATAATAAACACACGATAATAATAAAATGCTTCATAGACTTATTTGCTTGAAAAAGGATGTTTTACAGTCCTTCGTGCCTTCCGCTGTCACACAAGCAAATCCAGATCCATCAGCTTTTACTGCGCAATGACCAATGTCTCCTCTTTTGCAAAACTCAATAGTAATCTGGCTCGACAAATAAAACACTGTCCCAATACACAGGCCAATAGCTATTAGATTAATTAGATTTTTTCTCATAACAATTCATTTTATGTTAATAATTTCATTATCCGATGACACAATCACTATCCGTGTTGCAATTTAACGTCCCACTTATTAAAACACATGCATGCGAATTGTTACCAACTCTTGGCGCACATACTCCTGTAAAATTATCACCTCCCAGGGAGGGTTGTGTACCTATGTGCAAACTAAAAAAGATTACAATAAGTACAGAATATACTATTTTCATATTTAATTAATTAATAAATTCTCTCCTACTCTCTCAAAGGATTTTCGGAACCTCCTTTTTTCATACTCCCACTTTTGGAAATAAGAGATTGACTCATGAATCGAGGTAAAATTACCCTTGCCAAACTACAAAACCAAGTCTTTTACTCAAGGTGTCCGCTTTTGTCCGCTGAGATAGGTGATTATATTGGATTGCTCAGCTTCGCTGAGCAATCCGGAGCTTAGCATGATACCTGACTCGGATAGCCTTCTTCTTAATGTTTTTTCGGAGATACCCAGGTCATGGGCGATTTGTTTGCGCGATGTAAACATGAT
>CAYNFR010000056.1:0-8389 GCA_964396595.1 uncultured Saprospiraceae bacterium | reverse complement strand
TCAACATCAGTACGGCCAATGTAAAACTTATGGCAAATAAGCTCACAGCTGTAAAAAACGGGTTACGTTTTAATACTCTTAGGGCCAGTTTTAAATAAACGATTATCATAATCTCGTGTATCTATATTATTAATTAACCTTACACCTGCTTACCATCGTACAATCTGATCAGTCTATTGGTCATTCTTGCCATAGCTTCATCATGGGTCACCATAACAATGGTCGTATTCTGCTCTTTATTGAGCGTGAGTAGTATCTGCATAATTTCGTTACCCATGACACTATCAAGATTGCCTGTAGGCTCATCCGCTAGAATGATGGATGGCTCCCCGACGATGGCCCGCGCTATTGCTACACGTTGTTTTTGACCACCGGAAAGCTGATTTGGGTAATGCTCTTTACGATTTGATAATCCTACAGCTTCAAGTGCGGCTGCGGCCTTCTGCGTACGGTCAGATCCACCCATAGATCGATAAATGAGTGGAAGCTTTACATTATCAATCACATTGAGCTCAGGAATCAGGTGAAAACTCTGAAAAATAAAACCCAGATTATGGTTCCTAAATCTAGCCAATTGCTTGCCAGGCATTGAAGCGACATCCTTCCCAGCTACCATTAGGGAACCCGAAGTGGCATCATCTATCAAGCCTATAATGTTGAGTAAAGTACTTTTTCCACAACCCGATGGCCCCATCACCGAAACAAATTCTCCCGAAGATATCTCAAGATTAATATCAGACAGCGCAGTTGTTTCAATAAGTTCAGTACGATACTTTTTAGTTATTTGCGAAAGTTGTATCATTTTATTAAAGTTTGTTATAAATATTTTTCATTAGCGATTTATTCGTTTACCAATGCCATCAATTCGAAAAAAGCCACATAATACTCTCTGAGACTACTGAGGTAATCACGAATAGCCTGGTCCTTTATTCTCTGAGCGAACACGAGTTCAGTGAGAAGAACCACCCCACTAGCATATCGCTCTGTGCTAATTCTGTATCGTCTTTCTGAAATCTCCACAAGCTCTGCCTGCAGGACGAGCCGAGATTGTAGTTCCTTTAATAGAAGAAAATACTGACGAATCACATTTGAAATAACAGCAAGTTGCTGTTGGGTGTCCAGCTCTGTTCTTTCTATCTGACGTTGTGTCATATTAATAGCGGCGCGCTTACGACCCCAATCGACCAAAGGCACATTTATACCAAGCCTGACTTGCTGCTCTGAGAATGGCCTATTGTAAACATCTTCAATCCTGCTACCATTATTGGCAAAGCCCAATGCAGTGAATATTTCGAAGCTAGGACTGAGTTGAGCTTTTAATTGCGCTGCATTTCGCTTCTGATTTTGTACTTCGAGAAACATGCGCTGAATAGTCGGAACATTGGCGATAGCCGATTCAATATACGCTGCTTCAGATCTTAATCCAAGTGCGAAGACCTCCGGAACCAATAATCCTGAACTTATTGAGCTAGATTCTTCGAGTAGATTCTCCATTCTGATCTTGGATTGTAAAAAAGCATTTTCGAGTTGAGCCAGCGACAGAATAGACTGCTTGTATTCCGCTTCCATTTGCAGTTTTTCATCATAAGAGATTTTGCCCAATGCCAATCGCTCTTCTGCAATAACTAGCAATGTTTCATTTACAACTCTATTGCTATCTGCAATGGCATAATTTGCTTCTGCAATAAGCGCATCGAAATAATGATTAACAGCTTGCAGTCTCGCCTGCGCCTGATCAAATCGATATTGCTGTTTACTTAATGAATACTGTTGATCAGCAATGCGCTTATTCCATTTTAATAAATTCAATCCTACCAAGGATTGACGATAGCCTATCCTAATCGGTATCCCATTGTAAAAAGTTGCTTTCTGACCAATATCATCAAACCTATCCAAGGCCGTCTGAATAAATAAAATTCCACCTGTTAACATGATAGGCTGCTCAACATTGAGCATCAATGAAGCATTATTCTGATATATCGGCTGAAAATTTATACTTCCTGAAGGCTGTATGACAGATATCGATGTTCTGGTAAAGGTCGGAATGAATGCTGAAAGGGATATCTGTGGTCGTAATCCAGATTTAAATAATTGGTATTCAAACGCTGATACCGCTTTATCATATTCCGCTATTTGAACGGCATATCCTTTCGACAAAACAGCATCAATGTATTTCTCTAGACTAGATATATGCTGAGAAAATACCTTTAAGGATCCAACCAGTAGGAATAATAATATAAAACCACATCTCTTCATTATTTCAGTTGTATAGTATTGACTTCATTGTATTTCTTCATATCGGACACAAGAACCCTATCGCCTTCTACGAGTCCTTCAAGAATTTCTACAAAATCAGGATTAGTTAAGCCCTTAGTCACTTGCACTTTGATCGCTTCATGACCACGAACAACATACATATCCTGCTTGGCAGAAACGGTATTGGCAGGGCCATTTTTGAGTCGCAGCGTATTGTAACTCTCCGCTGTTATTATATACACATCTACGCGCTGATTCGGTCTAAGTACATCATCATCAGGTCTGTCAAGAGCTACATGAAACTTGATGGTATTATTTTCGATAGTGGGCAAGGTATGCGTAATCTTACCACTCAGATCCTTCCTATTGACGCGCACCATCACAGGTGTTCCTACCTTGAGAAACGGCATATTTCTGTCGGACGTAAGTGCCTCAACGCGAAATTTATTTAAGTCCGCTATGCGTACAAGTGGCTCCCCTACCTGAACTGTTTTGCCAAGATCCTCATTGATCCAAGTGATCACGCCATTCATTTCAGATTTTACCGTTGTTTCAGATAATTTTCTCTTTAATTCTGACAGACGCTTCGTCTGAATTTCATACTCGAGTTCTAAGTTATTCTTTTCAATGACATTCAATCGTTTTTTAAAACTCAAATCCGAATGTAGCATGTCCTTCTCTATGCCCAAGACGGCCAATTGTAGCTTAGCCTTCTCTATGTCCTCTACCGCCGCCCCTCCGACTTTTTGTAATCGTACTTGAGAATTAATCTGAGCATCCATTTCGTCAATCTGCAATCCTTTAATTTTGAATTGATTATCCAGATCGATAAGCTCTTTGTCAAATTGTAGTTTCAATTTCTCTATATTATTCTGTCGCAGGCGAAGCTCATCTCTTAATTTCTCGTACTCCAGGGCCGTATATTCCTGATCTAATTCAAGAATCTTATCACCCCGCTTCACTTCTGCACCATTGGATAGGTATATTTTTTTAATCTCAGTGACCACCGGTGCATTAATGATATATTCTAAAGCCGGAATCACTGTGCCTGACGCTGTCAATGTCTGAAGTACATCGCCGCGCTCTACCTGAGCAATCGTGAAGTCTTGCGTCTTGATCGTAGGTTGAAACATTCTGTAGACATAGATCATCCCGGCGATTATCAATAGACCAAGGACTACCCCTATGGCTAGCTTACGGCGTATAGAATCGTTCTTTTCAGATGTATTTAATGGTCTATCCATTAATAGATGTATTTAATCCCATGATCACACGCCATAGCTGTGCCAAAGTATATATATTTGTATTTCTGCTATTTACACATTATAATAATATATATATTGTCCGTTTTAATGAATCATCTGTCCGATATCGGACAAGCGTAGGGGTGGTAGGCATAAATTAATCGTTCATAAGCAGTAGTGATAATGTTATTTAATTCTCGTTGAATCATTAACTTGGCGGTCTTTAATCACCTTTCAATCACAGCATTATGAAAATCAATTTACTTTTTTCGACATCTCTTTTATTATCCGTATTGTTTCTCAATGCCCAACAACAAGGATTGGAGGTAATAAGAACAGACAAGGGTGCAGCCATCACTGGATGGAATCAATCAACCACAGAAGCCAATCCGGGCATATTTGGTAGAACCAATAGTGATACAGGTAATGCAATATTCGGATGGGCTCCGCATACTTCTGGGAGCGTAATAGGGGTACAAGGACAGACGCCAAGTACGAATGGCGTAGGTGTATGGGGATACGCCAATGCATCTGGTGGCTCGAATGTCGGAGTGCGTGGACTGAGTAACAGTACTATAGGAACAGGTGTCAAGGGTATCGCAGCAGCATCGTCAGGGACAAATTTTGGGGTATATGGAGAAACTAATTCTCCCAATGGCTATGGATTGTACAGCATGGGACGAGCCCATATTGCAGGTAATCTCAGTAAATCGGGCGGATCATTTAAAATTGATCATCCATTAGCCCCTACCGAAAAATATCTCTATCACTCCTTCGTCGAATCACCGGATATGATGAATATCTACAATGGAAATATCACAACAGATGTAGATGGGTATGCGACAATTGATATGCCTGCGTATTTTATGGCTTTAAATAGTGATTTCAGATATCAGCTCACCGTTATCAGAGAATTCGCACAGGCGATTGTTGCGGAAGAGATCAATAATAACAAGTTTATCATTCGGACTGACAAACCAAATATCACCGTATCGTGGCAAGTAACCGGCATCCGTCAAGATGCTTATGCCCGGCGCAATCGTATTCAGGTGGAAGAAGACAAACCATTACATGAAATAGGTACTTTCTTACATCCGGAAGTGTATGATATGCCAAATGATTTGAGAGTAGTATATGGTAAAGAGTGAGTTAACATAAGAATAAGTCGAAAAAACGATGTGCTCTAAGCCATCTATGGCACAATAAATTCCGTGTCTCTACAGGAGTCACCTCAATCGAGAAAAATCCGTCGCTATCATATAAATAGATTCGACTTTCTCTACTATACTCCCCGAGCGCTCTGACGCCTCCCTCACTTTAGTCCATTGGGGGTCTTGGCGAAAACTATCAAAGGATGTCTTACCTGCCGCTTCACTTTTATGTGCCAGCAGATAAAGCAGCTTCGGTTGCTCACTATCGGATTCTACTGTCGTCCAGTAGGCTATATTGGTCATACCATGTTTTTTAAATAACTTCATGGTGTGATTTCTGAACCGGGCGAGGATATTAGTAAGTTTTCCCGGAGGACTCGTGTAAGTGCGCATTTCAAATACACGACTACCCTTTATAGATTTTCGAATCTTGGGTGAAAAGTCCGTTGATTGAAGATAGACACTTTCAATTCTATTGACGATCTTTCCATTAATTTCTGACTCCTTCCACACCCTTTGCCACTCGGGATCTGCCATAAATCCTGCCCAAGAGGTCTCCCTAGAAGCCTTATTGGGATAAGAGAGGATATAATAAAGCGCATTGTCTTTATTGTCAATAGGTGTCCAATATCCGACATTGGTCATTCCATGCTTCTCAAAAAGGCGTAGTGTATGATTACGAAATCGAGCTAAAAGATCCGGAAGCTTACCGGGTTCACAATAATATATCCGTAACTCATAAAAGCGGTCATCTCTCGATTGATCCGCCATCAACATACCGCTAAGGCAAAATGTCACAATAAAGAACATTATTCTAACCATGCCAATGTATTAAGCTGTTAAAAGTAAAATGTCCAATGAATTGAAACCAAAGAAAAATAGCTAAATTCTTCTTATGCTCTTACAAATTCTAACCGCCTCATCACTGGCATTACCATCACCGTCAAGAAAAGTAATGATAATAAAAAAGTTCGTATCTGATCTAGGATCAATCAGGCCCATCATGAATATCATCACGCCATCGGAACTACCTTCTGCATAAGCTCCTTTAAATCCATTAAAATTGATTGTACTGAGGTCATCAATACGTCCTAATTGAAGATAAGCCGCTACACTCATCGTATAAGCCGTAATATCATCTTCATCAATTTCATCATCAGAAAACGGAAGTATCGTAAATTCCATTCCGTCTCCGACCGCAGTGAACTCTTCCCCGTTATTCACGCTTTCTTCGAAGTCATCAGCCAAGGTAAAAGATAAGCCATAATGCTCCCACACATACTTCTGCTGTCCAACAGAAGCTGACACGAAGCATAAAGAAGTAAAAACAATTAAAAATAAAGATTTCATTTAAGTCGATTTAGGTAGTGATTTAATCCATCAAATGTAATCAATTTATTCCTCTAGCTCGATTGTAAGATCATCTATTTTTGTCACCATTCAGATTTCTGCCTCATCAATCAAAAACTTTCCATCTGAAGGAATACTTCCGCTTGTTTATCACACCAGTGATCCTCTTTAGCTACTAAATATTTCCTCAGACTGATGATGGTTTGATTTTAGTGGTAAGAACGTTTAGCCTGAACAGTTAGGTACTTTTCAGCATTTCGGTAACCATGCGAAATCTTGATCACTAGCTATTGTTTGACATTGTAGGATTTACTACTTTTACCTTTGTAAATGGTCTTTTTTCGTCAATCAAAAACATCACCATGCTTAGGTCTGTATTCATTCTTTACAACATTTTCTTTTTACAAATTGGTTTGTATGCTCAGACACCTTGTCAATCAACTTGTACAGAAACTTCAACAAAATTAGGCCATGATCTCCATGGCGATCCTCCGGGCATAAGAAATACGCTAATCGGATCGAGGGCAGGTGCCAATGTTGGAAACGGTACGGATAATGTCTATGTCGGTTACAATGCAGGTATTGTTAGCGGAGGATCTAGTAATACTGTGGTAGGATCCTCAGCAGGGCAATTGTTACATAATGGGCAGCGGAATTCATATTTTGGATATAATACGGGATTTGGTGCACCTCAGATGGACTTCCATGACAATTCCTTCTTCGGATATGAAAGTGGCAAAGCAAATAGAGCCTCTGAGAATGCCTTTTTTGGCGCACATGCAGGAAAACACAATCTTTCAGGTGGATTAAACGCATTTTTTGGAGCATAT
This sequence comes from uncultured Saprospiraceae bacterium, assembly GCA_964396595.1. Taxonomy (GTDB): domain Bacteria; phylum Bacteroidota; class Bacteroidia; order Chitinophagales; family Saprospiraceae; genus CAYNFR01. Next base: position 1,558 of record CAYNFR010000056.1, on the reverse strand, counting down.
TCAGGAGAATTAAATACTACAGGGGTATTCAATTCCTTCTTTGGCGCAGCCTCAGGAAGATCCAATATTAATGGTCAAAATAATTCATTTTTTGGCATAGCTAGTGGCACATTAAACCAATCGGGTAATGATAATTCCTATTATGGTGCCAGAGCAGGAGCCTCAGGAATCGACAATAGCAATAATTCATTCTTCGGTCGGAAGGCCGGGGAATCTAATTTGGCCAATGAAAACGCTTTTTTTGGAGCAAGTGCCGGAATGAGCAATAATACAGGATCTAGAAATAATTTTTTCGGAATGAAAGCCGGCGAAAATAACTTGTCAGGTGAAGACAATGTATTCATCGGTCATCAATCGGGAAATCTTCACACAGTAGGCTCTCGCAACATCATGATCGGTAACAATGTCGGATTTAGTAGTAGCTCAAGTCGTGATAATGTCATTATCGGTCATCAGTCCGGTCAGCAGATTATCTCCGGGGAGCGAAACACCTTAATTGGCGGCTCAGCCGGAATATTGAACAGTGTGGGTTCAGAAAATTCGTTCATAGGATGGGCTGCAGGCTTATTCAATAATACGGGAAGACACAATACCTTCATCGGTGTAGGTGCAGGTAGAGCTAATACGAGCGGAAGCGGAAACGTGGTCATTGGCAGAGGAGCGGGTCCGACGACAGGTGCAGACAATATGCGCCTTTACATACATGTTGACACTTCCACCAATATCAATGGCGGTATTGACCCCTTGATTTATGGCGAGTTTGATAACCGCTTTGTTAAGATAAATGGAACTTTTGAAGTTACCACAGGATTGTCCAATCCTTCCAGCCGTTTGATAAAGGAGAATTTTATGTCACTGGATCCTCAAGATATATTGACTCGTTTGTCAAAATTGAATGTGCATGAGTGGAATTACAAACATGCACCTGATCAGCGGCACATTGGCCCGGTAGCAGAAGATTTCAACGAGCTATTTCAACTCGGAACCGACAATGATAAAATATCCACCATAGATGCTGATGGTGTCATGATGCTCGCTATCAAGGCTTTACATCAAGAAAATAAGTCTCTAAAAGAAGAGATCACAGAACTAAAAGAATTATTGAAGGATTTAAAAAATTTGATATTAAAAGTCGAATAACTATATTTACGTTAACTTCAATCGCTTTTGGTATTCCAGCTATAAGACAAAAAACCCTATATGAGAAAATAATTTAAAAATCGTAAAATATTTTAATCTAACCAAAAAAATAAATTATGAAATACATATACCTAGTCACTATTTCCCTTATTTTATCGTGCTCTTTCACCTCTCATATAATCGCCCAGGGATATTTTAATATCACACATGACTCCAATAGCGTCAGTAGTGCAGGCATTATAAACTACCCTTTAGTGCTATCAGCATTGCGAAACACCAACAACACTGAGACAGGGATCGCCTTTAGAATCTCAACAATCCAAGGTAGCGCCAACACCCCCGGTGCTGCCATAACACATATTAGAAATGGTGCCGGTTCAAGAGGTCATTTAGCTTTTAAGACACGTCAGGTCGTGAA
>CAYNFR010000055.1:0-8755 GCA_964396595.1 uncultured Saprospiraceae bacterium | reverse complement strand
GATTGATAGTGCACCATTAACGCGACATGACATAGTGGATCTTTATAGATTTGCATGATTAATCGTTACTATGAGGTATACTGTACTATTATGTTTATTGTTAGTGGTTGGTGCCATAAAGGGACAATCGGATTCTATTGCTGAGAGGCTTGATTTGAGTGAACTTATTGTTACAGACTTCACTTCCAGGTCATTATTGGGTTCTGGCTTGTCATTGAGTGTAATCAAGCGACCGGCTGATCAGAGTCTTCAAGGGGTCGCTGATCTTGTCAGTAGAGTACCGGGTATGTTTGTTGATGCTTCAGTAGGGGAGGCATTTACACGTGTTTACTCGAGAGGGGTGAGTCTGAGTGCAGAAGACGATATCGGGTGGTATTATACTTCGTTGCAAGAAGATGGCTTGCCGGTTACTTTGGTTCAATATCAACAGTTTTCTCCTGACTTTTTTGTTCGTCCGCACCTCGGAATGACCAAGACAGAAGTGTTGAGAGGGGGTAAGTCAAGTATTTTAGCCCCCAATTCTCCGGGTGGTATTATTAATTTTATCACTAATAAGGACATCAAAGATTCCCCATTGCATGTACGTCTGACTGGGGGGCAATATGCAGGTGGTCGGGGCTACGGAAGAATCGAGGGCCATACCTCACAGCTTCTGGAAGAAAAAGGTTTGGCTATCGATCTTTCTTTTTTATATCGCTATGATCAAGGACCTCGATATAATGACTATCCCATCAATCGTGGCGGTCAATTTCAGCTCGGTGTTAGCAAAAAATTAAATAACGGTGTGCTGCGATTCTCATTGAAGAATATTCTCGACAATGTAAATAGATATACAGGTGTTCCTGCGACGGATTGGTCGAATCCTCGCCCCGCCTTTGGGTTCAGTTTTCAGAACGGTAGTCTGCTTCCCCCGGTTATACCAGGTAGTGATTTTGATCCTTCAAGAGGTATCGGTGTTGATGAATCTGCGGTGCGTGTGGATTATGACGCTACATTCGGAGAATGGAGATTGACGAACAAGACGAAGGCATCATTTAAGCGATTGAACTGGAATACAGCAATCGGTGGGCAACCTATAGGGCTTGAAAATTTTATAAGCTATTTTATCAGTGGCGATCCATTTCCGGCTGGAATAATAGAATTTAATGGTGGTGATGTAATCGTTAATAATAGCGGGGCATTTGGGGTGTTTCAGGGTGTGTTTCCACCTACATTTGAATACATCAAGGGGTCATTGCCCAATGACGCTATCATGGGTACAGGCTTGTGGCAGAAGGAGGATCGAATCACTGATTTTATGAATGAACTACGCTTGTCCAGATCATTCGAAAACGTACAAACGACCTCGGGCTTATTTGTAGGTCAAGGCAATGCTTCTATTTCCACAAAAGCCAGTTTCTATTATGCCACCTACGAGCCGAATCCCAAGCCTCTCTCTGTGACGCTACGTAATCCCGGACAGCCTGCGCGTTTTCTCTCTACACCACAAGGGGTTTCAAATATTCATGGCCTTTTTTATGAAGGAGCTGATATCAACTATGCCTATCGATCTGTATTTACTGATGTCTCTATACTTCTTTTAGATCAACTGAGATGGGATGTAGGTGTGCGATGGGAAATGATGCGGCATAAAGGGACGAAGGACAGATTTGGGCGAAGAACGTTAAATCAGGGTGGTCTCGACGGGGATGTTTTTACCACTTATGACAATGGACCATTGGGTAAGACGGGTGAAGACACCATAGATTTTCGTTACGGTTATTTGTCATATTCGACAGCATTTAACTACACATTGGGAGATGCACTCGAATTGTATTTTAGAAACTCACTTGGGCGTAAAGCACCGGAATTAAACTTCTATATCAATAATTTTAGCAACCAAAGTATTAATGAAAAGCCACTAGTGCAGGATGTTTTGCAAACAGAACTAGGTATGAAGTATCCGTTTAAAGGCGGTGCTCTGGCTGCGACTCTCTTTAGATCAATATTAAAAAATGTGGCATTCGTGGATTTTGTATTCGATGATCGCAACAATCAGATTTTTTACACACCCACATTATTTAATGAGACTAGTACGATTGGTATAGAACTAGAAAGTGAGTTGACATTGACGGATCATCTCGTCTGGCACGGCTCTTTGACTCTTCAGCGGGCACATTTAGAAAAATATAGTCTTTACGATGCGGCAGGTACGATTGAGACAGACGATGACGAAATAATTGATTTTAGTGGTAGTAGAGTCCCACACAATCCTGATATTATGTTTCGTACCGGACTTGTGTACTCTATGAATCGATGGCATTCCGGGGTGCATTATCAATATATGGGCGCGAGATTTGGCAATTTTCAGAACGCATTTACCCTGCCAGCTTATGGTGTGGTGAGTGCAGACTTGAGTTTTGCGGTAAGTCATAAATTGTCTCTCGGATTACGCGGAAGGAATTTGTTTAATAGTGATGGATTAGCTAATTTCTTCGGGCCGAATACATTTGGGGGAACTTCCAATGCCGCAGATGCTGCCTACATCGCAGCTAATCCAAATGGCAGTTTTACGGTTTTTCCGATTATGCCGCGCGCATTATATCTCTCTGTGGACTATCAATTTTGATCTTACATTTTTATAGAATGGAGCGTAAAACCCACAGGTCTTTAGCCTGTGGGATGTAAGCGACTAACCCTGATTGAGAATATACTCACGAATGGTATCAGAAGAAGCCTCACCGATTGAGCAAACGAAATAATCATCTGACCAAAAAGTAACTTTTTACGATACTTACAAAAAAAGATTAAATGGCACTTTAAGTAGTGTTTTGAACGATTTGTGCTGATGTAATTACTTTTTTAGACCTAGTAGCGAAATTTTTTTGTGAATATTTCTCCAACTCAATGGAAATTCTTACAAAAAAATGGAACGGATTTACAAAATGGTATTTTTTTGTATAAAATTAAACTATTTAATAGTAGAATGAAAACAATTTTGCGGACATATTAATTTGAATTGCAGCCAACACTTGAGCAGAAAGTGTTGTTGGATAAGCATTCGGGATGTATCCGCTATTTTTACAACTACTTTTTAAAAGAAAGAAAAGAACAGTACCAAGCAGATAATAAGTCTGATAACTACTATAAACAGGCAGCTACTTTAACTGAACTAAAAAAGAAAGATGAGACTACTTGGCTGAAAGAGTTAATAGTCAATCATTACAGTTTGCTTTAAGATGCTTAGATACTGCCTATGTGAATTTTTTCAGAAGTAACGCTAAGTTTCCACGATTTAAGTCTAAAAAGAAAAGTTTTACTGTTCCACAGTTTGCAAAACTTGAAGATGGGAGATTTTTTGCACCAAGATTCAAAGCAGGAATTAAAGTGAATGTTCACCGTGAAGTTAAAGGGGAAATTGGTAAATGTACATTGAGTAAAACTCCGACTGGTAAGTATTTTGTATTAATCCTATCAGAAGAGCAATATCAACCAAAAGAAAAAACCGGTGATGTTTGTGGAATAGATTTAGGATTAAAGGACTTTGCTATTACTTCCGATGGAGTTAAATTCAAAAACAACAAATACACAAAACGATATGAAAAAGAGTTAGCGAAAGCATAAGAACATCTTTCTCGTAAGACAAAAGTTAGTAATTCGTATGAAAGACAAAGACGGAAAACGGCAAGACTTCACGAGAAGATAACCAATTCACGAATGGATAACTTGCATAAAGTATCTCATCAATTAGTATCAAGTTATGATATAATCGCATTAGAAGATTTGAATGTAAAAGGAATGGTTAAAAACCATAAACTTGCCAAACATATCTCAGATGCAAGTTGGGGAACTTTTGCAAGACTACTCGAATACAAAGTCGATTAGAACGACAAATAAATTGTAAAAATCAATCGTTACTACCCTTCAAGTAAAACCTGTTGTGAGTGTGGTTGGATAAATCAAGACTTACATCTTTCAATATGAGAATGGACTTGCAAAAACGGACATGTTTTAGACCGTGATTTAAACGCTGCAAAGAATATTTTAAAAGAAGGATTAAAGATAATATCGTCAGGAACTGGCGATTACACGGGTGGAGACTCAAATAAGACTTCTGTAAAGGGGCACAAGTCCGTGAAACCCAAAGCCCATTTGTATTTAGCAAATGGGTAGTTCACAGAACCTCGTCGGTATATGTCGAAGTGATTGCATCAGATTGTGCTAAATGATATTGATCTATCCATCGAAGAGTATTTTTCCAATATCTTTGGCTCGTGAATCATCATTGTAATGGATATCCAAGAGATTAATAAATTGCTTAAACCTTACGGTATATCGTGTATAGGATTAAAACCATTAGACGGTTACGAAAGTGAGAACTATAAAATTAAAGGGACTGACGGTGCTCAGTATGTTTTCAAATACTATAGAGATCCGGCACTATACCATATAGTCAATGCTGAGGCAGAGATTATACATGCTATAGCACCGCAAGTTTCATTTGCCATGACAGATGCCAAAGCGGTTGGTGATAAGTTGCTGTTTCAATATGAAGATGGATCTTTCGGCAGGTTGATGCCATTTATTGTGGGAGAATTTCTGGCTCAATCAGTTCAAAGTATCGAGTTAGTGAAGTCATTTGGCAGAGCCACTGCTAGCTTGAACAAAGCGCTGTATGGGTTTAAGAGCGATGCCATTGCTGCCCGGGTCATCAGATGGGATATAAAGCATGTCTCCATGTCTCGCCGAGCCATCCGGTTTATAGACGATCATCGCGTGCGATCTCTTGTCAGCTACTTTATGCATCAGTACGAGCAGAAAGTTGTGCCTCAGTTTTATGAACTGAGGCAAAGTATCATTCATGGTGATTTGAATGATTGGAATGTCCTCATTGATGGCGATGAAATTAAAGGGGTACTGGATTTTGGTGATTGTGTTCATAGTTCTTTAATAAATGAAATTGCTGTCGCACTATGTTATTTATGTATGGACAAGGAAGATCCCATCGATGTGGCCGCCGCGTACTTGCGAGCTTATCATGAAGTTTATCCACTCTTAAAATCCGAAGTTGAAATTCTGTATTATTTAATTGCTGCAAGAATGTGTATCAGCTTATGCAGTAGTGCAGAGCAATCTGCTCAAGGCGTAGAAAAAGACTACATTTTTATTTCAGAAAAACCTGTGAAGCGATTAATAGAGCAATGGCTTAGTTTCAATCCCGATGCTGTGGCAGCGCGGTGGATGCAAGCTATTGACCTTGCGATAAATCAAATCGATAGAGCTACTGTTCAGAAAAAGAGAATTAAGTATTTCTCAACAGCCGTATCCTTGAGTTATAGCCAGCCGATACAAATGACAAGTGCCGCCTTTCAATATATGTATGGCGACGGCAGGACATATCTCGATGCTTACAACAATATCCCACATGTCGGACATAGTCATCCTGCTGTAACACAGGCCATTGCTCGCCAAGCAGCTAAGCTTAACACAAACACACGATATCATTATGATTTGTTGACGGAATATGCGGAGAAATTATTGAAGTATTTTCCCGGAGAGATGGACAAGGTATTCTTTGTGAACTCGGGCAGTGAAGCAACGGATTTGGCCTGGCGGCTAGCGTATGCATATAGGGGTAGAAGACATAGATTAGTTCTTGAGCATGGATATCATGGACATACCAATCTAGGTGTATCTGTGAGCGCATATAAATTCGACGGTAGAGGAGGACAAGGGTTGCCGGAGAATACTTCGAAATTATCCTTGCCTCAGGCATATCGAGGCAAGTATTCGACCGTTGAAGAATTTCTCCACGAAGCCATGGATGAAATGACTCGTCTAGATGAAGCGGGTATACATATAGCTGCCATGGCAGCCGAACCGATCTCTGGCTGTGGAGGTCAAGTGCCCTTATTGGCAGGATACCTGAGAAAAATGAAAGAGGCATTGGCAGAAAGAGAGGCATTATTGATTGTTGATGAAGTGCAGACGGGATTTGGGCGCTTAGGTCATCACTTCTGGGGTTTTGAGATGCAAGGTGTTACACCTGATATTATCGTATTAGGAAAACCCATTGCCAATGGCCATCCGATGGGAGCGGTAGTTACCAGCAGTCGTGTGGTGGAGAGGTTTGAGACTGGGATGGAGTTTTTTAGCTCATTTGGCGGCAATCCGGTATCGTGTGCAGCTGGATTGGCGGTATTGAATACGCTCGAAGAAGAAGGATTGGTTATGCAAGCGGCAGCCGTCGGAGATTACTGGATAGAAAGTCTACATAAACTTAGCATGAGCGATCCAAGAATCGGCGATGTGAGGGGTATGGGGCTTTTTATCGGGGTTGAGATTTTTAACCCGGATGACGATACACCTGACACGGCAACAGCTGCTTTTATTAAAAACCAAATGAAAGAGAGAGGTGTATTGTGTAGTACAGATGGGCCTTATGATAATGTTTTAAAAATGAAGCCGCCACTGTGTTTTTCAAAAAATAATGTGGATACTTTTATGTACCATCTTAGTGAAATCATGTCTTTAAGATAGAGTATAGCTTTGTTCTTTTTTAGGTTTTTTTGTAAGAATATTATCAATACAATATTCTTCGAAGTGGATAAATAGAAAATGATCAGTTAATATAGCAGGTATTCTTGCTAACTATATTTTTATGCACATCTATAGTTCTTTCTGAGCATGATTTAGTACTTTTTGTGTAATAGCTACTGTACAAAAAGTATTAAACGTTTGTACGAAGTTGCAGAAAGAGAGATATTGTCATCACTAGAAATTAATTCATACTTTCAGTTAAAAAAAATTGAATCACATTTCTTTTAATAAGTATGTATACTCATCATAAAAATGTAGGGGACTTAGCCCTGACAAATGATGACGGGCCCTTGATATATTATCACTGATCAGTGTTTTATTGCCGGCAGATTTCGCTGATTTAGGCAAATTTAGCGCATTGATCATCTGCGATCAACTATCCGGATTCAATCAGCTGAAGCAAGTTATAATTAAATTTCTATGGGTGTAATATTGTTAGCGTGATGCATATGACCAGGGACAGAATCAAGAATGACCTTTTTGACAATTTGGGCAAATCCGGTTTTAAACGAAGGAAACCGACTGACCATGCTTATTTCTCTGCCCGGCACGGGTTTTTCAAATGCTTTGACACGAGAGGAATCTAAAGAATCAAGATAAGGTATTGCTAGTTCGGGCAAGATAGTGATACCTTGGTTCTGACGAACCAATATCTTTAAAGTTTCAAGACTGCCTATGCGGTAGTTTACATGAGTAGATGTATTCTTATGCAGTTTGCAAAGTCTTGAAACTTGTGTGCTCAGGCAATGCCCCTCTTCGAGCAATAAGAGTCTCTCAGGATCAATATCATCAGGAACGACATATTGCTTGTCGGATTTTATATTTCCAAATAAGTAGAAAGCTTCGTAAAAAATTGGTACGGTTTGAAATCCATTTTCTTGAAGAGGAGTGGCCATTATGCCTATATCAATATCCTCAGATTTTAATTTGGAGAGTATAGCGGAGGTATTCGTTTCTTCAATATTTACTTCTAGAAGTGGATATTTTTCTGACAACGATTGAATAAATAATGGAAGTAGGTACGGTGCGAGTGTTGGAATAATGCCAATGGTTATTGAGCCCTGTTTGTTCTCGTAATCAGCATTTGAAAGGTTCTCTAACTCTCTCTTCTGATGAAGGATGTGATGTGCCTTTGCGATGATAAAGGCACCGGCCTTAGTAGTTAAGATAGGCTTGGTGCTGCGGTCGAATATTTGAATGCCCAGTTCTTCTTCAAGTTGTATTATCATCATGCTTAAGGTCGGCTGGGTGACATGGCAGTGTTGAGCCGCTTTGCCAAAATGCTTGAAGCGATCAACGGCGATGATGTATTCTAACTGTTGAAAATTCATTTGAGAATGATTATTGACCTTTCCGTGCGAATGTAAGCTTTGCTTTCTTGCGTATAAGAAGAAAAAACCCGACTTAGTCAGCCGGGTTTCGAATTTTCGTTCTGTTAATAAGCTAATTCGCGTAGAAATGTCACTCTCTTCCCAGGATAAAACCAATGACAGCACCTCCTATTGCTCCCCATGCAATGTTTCCTAGAGCATTAGTGATTACCACAAACGTGTCGTACCAGTTAGTCATAGCCAAAGTCATTAAGTCAAAGTGTAATCCTATCAGGATGCCAATGATAGCACCGGCTTTCGCTCCGGTGACGGCTGTTTTAATACCTGCCCAGCGCTGAAAAATAATCGTTATAAGCAAAGCAGCAGCGAGCATACTTAGAAACATCAATATATAATTGGGTTCTGCACGCTCAAAACCAAGGTAGGATGTAATATGGGATTTTTGGATAGGCTCAAGAATAATACCCCATATCAGATATCCTGCCAAGAACATAACAATGGCACCAACGATGGTTGCGATCAATGTTTTTTGTAGATTCATAGTGTAATGTTTTGATCGAAATATATGAAATTAAATAATAGCTTGTGCATATAAAGTCAAAATATTTACAGCTAAGGCTGATGGGATGTATCATAATAATGTCCGCCTGCTAGAGTTTGCAAGATTAGACATCTCGATTGCGCAACCTTGGTGTATATCTGGGGTCAATAAAGGCAAAGCTACTCTACATTATGGAGGCTCTTTAGTAGATCAATCTCGGGCATAAAAAAGCCCCGCGATCTTGATGAAAGCGAGGCTTGTGAAAGCGGTCTGGACGGGACTCGAACCCGCGACCCCCTGCGTG
>CAYNFR010000054.1:0-8758 GCA_964396595.1 uncultured Saprospiraceae bacterium | reverse complement strand
TGCTTTCGCCCCTTTGGGGCTGGTGTAGGGGTATGATATAGCGATAGGGCGTTGCGGTGTCTTGGTGCGATAGCCCTTTGGGGCAATATATCGTCTCAGGATTATCTTTATACTACAATTTCTTTATTATATGTATATTTTTAAAAAAAGCCCAAAGGGCTTGCAGCATTAACTTAGGGCAAAGCCCTTAGATTTCAGGGGCAACGCCCCCATAACGCCCCAACGGGGCAAAAGCAAATCCTGAATTCAACCCGCAAATGCCTTATGTAATAGCGCCTTTGGTAGTTGTTCAGTCCCTATCTGATTGGCCAAAATTTGTTTTTTAATTGCGTGGTTTTAGCTAATTGCTTTTCTATTGATGCTACCATGCGTTTTTGCGCGGAGAGCGCGGGAAGGGGCAATAAAAATGTTTACTTATTATCCTGAGAAATATTTACCGGACTCTCAGTCATACCAACCATTTTACTCGAAATTATGGATTTAATTTTGGGCGCATTATAAACTTTCGCCAGATACTTAGAATGATTCAAACTCTTCGTATTGCGAGAACGCGTTGTTTTGTCTTAGCATTTACTTAAATACATCCTCCCCTTATAAAATCATTTGACTCCATATTTTTCACTAATGGCTTAACGATGTTTAATGTATGTCTTTTTGTGATTTTGGGTGTTCAGGTGTGGAAGTCAGGTATAGAATTACAAATTATGAAATACAGTTGCTATGTCTTAATGCGTCATTGGGCGCAGGCCCGTAATGCGTAAAAGAGTCAAGGCTAGGAGTACGCTTACCACCAAAATCTAATCTTCCGCAAATATATCTTCGAAGGCGCGTGCCTTCTTGAGTGCGATAAAGCATCTGGCGGCGGCGATAGCATCTGCTCGGGCATTGTTGGATGGGGTGAAGCCTTGCTTGAAGATGACGGTGTGCATCTCTTGAAGAGAGGGCCATTTATATCCCCTTTTGCCGGGCAGCTTGCAGTAATAAGTACCTTCGTGCATTAGGCAATATTTCTCGGCGGCGATGAGTGGATTGGAAATGGATGCGCGGTAAAATTCGGCACCGAGGATGGATTCATTTAGCACAAGATTGTGAGCAAAGATGTAATCAGCTGATTGTACAGATTCTTTAAATTGGGCGAGAGCCTCTTTAATGTCTAGCCCTTTTTTTTCAATATCTTCCGGCTCAATGTGAATCGCTTTAAGCTGTTCGTCTGTCACTTGATAGCCTTGTGGCTTGATAATATAGTCGTAATCAATAATTGGCTTGAGATCTTGTCCAAGCATTATCCAACTCAAATGCAGTAGCCGAGGCCAATTGAATATATCATCATAGGGTGCTTTGTAGCTCTTAGGTTTTCCATTGGCGGCGGTATCGAAGATGAGGTACATAATTGGGGTGATTTTGTTAACGAGATAATTGTTCTGTTACGGCTTCAGCCATGCCTGCAGTCGTTGTGGACGAATACATGATCTTTCTGGTTTGTGTTCCGTCCGTAGCTGCCTTGAATGCATAGCAGTGGTAACTAGCCTGGGCATCTTGATGACAATACACACCGATAGGTGTCTGACATCCTCCTCCGAGCAACTGGAGTACACGGCGCTCTACATTGGTCGTCGCGGCTGTCGATCGATTATGAATTTTGTTGAGAATCTTACGTGTGAGCAAGTCATCTGTCCTGCATTGGTATGCTATTGCACCTTGCCCGGGGGCAGGGACGAATTCTTCGGGACTTAATCGCAGTATATAGTAGCCTGATAGGTCGAGCTGTAGTCTATTCAATCCTGCAGCGGCAAGTATAACAGCATCAACTACACCATTATTTATTTTGGCTAATCTACCCGGGACATTGCCACGTATAGGCTGCACGTTGACATGCGGATCAAGTGTCAGGAGTTGCATTTTTCTTCTGATGGATGAAGAGCCGATGATGGAGTCGGATGCGATACGCAGTGCCTGAGTGGGGTCGTGTTTTTGTTTGGAAGCGATAAGCATATCAGCCACATCTTGTCGCTCACTAAGTCCGGCCAAGATCAACCCTTCCGTAGCCTCGGTCGGTAGATCCTTCAAGCTATGGACGGCTATGTCCGCATCATTGCTTATGAGAGCGTCTTCTATTTCTTTGGTAAAAAATCCTTTGCCTTCGATTTTGTCAAAGCTCAGATGTTGAATATTGTCACCTTTGGTTTTGAGGATTACCAATTCACTCTGACAACCGGCTGTACTAAGTTTGTGCTGTAAATCTCTAGCTTGCCACAATGCAAGATCACTTCCCCGTGTTGCAATCCTGATCACATTCATCATTTATCGCCCAAAAATCACATTATTCCACGTCTAACAAAAGAATGTATGGAATAGATTCTCTTTTTTTGATAATTATTTACACCTTAACATTGGGGTGCAAGACCAAAATTCCTTTAGATGAACACACATTCTGGTAAATTTCCCATGACCAATAAGGCACTTTGTGCCCTGCTGGGTGGCGAGCTCATAGGGGATAGTGATGCTGTGGTCAAGGGTATCGGCGAAGTATGGCAAGATCAAGTAGGTCTGGTGAGCTTTAGCTGGAAGCAAGATGCCAGCTTGATGAATGGTCTGCAAGAAAGCCTTCATCATCGCACTGTCGTGGTGCATTCAAGATGGCGATCGGCACTAGCGGGAGGGGTGATTAGCTATATATTGGTGGATGACTCCAGATACGCACTGGCTAGATTGACACAGTGGCTTGAGCAAGGATCTGAAAATTCATCATGGCATCCTACTGCGATTATTAGTCCTTCCGCCCAAATTTCATCAGATGTCCATGTGGGTGCATTTTCGAGTATTGGAGATGGCTCTGCTATCGATCATGGGGTGAGAATAGGATCCCATGTGACAATCGGGGATCATGTAGTCATCGGTCATGGTACGGTTATACATAGTGGTGTCAGAATTCTGGATAAGACTAACATTGGACAGAATGTCCTTATTTATCCTAATGCGGTGATTGGTGCGGATGGGTTTGGGCATACTTTTCGGCAAGGCCGGTACGAAAAAATATTTCATCAAGGGCGAGTGGTGATCGGTGATAATGTCGAGATAGGGAGTAATTGTACCATTGATAAAGGCGTGATAGGCGACACCATTATCGGTGAGGGCGTTAAGCTGGACAATCTGATACATATTGCGCACGGCGTGACGATTGACCCTCATGTAGTAATAGCCGCGCAGACCGGAGTGAGCGGGTCGGTGTCTATCGGGTCGTATAGCGTTATCGGAGGTCAGGTGGGAGTGGTCGGCCACGTCCACATAGCCGAAGGAAGTCAGATCCAGGCTAAAAGCGGCATCGCTTCGGATCTATCAGCTAGTGGCAAAAAGTGGTATGGTTATCCTGCGATAGGGTATTGGGATTATTTGCGATCATTTGCGATATTTAAGCGCTTACCGGAATTGATGCGCAGAATCGTCGATTTGGAGAACAGAATACCCGACAATAAAGGGCAATAACAGATGGGCTGGATTATATTTGCTCTTGCTTAATAATGACATAACGGAAAAACGAGACATAAGACCGTTAATTATTGTTGATTAACCAACACAGATGAGGGTACAAAAAACCATAGCGGATTCAGTAAGATGGGAGGGAGTGGGATTGCATTCGGGTGTTGCTACGAATGTAACCGTCAGACCTGCTGCCGAAGGATTTGGACTAAAGTTTAAAAGGAAGGATCTGGATGGAGATGTGTGGATTCCGGCGGATCCGAGATTCGTATGCTCTACTTACAGGAACACATCCCTAAAGTCCGGGAATAGTCGTGTGGATACCGTGGAGCATCTATTGGCTGCCTTGTTTTCATTGGGCATTAGCAATGCGGAGATAGAAGTAGAGGGGCCTGAATTACCTGCTCTTGACGGCACAATAGGCCTTTATTTTCAAGGGCTGAAGCAAATAGGTGTTGTCGATCAATCTGCCGACAAACCAATCTTTCGACTTACTGAACCGATACACTTCAAATGCCCTGATTCCGGCGCAGAATACATGGCATTTCCCAGTGACGATCTAGACATACAGGTGCAGCTTACTTATCCCGGGGCGATCATAGGTGAAGTATTGGCGCGGCATAATGCCGGCCAGTCAACGATGAAAGAAATAGGTCTAGCAAGAACATTCGTCGAGGCAAAGGATATTATCGAGTTGGCTAACAACAACATGATCAAAGGTGGTGACCTATCCAATGCAGTCGTGCTTAACAGTGATGATATTGACTTAGAGCTATTGCGCGAAAGTATCAATTTGCTGGGGCGGAGAGATACCGCAGAGATCATGGATCAAATCAAGCAAGGTGTCAATTTTAGATATCCCAATGAACCAGCACGCCATAAATTGGCCGATCTGATAGGGGATCTCGCCTTGCTGGGGAGCCCTATCCATGCGCGCATAATTGCCATAGCGCCCGGACATACAGGTAATGTTGCTTTTGTCAAGCAATTAAAAGAATTATTCAATAAGCAGATCAGAGGTGTACCGCGTTATGATCCGTCACTGCCGCCTGTGGTAGATGCTGTCGGGCTGATGAATATGTTGCCGCACAGGTATCCATTTCTACTGGTTGACAAGATCATCGAGCTTACGGATAATTATGTGGTGGGGGTTAAGAATCTGACCATGAATGAAATGCTATTTCAGGGGCATTTTCCAGGCAATCCTGTCTTTCCCGGTGTGCTACAGATGGAGGCCATGGCTCAGACAGGCGGAATACTGGTATTATCCAAGGTTGATATTCCGGCAGACTGGGATACGTATTTCCTCAAGATGGATCAAGTGAAGTTTAAGCGCAAGGTAGGGCCGGGTGATACCCTTGTCATGAAGCTGGAATTACTAGAGCCTATCAGACGGGGCATCGTCCATATGAAGGGTACGGCATATGTCAATGACAAAATCGTCTCTGAAGGAGATCTAACTGCACAGATCGTCGATCGGACCAAGCAAAAATGAGGGATTTAATCCATCCTAATGCCAAGATTGCTCGTGATGTGACAATTGCCCCCAATGTCACCATAGAAGAAGATGTCGTCATAGAAGAGGGCTGCACCATCGGACCGAATGCCGTCATTATGAATGGTACGCGGATGGGTACGCATTGTAAAATTCACGCCGGCGCTGTTATCGGCAATTATCCGCAGGATTTGAAATTTGCCGGAGAATACACCTTATGTGTACTGGAAGACCATGTTTCTGTCCGAGAATATGCAACAGTCAATCGAGGTACAGCTGCCAGCGGCCTGACCAGAATCGCTTCTCACGCCCTGATTATGGCTTATGCGCATATCGCCCACGATTGTATCATCGGAAGTCATGCCATCATCTCCAATGTATCCCAACTGGCAGGCCATGTCACGGTCGGTGATTATGCGATCGTGGGCGGCATGACTGCTGTACATCAATTCGTGACGATAGGCAGACATGCTTTTGTTGGTGGCGGGACACTCGTGCGGAAGGATGTGCCCCCTTATGTCAAGGCAGCAAGAGAGCCCCTGGCATATGAGGGGGTCAATGTAATAGGACTGACGCGGAGAGGTTTCAGCCAAGAAACGATCAAGCAAATTCAAGATGTATATCGCGTACTATTCGTCCGTCACAGTAATATATCGCAGTCGCTCAACAAACTTGATCACAGCCTACCAGATAGCGAGATCAAGCAGGAGATCATCCGTTTTATATCATCCAGCGAGCGCGGGGTGATCAGGGGATATAAAAACACGACAGGCAGTGAGGATTGAGCTCCACAACATCGGCAAGCGATATAATTACCACTGGATCATCAGGGGGATGAATTATGTATTTGAATCGGGCGGCATTTATGCTGTCTCCGGCGCAAATGGTAGCGGCAAGTCCACCCTCTTAAAGATCATCAGCGCTTATCTCAGTCCCAGTGAGGGACATGTCCATCTGTATCATGAAGGGCAGAAAATCGACACCGACGAGGTATATCAGCACATAAGCTATGCAGCGCCATATATGTCGATACCGACAGGCTTATCGATCAAAGAAGCCTTGCGATTCGTCAATAGCTTTAAAACATATATGGATGGTCGATCATGGGAGGAAGTATATGAATTGATAGAGCTACCGCTCAAACCAAATACACGACTAAGTGAACTTTCCTCAGGGCAGCTACAGCGCGTCCATCTCGTGTCCGCCATACTCGTGAAATCAGAAATCACCCTGCTGGACGAACCCGGTTCTTATCTTGATGCGCAAGCGCAAATGTGGCTGATGAATCTCCTTCAACGATTTAAAGTCGATCGCACAGTCATTATCGCCTCCAATGATGTTAAAGATTTTATGAAGGGTAGTGAAGTGATTAGGATGAAGGGGTAGGGCTACAGGAAGAATTAATAGCTTCCTATTGGGAAAATTGCTTGCGGTGTACAATCTGATGTCTTTTACCTTATCTTCACAAATACTGCCAATCAGGATATCTGCGACGGCGTATATCCGACTATTTATTTATAATCATTTATATACAGATGCGTCCGCTATTCCAGCCTAATTGCATCTTATTTACGTAATGTTGTAAACGCATCATAGAGGTAGGACATTAGCGATACAGACGATATATGGGTGGTGGGGCGTGGCTCATTTACAGGTGTTATGTGGCACCCTAAAACAAACATAGCTCAAAAAAGAAGAACACATGAATTACCAGACATTTGAACCTAGCATAGAATTAACAACACTGATCAAATGTTATTGGACATTAGAGAGCCCAAAAGAAGAAACACCTGAAAAACAAACCATCGTGCCGGACGGCTGTATAGAAATGATCTTTCATTATGGTGATTTATACAGACAATACACCGATAACGGCAAAAGCATTATCCAACCAAAATGTTTTGCAATCGGACAACTCACAAGACCACTTGACATAGAACCGACAGGCGAAACAGGAATTTTTGCCGTTCGTTTTCATCCTAACGGATTTTTGCCTTTTGCAACCATTCCGATAAAGGAAATGGAAAACACAGCCGTTTCATTGGAAAAATTGTTTAAAAATGACGGACGGAAAATTGAACAAAATATTTTGACAGCTTCATCAACTTTCGAAAGGATTAAGTTGATTGAAACATTTCTACTCAACCGATTGGCAGATACCAAAACCATTGACCGCATTGTAAAATCAATCGTAGAAACGATATTGACAGCCAACGGACAACTTTCAGTTGATGAACTTTCCAAACAAACCAACATCCACCGCAGACAGTTAGAACGAAAATTTTCATCAGCCATCGGTTTAAGCCCGAAACAACTTTCAAAAACAATCCGACTGCAAGCGACACTCAAAATGTTGCTATCCAAAAAATTTACAAGTCTTACCACTTTGGCTTATGAAAACGAATTTTATGACCAAGCCCATTTCATCAGAGATTTCAAAGACCTGACAGGTTTTACACCCAAAGAATTTTACGGAAACAACTTGAAAATGTCTTCGCTCTTCTACGGAACGGATTAGCCTTGTCGCATTTATACAATTTCAGGTTTCAATTTCATTGCAATTTTGCACTTTTAACATAAAACAATAAGACAATGGAAAATTTAATCAACTGGTTTGAAATTCCAGTAAAGGATTTCACAAGAGCAGTATCTTTTTACCGAGCCATTCTTGGTTTGGAAATTAGAGAAACTGAAATGTTCGGCACAAAAATGGGCTTTTTCCCTACTGACGGAACAAACGTATCGGGAGCAATCGTATGGGGCGAGGATTACGAACCCTCAACCAACGGAGTTGTCGCTTATCTGAATGGTGGGAACGACTTGCAAACGGTGTTGGACAAAGTAGAAAGCAACAACGGAAAGGTAATTGTTGCGAAAACGCAAATCAGCCCTGAAATGGGTTACTTTGGAATGTTTATTGACACAGAAGGAAATAAAATGGCAGTTCATTCAATCGGATAAAATTATGAAAACAGGAACAAATTTTTTTATCGCAGTTGTTGGCTTGGCTATTCTTTGTGCTTGGAAGACAAATCAAACAAACGACATTTCTAAAGCGGAATGGCTAATCGGTACTTGGGAAAACAAAACCCAAAGGGGAAGTATTTACGAATCCTGGAACAAGACGAACGACAGTGAATTTACGGCAATAAGTTACATCATCAAAGAAAAAGACACCATTGTATTTGAAAACATACGATTAGTGCAAGAACAGGACGGACTATGTTATATGCCAACAGTCAAAAACCAAAATGACGGTTTACCTGTTCGTTTCGCAACAAAGACAATTTCAGAAGCTCAAATGGTTTTTGAAAATCCGAAGCACGACTTTCCACAAATCATTTCTTATACAAAAATTACTGCGGACTCTTTAGTAGCTGAAATTTCGGGAACGAAAAATGGACAAGAACGCAAGCAAACTTTCCCGATGAAGCGAGTGAAATAAAGCACGAGCACACAACAGCCGTAGCCGTTGCGAAACCATCCATGTTTGACACCTATTTATGCTTTTTACAGGTCGGTTGATCCAAAATCAGGTCTTCTTAGCTTATTTTCTCCGTTTTCCGCTTGCCAATCCGTCTTGGATTATCGCAACATGTAGAGGCTGATATTCGAAAAATGGGCATTTAGAGGCCATTTTGAGCCTATTTGGACATTGTATTCTATTGACATTATGTTTATTGAAATCTCCGATCTAGGTCTACTTGACTCTAAGCGTTAAAAAAAATAACACTACTTTTGAACGAAGACAAAAAACAAACTTAATTTTGATCAAATGACGCTGCG
>CAYNFR010000053.1:0-9021 GCA_964396595.1 uncultured Saprospiraceae bacterium | reverse complement strand
GAATTATAAAAGTGAGTATCCATGCAACAAGGATTACAAAAAGAATGATAACAATGGCATTTGGGAATTTTTTCACATGAAGTCTTTTATTAGCATAACTTAGTCTTTGGTTTGCAATTCGCAATAGCCAATAAGATTATTTCTCTGGCAGCATACTTCAAAAACTTATCGTTTTTTTCGGCTGTTAGTAGTTTTTGCCTAATTTTTCTAAAGAATTTTATCATTGGTGAGTGGTTTGTTATAATGAAGCACAGTGTTCTGCCGCTTTTCGAAGGCGGGGTTTTTCGGCACTAAACTTCATTAGATGCACAAAGCTTGAATTTAGCACTTCACTGTCATAGAAGGACGAAACTTCCGCTTTTGCAAAACGGCCGTGCCTGGTGCACAACTATTCCCATCAAATATACTAAATCCATATAATCTAATCTATTTTTATGTAGTTGTGAATTAAATGTGTTGAATATCAATGATATATACATATTTATTAGTTTATTTACGACATACAAGGAATAAAATCTATACACCTCAAATTATGGTATCAAGTCAATATTGTCGCCTTGGTAGCCTCTGCTCACTACTATAGGAGGCTAGATGCAGTAATTGATTGGACATTCCTGTTCAAGGAGACAAAATCGTGTTCTGTAACGAATATTTTAGATTCATTAATTTTCTTGTAGGAATCAATAGCATCTTGAGAAAACACATTTTAAATTGCAAAAGATATTTTTAATATAATTAAAAGTTTGTTTTTTTAAAATCGGGGCGCAACGTTTTGGGGGTTTTGCGAAGAAACGGAGTTAGAGGCACAAATGTTCAGTTTAGCACAAATGTTCAATAGAATTCCAAATGTTTCATATAGCACAGAACCGGCTTATTTGCAAAAGCCCTGTTACCTGCTGTGCTTTTTAGGGTATGTCAATTTTGCTTTCTTAATTTTTGTCTATGTGTCAAAAGTTGCATAACACCAAGAACCAAAGGTATGATTGCAAAGATAATAATTAAGGTGTTGAAACGATCAACACAAGTTGCAAATGCTGTTAAGATTGTAGCACCACCGATGTAAACTGCTACTGAAGTAATCCAACAGCAACTTGTACCTAATATGAAAGCTATTGCACTTCCTATGATTGATTTTTTATAACTTTCTTTCATAGCTAGATTTTTTTAGCACTTATTGAAATACTTGCAATAGAATTGGCGATTGCTGAAATGTCTTTTTCAGTAAGGTTATTTTCTCTGACTATTTTTTCTGCAATTGGGTCATTGATCATCAATTCAATTGGAAATTTCGCTTCTTTGTCAATGCTAATATCAGTAAATCCTGCTTTCGTAATTGCGTTTATGTAATCTTCTTTTCTAACCGCACCTGATAAACAAGCAATGTGTCCTTCAACCGAATTTTTTACATAATCGGGCAATTCATTAAGCAAAATAATATCTGAAATCATTATTCTACCATTGGGTTTTGCTACTCTATACGCTTCTTCAAAAACTCGTTCTTTTTGGTTGGACAAATTGATAACACAATTTGAAATAATCAAATCAACGCTTTGGCTTTCAATTGGCAAATTTTCAATTTCGCCAACTTTAAATTCCACGTTTTTGTAGTTGCCTTTTTGAGCGTTCTTTTTTGCTTGTGCCACCATTTCTGGTGTAATGTCCACACCGATTACTTTGCCTGTTTCGCCTGTTTCTCCTGACGCTAAAAAGCAGTCAAAACCTGCACCAGAACCAAGGTCTAAAATAGTTTCGCCTTTTTTAATGGAAGCCAATGCAATTGGGTTTCCACACCCTATACCAAGATTTGCTCCTTCAGGAACACTTTTTTGTTCCTTTTCTGTGTAACCAATGCTGTGGCTAATGTCTTTAACCATACCTTTTATATCACAGCATCCTAAGAATGAAGGAATATATTTTGCTCTTTTGCTTCGATTGACAATGTCAGCATAGCCATTTTTTACATTTTGTTTAATTTCGTTTTTGTTCATTTTTACATTATTATATTTGTGATTAATAATGCGAAGGTCATACAAGCTTAGTAGGCTTTAAAGGACAAATGTCCTCAAACGATTATTTTGAAATATCTTGTCGTATTCTTGATAAGGTCCTTCTGGTAACACCTAGATAAGAAGCGATATCTTCAATTTTTGCCTTTTGTAGAATACTGGGTTGTTCTTTTAAAAGTCGCAAATATTTTTCTTTGGCTGTTTCGTTATTTAATACAGCAGCGTATTGTTCCATAATTAGAAACTCGTTTTGTGTAATGATTCTTCCTATATTTTGCCAAGTCGGATATTTTTTATATAATAAATCTAGGTGTTCAAAATCAATGGTAAGCAAACTTGTATCTTCTAATGCTTGTAAAACCAAATGGCTTGGTGTTTGAGAAATGAAACTTTTAAATGAAGTTGTTAAGCAGTTTTCTTGACAAAAACCATAGGTTATCTCTTCGCCTTTTTGGTTGATATAATATATCCTTATCGAACCACTAATAATAAATCCGATATACCGGCATATTTTATTTTGTTTTACAAAAAAATCTCCTTTCTGTAATTGCCGTTCCGAAAAATATGAAATCGTTTCAGTAAATTCGTTGTCTGTAATTGTAGAAATATTTTTTAAAAAATGTTTGAATTTGTCCACTTTATCTTGGTATTAGTAATTGCCTAAGTTAATCGGTTTTGTCAGTTGAACGGGTTCGGTAGCATAGCAGTTAAAACCTGTATATACGCAACCCCATGTCCTTATAGCGGCTATGTCATTATTGTCTATACAATATTTTGTCTCTATCACTTCTTGTCTAAATCAAGGAACCTCGCTGGATAGGCATTCAAAGTCATACATAAACGTTTAGAAACATATATATACATAGATTATCACGTAGTCAACAATAAGAAGCTTATTGATATCCTTGTTCTCATGGTAACACTAATATAGGACTTGTCCCTTATATATCGGTTTATCTGATCATTTATTTAGGACTAATGGCTTTGTGATTTAAGTATGCTGTGATTAATGTTTTCTAGTTACAAGACGAAAATTAGGGTATCGCTTGCTGAAGCTTATGCATCCCATGTTTAAGCGATTTATAGACGAAAATCAGATCGTGTATTTGTATCATGACATTTAAGTAATACATTGGCCATTTATTCAGTGCTGAAAATGAGGAAATACGGACTTATAGGCTATCCATTATCACATTCTTTTTCGCCATCTTATTTTAAGAAGAAGTTCATGTCGCATGGTATTGAGGATGCGCGTTATGATCTGTACCCGCTGGAGCGGATTGAGCTTGTTAAAGAACTACTGAGCGGTGATATACGCGGGTTAAACGTCACTATTCCTTATAAACAACAGGTAATAAGCTATCTGGATGGTTTGTCAGATGAGGCACATGCTCTGGGCGCTGTCAATACGATTAAGATAGATAGGGATGGATGCAAGGGATATAATACAGATGTATATGGTTTTGAACAATCACTACTGACTTTTCTCGAAGATGATATTGATCATGCGTTGGTACTCGGGATGGGCGGCTCAGCGAGAGCCGTGTGTTATGTATTAGAGCAGATGGGGATAGCAATCAGCACCGTCTCCCGAGGTGCAGGAGGAGACTATACTTATCATACATTGACCACAGAAATCATAGCGGAACATCGTCTTATCATCAATACCACACCGCTAGGCATGTCTCCCAATCTACAGACTTATCCGGCTATTCCTTACGAAGTAATTAGTGGCGAACATTATTTGTTTGATCTGGTTTATAATCCTGTCAAAACACTATTTTTGCGGTTCGGAGAGAGCAGGGGGGCCAAGATCAAAAATGGCTTAGAAATGCTTGAATGTCAAGCAGATAGGGCATGGGAAATCTGGAACACGGGTCTCTGACGACCTTTATAAGATACACATTATAAGATTTATGTCGATTACACAATCTGTTGTTAACACCTTGCCGGACTTCTCCAATACAGAGCTTGCCTTTCAAAATAAATCAGACAGAGAATTAAAGGAAACATATTATCTCTTTAAATTGATGAACAAGCCATGGCTGGTGAGTGCAGGCTCTTGTGTGGGCAAGTATGCGGTCAAGTTTAGATTACCTTTTTCGCAAGCCATCATGAAGCGGACAATCTTCAAGCAGTTTTGCGGTGGCACGAGCCTTGAAAAAAGCACAGCTGCTATAGCTCATCTATATGAAAATAATAGCTTGTCGATATTGGATTATGGTGCTGAGGCGAAGACCACAGAGAAGGCTTTTGAAGAAGCAATGGTACAGCTTATCAAGTCGATAGACTTCGCCGCTACCAATACCTCCGTTCCTGTCGTAAGCTGCAAGTTGACAGCCCTAGTGGCGAATGATCTGTTAATTAAAAAACAGAATGGCGAGCAATTGACAGAAAGAGAAGCGATCGCTTTTGCTTCCTTTATCGATCGCATTGAGACGGTATGTGAGCGGGCTGTTGAGCATAATATTGGCGTATTCATAGATGCAGAGGAGAGCTGGATGCAGATAGCGATGGATGACATCGTAAGAGATCTTATGTTGAAGTATAACCGCCATGGGGTCATTGTTTATAACACCTACCAACTTTATCGCCATGATAAGCTGGCGCAAATAAAAAGCGATCATGAGCACGCACAAAATCATGGCTATATACTAGGCGCGAAGCTTGTGAGAGGTGCTTATATGGACAAAGAGAGAGACAGAGCCAAAGCACAAGGGTATCGCTCTCCCATACATATCGACAAGCCATCAGTTGATCGGGATTACGACGCGGCACTTATATATTGCCTGGATCATTATGAAGAAATAGCTTTCTGCTGTGCATCACACAACCTTGAAAGCAATATGCTGCTGGCTACAGAAATCGTAAAACGCAATCTGCCTAAAGATCATAAGCACTTGAATTTCTGCCAATTACTAGGCATGAGTGACTATATCACTTTCAATCTAGCCTCCTCAGGCTACAATACGGCGAAGTATATGGTGTATGGCCCTGTCGCTGATGTCGTTGATTATCTGATCAGACGGGCGGAGGAAAATACTTCTGTGACGGGAGAGATGAGCCGTGAATTATCTCTTGTATCCCAAGAAATGAAGCGGAGAGGGATCTCCTAAAAATTGCTTCTCTGTTATCGAAGAATGTTTATAATATTTTGTTGGTAGATCATTGCGCAAAGATTTATGGTTTATGGAGCTCTTTCGCGTACTTAATTCTCTGTGATTCATAAGCTATTGTCCGCAGAATTCGGTCATTCCCGATGGAGAATGCCCGATCTGTTTCATTGCAAGTCACCATTTCCAAGTGTGACTTGAACCCGTAAACTAAGTGGCGAGAGCTATAATTAAGCTTTAAAGCTTGGCTAAATTGTTACCATGACGGAGTAAGCCGGATTGTACACCTGATATAAATTAAGTATATTATTTTCTATCTTGTCCTTCTAAGAATCATTTGGGATGAGAACCACCATTCATTTTATGTTACTATGGGTAATATTAACGGTACTCAGTTGTCATGCTGATCAATATTGGGCGAAGCCCAATATTGTTTTTTTTCTAGTAGACGATATGGGTTGGCAGGATACTTCGGTACCATTTTGGAAGCAGGTGACGCCGTTAAATAATAAATACAAAACGCCCAATATGGAGCGGCTGGCACGCGAGGGAATATTGTTTCGTCAGGCATATGCTGCTTCTGTCTGTTCGCCGACGCGCACCAGTCTGATGACAGGGATGAATGCCGCGCGTCATCGTGTGACTAACTGGACGCTGAATCGAAATAAACCCTCAGATGGCTCAGATAGCTTAATGTTGATGCCAGAATGGAATGTTAATGGCTTGCAGGCTGTAGACAGTATTGAGCGGTCTGTTTATGCTACGACCCTTCCTGCGATACTCCGGGATAATGGATATTTTACCATTCATGTGGGTAAGGGGCATTGGGGTGCGAAGGATACTCCGGGAGCCGACCCAATAAATCTGGGTTTTGATATTAACGTTGCAGGTCATCATGCAGGAGCACCTGCCAGTTATCAGGGTGTTGACTCTTTTCGCAGAGCTGGCGGAAACGGTGTGTGGGATGTGCCGGGTCTTGAGAAGTATCACGGGCAACATATTAATCTTACCGAGGCGCTCACACGCGAAGCCATAGATGCTATCGAGCAGTCCCAAGAGATCGACAAGCCTTTTTATCTATATATGTCGCATTATGGAGTACATATACCCTTGATGCCTCATCATCCTTATTATCAGTCGTACATTGATGTAGGTTTAGATGAGACTGAAGCAAGGTATGCATCAATGATAGAAGGAATGGACAAGAGTCTGGGTGATCTAATGGATTATTTAGAACGCAGTGGGCTCAGAAAGAATACCGTCATTCTCTTTATCTCGGACAATGGTGGGCTGAGTGTAAGCAATAGAGGTGGAGAACCCAATACACATAATGCCCCTCTGCGCAGCGGTAAGGGATCAGCATATGAAGGTGGCACGCGCGTGCCAATGCTAGCCAGTATGCCCGGCAGTCGGAGGACTGGTGAAGTGAGTGAAGAGCAGATCATTATAGAAGATTTTTTTCCGACGATATTAGAATTAGCCGGGGTAAAAGAGCCGCCACTAGTTCAGGAGATTGACGGCATGTCGTTTTATGATATATTGGTCCATCCACGCGCCACAAGTAATGAACGACCATTAATCTGGCATTACCCGAATATATGGGGGCCGCGAGGGCCGGGTATAGGTGCTACGAGTACCATAAGGCAGGGGGATTGGAAGTTAATTTATTGGTACAAGGACGGCAAGAAGGAGCTATATAACCTTGCTGAGGATATTGCTGAGCAGATTAATCTGACAGCAGATCATCCTGATAAAGTGCAAGATCTTTCAAGGCAACTAGCAGATTTCCTGAGGCGTGTCGAAGCGCAAAGACCCACCTGGAAGGAAAATGGGCTAGCTGTTCCCTGGCCGGATGAGCGGTAGCCATTTGCAGCAGCTTATAAGTTCAAAATATAGCCATTGACGATTTAAGATGTTATAATTACAATCCATTGATGATACAGTACGCTTCATAGAAAATTGCTTTGATTCGGTCATGTGAGCCTTTAGGTTTGGGATTGAAATCAAACATTGTGATCCATGAAAGCTTTTTATCTGAACATAGTTTACATTCTTTTATTCTCGCAGATGGTGATAGGTCAGAGGAGCAATATATCCGGCAGGGTTCAGGATAATATATTAGGCTTACCACTTTTCAGTGCGAGCATCTCCCTATTTAATGACAATGCGGCGTTTCTGATGGGTACAGTAACTGACGCAGAAGGTTACTTTAAGTTAGCGGATCTGCCTCCTGACCGTTATGTTATTGTAGCGCAATATTTGGGTTATGAAACAGTGACTATTCCCAATGTACTTGTAAATGTGGCGAAAGAAAGCTTTCTCAATATTGCTATGGAGCAATCAATGCAGACCTTGTCAGAGGTAGTTATCAGCGGTCAGTTAGGTAAGGATAGAGCTATAAACGATATGGCATCTGTGAGTGCCAGAACTTTTTCGCTAGAGGAGGTTACGCGCTTTAACGGTGGTCGAAACGACCCAAGTAGGCTGGTGGCCAATTTTGCAGGTGTATCCACCGCCAATGACAGTCGCAATGACATAATCATTCGCGGCAATAGCCCGACGGGTGTCTTATGGCGACTTGAAGGGGTGCCTATTCCCAACCCTAATCATTATTCCACCTTGGGCACCACAGGTGGACCGGTCACTGCGCTAAATACAAATTTGCTTCGGAACTCAGATTTTATCACCTCTGCTTTTCCTGCGGAGTATGGCAATGCCTTGGCGGGCGTATTTGATATCGGGTTACGCAATGGAAATAAGGGCAAACATGAGTTTACCATACAAATGGCGTTTAGTGGAATGGAAGCTATGGCGGAAGGCCCTCTCAACAAAAAGAATAATGGTTCCTATCTATTCAGTTACCGATATAGCGTATTGCAGCTCGCAAATAATCTGGGCTTTCAAATCGCCTCAGGGACGAATGCATTGCCGGAATACAATGACTTGAGCTACCATGTTGATCTGGGCAGATCTAAGGTGGGTAATTTTAAATTTTTCGGTATAAGGGGCCGAAGCGATATCAAGTTTAATGGGAGAGAACTTGATGAGGATGATTTATTCGCTGCTCAAGATGAAGACAGCAGAGCGACATCTCTTGTTGATATTCATGGGCTAAAGTACAATCACATCATTGGCGCGAAGAGCTCCATAAGATCTACCCTTGCCTATAGCAGATCGGGCAATGACTTCACAGCAGATCGATATACAGATAGTAGCTTTAGGGAGGCTATATTATTTACGGAAGTGTCTGATATAACGCCTCGACTCACATGGACCACGGTTATGAATACTAAGTACAATGCGAGATGGAATAGTAGAGTAGGACTTACATCCGACATGAGATGGGTCAAAAGCACACTGCGCTCGAGAGATCGAAATATAGATATCGATAATGATGGGATATTCGATCTGATAACACTGCGAGATATCGATGAGACCTTTGTTACTACAGAACCTTTTGCCATGGTAGCAGGTAAGATATCGTCTTCATTTGACGTAATCTTTGGTGTGCACACTCTGATTCAACATAAGAACAGCAAATTCTTGATCCAGCCGAGACTAGGTCTCAATATTAAGACTTCCGATAAATCTAGCCTCAATATAGCTTATGGCTTACACGCTCAGACGCAGCCATTTCCCTATTTATACGAAAGAGAGATTGCTGATGATGGAATTTCTTTAGCCATAAATGAAAGCCTAGGTTTTACTAAGGCGCATCATTTTGTTATTGGCTCAAATTATAGCCCTGTTAAAGATTGGCGCATAAAATCGGAATTATATTATCAATATCTTTATGATGTCCCTGTGACGGTAGGCTTAAGTTCCTTTTCGGTATTGAATGCAGGGGCTGATTTCGTTTTTCCTTTTGCCGGACAATTGGTAAACTCAGGGTCAGGTAATAA
>CAYNFR010000052.1:0-9704 GCA_964396595.1 uncultured Saprospiraceae bacterium | reverse complement strand
TTTAACTGTTCTGCACCGGATACGGGTAATATGGAGGTGCTGGCAAAATATGGCAACGCCACACAACAGACGCAATGGCTTAAGCCATTGATGGCAGGTGATATACGTTCTGCCTTCTTAATGACTGAACCGGAAGTTGCCTCTTCAGATGCGACAAATATTGCCACTTCCATTCGCAGAGAAGGGGATGAGTATGTGATCAATGGTCGCAAATGGTGGTCATCAGGCGCCATGGATCCGCGCTGTCGCATTCTCATCGTCATGGGCAAGACAGACACCACACTTGAAAGACATAGACAACAGTCGATGGTTCTCGTGCCTATGGATACACCCGGTGTGACGGTGCTGAGACCGCTGTATGCGATGGGCTCTGTTGATTCTCCTGGTGGACATGCAGAAGTATTATTGGAAAATGTACGTGTTCCTGTAGAAAATCTTTTGCTCGGAGAGGGCAGAGGCTTCGAGATAGCACAAGGTCGTCTAGGCCCCGGTAGGATTCATCACTGTATGCGCCTGATCGGTATGGCGCAACGCAGTCTTGAGCTGATGTGTCAGCGTAGTACCCAGCGTAGTACCTTCGGCAATCTCCTGATGGACTACAGCAATATCAGACAAGATATCGCCAAGTCATACTGCGAGATAGAGCAAGCTCGCCTTCTCACTCTCAAGGCCGCAGACCACATGGATAAATACGGAACTAAAGGTGCTTCCGAACTTATCAGTATGATCAAAATAACAGCCCCAATGATGGCACAACGCGTCATCGATCGCGCTATCCAAGTCTTCGGCGGAATGGGTGTCAGCAATGATGTACCACTCTATCATTTTTATGCATGGGCAAGAATACTAAGGCTAGCAGACGGCCCTGATGAAGTACACATGTACCAACTAGGCAGAAATCTGGCGAAGAAGTATAGCCTTTAGAAGTGAAAAGGGGAAAGTGAAAAGACTCACCCTGAGCTTGTCAAAGGGAAGAGGTAAAAAGTGAATAGTAAATAGTGAGAGAGGGAAAAGGCGTGAAAGAAACTCCTTATATCACCACAAAGAATCGTTACATAATCACATATCAAAATTGCCCTGTACGCAACAATACAAGTGTACAAGCCTCCACGATTTCTATTCCTTGACTATCTAAAATAGCGTATAATTCAGGATTTTCAGTTCCCGGATTAAAAATGACCCTTCGCGGCTTTAGAATCTCAGATAGTATCTTGATATACGGTTGTTGATTTGTAGGACTAATATATAGGGTGATCGTGTCATATATCCCGAATTCTACCGACTCCATTATCGGGATACCCGCTACCTCTCCGATTCTGTTGCCCACTGCAGTAGTGGTGTATTCTCTCCCAGCTAACATCTGCAAAGCAGTATAGGAAGTCCGGGCAGGGTTATCACTCGCTCCGATAACAAGTACGGATTTTGGGGATTTATTCATGAGGCTTTGTGATTTAGCAGCGATTGTCTCGTCCACAAGACGACAGAACTATCGTTTTTAACAAAATTCTATGTCAACAAATTACCCTCATCATCCCATTCAGCAACATCTTCTCTTTTAGATTGATCGACACATTTCGCTATCCATACCGGATCGTATTCAAGTCCATGTTCTTTTAAGATTTCATCTGGTACGCCATCCCAGATATTAGGTGTATTGCCTTTAAAACCAATAGATTTTACACCTTCTCGTGAAGTGTAGTAACCCGATAGTGTCAGATTTTTTACTAGTTTAAAGAAAGAATACCCTTGCGAGAAGCCTTTGTCTGCTGCACTCGGGTAGGATATTATGTCTAGTAATTCTTTTTGTTTACTACTGCCCAATTCTCTAAAGTTATTGTCGTAGGTACTTCTACAATGGTGATCCAGCCACATCAATCCGCCCCGCATGGGCAACTTATAGTGTGGCATATCCTTTACGATGAAGTCAATAAAATCGACAACCCCTACTTCCGTAGCTGCCGGGCCATATTGATCTGCAGGTAATATCCAGTCACATAGCAGCTCTAGCGTCTTGACTTCGTGATCGGTAAGGTATTCGGCATTAAAAAGTGTTTCGAGTTTTTCCCTCTCTGCCGGTGTACGTGTAGAGAGATAGGCCTCTGTGGCGATTTTTATCTCTTTGATGTCCTTTTCTTCCGGCATGGCGCATGCAGTCAGAAGGGCAGCACTGCCTGTGGCGCCGATAACAATAGATTTAATGGAATCTCTTCTTTTCATCTTTGTAATAGCTTAGATGTTCATTTTTTTCAATTCTGATACAATGTGATCCGACGCTCTCCACGCTAGAGCTAGGATAGTCCAGGTACAATTCTTGTCTGCCTGAGAAACAAATGGCCCTGCATCACAGATAAATACGTTATTGCAGTCATGTAGCTGCTGATATTTATTGGTGACTGATGTTTTAGGATTGTCACCCATTCGCGTGGTGCCTACTTCATGAATAATTTGACCTGGTTTATGAAGACCATACATCTGATCTTTGCCAGGCTTGTTTCCTACAGGAGTACCTCCGGCATTGATGATGATTTCATCAAACGTATCTTGCATATGCTTGGCTTGATTGATCTCATGATCTGACCAAGTATAATGGAATCGTAATACCGGTATACCATATTTATCAACGACATGGGGGTCTATCTCACAATAGTTGTCTTCTCTGGCAATACATTCGCCTCGTCCGCCAAAACCCAGATAAGCACCATAATATCGCATAGCATCTTCTTTGAGCTTAGTGCCGTAGCCGCCTACTGTTCCATTCGTTAATTTGTTCATTTCATCTACATCCCATGCGAAACCATAAGAAGGCATACTCATACCGCCCCATACTTCAATATGATAACCACGAGGGAAATTTAGTTTTTTGTTATCTGCCCACCAAGGAGAATAAACATGCATGCCGCCTACACCATCTTCATTATATGTCTTGCGATTCATCAATCCCGGTATAAATCCGCTGCGTGATGCCCCAGTGCTGTCATGTAAGTATTTGCCTACTACACCAGAACTATTTCCCAGACCATTGGGGTGCTGAGGGCTTTTGCTATTCAGCAGTATTCGCGCTGACGAACAAGCGCTTGCGGCTAGGACAACTACCTTGGATTGTAAACTATATTCTTGAAGATCGTCGCGATTGATATAGGAGACCCCTGTTGCTTTTCCTTCTTTGTCGGTGTTAACCTGACGGACTAAACAATTCGTATAGAGATCGATCTGGCCACCCCCTTTGATCGCAGGGAAAATTAAGCAGCTGCCAGAGCTGAAGTCAGCATAAACACTACACGAGCGATAGCACTGATTACAGAAGTAGCACACACCACGATCTTGGTTGATGCGCTTTGTCAATATCGACAGTCGAGAAGGAATTACTGGAATACCCAATTTTTTTGCTCCCTTTATATAATAGAGTTCATGTAAACGCGGCTTTGGTGGAGGCAAGAAAAAGCCATCAGGCTCATCAGGAAGGTTTTCTTTACTCCCGAATACACCGATCATCTTGTCAAGTTTGTCATAATATGGCTTGACCTCATCATAGCTTATAGGCCAGTTATCACCTAGTCCGTCGTCATCCTTGCGTTTGAAGTCTCGCGGACTAAATCTTAACGAAATACGTCCCCAGTGATTGGTTCGACCTCCCAGCATCTGAGAGCGAAACCACATGAACTCAGTATTTCCCTTGGTCGTGTAGGGTTGACCCTCAATATTCCAGCCCCCTAGCGCCATATCATAGTCACCAAATGATCGATCATTTGTACTAGCACCTCTTCGAGGCGACTCCCAAGGCCACATATGCTGTGTTTTTGTCTTAGGATCAGCCGGATCAAAGTATGGCCCCGCCTCCACAATCGCTATTTTTAGTCCCGCTTGTGCAAGTATATTGGCGGTCATACCGCCTCCGGCTCCTGATCCTACAATGATCGCATCGTATTTTTTCTGATTATTCATTATCAAAAATTAGATATTGGATCACAAAATATACTTTATGTCCATAACCCATGAATGCAAGCTAGATAAAATTTAATATCATGATGATTGTCAAACAATTTAGTGCAGGCTTGTTATCTTCGGAAAAGAATCTTTACTATGGGCTTAAATTCTGCTATTCGGAAGTTAGCATTGGGCGAACTTGGGGATAAAATTTTTGACATTATCATTATCGGGGGAGGTGTTACGGGCTGTGGAATCGCACTAGATGGAGCTAGCCGTGGATTGGATGTTCTTTTATTGGAGAAGGAAGACTTTGCTTCAGGAACTTCATCCAAGTCAACGAAGCTGATACATGGAGGTCTGCGTTATCTGAAACAACTCGATTTCTGGTTGGTAAGAGAATCCGGACTCGAGAGAGCCATCGTCAATAAACTCGCTCCGCATCTCTGTTTGCCGGAGAAGATGCTACTGCCTTTGGTTGAGGATGGTACATATGGAAAATTTGCGGCATCATTTGGCCTCTGGCTATATGATTTTCTGGCAGATGTTGACGGAGATGATAAGCGGCGTATCTTGAGTAAACAAGAATCTCTAAAGAAAGAGCCTTTACTCAATCCAGATAAACTAGTAGGTGCAGGTTATTATGCAGAATATCGCACGGATGATGCCCGACTAACAATAGAAATTGCCAAAAAAGCACATGCTTATGGTGCGACAGTATTGAATTATGCGCATGTTGACAGCTTTACTTACAGTGGCGATAGAATTAATGGTGTGCAGTTTATCGATCGGATAGATGGTATCACTTATAAGGCATGTGCGCATCAAGTGATTTCAGCAGCAGGCCCATGGGTAGATGAATTGAGAAAAAAGAATAACTCACTCTCAGGAAAGCGTCTCCGGTTGACAAAGGGGGTACATATTGTATTTGACCGAGAACGCTTGCCACTTAACCAAAGTGTATACTTTGATGTCGCGGATGGTCGTATGGTATTTGCCATACCGAGGGGTAAATCAACCTATGTGGGTACCACAGATACATTTTATGAAGGAAGCAAGAATCGTGTAGTAGCTACGAAGGCGGACAGAGATTATTTATTGGCTGCCGCCAATGCTGCTTTTCCGGGATTGAGCTTGATGGCAGAAGATGTCAAGTCCAATTGGGCCGGATTAAGACCTTTGATTCATGAAGATGGAAAAGCTCCTTCTGAGCTAAGTCGCAAAGATGAAATATTTGTTGCTGCCGATGGACTTATTTCTATTGCCGGAGGCAAATTAACCGGTTACCGAAAGATGGCAGAACGACTGATCGAAAGGACTATTGAAAACAAGCTTATTACAAATGGTCGGAAGATTGGCACCAAGACTATTACAGATAGTATTGCCTTGACCCCGCAGCCATTACATAGTAACAAGGAAGTTACTGAGTACATATCGGAAGTCAGTACTTGGTGTCTTAAAAAAGGTTTGTCAAAAGACTATGGCTACTATCTTGTAACAAACTATGGTCGTCAATGCGAACAAATCTTAAATGAACATTCTCTTGAAGGGGTGGATCACACCGAACAGGCTCTTTTGCGTGCGGAAATCACATTCTGTATAAATCACGAAGCGGTATGTAGGGCATCAGATTTTGTGGTGCGTCGCACCGGACGACTTTATTTTGATATAACGAGTGTGCTGACACACAAGGATTTTATACTGAAGACTATGGCTTCTGTACTCAAGTGGAGTGATCAAAGGCTCTATGATGAACGTCGGTTACTCGATGAATTGATCTATGATGCGACCCATTATTATGACGAGGAGTTAATGGCATAGAAAAGGAATTTTATTGTAAGTGCAGACTCAATTTTTACTAATTATCTATCTTGTTAAACTTTAATTATAACCCTATGAGCAAATATATTTTAGCACTTGACCAAGGAACTACCAGCAGTCGGGCTATATTGTTTGATAAGGACGCCAACATTGTAAGCGTCGAGCAACAAGAATTTGATCAGATTTTTCCAAAAGCCGGATGGGTTGAGCATGATGCTAATCAAATCTGGAACACACAACTGGGCGTAGCTCAAAAACTCATCAAAAAGTCAAAAATAAATCCAAATGATATTGCGGCTATCGGTATCACAAATCAGCGAGAGACAACAGTATTGTGGGATCGAACGACTCAGCACCCGGTACATAATGCGATAGTCTGGCAAGATCGGCGCACCGCTAATATCTGTGACGAATTAAAATCACGTCGAGGTATGAGTGCCTATGTGAAGAAAAATACCGGACTCGTCATTGATGCGTATTTCTCAGGTACAAAAGTCAAATGGGTGCTGGACAGTGTAAAAGGCGTGCGAAAAAATGCTGAAAAGGGGAAGATCGCCTTTGGCACCATTGATAGTTGGTTAATATACAAGTTGACAGCAGGACAGGTACATGTCACAGATTATAGTAATGCGTCGAGAACAATGTTATTTAATATCGATACGCTGAAATGGGACAAGAAAATGCTTGCTACACTCGACATTCCCTCTTCAGTTTTACCATCTGTTCTTTCCAGTAGTGAGATTTATGGATACACGGACAAGAGTTTGTTCGGCGCAGAGATTCCTATCGCCGGGATAGCAGGAGACCAGCAAGCAGCATTGTTCGGTCAATTATGTCATGAAGCCGGACATGCGAAAAACACCTACGGAACAGGCTGCTTTATGTTGATGAATACAGGTTTGAAGCGCGTAGAATCAACGAGTGGGCTGTTAACTACGATCGCATGGGGGATAGATGGAAAGGTATATTATGCGCTCGAAGGTTCGATTTTTATCGCAGGTGCTGCCGTTCAATGGTTGAGGGATGGATTAAAGATAATCAAAAAATCTCCAGACTCTGAGACTCGCGCTGGTTTAGTGGATTCAGCCGATGGGGTAGTGGTAGTCCCGGCCTTTGTGGGATTGGGTGCGCCATACTGGGATATGTACGCCAGAGGGGCAATATTCGGACTGACTCGAGGATCTACAGACAATCACATCATCAGGGCAACTCTCGACTCTTTGGCATATCAAACAAAAGATGTACTAGATGCCATGAATGCAGATAGCGGTATAAGCCTTAAAGCGCTGAAAGTAGATGGAGGTGCGTCAGCCAACAACCTCCTTATGCAATTTCAATCGGACATACTAGGTGTCCCGGTGGACAGACCTAAGGTGATTGAAACTACTGCCATGGGCGCGGCATTTTTGGCTGGATTGGCGACCGGATTCTGGAGTAAAAAAGACCTGGCTTCTAAGTGGCAGCTTGATCAACGCTTTAAACCAAAAATGAACTCAGCTAAAAGAACCGCGGCTTACAAAATGTGGAAAGAAGCGATTAAGCGCAGCCGTAATTGGATTAATGACGATTCTGTGTAGTCCAAAGTTCTATTAGTTTCATTTTGACTGATTACTGAAATAATCAAAAGTCATTTTGCCCAGGTCTGCCATCAATTCTTGCGAATGACTAATATCCTCTAAAGAGTCATTTATGAAAATGCTAATATAAACCGTCTTGTCATCCGGCAAGATAATGATGCCCACATTGTTGATTACAGTGTTCATACCTGTCTCGGGATGTTTTCCGGATCGACCTGTTTTATAGGCTACTTTTGTATCTAAGGGAAGGTATTTTCTGGTCTGATTTGCGCCTGTTGACGTAGAGAACAACACATTCAGAAGGTACTGATGACTTTCTTCTGACAGTATATTGTCAATGTTATGATAAAATTTGAATAGGAGCTGGTTCATGGTAGCGGGAGTTGTCCAATTATCATATTGGTGTGTCCAATAGCCCTGCATACTTTCTTCATTGTGCTTGATCGCAATATCAGCAATAGAAAGAGAGCGAATTATATTTTCAACATATTCCGGTCCACTCAATAACTTTAATAGTACATCACATCCAACATTATCACTAAGCGCAACTGTATATTCAATTATCTCCCTTAATTGTACAGTGCCTCCTGTAGGATACTTTTCTCTTAATGGGCTATAAAAATCAGGAAGTAATTCTGTGCTGTCAATATAAATAAGCTGGTCAAGATAGAATTTTCCTCCATCAATTTCCATCATCATGACCAGCCCAATATGAAACTTAAAAACGCTCTGCATTGGAAATTTTTGATCACTATTGATAGAGATTGATGGCTTGCCTTCATGATCCCATACAGAAAGTCCGACAGTGGCATTATGCTCTGCGACGCGTGTCGTTACTTGATTAGAATAATCGAATCTTTCTAATGGCTTATTATAACAGGAGAATATCGATACAATTAGCAGGGTGAATATTCCATTTTTTTTCATGTGTTCTAATTTGCTACTTTCAATATTAAATCTTTAATGCCACCACTTAAAATTGCTAGAAAGCTCTATTCATATTTCGACGCTAGATGGATCTAAAGTGGAAAAAATTATTCCATTTTATCTTTTATTTGCAAAATAGGTAGATAATAAATCGCGGTCCCAACTACAAGTGCAATCAAAAATCCATAAGGCATACCGAATGCTATCATTCCTACTAGTAAAGTAATAAGTAGCCCCCTGCGATCATTCATAACATCATGTATCAATAGCATTAAAAACACTCCTTCGAATAATAATATTACCCCTAATATGGGTAGCGGGAATACTTGAATAAGTTGTGTAAAACTGCTTCCGAAAAGGATTCCCAGAATCATCATCATGCCACCATAGAGGATAACAGATCCGCCGGTTCTACCGCCGAAGGTGTGATGCCCTACCATTCCTCCGGCGCCGTGACACACCGGAAGAGCGCTCAGAAATGGTGCAATGAGATTAAGTGCAGCATAGCTTAACCCTAGCTTTTTAATACTTATATCTCGTCTATCAGGGTATAAATCCTGAATAACTTGTTTTGTTGCAAGTATTGAGTTTCCGAGAGAGAGAGGTATTTGTGGCAAAGCAAGGAGGATAAAGCCTTTAACTATATCGTCCGAAGTCGGAATGAATGTCTTGGGAAGATTGATGTTTATAAAATGAGATAGTTCCTCAAAATTTATTGAAAAGCAAATGGCATATATGAAGCCTACCGTTATAGCTACCAATGATGCAGGGACACGCTTATTATCGAAAAATATGATGATGAGTATAAATGCTAAAGTTGCTAGCATATATCCTAAATTGCCTTCAGAAGCGATGTATTCACGAAAGGCAAGTGCAGACAAACTTATGCCCAATCCCAGTTGTATGCCTCTGATGACGACCTTTGGTATAATTCGAGCCAGAATATCGAGCACTCCCAGCAAAGAGAGCGCGAGCATGATGAAACCTATGGCCAATCCGGCACCTAGAAGAACAGATCCGGCTATCTTCTGAGTGATAACGATAGTGGCCATTGCTTTGAGCGGTTGCACTGGCATAGGCATTCTGTAATACAAGCCTGACATGATTTGCATCGCCCCAAAGGCTATCAACACGCTAGGGGCATGAAGATCTGCCGCTATGATCATGGCCACTATCAATGGTAAATCTGTGCCTATATCACCGAAAGAGCCCGCTAGCTCATTTCTGTTGAATGATATTTTTTGTATCAAAATTGATTGCCTTATAGATAATTAGAACGGAATCTGATTAGACCCATCAAATATAACATATGATGTGAGCACTCAGGAGATTCTTTTACGAAACAATATTCTTGACTTGCTTATAATAGATGCGATTTTCTAGGAAGAAAACCTATAAGACACTGATGTATGTTTTCGATGGCGGAGGAAGAGGGATTCGAACCCCCGATACCCT
>CAYNFR010000051.1:0-10096 GCA_964396595.1 uncultured Saprospiraceae bacterium | reverse complement strand
GACCTTCATCCGCCGTAGGCGGAGTCGCTCGTTCATCCCGCCTTCGGCACCCCCTAGGTAATGGTGTTATGGGATTTCGAACGAATAAAAACGTACACCGTACAGGCATGATGTTTTACGCCCCTACATTCTGCCCGCGATCTGACATTTCCCCTTATCTTGTGCTAAATTTCATGCTGTGGCAACTTTACGTTACACTGCTCCCGCTTATTTAACGCGTATAATCATTTTATCGGCAGACTTGCTATTGGCGTTCGTGTCGGTGCTGGCAGCCTTGTTATTGCGATTTAATTTTAGTTGGGAGGCGGCTCGGGAGTATTTATTTTCTTTGGTGGTCGTGGTTATTGGGGTACGGGTGATCACCTTTGCCTGGTTCAGAACCTATGCAGTTGTCATACGTTATGCGGGGTTATCAGATATATATCAGGTATTTCTGGCTGTAACAGGTGGGAGTATATTTTTATTTGGCTTATCGGTAGTCTTGCGGCCACAGGGGGTTCAGTTGCCTTTATCCATACTGGTCATAGATTTCTTTTTA
Source organism: uncultured Saprospiraceae bacterium (assembly GCA_964396595.1). Classification (GTDB taxonomy): domain Bacteria; phylum Bacteroidota; class Bacteroidia; order Chitinophagales; family Saprospiraceae; genus CAYNFR01. Next base: position 9,558 of record CAYNFR010000051.1, on the reverse strand, counting down.
CTGTTGACGATGATGGCTGCTTTGCGGCTTAGTATGCCTGGGCTTTTTGCTATTTTTTTTAACCGCGATATAAAGAAGGTCGATGTGGTGATCGTCGGGGCCGAACAAGCGGGAGCTATGACGCGAAATGCGCTCCGCCAAGATCAAGAGGTCAACTATCATATTGCTGCATTCGTGGATGACAATAAGGATAACAACAACAAATTTCTTGATGGAGTACCTATTGTAAGCAGTTTTGAGCTGACTAATTTCCTTGACAAGACGAGGGTAGAGAAGGCTATTTTCGCTGATGAGCGGATGTCTGCGGGTAAGAAGAATCAATTAGTTGAGGCATTTCTGTCACGGGGGATTGATGTATTGCAGATACCATTTGAAAGAAATTGGCTGGAGAAAGGGCTTGATACAAGACTTATAAGGGATATTGATATTGAAGAGCTATTGGAGCGCCCGGCGATCATGCTTGATCCCGACAATGTATACGGCGTATTGCATGATCAAGTTGTTTTAGTGACAGGAGGTGCGGGATCTATAGGATCAGAATTGGTCCGTCAGATTATTGCTCAATGTCCGCGACTGGTGGTGGTGGTAGATCAAGCAGAATCGCCTCTTGTGGATCTCGAGCTGGAATGTCAGGAAAAATATGCGTGGGAACAGCTCGTCTGTATTGTGGGGGATGTCACAGATCATGGGCGTATGCGTCAGTTATACGATTACTACCGTCCGGAAGTAGTGTTTCATGCAGCGGCTTACAAGCATGTCCCGATGATGGAGAAAGTGCCGAGGGAGGCCATAAAGGTGAATGTCCACGGTACGCGTATTATGGCTGATCTTTCCCATGAATATGGTGTAGGACGTTTTGTCATGGTATCTACAGATAAGGCAGTCAATCCTACCAATGTCATGGGTGCCAGCAAGCGTATCGCTGAGATTTATATTCAGTCACTTAATCAATCCAGTAAGACATTATTTATCACGACGAGATTCGGCAATGTGCTCGGGTCTAATGGATCTGTGGTTCCGAGATTTAAGGAACAAATCAAAAACATGGGGCCGGTGACCGTGACCCATCCCGAGATTACCCGATATTTCATGACTATTCCTGAGGCTAGTCAGTTGGTGTTGGAGGCTGGAGCCATGGGGCAGGGCGGAGAAATTTACCTGTTTGATATGGGAGAGCCTGTCAGAATTGTCGATCTAGCCACTAAAATGATCCGGCTTTCCGGATATAAACCTGATGTGGATATTAAGATTGCCTATACTGGTCTACGCCCCGGCGAAAAACTATACGAAGAGCTTCTATCTACTGAAGAGAATAGCATCGACACCCATCATCCCAAGATCAAGAGAGCTAGAGTACGTGAATACGCATTTGATCTTATCGAGCTAAGCATCAATGCACTGATAGATATGCTGGTGAAAAACGAGGAGGAGGAGATCGTCCGTGCCATGAAAGAGTTAGTTCCTGAGTATAAGAGTATGAATTCTAGATTCGAAAAACTGGATTCTTCGCACACTAATATACCCCAATAGACATGGACATCATAAGAAGATCTACGGTTTTATCACCATACTTCGATCTGTATCGACTATTGCTGACCTGTTTATTTCTGTCGGTTTTTGTTTATCTGCCGGTTGATAATCTAGCATATTTTGTCGTACCCACCTTGCTGGTATTGATCAGCATATATTACTTAGCTAGCGGCAATACGGTATTCCGTATTCATTGGGTTGATGTGGGGATGGTGGGTTTTGTGATTTGGGCGTTTTTTTCGGGCACGTGGGCGCGAGATGTCTGGAGGGTGTGGTATGCCGCATTTACTTATCTCAATATTTTGTTATTTCTAGCGATACTGCGCAACACATTATTTCATCAGCGAGATATACTTAAAAAAGTACACCAGTTTTTGTGTTTGTTATTTCTGGTCTCTTTAGCACATCATATTTTGGCTCTTCATTTAGAAGTCAGTCCGGATAAGTCTTGGAATGCTTTTCTGATAAAAAACAAGAATTACACGACAACTTACCTGATAGCGCTACTTCCATTTTTGATTTTTTATCCTTTCAGTAGCCGTCTGTTGCAGTATATAAAGTTTATCTCTCTTGTCTTATGTTTCAATATTGTCTTGATCACACATTCACGTGGTGGACTATTGGGCTTAAGCGTGATCGTGATGGTATTCGTTGCCATGTCACCCAGATTTGAGAAAAGGAGAGGGCTGGCATATGTGCTTTTAGGTGTGTTAACTGCCTCAGGGTTTTATCTTTTTAACTTTTCTGCACATGACAGTTATCCGGCTATTGCGACATACAGAGAGGAACTTGCTTCGCGATGGTACATGATCTGCAGATCCTTCGAGCTATTCATCAGTCATCCTGTCAAAGGAGTGGGTCTGGCCCAGTGGCCAATATTTGCTTACGCAGAGGGCTTGCCCAATGTAGCGCCATATAACCAGTCACATGAACTATTCTTCTTACGCAGTCATAATCAGTTTGCTAAGCTTCTTGCGGAGATTGGAATCATAGGCTTGATGGCATACGGAATGCCCATTTTTTATGCCCTAGTTTTATCCATAAAGGCGATAAAGCAACTGAGTGGTATCGAGCTGGCTGCATTAAGTAGCTTTGGGGTATATCTAGTGGGTTCATATTTTTATTGCACCGTCAATGCCCACGAATACCTTTTTAGTAACGTGCAATATCTGGGCTGGTTTTCATGGGGGCTATTGGTGTATCGTCTTAGTAGAGGAGATGTAAAGATGGGAAGACATTTTATACTCTTGATCGTGGGTTTAGCCATGACAGCCACAATTTATTTTGGTAAAATCTACCTCAATATTCATAAATATTGGCATGCTCAAAAATTGGTTCAAGCAGGAAAAGATATTGATGCCATTACAGCTCTGGAAGGGATATATCATCCGGTATGGTATGCATCTTATGACTTTGAAAACTCTATAGCCCATCAATTGGGCAATCTTTATGCGGCGCAAAATAATCTTGTAAAGGCAAATAACTATTATAAAAAAGCCACCGAGTTGTCTCCTCATGACATAAAAATTTTTGTGGACTATGCGGACTTCTTGATTAAAAACCAAGTTGATCAGGAGAAGCTCGACGAGATGATAAAAAAACTAGAAGCGCTTCCCAATGATTACAATCCTGTATTAATTGTATTAGCAGCGTATTATCATGCAAACGGTCAGACTGAGAAGATGGAGAGATATTTGAATCGGATTAAATCACCAGATGAAGCGCACAAAGTGAAGTGACGGACGTCACTTCACTTTGCCGAACACTCAAAAAGTCCCCCTTTGAAAGAAGTATGGGAAGGGGGGATTGCCTCAGCAGCGAGTAAGTGGCATAGAAGATTGAATTAAATATTTATTATATTGAAAAAGTGGAGAATGGTGGAACAGTTCACTTGATGGGTAAGTTGTTTGTTCGTATACGAGTGCTATCGCGGTTCACTTACTTGAAGGTCGTTCAGGCCTTCATTTGCTGCGCAAAAACGATCGTGAATCCCGTCTCCAGTGTTCCCTATTAAATGGGGATAGTACTATTATTGTTTTCGTAAAAAACGAGAAAATTAGGAGTCCATATTCTAGAACAACTTCCTTGCTTGCCGTTTCGTGCCTGCTTGACGGTATTTCATGACACACGGGAAAGGGTACGATCGATCATTGGTGCTTGCCAGCGCAACCAATAGGAATAGGGCGTCTTTTTATTTTATTTCGTATCGACAAGGGTATATTTACAGATCAATACGGTTAAACCTTATCATGTGATAGTACAACACAAACCAAATGGCTATGTAAAAAAATCTACGATCCCATGCCCAGCATGCACACGTAATGTTTCAGAATGGAATATCATCTTGGAGTTAAAACTATAAACTGGAATGTTAAAATTTATCATCACAGGAGCAGCTCGTAGTGGTAGCACGATGTTAAGGTATATGCTCGACAGCCATCCACAAGTAGTGTGTCATGGAGAGATTTTTAGAAAGACAATGCGGTGGAAGCTCTTTCCACAGCGAGCCATAGGCGTTTTTTCTGGCAAAGCCAATGTAAAGCCAGAAGATGCCATTCTGACAAAAAAGTGGGCGGAATCAGTAACGGATTTTTTCGAATCCTATGTGTACGATAAGGTGGAGGGAGTGTCGGCTTATGGAATTAAGTATAAGACAGATGAATACTTTGATCCATTTTTCAGTGATGTCAGCAGGTATGTGACCGCAGATAGGAGCATCAAGGTGATTCACCTGAAGCGAAGAGATGTATTGGCACAATATGTTTCACACGAACTCGTACGCCGGGGATTAAACCCAACAGTGAGATTTGAAGTGAAAAAAGTAGAAGAAAGCCAGTCAATAAAAATTGATGTAAAGCACTTAAAAGTTTATTTTGAAGATGTACTTCGTAGAGAGATAAGGATAGAGGAAGAACTAAGCGCACACGAAATCATTAATATTGATTACGAGGATCTATTGATAGATGATCAAGAGGTCACTGGATTAATACTGTCCTTTCTTGGCGTAAATATTCAGCACCTAGATGTTTCAACAAAACGGCTGGTAGAAGATCCTTACCGACTCATAGAGAATAAGGCAGAGGTGCTTCATTGTCTCGAGCAATTGAATTGTCCAAGTCGATACAAGAATATTAATTTACACGATTAGGATATCCATAACAAGTGAGTAGAAGTTGTATTATAGTATTAGGTATGCATCGGAGTGGCACATCAGCATTATCTGGATTGCTGCATGAATGTGGTGTTTATTTTGGCAAATCTTTGATGCCCCCAGCATTTGATAATCAGAGGGGATTTTACGAAAATGATAAGATTGTTCAGCTCAATGATAGGATACTTACAGCACTTGACAGAACTTGGCATACCACGACATTACTACCGGAGGGAGGATGGTCAGAGGGTGTTGGAATTAAAAAATTGGCCGTCGAGGCCGAAAATGTTCTTAAAAAGGAATTTGGCCAAAGGCCAATAATCGGAATAAAGGATCCACGCTTGTGTTTATTACTGCCTTTTTGGTTGCCGATTATTGAGAAAAGAGGGTTTGAGATTAAAATAATATTGCTCCATCGGGAGATGGCAGCGATACGATCATCGCTCCATCGTCGTGATAATTTTAACGCGGCAAAAACAGATATGCTCACGGGGCTGCATCTGATGTCCGTTGTTCGAGATACTGGAATTCACGAGCGATTACTTGTTTCATTTGAGAATTTATTACAAGATGAACAAGCACTATATCAATGCTTAGCATTTGTCAACGTACGGTATCCTGACAGACCACTTACATTCATCAATCCGACACTCGCCACGAGACGCAATAAAATGACCTTCCCTGATCATCCTAGTAAGGAGATTGAATCATGGCTGGCGGCTTTTTACGACGAATTGCCCGTGCTGTTTAAAAACGGGATAGTAGATGAAAGGATTCAGACATTGCAGCGAGAATACCACAGATTATCTCTTAAGCATCATGATATACTCCTGGGGATAGACCGTTTTGCGGAGTTGGGATACATAGGTTACGGGGATCTTGGTGTAATATATCCTGTGGCGAGAAGCCCAATCGAGGGCGAATTATGCACAGTTACAGCTCATCTAGAACCTGATATTTTAATAAAAAAATTGGTCGTAAGACCAGATAATATCGCCGGCACAGTAAAAATTCAAAATTTATCGATCACGTATAACGGCGAACCCGTTGATTATATATTAAGCGATAATAGCGCAGCGCTGGAGAATGGTATTTACACATTTGATACAGATTATCCGAGGATTATCATTGCATTTGACACAGCGGTGCTTGTCAATAAGGTTGAAATAGTGCTAGGCTACCCGAAATCTAATGTTTTAGATCGGGAGGTGATTGCTGACAAGCCTTCAAGATCCATTTTTCTTCAAATATTTCGATTTTTTAAATTATTCAACGCAGAAAACTATCGGATTCTGAGATCGGCACTTCGGCGTGAAAGTCCGAAGCAGATATTGCGCAATCTGATCAAAAGACTCAATGCTCCTGAACGTAGTAATGTAGTTACGTCCAGATGGTCATCACTTTATAATCTCTCCAATAATAAGCGGAAAGAGACCACATCCGAGGGCCGTGAAAAGCCTCATAAGATAATCTATGTCTGCCCATCAATTCCTGAGTATGATCGATCTAGTGGCGGTCGTAGAGCGACGAGATTACTATCTCTGTTAACGGAACATTCAACAGTCTGCGTATTTTCTATATTGCAATCGCACGAACCCTATCATGGAATGATATCTGCAATGGGCGTTGAAATCGTGGATCGCGCTGATTATCGTGCGTTGATTGAGCGCTTCTCAGATGTAGATGTTATCATATATGGATGGTATTATACTTATTACGATGCGGCCAGGCTGCGTCATGAATTTCCATTTGCTAGAATTATAATAGACTCTGTAGATATTCACTGGGTAAGAGAAGAGCGCGCATTAATTCATGCGGATTACTTATCTGCATCACGCGTACAGGCCAATAAGAAAAGAGAAATGGCTGCCTATCAAGGGAGTGATGAAATATGGGTGGTGACTCGGGAAGATGGAGCAGCTCTACAAGCTATGGTGCCGGAAGCAACTTATCAAATAGTGTCTAACATTCACGAGATGGACCATACACATTATGAAAGAGTAAAGGAGCTTAATATTTTATTTTTTGGCAACTATGGACATCACCCCAACATTGAAGCGGCTTATCGATTAGTAAAAAAAATATTGCCTATTGTAAGATCCTCACATCCTGAAATCAAGTGTTTATTGGCTGGAGCCAATATGCCTGATGAAGTATTGAAACTCCAAATGGAAAGCGGGGTAGAATGTCTCGGGTATATTGAGGAGGAGGAAATTGCTGATCTTTATCGAAACACTTTTCTCGTCGTTGCTCCACTTTTGTCAGGAGCCGGAATAAAAGGAAAAATTACGGAAGCGATCAGTCACAGTCTGCCTGTCCTTACCAATCATATAGGCAATGAAGGCATTTATTTATCGCATGGGGTAGACGGCTTATTGGCAGAAACAGACGAGGAATTCGGCGAGGAAATTATAAGCGCTTGGCGAGGTGATTATGATTTAGATGCCATCACCTCCCGAGCGCAGAAAAGGCTTTATGAGCTAGTCGGAACGAATAAAGTGCGCGAAGCTGTAGTACAGTCACTTTTCAAAAAAGTTGACATATGCATCGTTACCTACAACAAATTAGACCTTCTGGAAAATTGTATTGAAAGTATATTGACAAACACAAACTACCCTCGATATCGCATACTCGTGTATTCAAATGGGTGTACAGATGGTACCGTCGAATTTCTCGAAAAAATGGAATCGATTCACGGGCATATCAAGGTTTTTTATGCGCATAGCAATGATGTATTTGTCAGACCGAATAATGTCATGATGCATGATGATGAGGATGCTGACAAAGTATTATTGAATAATGATACGGTGGTAACCGAAGGGTGGCTGATGGAAATGAGTAGATTAGCTTATAAACACCACAAAATAGGCATCGTGGGGCCAAAAATATTGTATCCGGATGGTCGTCTTCAAGAATTTGGTTCGGCCTTGTTTCCGGATGGCTCTGGAATTAATTATGGAAAGAATGATGATGCCAATGCCTATGAATATTCTCAAATTAAAGCAGCAGAATACGTATCGGGTTGTGCCATGTATATTAAAAATGAAGTAGTAAAAAAGATCGGCTATCTGGATGATGATTTCCATCCTTGCTATGCAGAAGACAGTGATTATTGTTACAGAGCATGGAAGTCAGCGTTTATCACTGTGGTGACGCCTCAGAGTGTGATCATTCACATGGAAGGAGCTAGTGCCGGCAGAGATGATACTGTGGGCTTTAAACAATATCAACGGATTAATATAGAAAAATTATGGTCTAAACATCGACAAGATTTTTCAAGGATACAGGAGACCATACACAAGGCTAATAGATGGATCATAAAAAGTGGACTCCGTAAAAGTACATCCACTGATTAATTTATCAATAGAATAAATTATACGCAAATGATCTTTACTGATGATTTTTTGTTTCTACATTTTCCTAAGACGGGTGGAATGATGTTGACAGGAGAATTATTACGCAAGCTGAAAGGACGCAAATATTACACCCTACCGGAGGGACATCCGAGCCCATATGAGCGAATTTATCAGCTATTAGGAAAGTATAAGATACTGGAAGGAAAGAGACATGAGAATTTGGAAGAAGCCGAGGACTGTTTTAGAAAGCATGGTATTGATAGAAGTCTTGAAGACTTTAAAACCATTGTTGTCTTGATTAGGAATCCCTATACATTATGCGTATCAAGATTCTTTTACTTAAAAGATGTACAAAAGCATAATAGAACAGGCTATGCTGTACAATTGGCGCAGACAGGAGATTTCAAGCGATTTATCTTAGAAGCCCCGGAACAATGTCGAATCGATGACTTTTTGCCTATAGGCAAATATGCACACTTGCAGAATATAAAAATTATTAAATATGAAGAAATGTCTGATGTTCTGAATCCAGCAATAGCTTCCCATATCACTTCGCCGATAGGTTTTGATAAACAAAAAAATACTAGCCAGAAAGCACTTGTAGAAGATTACATCATCGATAATGAAATCGAGAACGCCATCTATGAGAAGTATCGTACAATCTTTCAAAGGGGGTATTATAAAAGAATAATGGTATGAGTAGCCTTGTATCATGCTCTTACATCTTTTTACCTTACACCGATAATGGGATGGTTATTGAGTTAAAGTCAAGTGTGGTGACGCTTGAACAGTGTACAGTATTGATCAAAAATGAAAGCCTGATGATTTCGCAAAAAGCTATTTTAATCCAAGATTGATTAATCCTACTTGTACAAAAAAGTAAAAAACAACGGAATGTAGAATAACGCTTATCAAAAGTATGGTTATTAGATTCGTTCAATTGGTATACTATTTGATATTTATTTATTTTATTTCAAAAATTGCATAACTTTGCAGTTCAAAAAATTCTAAATCGCTAAGTATGGCTAAAAAAAGATTGACAGATGACCAGGTAAAAGCTCTTCTGGCACAAATTAATGCAGGAGCAGACCCCAAAAAAGTCACCAGTGAAAATGGTATTTCACTTACCACGTATTACAATTGGGTTAAAAAACATGAAGGAGGTGTCAAAGTTTCCAAAGCTGGCAGACCCGCTAAAAAGTCGGCTACTACTACAAATGTAGCAAGCCCTCAATCAAGTGAGGATAGCAAAGCCGCCGCACCTCAGTCAGCTCCGAAAGCTAAAGCTGCAACGAAAGCAGCGCCAAAAGTAAAGCCTGCTGCACAAGCTAAACGAGGGCGTTCTGCCAAGTTTACGACAACGCAAATCAAAACGTATCTAGCGCAAGTGGATGGCGGTACAAAAGTCGATGATATCCTCAAAGATGCCGGCATAAGCTTGGGTACTTATTACAATTGGAGAAAGCAATACGGCAAGAAGAAAACAAAGGCAAGCGCCGTAAAAGTAGCAAAAGCAACACC
>CAYNFR010000050.1:0-10899 GCA_964396595.1 uncultured Saprospiraceae bacterium | reverse complement strand
GATAGCTTCGAAGGTGATGTCCAATGATAGGCGAAAAAGTCAAATTAGATCTGAGGTACGAGGTATCGTAACGAGGACTCAATCGAAACCACAGCGATATCGTCCTTTAAAGTAAATACTATCTAATTTAAAAATTCGGATTCAAAAAGTTTTTAATCCATTGCACGAGCTCAGATGTACTAAGCTCCTGATTTAGACTTTCGATACCTGCAGCGCTTAACGCCTGCCCTAGTTTATCTCTCCGCATTTCTATGAGCAGTTTATCATATTCTTTAGAAAACTCAGGATGTGCCTGAATACCCAGCATCTTTTTGCCAACGACAACCATCGCATTTGGACACATTTCATTAGAGGCTAGCACACGAGTATCTGGCGGTAGCACTAAAAGCTGATCTTGACACATCATCAATGCATTGTAGACCTCTCGCTTAGGCACCATCCAAGAAGGTTGGTCGATAACATCAAATTGATGAATTCCGATACACCAACCATTGGGTGATTTTGCCACTTTTCCCCCTAGAGACTCCCCTAGTAACTGATGCCCAAAACAAAAACCGACAAAGTATTTCTGCTGATGATAGATCTGCGCAATCCAATCTTTTAATTGATGTATCCAGCTTATATCTTCGTAGACCGAATGTTTAGACCCGGTGGCAAAATATACATCACACTCGTCGAGATGTGTCGGAAATATACCTTTTTGAACCTCATAGTCCACCCAGTCAAATTCAGGGAATAAGGCTCTAAACATATCTGAATAATCCCCATACTGATCTATATAATCTGGATGTACATGATCACAAATAAAAAGTCCTGCTGTCATGCTACTACTTAAATATGTCGAAGATGAAATGATTTAGGTCGAGTGAGGGAATCGTATCCAAGGGCCGACAGCGTGCATCCTCTTCCGCTATTTTTCACACCCGTCCAGGCGAGTGCTGGATCTAGATAGTCGCAACGATTGCTATAAAAAGTCCCTGTTTCAATTTCCGCACCAATTTGCGCAGCGACTTGGCTATCAGTCGTCCAAACCGATGCTGTCAGACCATATGGGCTATCATTCATTAACTTGACAGCTTCACTATCATCTTTCACTGGCATGATCCCAACTACTGGACCAAAGCTCTCCTCGGTCATGACCTTCATCTTGTGATTGACATCTACTAATACTTGGGGAGCCATATATGGCGATCCAATCCGATGGTTTTTGAAGGAAATAGGATCGATCAGTGATGTAGCCCCTTGCGAGATGGCTTCTTCTATTTGATGCTGGACAAATGTCGCTGCGGTAGTTCTCACCATAGGACCAAGTGTCGTATCAACATTTAATGGATTATTCAATTTGTACTGTTTAGTCAAATCGACAAAGCCATCTACGAATTTTTGAAAAACATCCTTGTGAACATAGATTCGCTCAATCCCGCAACATGACTGACCGCTATTGAAAAATGCACCATCGACTAGATTTTCTATGGCGTGATCTAGCTGGGCATCTGCTCTCACATAGGCAGGATCTTTGCCACCGAGTTCTAGCCCCGCACCGATAAACCGATTGCATAATGCCTTTTGAATTGCCACTCCGCCAGCCACTGATCCTGTGAAAGCCACAAAATCTATCCGCTTATCACTGATCACCTGAGCTACTTGGTCATGATCGATATGCATGTACTGAAAGACGCCATCAGGCAGTCCCGCGTAGGCGCACGCTGCTGCATATCTCTCCGCACATAGAGGAGTCTGAGTCGCATGTTTTAGGATTACACTATTGCCAGCCATAATAGCTGGGATAATAGCATTGACAGATGTCAGATAGGGATAGTTCCATGGTGCTAATACGAATACCGTACCTAAGGGAACGCGTTTAATATATCTTGAAAATTGAGCGCTTTTTTCAATCGGGATATCTTCGAGGGCTTTTCCTGCAATACTTATCATGTACTCTGCCCTTTCTTTAAACCCTTTGGAAATTTCAAAAGGGGTATACCTGATAGGGCGCCCCATCTGCCATGTCAGTTCTGTTGCGATTTCATCCACATGTTGTATAAAGTAATCTACTACTTTTAGACAGATTTGTTCTCTTTCTGAAAGCCGAGTATTTTGCCATTCGCGCTGCGCATGATGAGCTTTTTGCAAAACGGATTCGATATGCTGAGTGTTGGCATATTCTCGCTCACACACGACGGACTGATCAATAGGGCTGATGGTTTGAAATGTCTTTGTCATATTATCTACCTATTTATTCAGGTGTCACGTAGGCTGCTGTAATTCCTCCATCTACTAAAAATTCGGTGCCTGTCATGTAGGATGAATCATCAGATCCTAAAAACAAAACAGCTTTAGCCATCTCCTCAGCTTCCCCAAATCTGCCCATAGGTATATGCACCAAGCGTCTCTGCTTTTTCGCTTCAGTGTCTAGAAATTTCATCAATAACTCAGTGCGGAGTGGTCCAGGGCTTAAGGCATTGACACGTATGCCTTCACGCGCATGTATGATGGCCAGTTCTCTAGACATGGCGAGTACAGCACCTTTGCTAGCTGTATAGGCTATCTGTGGTGTTGCGGCTCCCAGATGTGCCACAAAAGAAGCTGTATTGATGATCGACCCACCGCCTGATTCTCGCAGTAGCGGTATACCATATTTGCAACCATAAAAGACACCTTTCACATTAATATTCATCGTCAGATCCCAGACGTCATCTTCTGTAGACTGGCTATCGCCATCATCACTATGCATGATACCTGCATTATTAAAAAGTATATGCAGTCCTCCGTAGGTTGTTTTGGCACATTCGATCATGTTTTTACAATCCGTTGACGATGAGACATCTGCTTTAAAAAATACGGCATTGCCATCACCTGACCTGATTTCATTAACCACAGAAGAACCTTCACTTGCATTGATATCCACGACTACGACATTCGCACCTTCTGCCGCAAAAAGCAACGCAGTAGCTCTTCCTATACCGCTGCCACCACCTGTGATCAGCGCTGTTTTATTCTTTAATTTCATTTTAATCGACGACTTATTTTTTTTTAAACATACCTTTTTTAAATTCTTTCAAAATATCGCTTTCTTTCCCAATCGGTCACTGATTTATCATACGCCTCTTGTTCTTTTTTAAAGTGATGTACATAATGTTCTACTACATCTGTACCAAAGGCTTTTTTTGCAAATTCACTTGTAGCAAATTTTTCAGTTGCCTCTTTTAAAGTATAGGGCACACGAGGCAACTCCTGTGCTGCATATATATCACCAATGAAGATAGCTGGAGCTTCGATTTTATTCTCTATCCCATCTAGACCGCTAGCCAACATCGCAGCAAATGCTAAGTAGGGATTGCAATCCGCACCCGGAATCCTGCATTCTATTCGCAAACTTTTGCCTGCTCCTACTACCCTAAATCCTGCCGTACGATTATCATAACTCCAAGCCAAGCGAGTAGGTGCCCATGATCCATCGACATATCGCTTATATGAGTTGATAGTCGGTGCATAAAATGGCATTACTTCATTAGCATGAGCGATACATCCACCCAAGAAATAATTGAAATTTGAAGATCCCTTTACGGATCCAAAGTCCTCAGTTCCTTCAAATATATTTATATCATCTTGCCACAGACTCATATGAATATGGCAACTAGACCCCGCCCTATCTTCATGAAACTTGGCCATAAAACTCACAGAAATACCCATACTGTCAGCTATTTCCTTTAAACACTGTTTGTAGACCATATGTCGATCTGCCATTTCAAGTGCATCGGCATACGCCACGTTGAGCTCATGCTGTCCGAGACCCCATTCACCTTTGGAGGTTTCAACTGGAACTCCCGATTTTTTAAGATGTCGTCTTGCTGCAGCAGTGAAAGCCTCTGTTCGAGTGCCTTGAAAAATATGATAATCTTCGAGGTACCAACCTACGGGTCGCAAGTCATGATAGTGTTTCTCGTGTGCCTGCCTATAGTCATTTTCAAATACATAATACTCTAATTCGGATGCCGCTTTACAACTAAAACCTAACGGTTCTAGGCGGCTAAGTTGATTTTTCAAAATAGACCTTGGGCCAACTTGGACGAGTTCATGAGCACGATCATCGACTACATCGCACATCACCATAGCGGTGCTCTCTTGCCAGTCAGCGCATCGAAGTGTAGACATGTCAGGCACAAGATGAAAATCTCCATACCCCAACTCCCAGTTGGCATACTTATAACCCTGTACGGGGCCCATCTCCATATCAGTCGTCAATAAATAATTGCAACCATGAGTACCGTCTGTCATACAACTTTCTATAAAAAACTCGGCATCAAAACGTTTACCCATCAGTCGTCCATAGTGATCAGCAAATGCTACAATGACAGTCTCGATATCCTCAGTTTCGACCCTTTTTCGTAGTTCATCAACTGTCAATAATCCTTTAATTTTCATGACTCATTTCATTACAATAACCAGCAACAATAGATTTATCTTTTGTGATAAGTAACTTTAAAATATACCCAACTAGCCGCTAAAATACCACAATAAATGAGCGCTAGAATAGGATTATATATCGTAATAGCAATCAACGCGATGACGGCTAAAACTAAGGCAATAATGGGTGAAAAGGGATACCTGGGAACTTTAAATGGTCGGACTAAGTCAGGCTCTTTCTTTCTCAAGACTAATAAAGCAATCATCGAAATAATATACAAGGTCAGTGCGCCAAAACAAGCAATCGTAATAATCTGCCCCGTCTGTCCTGTAAACAATGCAATAATTCCTATCACCATATTTACAAGTAAGGCCATGATTGGAGTCTGATATTTCTGATGAATCCGTCCTAGAGCTTTTGGTGCAAAACCCACACGTCCAAACTCAAAAGTCGATCTTCCTGCCGCCAAAATGATGCCATGAAATGACGCTACCAAACCAAATAGACCTATTATACCCACTATCTTATAAATGACATGATCGACCCCCACTATATGTGCTAATGCTAAAGGCAATGGAGAGTCAGAAGGTACCGCACCTGCACTCGGATACACTACCGATTCCCAGCCGCCCGAACCCACAGCCGTTAAAAAAACCATGAGACATAACATGACCAAAGTGCATATGGCAGCGCCAAATCCAATCATTATATTGCGCTGAGGATTAATGGTCTCTTCGGCAACATTAGCTACTCCTTCGATAGCTAAGAAAAACCAAATTGCAAAGGGTAATGCCGCAAAAGCACCTTTCCAGCCATGAGGTAACGCATTATGTGTGAGATTTGAAAATTCAAAATGCGGAAGCGCAGTTCCCGCAAAAATTAGCAAACCCATCATGGCGATAATGGTTATAACTAACTCAAAAGAAGCCGCCGCTTGAACTCCATACATGTTTATAGCTGTAAAAATGAAATAGGAAACAACTGAAATGGCTACTATTGGAATGCTAGGAAAAAAAATATTCAAATACGCGCCTATCGCAATGGCTATCGCGGGAGGTGCAAAAATAAATTCTATGTTCTGAGCCATTCCACCAAGAAAGCCCCAATCATCGCCCAATGCTCGCCGCGCATAGTCAAATGCCCCTCCTGCTTTGGGAATCGAACAAGCCAGCTCTGTATAACTAAATGTAAAAGTCAGGTACATCAAGATCACCGCTAAAGTGGCAACGCCCATACCTAAGGTTCCTCCTTGTTCTAAACCGAGATTCCACCCAAAATACATTCCCGAAATCACATATCCGACCCCGAGACCCCAGAGCATCAATGGACCTAGAGTTTGCTTTAATCCAGTAGTAGTTTCATTCGTCATATCTCGATAAATATAGCCAAATAGCTGATCTTAGAAAGTACTACTATACCTTTAAATCCTCCATGCACCTAGATGAGGATCATTTTAGATATGGCTTAAAGTAATTACGATACTCATGTACCCAAATCTATGCTATTTTCTGTAAACATTGTATAGGTCGAGCTATTCCTTCGGTAATAGCCTGAAATAAATGCTCCATTTCTTCAGTAGCAATCGTGTCATGATCCCGCATGTAGTCTAAAGCTGAAGCGCCATCAAAATCCACAAAGCTTAAACGCGCGGTCAATTCTGAAGCAGGTTGACTAAACGAAGTGACAGATACTAAAACCACTCTCGATTTCCTCAATATTTATTTCACCAAAATCTATTACCTCAACTGTCGAATACGAATATATTAATGATAGTAAAGTATTAATGCAGATTTTTATCCGATTGATCGCTTAAAGACGATAGCACTAGACGGCGATATTTATATCACCAAGTTTGGCCTAGATCTAGCTACATCAATGAGAAATGAGATTGGTGCTTTCCTCCAACTATCTTAAAAAAAGAAATTTTAAAACGTACTGTACTACGCACCCTTTTGTTACCATTTACTTATTATCAAGAAATCTATATTATCCATCATAACATGTTGGGGAATCATGCCTGATGAAGCTTGAAAAGTATAGGCATGATTATGATAAGCGAGGCGGATACGTTTCTAGTGAGATATCTCACCACTACAATTAAATAGATCCGCCCCCTTTTTCCATTCTTCAACACTTTTCTGCGGTTCTCTATAGGGGCATATCATATACTTTCATATCAATTTCGGCTGCTTGGGCTGCTTTCATAGTAAAATTCTCACGAACTTTTCAATGACTAAATACGATCGAGATGCCCAGATCACTGGTAAAGGTCTTAAAGTTTTTATGACACATGTTCATAACATGCCTCGTTTTCCTTCGTACCTTTCTTTTTGTTTGAACGTCATTTTGGACAACTACATAAGAGTCTCTTGGGGGTTAGCCAGGATGACATCTCGCAACGTATAGAGTGGAATACCAAATTCTCCCAAGTTGCCTGAAGTTGCAGCACTCGTTTTTCTATCATTTTGGCCGTATTGCTTGTCCTCTTCGTCCATACAAATCATGAGCCTAGAAGTGAGAGCTCTAGCTGTTTGCAAAAATGAACTTCGATCCTCTTCCTTAGTTCCTGTTATTTTATTTAGCTCGAGAATATACTGCATTATCTCGGATAACAGATCATTGTCCCTCTATTGTCTTGCAAGAATCCTTGACTGAATAGTAGTAATTAGTAACACCCATCAATGTAAATTAAGCCTACTCCTTTTGGCATGAGTTAAAGTTTAGTTCCATATTAATTCCATGGCTAAACTCAACATTAGGCATAATCTCAAAGTAATCCTTCGTGCTAAATTCTATCGACTTAGTCACAATAGCATGACCTAATCTTATGAATCCTCGAGTAGCATAATATTGCGGAGCCGCGGGGTGTCGAAGTACATCTTCATTCAACTCTAAGCCCGTGGAGCAATCATTTAACTCTTGACAAAGAGTGGGATCTGCTAGTTCTACAGATAAATCAGCACTTTTTACACTACAATGATTGCTCGTTGATACCGTTAAAACGGCAGCATTAAAATCATTCATGAAATCTATTGCTATGCGGCTTGGGCCTATCTCGCCTATATTACTTCCTTGGCCTGACAGAGTCCAATTGACATCGCGACCGTACGTATTGGCCAGCGCATAGTGCACTTGGGTAGAAAGCGGACAGACAACTTTGGGACCCGAAATATAGAAATCAACTGAGTCTAATTTATTGGCATTATAGACAACTGCCAACTCAGCAGAGGTTACACAACCCGTATAGTCTGTGACTTCTGCTGTATAAATTCCTGAACCTATGCGCTCATTATGGGCTAAAATAGTGCCTACACTATCTCGCCAGACATACGCTAAGGGTGCTGTGCCACCTGAAGTTTCGATATTCAAAATGGTATCGGCATGAAGCTCACAGTCCAACTCGATGCGTCCATTTTCCGCATAAAAGTTCTTAGTATTTGGTAGCAAAAGGCTAGTATCTATTGAACACATGGTGGCTTCGTTCATAGCTGAGAGAAAATGTGTACCTGCATCTAACGCATCAAAAACACCACTGCTATTTGATCTCATCGCATTCAAAACGAATGTAGTAGCCATTGCAGCCTCTATCGTAATGAGTCCATTTAGGTCTGTGGTTGTACAACTTTGCGTGGAAGGCGGAATCCCATCTAATCGAGTTATGACAGGACGTGCACAATCTGGATCTTGACAATCGATGAGTCCATCCCCATCATTATCTAAACCATCTTGACAGGTTGTTAGGATATTTTCATCACTATCTTTGACCAAATAAATAGTGCCGTAAGAAGATTGGTTTAGGCAACTATCAGAGAAAACTTGAGTCCAGCTTACCAGATAGGCTTGACCGATGCTCCCATGAAAGGTCGTATTTGACTCATTTTTATTCATAAAATACCCATCTTGTCCTGTCAAAATTTGCCAATATCCGCTTCCGACACCTTCGACTTGAATACTGCTCGATTCATGAATCTGCATAAGTGGAGGAATTGGATCGGCGGCAGAATCTGAATAATAGTAGAGCAGCATAGGAGATGCTATACTGCCGATGATCATATCTGGTATAAAGGCTATTGACTCATGCGATATATATAAAATGGAATCGAGATCAGCATGATAGTATTTAAATACCAATTGCTCATTTACGGTATTATTATGAATAGTGATAAAGGTGTAGCCATCGGATTGGGTAGTAGTAACTCCTCTCAGATCACCATCCAAGTTAAAAACTGCAATTGACACTCCTGAAGTTGCCCACGCACAATCTATATTTAGTTGAGCTATGACAGTCATAGAATGCACATAATCTCTAGGATTTATACTCCAGTTAGGCTGTGCAATGCTGAGTTGAGCAGAAGCCATAACCAATAGGAGGTAAACGATTTTCTTAGTCATTACACTGGCCTATTTGAATTTCTACAATGGTATTAGTCGGAATGCTGAGATACTGATCTACTATCACTTCCTTTTCACTCCGAAATCTATAGTGTCTTTGGTGAATCATCGAGCCAAACAAGGATATCGTCTCTACGGCTTTATACTCTCGCATGTATTGTTGACTTGAATCGTCGTACGATCGAATATCCAACGCTTTAGGACAAATCAGTTTTGTGGCACAACTGAATTCATACGGCTTTGAAATAGATCCTATGATGGCGTTCGTTTGGTATGAAAATGCATCGTCGAGTGCATAAGCTGATTTACCATTTCTATGTACTAATTCGAATTGTAGCGATGCAAGATCCTCACCTTCGATACTGAGGTAGTATCTCTGTATATCATCGTGATCTAATGTCAATTGACCAATGCCCCTTATCTCTGTTCCTGCATATGCCACTAACAGCCAATCATCGGCTTGATATTCCTGTTTTGACAAAAGACATGCTGGGGGAATAGCGATTATAGACATATTCCCGCTGTATTTGCCAGATGCCCATGAAAGTCCAGGATCTAGGTTCTCAGTCTTATCACTTCGAGATGATTTCTCAGACGGATAGGTAAGTTCATCATTTTCATGATGATACAGCACATAGCCATTGAGTGGTTCTAAATAGGTGAGAGGGCCTCCCCATCCGAATCCCTCTTCGTAGATAGCAAAGGTTCGCTGCCCTTTAATGACAGATCCTGAAACTGGTTCGATCGAACTTAGTGCCGTAGCAATAGGCATGTTTTTCAATCCGTGATAAGGTATCCAGTTCCAGCCAGGGCCAATTGGAATTGACTTTTGATCAGGCTTAAGCGGTTCACCAGCGTAACTGAAGGACTTTTCACTGTCTACTTTGACCTTATAGCTCTCAATATTGGTAATTG
Source organism: uncultured Saprospiraceae bacterium (assembly GCA_964396595.1). Lineage (GTDB taxonomy): Bacteria > Bacteroidota > Bacteroidia > Chitinophagales > Saprospiraceae > CAYNFR01. The sequence goes on along the minus strand of CAYNFR010000050.1, from coordinate 1,184 downwards.
TATTGAGCGTTCCTCTCCATCTACCATCATAGGAAGCAAATGCCTGTTGGTTCTTGATTAAATCTCCAGGTGCAGCAGATAGTTTATGCATCGCTATATCAATATTGTTCAGATCACTAGAAGCTAGTGGAAAGGATATCCAATTCCAGCCTTTGTTAAGTGAGTATTCTAATTCTATATAATCCCCTGCGCGCAAATAAATGGGCTGATTGCGACTTCCATGTGTGGTGTTTTCTATGAATTGAATATCAGAAGGAATAATATTGCTTAGTATTTTTCCTGTACTAGCGTCCCAAGCTTTGAACTCAATAAGTCCATCCAAGGAATTATTGCTAAATACGGTGATATAGACTAAGTGACGATTGACTCCTTTGTCAAATTGTATATGCGCGACACCTCTAAGTTCATTATTTATCCAAACAGAAATGATATCCTTTTGGTCTGTACTTATAATATCATTGATATAAAACTCACCTATAAGATTCATAGAGCTACTGAAATTCGTGGCAATGATGTCCCATTCCGGCGCAGGAGCCGCAACCTCTATTTGTAATAAGAGTCGTTCGCTGTATTTAAAGGCGTTGGTTTCAACATATACATCCTCTTCAAATGTACCAATGCCAATTTGTGACTGGATATTGAAGGTGACTACTTGACGACTTCGTGGATTGATTTTGCCAGAAGTTGGGGAGGCGGTGATATAGCTCGGCAGATTGGCAAGTGAGAATTCTTCAACAGTACCACCCTCATTAATAATATCAACCGTAAAACTGTGGTTTGCATTATTATCTAATGTTATATTCATGAACTCCTTCTCCCAATACACTTGATTTTTATCGATAAACACAGACCAAGTTTTGGGCTGGCTCATACGATTTCCGTTGAGATCTCGTATTTCAGAAACTGAAATGTCTATAATTGAATTTTCAATTTTATAAGCCGGTTCTAATAATTCTATGATTATTTGATCATTATTAATAGTATAATCAAAGTTAAGTTTCTCGACAGGGCGGGCAAGAGCAATCCCAGGCTCATCCACGGAAAATTCACCTCCAAATCTAGTAAGGTGGAGGTCATTTCCGCTTTGGTTATCAGATGACGGGGTTAAGATTTGGATACCAAGATCCTCCGTATAGGTATTAAAAGGGTAGTATACTAATAATCCCATCTCGTCTCACTCAATC
>CAYNFR010000049.1:0-13412 GCA_964396595.1 uncultured Saprospiraceae bacterium | reverse complement strand
CGTGGGCGAGCTGGCCATGATGGTCGCCCGTCGGCCCAGCGGCGAGGCCAAGGCAGATTACCGCAACCTGCCGCATGGCAGGTTCACCTTTCAGGTAAAGGCCATCGGGGCAGCGCAGGTCTGGAGCAAACCGTTTGCCTACACCTTTACCGTACGCCCGCCCTGGTGGCACACCTGGTGGGCATACACGCTGTATGTGCTACTGGCCGTGGGCGCTGTCGGCGGCTATGTGATGCGGCTGCGCCGAAAAATAAAACAGAAGCAGGAGCAGCTTGAACGGGAGCAATATCTGAACACTGAGTTGCGAGAACTCAATATTGCCACCACTCGTTTTGTGCCCCGTGATTTTGTTAAACTATTGAATAAGGAAACCCTGAAAGAGCTTAAACTAGGTGACCAGATTGAGGCCACAATGACAATCCTTTTTGCCGACATACGTGACTATACCAACATGTCTGAGAAGATGACCCCCGAAGAAAACTTTAAGTTCATCAATGCCTATCTGGGCCGTGTGGGGCCAATCATCCAGGAGCATGGAGGCTTCATTTGTCAATATTTTGGTGACGGCCTCATGGCTCTTTTTAAGGACAACCACGACCTCGCCGTAAAGGCCTCCGTCGAAATGCAACATGCTATTCAACGTTACAACCGAAAGCGTTTTGCAGACAACCGCCAGACAATACGGGTCGGCATCGGCCTTAATACGGGCAATCTAATGCTCGGAGTGATAGGTGATGAGATGCGCTACGACACCAGCGTCATTTCTGATGCAGTGAACACGGCTTCCCGAATGGAAGGTCTGACCAAAATATTCGGCTGCCAGATCATTCTCAGTGAAAAGACAATGATGAAAGTGAATATCAACACCACCGTAGAAGGGAAAGAAACTCTTGGCGGTGACTACCGCTTTCTCGGCAAAGTAAAAGTCAAAGGCAGGGATAGTATGGTGAAGATATACGATTTTTATGATGGCGAAACGGAAGAAGTGCGGTACTTAAAATCGAGCACTAGAGATCTTTTTGAAAAGGCCCTGCAGTTCTATTACGACCGGGAGTTCGGCAAGGCCGCCGATGTGTTCAAGATCATTTTGGAAAAATACCCGGGCGATGTGGCTACCAATTATTACATGGACAAATCTGTGAAATTTATCGTGGATGGAGTTGATCCCGCTTGGAGTGGCGTGGAGGAAATGGTCGGGAAGTAATAAGTTAATTCATTCGGAGAATAATAAAGAACTTAGCGGCCTTCCCCCTTCAGTCAAGACCGAATGAAAGGAGCTAGATAGTTGCGATTTTTATAAAAAGAAAAGAAATAAAATGTACCTTGAAAAAATATTTCTCCCCTTATTATTGTCAATGACCATTCAATCATATGGTATAGCACAAGATATTCTGAACCGCGATTTAGTTAATAATAAAGTACCGCAATCCCTTCTTTTGTCCCACATTGAAATTAACGACCATTTTATTGATTACAAAAAATTGGATGACCCAGAATATCGACAACAATTCGAGTTTGGAGACGCGTTGCGCGGATCTTTCGATTCAGTGGCAGCGCATAACAATTACCCTTTAAATCTTAAATTACCGCATTACTTAAATAATCCCACCTTTTATTTTTCTGCGATTGATTGGAAAGCCTTGCATAAAATACAATACATGTATTTTATGCAAGGGTACGATGCAGCTTGGAGCGAACCGGTCACCTCAGGGAAAGCGGAGTACCATCATTTGCCACATGGTAATTATATTTTCAAAATAAAAGCGATGGGAGAATCCCAAATTTGGAGCGAGCCCTTTGTTTATCCTTTTATCATTAAAAAACCATGGTGGCTGAGCGGTTGGGCCCAGCTTTTATACGCCGTGCTTGTAGCAGGGGTAATCTATGCTGTATTTCACTTTTTGTATGAAAGGAAAAGGCAGAAGGAAGAAATTCGTCGATTGTTGGAAGCATACAAATTGACCGATTTCCCTAAGGCATTTGAAAAGAAAAAAGGGTCGCTTGAAAGCGGTTTTCTCAAGCTCGTACAGATTACCCTTGAAACCCATCTTAGTGACGAAAATTTCGGCATAGCTGAACTATGCGAACTACTCAACATTAGCCGGGCTCAACTTCATCGCAAACTGAAAAACCTTACAGGACTGTCGACTTCCCACTATATCCGTTCATTGCGATTGGAAATAGCTAAGGATCTTTTAGAAACCACCAATATGAACGTTTCCGAAGTGGCATATAATGTAGGATTTGGTAGTGCTGCATATTTTTCAAAAGTGTTCAAAGATCATTATGGGATGGCACCAATAGAATTTAAATAACGGGCATAGAGAAAAAAAGATTACCCCAGCTCATTGGATGTTCACCCTTTGGTTTTCCACAAACAAGCGGGATAAAAGAGCATATTCTTTTTTACCCACTGTGAAAGGATTCTGAAATCATGCTAATAATTGCAATTAATATCATTCAATAGTTAGCAACAATCTTATGGGGTCAAACATAAGATTGTATTTTATAGCACGAGTATGTAGCTGTACGGCACATTAATTTCTTATGAGTTCGTAGCTAGTATCACATCCATCACTGAGGACTCCGAGTAGCCAAGTAAGTTTAGATGAGTTATCATCAATCATAAAGCGGTCACACATCGAGGGGTTGTTGTCGGGACAAAAAGCAAGCATGTTATTGCTAATCGTGTAAGAGCCTCTGGTCACACCGGTCTGTGTAGATCTTATGCCGCCACCACCTGAATACGTATCTGTAACAGTTCTCATAACAAGGCGGTTATCATCAGTGATCTCGATAGTTAACTTCAGGCATAGGCGATTTCCTGTAGGCGCAGTACATAATTGACCCGTTGAAGTGGTTGAAGTACGTGGATTACTACAATTCTTAGCGACCAATGCGGACATGATCCAAGATCCTGTATATCTGTAGATCCGTTCATCACACTTATTGCCTTGCCATCCTTCTGAGCATGCACACGTACCATCGGTGCAAGAACCATTGATACACTCCACCTTTGAACACGGATCAGAACATCCGATGAGCATAGTAATTACGATTAAAGAGAATAGATTTTTCATTTTTTATTGTTTGTTAAGTGATATAATTATCCTAAAGAACCAGATTGACTATATATTCCACACTTTATGTAAAGAATATTTTTATTAGGATACAAATCTTGCCTTGTACCCTGAAGATCAGTTGTTAAGCTTATCAGTAAAGCTATATCAAAATCAAAAAAGCCCTCTGCACAATGCAGAAGGCTCGAATGTTCAATTAGGATTCTAGGTTATATTTTAGAAGCTAGTCTTTAGCTATTTTGACCATTGAGTAGGCGTTCTTTGAGGGCGATTAAGTCGGTTTCTGAGAAGTACAATACTTCGCGTGGCTTGCTTCCTTGTGCTTCGCCGACGATACCCAATGCTTCCATCTGATCCATGATACGACCGGCTCGGTTATAGCCTAGTTGCATTTTGCGCTGAAGCATCGAAGTGGAGCCATGTTGATTAGCCACGATGATGGCCGCTGCGTCCCAGAATTGATCATCCAGATCTGAAAGGCTGAGGCTTTTTGCATCAGTGCTCATATCGTCTCCGACATATTCGGGAAGATAGAAAGGTTCAGGGAAGCCTGGCTGACTGCTGATATGGTTGATAACATCTTCGACTTCGGGTGTGTCCACGAATGCGCATTGCATGCGGACTACATTGCCGCCTACAGACAAGAGCATATCTCCGCGCCCGATCAACTGATCTGCCCCACCTGTGTCAAGTATGGTTCGCGAGTCGATCTTGGATGTGACCTTGAATGCCAGACGAGCAGGGAAGTTAGCCTTGATAACCCCGGTAATGATATTGACTGATGGCCGCTGTGTAGCGATAATCAGATGAATCCCGATGGCTCTGGCTAGCTGAGCGATACGAGCGATAGGTAGTTCAACTTCCTTGCCTGCGGTCATGATGAGGTCGGCAAATTCGTCGATAACAAGCACGATATAAGGTAAAAATTTATGTCCGTTGAGCGGATTAAGTTGGCGGGCAATAAATTTCTCGTTGTATTCAGTAATGTTTCTTGCGCGTGCTTTCTTGAGTAGGTCGTACCGATCGTCCATTTCTATACACAGAGAGTTCAGCGTATAGACTACTTTGCTAGTCTCTGTGACGATTGGTTCGTCTTCATTTGGGAGATAAGCGAGGAAGTGTTTGTTGATGCTGCTGTAAGGGAATAGCTCCACTTTTTTAGGGTCGATCATTACCAGTTTTACCTGAGATGGATGCTTCTTGTAGAGGAGAGACATGATCACCGTGTTGATACCAACAGACTTACCTTGGCCGGTGGCACCGGCAATGAGTAGGTGTGGCATCTTAGCTAAGTCTGCTACGAAAACTTCGTTAGATATCGTTTTGCCCAATGCGATGGGCAGTTCCATCTTGGCATTTTTGAACTTATCAGAGCTGATCACTTCTCTGAAAGAGACAATTTGTTTCTTCTTATTAGGAACTTCGATACCGATAGTTCCTTTGCCGGGGATCGGTGCGATGATACGTATTCCGAGAGCTGACAAGCTGAGTGCGATATCATCTTCGAGGTTTTTGATTTTGCTGATTTTGACACCGGGCGCAGGCACTATTTCATAAAGGGTTACTGTAGGGCCTATGGTGGCTCGGATCTTAGTGATTTCAATTTTATAGTTAAGCAGCGTTCGAATGATCTGATCCTTATTAGCTTCTAGTTCGGCTCTATCTATCTCAAACTTTTCATCACTATACTCATTAAGCAGTTCTACCGGAGGAAATTGATACCGACTTAGTTCAAGTGTAGGGTCGAAAGGGATAGCGACCGTATCATCTTGCTCCTCAATATTGAGTAATGGCTCGACGCGATCATTTATTGGGTTAATGTCCATTTGTAGATCAGGTAGTACTTGCGCCTCTTGCTTGCCTTCACTAATTAAGGATTCGAATGGGAAAGCCTTATGCGCTGATGGCTCGCCAATCATAGTTTCCGGTAGATCGACGATGAGTTCATTGCTCATGTCTGATTTTTCTGAATGACCGGCTTTCTGAGGTTTAAGGGTTAAATCATCTCCAAAGTATGGCTCGTATTGAGGTTCGGCTTTCTTTGGGTTCTTGCTAACGACATCCGTGTCATTCGTATCACTCCCAAGTGAGCGTAAGTTAAAAAATGTAGGAAGTTTAATCTTGCCCTGAGGTGTCGCAAGCTCCAAGAATTCAAGTGAGGGATTATACCGCCAGACGACAAAGCTGAAAACACTGCATATAAGCAGTAAAAACATGCCTATTTGACCTACAAAACTGCTTAACCAATAACACACATTGTGACCAAATGCGCCCCCCCATGGGAAATGTGCTCGCTGAAATACCGCCGATAGAATGATGGATGCAGCCGCCGCAACTAACAAGTTCTGTCTTGTAAAGGGCAGCATGCTTATCAAAGACTGCTGTCTAATAAGGGTTAACGCCAATCTTAATATGACCGGGATGAATAAGAATGAAGCAATACCAAATCCCCAATAGATGAAAAAGTTAGATACAACGGCCCCAAATCTACCCAACCAATTGCTCACTTCCAAGTCACTATCAAATAGTGATGAAAACGATAAGATCAATACTTGATCCTGATCTACTCTCCATGTGAATAGATAAGAAATGAATGATATCAATAGATAAACTGCTACAAGGCCAATTATCAGACCGATAATCTTTGATCTCCTTCCGGGAGTTATTTTCTTCCCTTTGCTTTGCCCTTTCTTATTCTTAATCGCCATCAATCGACAAATTGAAGGACAAATATAGAAAGACATATTACATATTACGAAATTTTACAACATATATAATATTGAATATATGTTATTTACAGATTACATTTAAATGTAATATGTTTAGTGAGACCTAAATGACGCCCAGATAATAACAATTCTGCAAGAAGTGAAAGCGTGTCCACTCAAGACTTTTTGTGACTTTTTTCAGCCACCTAAAAACACCCGTCTGTATAATACCCAACCGCCAGGCACCCACACCCGCCTTGCGGACATTCCCCGCCCGCATTTTTTGAATCCAGTTGACCAGATATATGTGTTTGAGTAAATGGTAAAAATTATTAGCTAGACCTGCTTCCCTGAAAGGGTAAAGTGTCCACAATATGCTTTTTATTTTGGTTAACAACACTTAGCCTATTTGTCTTTGCCTACTCATGGAAGGGTTGTCCTAAATTTAGGAATTGTTTTCTAGCACAACATTTTGACACCCTACCCGCGAGGGTGAAATGTTTTTAGAAAAAACATAAAAATCATTAATCAAGCACCAGAGGCGCGAAAGGTAAAAAATCGTCCTGTCCAGTCCATATACACAACTGTACGCCCATGTGGTATTTGCGGTGTAAGGAAGAAGAGCAATCTAATACATGCTGAGATAGCTGATATAAGCCAATAAGTGCAACTTAAATAACTCGAGGTCTAAAAAATTGGAGCTTTAATTTTACGCGCTTTCTGCCTAGCAACATAGCATCGACAACACGCTTACATTTTCTACACTATTTTTGACTACATGAATGAGGAATTATCTCTTGACGAATATTCGAAATATGCTCGACATCTCAATCTTCCGGGATTTGGGATTGAACAACAACGCTCTCTCTTAGGTACCAAGGTGCTAGTGGTGGGAGTGGGTGGTCTGGGTGTGCCTGTCGTGCAATACCTAGCTGCGGCAGGAGTCGGCTCGTTCATTCTTATTGATGGTGATGTGGTTTCTGTCAGCAATCTTCATAGACAAGTTATTTATGACTTAAGTCATGTCGGCTTTTCTAAAGTGCATTTTGCTCGACAAACCATCCTCAAGATTAATCCCGAAGCGGAGGTGTTGGCTATTGAATGTTTTTTGACAGTGGATAATGCTTTGGGATTAGTGCGACAATCAGATATCGTCCTAGACTGTACGGATAATTTCGCTACACGCTATCTTATTAATGATGCTTGTTCATTGGCCGACAGGCCATATATATATGCTTCGGTGTATCAATATGAAGGTCATGTGGCGGTATTTAATTATGTCGATGACCGAGGTGAAAGAATCACTTATAGAGATGTTTATCCTTATCCACCACGACCTCATACAGTACCCGATTGCGCAGCTGGTGGTGTGATCGGTGCATTGCCAGGGATGATCGGGAGTTTACAAGCCTTAGAAGCCATCAAGGTTATCGCGGGCATAGGAAGAACCTTGGCCGGTAGGCTATTCATATATGATGGGCTAAATGGTACGTCTAGAACATTGAGACTTCGCAAGACTTTTACAGATAAAATTGATCATCTCATTAATTATGAAGAATTTTGCGGTCTTACTTCAAAAAATGACAATACACCTATTATGAGAGAGATAAGCGTAAAAGAATTAAATCAATGGCGGGAGGAAGGACGCGATTTTGAGCTAATTGATGTTCGCGAGGCGCATGAAGTCCAATTTGCATCTATTGGAGGCAAACATATCCCATTGGGATATATCCTAGCACGTGCCTCTGAAGTAGAATCGGATAAGGATGTAGTAGTGATGTGCCGTAGCGGAGCGAGAAGTGCTAACGCGATTTCTTTACTGGCTTCTCAGGGATTCGAAAATCTCTATAATTTAAAAGGCGGAATATTGGCATGGGCGGATGAAATTGATCCTTCAATTCCGAAATACTAGTCTTTAACTTTTAAGGGATCTTCAGCTATGGTGAGCCAATAGCTGCCTCCGTGACTTTCGGCATATGAAAGATCCTTAAGAAGTAATGTGATCTGAGCGCTAAAACCCTCTTCCTGACTTACCCAAAACATAGGCATAATCGTCTGATACCTATCTGGTTGAGCGAGTAAGTTGATGCCTAGTCCATATTGCTCCGAGTAATACCGCTCGCACATAAACTCCGGATAGTCATAAGGCAGATATATATCATGAAGGTGTACGATCACCCCTTTTTTTAAGCGCGGGAGTATTTCGAGAAAAAAGCATGTAACATCACTATTAGGTAAGATCCGATGACTATTGTCAACAAATAAGATATCACCTGCTTCGAGAATATCCGGGATATTAAGTTCCGCCTCCTCAAGTTTGTAAGCTATGTGTTCATCAGCCACAGCTCGTATCTCTGCTCTGGGGGCTGGATCTAAACAGATGATTTTTGTGGGCAGCGCCCAATCTTTAATGGCTGCTCTAGCGACTTTGGTGCTCGTTCCACTGCCTATTTCCAGATAAATACGCGGTCGGACTTCATGGATCATGGTATATAACATGATCATGTCTAGTGCAGGCAAATATCCATTGCGCCAATGCGCGATAGCAGGATTATCTCTATCGAAGGCAGTAGGGAACTTACTCCAAGCGGTCTTCAGTTTGAATGCCTGCGTCAATAAATCTGTGTACTGAGCTGTGTTTTTGGCGATGAGCCATTTGAGTTCCGGATGCGGATTATTAGCAGCATGTGAATAGCGGGGTGACGGTGAGTGCCGGTAGTCTAGATGTACCGTGCGCCATGACGGATGCAAGAGTCTATATATCCATCTTAATCGTGAGATCATCTATTTATATCCTTGAGTAAGTTAGAAGCAATAGGCGGCCATTCATGCTTAAGTATACTGTAATAAACTGTGTCTCTTCTATGGCCATCATTCATCATTGTATGACTTCGCAGACGACCTTCATAAGTAGCTCCGAGGCGAGAGAGGGCTGCTGTGCTGATAGTATTTCGTGCGTCTGCTTTAAATTCTACACGCTCGATATGGTTCTGCTCAAAGGCATGAGAAAGCATCAAATATTTAATAGAACTATTAAGTCCTGATCGCTGCAACGCTTGACTTATCCATGTCCATCCTATTTCTACACGGGCATCTTTAGCAGAATAATTACCAAAGCTTGATGATCCTGCATGGCACTTATGTAGCTTGTCATAAACCAGAAAGGGTAAACGTTGGGCCATAGCTTCTGTGAAGTAAGCATCAAATTCTGCATTGCTATGCCAGCTAGAGGGCGAATAACGTGATAATTGTGCTTGTTCTATAGCTAAGGGTCTGAGCGCTTCTGTATGTGCTAGGCTTAATATGGGTATCAGCTGGGCTCTATGGTTTTCTAAAACTTCAAACTTCATGCTCACTCAATTCATAACTGCTTTTGATCAGTTGATCATAAAAGTAACTCTGTTGTAATATATTTTTATTTCCTACCAGGATGAATTGTTCTCGTGCTCTGGTGATGGCCACATTGAGTTTGCGATCAAGTCCTTCCGAAGAGATAGCAGTCAAGGATTTCAGTTGGAAGCTATAATTCATGGCACAGGATAATATGATAACATCTCGTGCACCTCCTTGGTATCTTTCTACTGTGTCCACGGTTATCATGTCTTTGTGCTTAATATCAGCACGCGCCATTTCTGCTATGATAGCTGCTATCTGTGCTCTATAAGGGGCGATGATCCCGATACTAGATTCATTAAAACTATCGGGGCGCATATGCGCTATAATCATGCGGACAATATTTACAATGGTGCGTGCCTCGTGAAGGTTGATTTTACTTGTAAAACCGGAGACATCTGTAGGTGTATGATAGAATAACATCCTTTGTGATAGAATTGCTTCTTCACCATTGGAGGGATAAAAGGTAGGCCTGTCGGCAGTCAGCCTTGTAATGGTAGGGAGGATGTTTAGTTTATTATCATACCAGAATTGGTTGCTGAAATTCAAGATTTGCCGGTGCATCCTACCCTGATAACTTAATAAACCGATGGCGTGACGCCATTCTTGTTTTAGTGCGTTAAGGTATAAACGCTCGAACAGTGAGTTACTAAAATTACTAATACCTGCATCGAGAAGTAAGGGATTGCGGGTCTGGCTTTTTTTAGGATGTTGCTGTACAACAGCAGGAAGCTGTCTATGATCACCGATCAACACGAATTTTCTGACACGACTTAGAATTCCTATTAACGAGGCATCAAGTATCTGGGAGGCTTCATCAATGATACACAGATCAAAATCGACAAGTTTGAATAAATTATCTTTTCCAAGTATCGAGGCCAAGGTGCCCACGAATATTCTATGTCCTAAGATGTGCTGTCTCAGTTCTGCTCGTGTATGAATGTCCTCGATCTGCTTTTCTAACAAGTATGGTCGGAGATGTTCAGAAGTGCTGAATCGCGATCCTATCCGTATAAAGGCAGGAGAAGTAATTATATCCATGATCGCATCGCATATTTCATCTACTGCACGGTTCGTGTATGCGAGTAGCAGTATTCTTTTCTCACTGTATTGATGATAGATCCGCGCAAGTTCTTTCAATAGCACACTGGTCTTGCCTGTGCCGGGAGGACCCCAGAGTATATAATAATCTCTGGCACACAGAATATTATGAATGATCTCAGCTTGCTCGGCAGTGAGAAGAGGGTCGATTTCAATTTTATGCACAATTTCAGAAGTAGAAAATGCCGGCTCTTGCAAGCCAAGGATAAGTCGGCGTTTATATGGCGTGGTTCGGGCAAATTCGCACACACTAGAGAGCATCGATTGAAAACCATTGTCAAGAACATCGTGTTCCAGATGCCAGTATTGATGTTGCTCGAAGATGGATAAATTTTCCTGGCGACTGCGCAATCGAATGGAAACATATTGAGCTGTCATCGAAACGATACCACATTTAAACACCTGATTATATAAAATACTCGCTTCTTGATCTAGTTCAGGATAGAATACGGTGATGTCACCAACTCTGAAATTGGAGAGAGCTGCGGTGTGCTCTGTTCTGTTTAAGTGTATTATTTCGCTATCTTTTTCTAGACAGGTATGATCAATCATGAGATGATTGATGATGCTGTAATTTTTAATTTTTTCATTAATATCAAATGTCCACAAAGAAGATAGTCCTGAAATTTCTGAAATAGGAGAACCGGTCTTCGCAATGAACATTTCGCTATATACAAATCTAAATAGTTCGTTGCAGTAGGCCAAGCTAAGCTCATCGAGCTGATCAAACGTTTCTATGAATTGGTTGACATCATTTAGCAAGTATCCTTTGATATTTTCGCCAAAGTAGTTTTTTAGATCTTTGATGATGTCGATAATGTTGTCGCTGCTTTCGATTTTTTTATCCAGGATAAACATGTTATTACGCATTTTAATGGCTTCGCGTTGTTCTGCTTTTATAGCCGGAGCATAGCGCACATTATTTTCTTCGATACCGCTGTATAGAATGTAGTTCTGACGTTTAAGTTTTTTTCCGAAGGCAGATTCGATTAAGAGGTCATACAATAAGGTCTGATGGTAATGATTATTATTGAGGCCGAAGCTGTTGCTTTTGTAGGGCTTGCCACTTTTTAATTCGACGATAGTCGCTGCATCTTCACCTATACTAAGCATATCAAGTCTTCCTTGAATACCATAAATGGCGGAATAGAAGCTTGGCTCGATATAGGCATTATTCGAGCGGAGGTCGATTGACTTATGAAGGCTTATGAGGGCGTTTTTTATATTGTTGAACTGAGCTTCAAGAAGGTTTATTAATGTTCGTAGCATCTCGTCATCGATCAAGCAATAGCTCAGCGGATCAATTTTAAAAATGCGCTTAACGATATCATTAAAAGCTGTGTCAGGATGGTATATCAACTCGTCAAAGAAAAAATTGGCTGTATTTCCGATTAAGATAGCTTGTGACATCTCCCTCTTCTTGAATTTGCGGACGAGGTATCCGAGATGTTGATTAATAAATGCGCCGAAGCATTCGGAGACGGACGTCACATCATATAGATGATCAGGCTCCAATACGATCATCGATGGATGATAATGTCCCTCTTGATCCACTTCTATATTTAAGAGTTGTAGATATAAAGGCAGGATATTGTTATTGTGAACTTCCTTAAGTTGTTCAGCGAGATCAACATTTCGATCAGTTCTATCATAAAATACAAGTCGATCTTCGAAGGGTTCGCTCAGTGTGCGTGCTGAAATCATATGTTTATCCGGTAGGATCTCGAGTGCGAAGACTTTTTCGACGGCGATAAATGAGTTTATTTGCTGATCTTTTCCGATTTTATGCTTTTTGAATACGGTGGTGACACGGTGATCAAAAGGGGGTGAAAGACCGTTTATTTCGAAAAGTGTTTTTAGTGCGTATTCGGCTAGGTCGAGATGATTAACGTTAAGTTCATCAAATTTTAACAATCTAAACTTCTGTAATAAGTACCTGGATTTGTTATTTAAATCATACTTTGTAGCTGCAAAATCGATGTAAGCAAATTGGGTGGTGAAGATCAGTGGCTCTTGTCCCGCTGAATGCTCTAGCAAGGAATCAAAAATTTGTTTATACTGGGCCAGCCGCGCATCAACTGATACCTTCTCGTCATCAGCCAGTTTAATTGTTTGCTCTAGCAGCTCGTTTAGCATCTTTTACTGAAGAAATTATTTTGACGTAAAAGTGACTTATAATTATGAATTGCGTCAACAATATGTCTTTTAACTATAATGAATATCAACTTTTTAAACCAACTTTCATATGTCTCTTAATTTATTAGATCTTCTTAAGTCGGATGTCAGTGACAAAATAGCAGGTCCTGCAGCGGCTTTTTTGGGCGCCTCAAAATCAAACACAGAAAAAGCACTTGGTGCGATTATGCCTTCCATCTTAGGGTCTGTTGTAAAAAAATCATCAAGCCCGCAAGGTGCAGCAGATTTGATGTCTATGCTGGGCAAGGCTGACACAGGCATTCTCGATAATGCTTCAAACTTATTCAGTACACATGCCGGACAGCTATCCGGGATTTTTAATAATGGTGGTGATATCCTTCAGTCTATCATGGGTGGTAGCACTACTGGTATGCTGGATATGGTATCTAAGCACAGCGGTATCAGTTCCGGCACGGTAGGTTCATTGAGCAAATTGGCAACACCATTTATCATGGGTCTTCTTGGTAAGCAAGTAAAAACCAAAGGTTTAGATGTCGCAGGGCTTGCGAGTCTATTGACTTCTCAAAAATCCTTTATCAAAGGTGCATTGCCATCAGGCATGGGTATGGAGCTCGGATTTGCGGATTTATTTGAGGGAATAAAAGATGTCGCAGGGGATGTAGCTTCAGGTGCAGCGGATGCGGCGAAGGCAGCAGCAGGCGTAGTAGGGGATGTAGCTTCAGGTGCAGCGGATGCGGCGAAAGCGGCGGCTGGTGTTGCGGGAGATGCGGCAAGAGCTACTGTAGGAGCTGCAGGAGATGCAGCAAAAGCGGCAGCAGGCGTAGCAGGGGATGTAGCTTCAGGTACAGCGGATGCGGCGAAAGCGGTGGCTGGTGTTGCGGGAGATGTGGCAAGAGCTACTGTAGGAGCTGCGGGAGATGCGGCGAAAGCGGCAGCAGGCGTAGCAGGGGATGTAGCTTCAGGTGCAGCGGAT
>CAYNFR010000048.1:0-15547 GCA_964396595.1 uncultured Saprospiraceae bacterium | reverse complement strand
GATTGGTGGATGAAAAAAAACGCCACATAACAGCGTATATAACTAATGGCGGGGTAAGAGGTAAATTTAAGCTTTGTGCTTTTAAGTAAATTTGGTGCAAGCCGACAAGAAAGTGCTTCGAAACCCGCCACTAGGCATATTGGCAAACCGTCATGTGGCTGAACCCCGCCCACAAGCCGACACACAAGCAAAACCAAACGAGCCAATTTTGCTATCGTACAGGTGTAACCCGTTTTCCGAACTATGTCCAACCAGACCTACGCTGACCCCGCCAAGCACAGTGACGAAGGGAGAAGTCTGTGACTTCGATCCTAAACATAACGAATTTTACATTCGATGCCACCAGTGCCCAAGAATTAAAGCACAAAATCTAACATCAAATAGTATGGTGCTTTTATTTTAAGTATAGTGCGTATTGAATCAAAGATTCATAAAATAGTACATCGATTTGTAAACTATGACGATCGGGCTTAGTGCCTGATTATTAACACATTTTGGCTTGTATTCGAGCCGTATCATAACTGAATGTTCTTAGGCACACTAAATGACGATCGTTATCTAATAGCGCGACTGTACGCATTAGTCTTATGTTTTTTTGACAGCGAGATTGAGGATAATTAATCATTGTATGCGCTAAGAAGCATTACCCCATTTTCTTAAAATTGAGGACAAATATTATGCGCATTTTCGTGGTTGCCGATAAACGAAATACTCAATTCAAATACATTGGTGCCGGGAAAATTTGAAAATGCACGAAGATTGGCATCATAACTGATGCCTATTAATAGGCCATTGAATTCATAGCCGGCAGTCAATATGATATCCGTGGGCTGGTATGTCGTGAGGCTACGAGTAGTACGCATCCAGGCCCCTAGATGGAGAGATACTTCATCATTTTGTGGCATATTGTAGCGTAACGAAGCTCCGCCAGTGAGGCTTCCGTGAGGGCCTTGATTAAAATAGACGATGCGGGGTTCTATATTCGTATTTGCACCCATAGGAAATGATGCGCCTCCATGTGCCGAATATTTTATCGGCAAGGCGAACGGTGTGTATCCCTCTGGCAAGCGAATATCGCGCGCGAAATAGGAGATATTGGGGCGGTTGAGATGTACGGCGCTCGCGCCAAGATAAAATTTGCTTCTTCTATCCGGAGATACACTATAATGCAATCCCAGTCCCACATCACCATAGGCCAGGCCGTTATTAGGCAGAAATTCCTGCGTGGGCTCTGTGTAGCCATTGACACCATTAAACTGGTCGCCAAAATTCAAATTTTCATAATTGATACTTCTCAATCCGAGACCAAAATGAAATCCGAGACTTAAATATTGGTTGGTCTGCTTGTCAATAAGTTTGTGATATGCAAGGTTGACACCCAGCGTATTTGTATTATTATCATAAATACCCACACGCTCACCGGCAAATACAATCCCGCCTGCGACATGATCAAACCCCTCACTAAAATTTCCGGAGCCTGACAAGGGAAAGGTGAAGTCAGCGGCCACAGTCATCATCGTAAATGGAGCTTCAAGCGATCTCCGCCATTGGTCACGATAGCCTATCATCACACGATATGTGCCGGAATGCGCACCTGTCAATGCCGGATTGAGATGCATGGCATTGGCATAAAATTGAGAATATTGCTTATCCTGCGCTTCTATCGATTGGATAAAAGCGCCATATGAAAGAAGAGCCACCAAGCCGATTTTTGTGCTGGTGGTAATGTATTTTATGCTATGAATTTTTGACATAAGATGTTATAACGCAGTGTTTACCGAAAAATGATAATCGGATATGAATAAGTAGCTTAAATTCATCAGCGCTTTTATATTTACCTCTCTTATTTAGATTACGAAACAATACATGAATGTACAAATACTGCCCTTTGTGTAAATCTGCGCTCTCCCCAGACCAACTAGGCTACAATGCTTGCACGAATCAGGCGTGTAATTTTGTCCATTACGATAATCCTACGCCGGTGGCAGCGGCGGTAATTGAATATCCGGCAGGACATGTGTTGCTCGCGCACAATGTGTCATGGCCTATGCAGTTTTACGGATTGATTACAGGATTTGTAGAGAAAGGGGAGAATCCCGACGAGACAGTACTAAGAGAGGTGACGGAAGAAGTCGGACTCGATGGATATATCGAAAAATTTATCGGACATTATAAGTTTGAGCGGATGAACCAGATCATCATCGCGTATCACATCATCGCCACAGGAGCTGTGCAATTGAATGACGAGCTCGATGACTATCGATGTGTTCCATTCGACAAGGTAAAATACTGGGATGCCGGTACGGGCTTCGCATTAAGGGATTTGCTCGTAGAAAAAGGATTTCAACCCGAAATGATTTCTTTGCGTAAGTAGAACGCTCAGATACTTAGATAAAAGAGGCCGATGACCCCTTTGCGCCATCAGCCTCAGTGACGGCTTTAGGCCCATCACCTACTGAATACTATAACATCACTTTATAGCTTAATGACGCGGGCAAAGTCTGAGAGATGGTTAATGAATATTTAATTTATTGGTAAAAAATAGCTAAGGAGTCAAGCTATTTTTAATTTGCTATTCCCCTATCTGAATAATTAGGCTAGTTCTTTTGATAGAATGCATAAGCGGCACTTACCCATCCTGCGATAAAGCACAATCCGCCTATTGGGGCGATTGCCCCAAATTTTTTTAACGATGGCATTTCTACCAATTCGTTTAATGAAATAATCAGTAAGGAACCGCTGAAAAGTATTATCCCGAATAGTAATAATCGCATAGCTATGCCCAAGGGGCGTGATGGAATATGATGATAAACGATAGATAGGAATAAAATACCAAGCGCATGGACGAAGGCGTAATGAGTCGCTGTGCGAAATATGTCCATGTAATGCCCACTGATTCTAGGCTGAATAATATGGGCGCCGAAAGCGCCAATAGCCACCGTCAATGCGAGGATTAGGCAGCCTATGATGGCCAATTTTCGTGCAAGCCCGTTATTCATAATTGCCAATTAATCGGTGTGGTATTCATAGATGTCAATAGCTCGTTAGTCTTAGTAAAATGACCGCACCCCTGAAAAGCATCACGAGCAAGCGGTGAAGGGTGCGCAGCAATTAAAACATGGTGCTTAGTCTGATCAATCAAGACTTGCTTGCTTGCGGCAAATTTACCCCACAAAAGGAATACGAGATTTTCTTTTCGTTCAGATAATTGTTTTATCGCAGCGTCCGTAAATAATTGCCATCCGGTTGCATTGTGCGAGGCGGCTGCGTTTTTCTCTACTGTCAGAATGGCGTTGAGCAGTAAGACACCTTGTGCAGCCCATGCTGTTAAATCACCGTGACCAGGGTTTGTGAATCCGGTGCTTGTTGATAATTCGCGATAAATATTGCGCAATGAAGGCGGTATTCGTACACCTTTTGGCACACTGAAGCTTAAGCCCATTGCTTCGCCGGGATTATGATAAGGATCTTGACCAATAATGACTACTCTGACCTTGTCAAAGGGCGTCAATGCAAATGCATTAAAAATAAGCGAGCCGGGTGGGTAGATGGTCTTGCCTTGTGATTTTTGTTTTTTGAGAAAGTCTGTTAAGGCTTTAAAATAATCTTTAGTAAACTCCTCTTCCAGGACTTCTTTCCATCGCTCTTCTATGACCACATTTGCTCGGCCCACTAAACAAAGATACGTTCTAGAACAGCAGCGAATTGACGAACCTCTTCTACTTTACCGGTGCTGATCCGACACCAATCCGTGAATGGCGGAAATGGTCGCCCGACCTCGATACCATGTGAAGCAAATTGTACGCTAACATCTGAGATATGTCTGCCAGTATGGAAGAAGACGAAATTTGCATGAGATTTGATATATTTCAAGCCCACCTTATCTAAGGCATCATAGATGATGTTTTTGGCTTCGCGATTTTTGGCCAGTGAGTAGCGGTAAAAGCTTTCATCCTCAAGTGCAGTCATCGCCATTTTAACGCCCAATACATTGGTGCCGGACATCAAGGCGCGGCGTAGTTTCTTGGCAAGGTCGGCATGAGTCATAAGATATCCTACTCGCGCTCCTGCGAGGCCATAAACCTTGGAGAAGGTGCGCGAAATGATAATTTTATATCCATCGTCTATCAATGACTTCATCGAAGGGTAGTCGGGTTCTTCGATATAATCTTTATACACCTCGTCCACGAATACGGGTGTGTCTGAACCGACCTCTTTGCAGAATTTTTCCAAATCTTTAGGGTCTAAAAGCGTTCCGGTTGGATTATTGGGATTGCACACGAAGACGAGTTTGGTTTTATTATTGACACTACTTCGAATCGCATCGAGGTCAAAACCGAGATTGGCATCGAGGGCACTGGCATTAATCATGGCGCCAAAATGCTCCGCGTAGGTCAATAAGGCATTGTAGGTGGGTAGGCAGGTAGCTATCTCGCCGCCCTGAAGGGCATAGTGCAGCCCAACGACATTCAGTCCTTCGCGAGATCCAGAACAGACAACTACTTGATCAGGATGTACACCTTCGCGTTCGGCGATTTTCTCTTCCAGCACTCTGAATGTTTGGTTAGGATATCGGCAGAGGTCGGGATTCATTTCTGAGATGGCTTTAGCCATCATCGGAGAGGGTGAATATGGATTTTCATTGGCGGAAAGCCTTATTACATCATCATTCGTGATTATTGAGCGGCTTTTATTATTCTCACGATAAAATTTCAGAAGGTCTGTCGGATTGATTACCAGCCCGGCTGTACCGGCTACCCCTAGATTTCTGAGCAAATTGCGACGCGAAAGCTGTGACATGATTTGATGTGTTTTATGATGGACACTAAGTTAAGGAATATGTTCTGTATGTACGGCAAGTAGCGGGAAAATTTATCCGGGGCATGTGTAGAAATGAAATATGGAGAAGGGTGCGAAGTAATTCAGATAGGCGCAAGGAAATCCATTTTTAATGTTTAATGCTATTTTTTGAAATAACTAGAGGTGGACATTCTCTGAATGTGTTTTTAACAGAAGATTATCAATAGCCTGCAGATTTCGCTGATGTCCGCAGACATATTGATAAGGAAATCCGGGTGTAATTCACATGAATACTACTATTATAACACAAACAGCGTGAGCGCTGAATTTTAATAAACAAAAAGTATGTTATAGAGACGATGCATAGAGTAAGGCTAAGCGATTGATTATCTGTAGGATGCAATCCAATACTTTGCTAAGAATCTCCAAGACGTATAAGACTTTATATGTCGAGAAGCGCTGATGAGGAACCATTTTAGCACAAAAAACACTAAGAAGACACTAACAATCACAAAATTTTTAAAGCCAGCAATTCTAAAAAAAGGAATTAATCAGCTTTATCAATATTGGATGTGAATTCTTTTAAGTTTTATGAGTGAAAGTAAATTGGACATATTCGCGAATGGTAATAGTGATTCGCATGAAGTAGAAATGAAATTTTATGTTTTAAGAACAAAACAAATTAATATATGAGAATTTTACCTATTGTATTCGCTTCTCAATTGGCTTTTGGAGCATGCAATAATCAAAAGAGATCAGCGCTCACCTATGTAAATAGTAAATGAGGACGGTCAATGTACTTTTCGGAAATCTCAGATCAAATATTATTATCAGTTATCTAACGAACATCATGGCAAGGGTGATGAAACAACTTCTCGGATTTATGAAGATTCAATGACGTCATTTATATTAAGTAGTGTTCCAAGTGGGGGGCAGAAGTAAATCTTCCACGTTCCGAGCACAAGGAGTAAGGTTTTTAAGCTTATCTCATTCATTAAGCTTAAAAAATTGAGAAAAATCAATTAGCCGTCACGATATATTGATATTCTAATAAATTGACCTCTACATCAAATCTACTGTATCCGGATTTTTTCAATTCTGCTAGTACGTCATCTATCGAAATTTTATGATCAGTAGGAGGTCCGACAGGAAGGTCATGCTTAAAGAAATCAATGATAACTACACGGCCATCAGCTTTTAGGCCTTCTTTGGCTTTTTTAAAATAGTCCACTCTATCTTCTATGTGATGATATGTATTGACCATGAATAAAATATCCACTTCTTGGTTTGTGAGACCGGGAGAATCATAAGGAATCAATCTAGGTTCTATATTTTGTAAGGCCATTTCTTTAATGCGGGTAGTCACGTGGGCTTGAAATTCTTCATTGACGTCAGCAGCTATAACCTGTGCACCTGCAGCTGCTAATTTTACGGAGAAATAGCCGGATCCGGCACCGATGTCAATAACTTTCTTTCCTTGGATATCACCGAGAAACTTGATTACCTTCTCTGGTTGCTGATAGGCATCTCTCTCGGGTGATTCGAATCGCTCGATAAGTTCAGAAACAGGGCGTTGATGCATGTGTGTATTAGCATCCCCATGATGATGACTATGTCCGAGATTGTGCGCTTCTTTGTGATGATGGTGATGATGGTCGCCCTCTCCTCTGTGTTCATGCTTGTGTTGACCGCAAGCGCAAATTAGGCTTACAGCCAATAATAGTAGTAAGTTATTCATAGGATTTATCTATTTATTATTCGCTTGTTAAAAAACCATGTGATCAGTCCGATAATTAAGTTGAGCGAACCTAAGAGTGCCTCATAGGGACGAGCTATGAATGTAAAAATAATCATTGCTATCGAGAATGTGATAAACAATACTTGAAGGAAGGGATAGCCCGGACTTACGAATATTTGATCATCGCCGTCTTGATCTTGACCCGTTTTTCTCAATTTAAACAATCCATATACCGTGAGCAATGTGGAAATAGTCAATAAGAAACCACAGTATATCAATATCTGCTCAAATGTTCCACTTACTACTAAGCCTAGGGTGATAGCGCATTGGAGCCATAAGGCTCTTGTCGGGATTACATCTGCGGGTGCGGCGATACTACGCCAGAGTTTATGATCTCGCGCCATAGCAGCACTGACACGCGGACCTACCCATATCATGGCACTAATACCTGAAATTAATAATACCGAGATGGCTAAGCTAAATAAAGAGCCGACTTGCTCACCTAGCATCGCTTTTGCAGCGATGCTCCCGACATCGATTTGTCCCACCAAAGACTCCAACGGCACATGCTTTATGAAGATATATTGAAGAAGCGTGTACAGCAGGGCTACAAATAATGTCCCTCCTATCAATGCGAATATAAGAGAACGCTTGAGGTCTCTGAGTTCTTCAATAATATATACCGCTGCATTCCATCCGGTATAAGAATAGCTCACATAGATCAATGCTATGAAGAAGGAGCCGGAAAATATCTCGCTAGAAATACCCTCTGTGTTGTACTGCTGAGTCGTACTTGGCGCTAGGAATAAACCTAACAGGATCAAGCTGATGATCAGTACAATCTTAATACCGGTGCTGATATTCTGGAAAGTCGCGCTATATCGTAGACTGATACTGTGTATAATGCTGATACTTATTACTAATAAACAGCTCGTCCACACTGGGTCTAATACGGCATAAGGAAAATACGCAACTACTGCCATAGCTGAAAGCGCTACAGGTGCGGCAAAGCCCACTGTGATAGAAATCCATCCTGCCAGATAGCCAATCACCGGTGAATAGATGGTGGACAAAAAAGTATATTCACCACCGGACTTTTTTATTCGAGACCCGATTTCTACGTAACTGAATGCCCCGGACAATGCAAGGACCCCTCCCAATATCCACAGGATCAGGATGACAGTGGGGCTTTTTAAATCTTGCAGCTGAAAACCAAGACTTGTGAAGGCGCCTGTACCGATCATATTGGCCACTACAATGAAGAAAGCGGTTAACCCACTGATTTTATGCGCCGAATGATTCCTCATAAGGGCAAATATATATATTAAAAAGGGGGTATTGAAAAATGACAAATTATCACAGGATGGCAGCGGTTAGGCATTCTGATAATCACTGTGTTATAGCTTATTATTCACCCTATCCATCGGGTGTTCTAACAGACCATTACAATTTGACCAACTTATGCACCCCGAGCACTCTATGATTTTTTGACACTTGTATCAGATAGCTAGCTGGTGCGAGATGCCCAATATTGACTTCTGTGCAATTCCGACATTGACTGACTAATACACCTTGTAAATCAAATAACTTGAGGTCTGCACCTTCGAGATTGATGATTCTCACAAAATCTGCACTGGGGTTAGGCATGATCTGGTAGTCGTACTTCTCTGTTATGTCCACAGAAGTACTTCTACGATTGTCATAGATTCTAAAATAATCTACTGCGCCCTCGACTATATGTCCATTGCCCGGCAGATCCGATACAGATACTAAAACACGAAGACTATCCTTAACATCCATAAAATCTCTCAATGCGAAGCTCAATGAATCCCGCCAGCCTCCATTCGGACCATTTGTAGAAGTCAGAATAGCCATGGTGACGGTATCTCGACCATTCGTAAGCATGATCGTCATATCATCATCCGGTACGCCGTTGCCTCCGTCATTAAAAAACCAGCATGACATTAACAATGTCGGTTCTTCCATATCTGATACCAGAAAATTAGGAGATATAAGTGTGGTGGTGCCATCATCCACATCATCGAAGCCCACCGATCGCGGATCATTGCCTGTCACATAGCAGTGTAAACCTAGATCATAAAGCACATCCAAGCCGGGATTGGCCGGTAGGCCATTTAAAAATGTTGCTTGCGGTATAGCTCTTTCAAATATCCCCGCAATAGCAGTCGATACGACTTTCCATCCCAGATCAACAAAAAAGTCATCTTCATATCCAGGCTCAAGCGTGATTGTCAAGTCTGTATTGTCGGTGATATTCTGTGTAACTAATTGACCGCGATAGCCCCATGCAGCCGCCATCAGATCAGTAGATTCTTCGAACACATTTCGCTCAAATCGGCCATTAACATCCGCGTGGACTTCTTCATTTATTCTTTCTGAAAGTACTCTGACCACGGCATTTGGGACGGCATTTCCCTCGTTATCAATCACGATTCCGGAAAGAAAGAGGGTAGGGAGTCGATCCAGCGTGATGTCAAGAATAAGTTCTTCTGCGCTGCCGGGCAAAACCTTAATTGTTTTGGTGAAAAAATCCGGATGACTTATTGTTATCGTAATGGAATCATATTCAGCAACACCAGTCTTGAATTTTCCAAGCCCATCCGACACTTTATTCTCAATCAGAGGCACACCTTGTGCTGACTGTAGCTCGAGCGTTGCGCCTATTATCGGACTGCGGTTATCAATTGCGCTAACTGTGCCTGTGATGTACGCCGCACGTTTATAATCGGGTTTTAACACCCAGAATCCCGTCGTGATATCCGATGCTAAAATTAAGCCTGACGGCAAATAAGGGTAAGCACCCCAGCAACCATTGAGATCACTTGGGTCAGTATCATATTGCCCCACCTTGACCAAGATATCAGGTCGATGCGCATCGATGATTACGACACCTTCTGTATACCACGATACGACTAAATACCCCTGGTGATAATGCACATTGTGAGGCAAGGCACCTTTGCCGGTCACGGGCTTGTATTTATCCAGGAAAATGGGATTACGCGGATTGCTTACATCATATGCATCCACAAATGCTTCCGCCCGCTCGTCAGTAGTGAAAATATACCGACCATCATCACTCGGCCAGGCATTGTGTGTGAAGGTCGTACTCGTAGGGGTTCGGCTCAATAGTTTGATATCTTGCAGATCGCTGATATCGTATATGGCCAGATTGCCTTCATATATCTCCGAGGCATAAAGGAGATCACCATAGGTGATCAGATCATGTGCATAGCGTTCGTCCAATATTCCCACCTGCACTGGGTTGAGTGGATCGGTTTTTAGGTCTAATATTATCGCACCACCATTGCCCACGCGACATCCTGCCAGAAAGGCCAATCCCGTCAATGTATCTATCCAGATATTGTGGCATGTAGGCATGTTAACGGAAGTACCATTCAGTACTATGTTATTGTGCCATAGTTTTGATCCGATACTGTCCGGAGCAAATCGCATATCGATTATCCGCAGCCCATCGTTACCTTGGTCGGTAGTCTGGTAGATAAATGGTCCGTAGTTTTTAAAATCTCTCCATATTGAAGAAGCACCTGGGATAATGGCAGTTGTTACCGGATTTGCGGCATCTGTTAAGTCGTATATGCGCGCATCATTTCGCGTACCCATGATGCCATACTCCCTGCCACTGCTGTCCACATATCCCCATATGTCATTCGTAAAGATGCCGGACGGCACATTACTTACAGGCTGTAGATTTTGCATAAATTGGCCGTAAACCGGCCAATGAAGTAAAAATAATAGAATCCATGCCCCTACTGTACTGAGAATGTATGGCAGCCGAAGGCTAGTAGCGTGAATACCTATGCAGTTCAACAAATTATGACGCATCCGAAAAAAAATAAAAAGTTCAATTGATTTATGTCATACTCATTGTCAAAGAAACAATGAAGTTGATATCAAAACGTATAATTTTGGCTCGTGTTCTATAAGTAGCTATGATAATTTACCACAATCCACGTTGCGCCAAGAGTCGCGAAGCATTGAATTTGCTCATAGAAAAGGGCATCGAACCACATATCCGTCCGTATCTTACTGAACCCTTGACTAAAAAAGAATTGAAAGCGCTGCTCAAAAAGCTCAATATTTCTGCCCATGCCCTGATAAGGCAAAATGAAACATACTTTAAACAAAATCTCAAAGGGAAGAAACTGTCTGAAAGTCAGTTGATAGACGAGATGCTAAATAATCCTTCTTTAATCGAAAGGCCGATCCTCGAAAAAGGTGAAAAGGCGGTTATAGGGAGACCCGTAGAGAAAGTCTTGGAATTTTTAATGAATCATCGCCTATAAGCTTTTTATATGCGAAATTGTTACATGCGCATTGGCTATAAAAAAATTAAAAAGGCTCTCCAGATAGGTGTTTTTGAGGACTACCGCTAAATTGAAACGGATAAAACTGAATTTTATGGATAATCATAGACAATTCATAATGAATCGCCTTGAGCGCTTTTATCATGCATTTGAAGGGTTGTTCTTTGTGTTTAGAAGCGAAGCAAATGCTAAGATTCATCTGCTCGCAGCGGGGTTAGTTATCGGTATGGGATTATATTTTAAAATATCATTTGATCATTGGGTGATGTTGCTAATTGCTATTTCTATTGTTATAGCTGGTGAAATATTCAATACAGCCATTGAGAAATTATGCGATCACATTCATCTGGATTATCATCCGGCGATAAGAAACATAAAACATGTAGCGGCAGGCGGTGTCTTAATTCTAGCCATAAGTGCAGCGATAATGGGGGTCATTATCTTTTCTCAATATTTGTGAAGAGCGTGATGTGTTAGCCTGCGTTACAGTATCCTATTGAGAAAGGTCAAGAGATTGATTTCCAGTGCGCTGAATTGATTGTCAGCGGCCATCAGTCTGGCGACATCAGCTAAGAGCGTTTCCTTGTCATCTGAGCTCTTTATAAACTCCGGTTTTAGCTGCTGCAATAGCTGAATCAACTCACCATCTCCTAAAGTGTCATACACTTGCTCAATATCTGACAAGGTTTTCTCGTCAGTTAAGCCAAGGATAAATTTTCGTTCTACGATGGAGTAATCAAGATCAGCATGTGATGCATGAACGAGCATCAATGTTCTAAATTCATCATATGTCCAGTTGCGGGTATCTTGAAGTAACATTTGACGTCTTTCTATGATCATAAATACGCATGAGACTTATAAAAAGCGGGGTAGATCATCTATTTTTTTTAACGCCAGGCTGTTTTTATCCAGTTCGTAGATGTTATGAACTATTCCGTTTGTCAACCAAAAGTAGTCAGCATTCAGCTTGATGTTATATGCGAGTGCTTGCTCTACCGTCCGGCTATCGATATTTTCATTGGGTGCTTTGCACTCTACTAATAATGCAACAGTCCCATCCTTATTGTAAATAGTCAGATCGTATCGCTTCTTAAGCCGGACGACTTTGATGCCTTTTTCTGACTGTAGCCTCTTGATGGAGATATTGCGTTCTTGTGTGAGGTAAAGGATCGCACATTGGCGAACCAGCTCCTCCAGGCTAGCATTAATCCACTTTTTCCTGACCGGATCGAATACCTGGACATTGTCCTCTGCTGTGTGCCTGACAGAAATAAGTTCTCGATACTTTTTTAAATCAATCACAGGCTCACAAGACTGTTCCGATCATAGTCTGATGGTGATTTGTGCCCTGCGAACATGCCCAAGTCTTACTTAACCAAGTTGTCATAGACGACCACCTTAGCCCATTTGTCTTTGTGATCATCTATAAATTTAAGGTGAAGCGGCTCGGACTGATACGCTTTCTCGTCTTCAAGCGTGGCGAAATGAACATTGATCGCATAAGCGTATGTATTGTCAATGACACCTCTTGCCTCTGTTGGCGCCACCGGCCCCCAATAATAAGCTTGTATCTGAGGACATTTGCCCAGATCTATTAATCCTTGTTCGAAGTTCATTTTTCCGGCATTATTGACATCTTCGTTTAGCCAGAAAAATACAGTGTGGATCATACCCGGTTTTGCCATAGTAATTGGTTGTGGTTCTTGTATTTGTGCCGTTGGTGCAGCCTGATTACATCCGAGACTAAAGAGCAGATAACAGATCAGGGCTGTAAATTGTATATTTTTCATGATGAGTCTTAATTAATATTGGGGGTCAAAAATAGTGCGTTAGCCAATACCTTGTTAGCACCCCACCAATATCCTCTGAAAACAGGATTATCGACCAGTGCCACCACCTTGCCACTGCCCACACGCTGGACGAACACACTTGCAGAGCCACTTAAGGCAGCTGCGTTGTCGCGATGAATATAACCACCCAACACGGGGCTCTCGGTATATCTTGCAGGACAACTGTATGGCATTAGAGAAGGCTTAATAAACATGTTGCCGGACTTGAATATGGGTAGTTGACTTCGTTTATATCCGTAAAATAGGGGGTGGGTATTGTCAATATCCATCATTGCGATCATGCCGCCTGTAACACGTGAACCTCTTATTTTTTCCCCATCTGCGTAGCTGCCCATAGCATCACCTATGGGATTGGTGTTATTCACCGGTTTTACGTCATAACTCAGGATCTCTCTTGACTTCAGCCAAGATACGGCACCTTGCGCTGCAATAATATTTCCACCTGATTGCACCCATGATTTGATTTTGTCAGAAGCACTGTTGAGCGTCGCGTAATTGCCATTGGGCAGAATAAGTGTTGTGTATTCAGATAAATCGACACGACTAAACTGCTCTGTACTGATCATTGGCACAGCATAATCAAGGGTGTGGTCAAGATAATGCCACATTTCACCCGCGTCATACGAACTCACACCCATGCCGATGACCATAAGAGGCTTAGCTTGCTTGATAGTAGACAAGGTTCTGCTGCCGAGATCAACACCATCCAGTGCCAATCCGGTATTGACGGCATAAGCCAAAAGCTGATTTTCTGAGACAAGTCGGGATATCAAATTATGCATGCCGCCACCCGGTTTGATTTGGTTGTTGCCAGTATGAATGATCAGTGTGCCATGCGCAAATGTCTTGTTACCGACTGCTGTCGGCAAGGTAAATGATCGATTGGATTGCTTGACATTGACACCGTGATCTAGGAGTTGTCTCAACAATCGGGGAGCTGTGTACTGATCCCACTCGACGAGGTAAGCATACGTATTGGCGTCGCCAATAAGCTTGCCCTTTACTTCAGGTGTTGTGGTAACTCGCTCGCCGACAAAATCGCCAACCGCGCTTCGTACTTCTGCATACGGTATATCCATGGCAAGCGGCATCGTCCATGCGGAGACATCATAAAACAAACTGTCTTCGAATGTGGTCACTTTTTCAAAAATACTTTTAGCCAGCCGGTATTGATCTTGATCCAGGGAAACGACATAACCACCATCTCTGGAGATACCACCTACATCTCTTTTAAGCTTATGAACTTCTATCTGATGTGTCAACAAGATGTCGATAAACCTAGCTACTCTATACGGGTCATGTGGCTCACCAAATGCATAAGCCTTGACTGGGTTTTGCTTCGCCAATGTTCGCCCCTCGATGATCGAGTTTTTCTTGTAATTGAGCAAATCCTTTCTCAGCGCGACGGAAGCACGCATGGTCGAAAACATGGTGGCTACCTGATTTCTAATCGTAAAAGGGAAGCTTAACGGACCATTGTCGCTATCCTGCAAGTGTCCTCGTGAGCTCGCCTGCTCGAATAATATACCCACACAGCCATGAGCATCGGGATATGTAGATCCTTTGCCATAATAGTAGTCGTCAAATGATTCTTTAGAGTAATAAAGGGAGCCTAGAGCATCAAGTGCTGCGGCATGATATTCGCCGATTTTGGCGGTGAGTTCTTGATTGAGCTTGGGTGTATTGGGATTCGTTCTTGAGGGTATGCCCGGCTGAAAAAAGTATGTGCTGTTCGTACCCATTTCATGATGATCCGTCAACACATCAGGACGCCACTCGTGAAAAGCCTTGATTCTGCCACGACTTTCAGGGTGTACCAATAAAAGCCAGTCCCGATTAAGGTCAAACCAATAATGATTTGTACGGCTTCCCGGCCAAGCTTCATTAAACTCACGAGATAACGGATCGGATATCAGGTTTTTGCCTTTGTGCATGTTAGCCCATGTAGAAAAACGCTGCACGCCATCAGGATTTAATGCTGGATCTAACATGATGATAGCATTGTTTAAGAAATCATTGATTTCTCCTGTTTTGGCCGCCGCCAAATAATACATAAAGGCAATTGCACCATTGACGCCACTGGGTTCATTGCCATGCACGCTACTCCCAATGTTAACGATGACGGGCATATTGTCAATGTTTACGGAATTGCTTTCTGAAGATTTAGTCAATTTCAGGTGCTCAGTTCTGATATTCTCGAGATTACGATGATTCTCGGGAGATGTAATGATCAAATAGATCAATGGTCTGTTTTCGTGACTGCGGGCATATTCTATGATGCTTACGCGATCGGACACACGTGCAAGTTGTTGTGCGTAATAATACACTTGGTCATGGGTCGCATGCCATTCGCCTAGCTCGTGCCCCATAAAGTCCTTTGGGGTGGGAATATTCTTGTCATATTCTACATCCGGCAGATAATAACTCAGATTGAGTTCTTGCGCAGATGCTCTGCTAAAAAGAGCTATAAAGAACGCAAAGAGGATTGTTCTCATATTCATGTGGTTCTAATAGTTGAAAGATGTTTACGTTAAACAATGGATTTCAAACACTTTAGTGCTTAAACCTTCTATGGCTCAATAATAGTGAATATGCTTGATTATAAGTATATCATAGCAATATTTTGCGGTTTGTGGTTGCCGGTAACAGGTTGCCGGTGTCGGGTTGCCGGTGTCAGGTTGCGGGTTTCAGGTTGCCGGTAACAGGTTGCCGGTGGCGGGTTGCCGGTGTCGGGTTGCGGGTGTCAGGTTGCCGGTGTCAGGTGGCGGGTTTCAGGTTGCCGGTAACAGGTTGCCGGTGGCGGGTTGCCGGTG
>CAYNFR010000047.1:0-15940 GCA_964396595.1 uncultured Saprospiraceae bacterium | reverse complement strand
AAGTTCAGTTCTTCGTAGGAAGTTCAGTGGTTAAAATCCCTGCCTGCGTATAGCTAAGAATCGAAATATCTCTTGGCCAACTAATACATTAACGCCCCTTTCAGGCGAAGCTTTCGGAACTTGATTGCTATCCCGAGTCATGCATTGAAAAAAATCTACGTACAACTGGGAAATCTGCAGGCTATCATGTAAATCGCTCACTTGGAGCGCAACAATTGGCCAATAATTATCTCACACCTTAGTTCAACTGGAGATTATTGTGCTTGTTTTGTACATCGATATCCTCCGTATCACACAATCTATACTTGCCCTTTACCGTTAATAAGCATTAATTTTACTATTTAAATTGCCCTACTTATGATACGCCTCATTTACACCTTTATCATCATATCGTTCATCGCTTGTAATAAACCGGGATTTAACATAAAAGGCACCATAGCCGATGCGCCCAATCTCTCTGTATATTTCGACCGAGTAGACTTAATCGAAGGCTCTAACAATGTCGTTCTGCGTGGTGAAACAGATGCCTCGGGTACTTTCTCATTGGGCTCAGAAATACCGATGACTAAAGGTGTTTACAGAATTCGTGTAGGAGCACAGAGTGCCTACCTCGTACTTGACGGTACAGAAAAGAATCTAGGCTTAACTGGCAACATGAAGGATTTTCCAGCCTTTGATTACGCTGTCACTGGATCAACTACATCAGAATCAATGGTTAAGACGGTATCCTCATTTGCTCAAGGCAATGTCACTGTGGAGGACTTGACCACATTTACAGCTATGGAATCTGATCCACTCGTAGGGATGATGATGGCGACACAATTTTTTGCCAGCTCGGATGAGTTTTTTGATTTGCACAAGCAAGTTTCATCCAGACTAAATCAGACCCATCCGGATTATGAATTGACTTCGAGATATCAAAATTTTGCATTGACAATGGAGCAATCCTACTTACAGCGGATGTCAATGGAAAAAGTCAGAGTAGGAGAAATAGCTCCTGATATCAATCTCCCTGATCCCAGCGGCAAAAACAGAAAGCTTTCTGATTACCGTGGCCAAGTGGTTTTGCTCGATTTCTGGGCAAGCTGGTGCGGGCCATGTAGAAAAGAAAACCCCAATGTCGTACGCGTTTACGACAAATACAATCCGAAAGGGTTTACTGTATTCAGCGTCTCACTTGACGGTCTAGACGACAATACAATGAGCAGATTACCTGCTGATCAGATTGACAATATGATGCGTTCGCAGAAAGAAAGATGGGTGGGTGCGATTAAGCAAGACAATCTCAAGTGGGACGGTCATGTGAGCGATCTCAAGAAATGGAATTCCATCGGCGCCTCTATCTATGGTGTAAGAAGCATCCCAAGAACATTCTTGATCGATCGTGAAGGCAAAATAGCAGCGATAAACCCTAGAGGCAATCTCGAGCAGGCAGTACAAGCCTTGATGTAATTCGTCTCTCTAGCCACTTAACCGATCCAGTAAAATACCAGTACTAACAGCCGCATTGAGTGATTCTGCGTGGCGACTCGATGCACCATTGATAAATATATTATGGCTAGCCGCAGCGATCAGGTCTGGATTGACACCTTGACTTTCATTGCCGATCACGAGACAGAATCGCTCTAATCCGCTGACAGGCTTAGTACTGCCTTCAAGTGTACTTGCGATAATGGGCAGTTTATTTGCCTCGGTAAAGCTAGCAATATCCATCGTGATCAGTCGACAAGAGGCTATGCTGCCTTTAGTACTTTGAACCGTCTTGGGGTTATAAAAATCTGCTGATCCGACATTGCGACAGACGGTATCAATGCCATACCAGTCCGCCAAGCGAATAATAGTACCCACATTGCCGGGATCTTGAACGTCGTCGAGATAAATGATTTTGGCACTTAGCGCCAATACTTCCTTCGGATCGTATTCAGGAATTCTGCACAGCGCAATCATCTCCGTCCCGGTCTCAAAAAAGCCCAATTTCTGAAGTTGAACATCCGTACCATATTCAATCTCGACAGATTCATTGAATGAAAGCATGTGCTCTCCACCCTTAAGCGCCATGGACATAATCACCTTAGAGAAACTATCAGAGGCAGCAATATTGACAGTTCTTATTGCCTTTTGACCTTCAACAATAAAAAGGCCATACTTTTGACGGTACTTTTTTAGTTTTAAGGAGTCAATAAGCTTTATTGTGGCATTAGATAACATGCGATGTAGGGGCGTAAGTTTAGTAACAAAGATAGCGATTATACTTTTGACCATATTTTCGCTATCATCCTGTAGCGGGCTCAAAAATCTACCAGAATCGGAAATCGCATTGACAGCGTCAACCATCAAGCTTATTACCACCGATCCAAGGGTGAATAAAGGGGCTCTGCAAGCAGATCTTAAAACCTTTCTAAAACAGGAGCCAGTCAAGAAAAACCCCCTCAACCCAAGGACTTATGGTAAGGCATTGACCATATACGATCGCAGACTTACACAAGAAACACAAGGCACGCTCCAAAAATATTTGCGCAACAACAAAGGATTCTACGATGCCGAGGTGAGCTACTCCGAAAAACCAGTCGGACGCAAACTCGAACTTACCTATGATATCATCTTGAATGACCGAGCCTATGTCGCCGAATTGCGCTACGAAAGTGAAGATCCATTACTACTAGCTTTTATCCAACCCACAGAAACAGACAGTATAATAAAAATAGGCACACCGCTTGATGCCCAGATATTTGATAGAGAAAGAACCCGCATTATAGATGTATTAAAAAACAATGGCTACGCCGAATTTAATACGAATTTTATAGAATTCCGGGGCGATCTTACTGATCAAGGAATCATTGCAACCATTTTTATTTATGGTCCGCTGGAGGGGACACAGCACATCAGATATCGCATCGGAGATATAAATGTATATACTGAGCATCATACCTCCGCTCGTATGATAGAAGCCAACATGACTACTATTGAAAATGTAAAATACTATTCCAGAAGTGATGAGTTTATAGTTGATCCGTCTGTCATCCACAGAGCCATCGCTTTACGT
Source organism: uncultured Saprospiraceae bacterium (assembly GCA_964396595.1). Taxonomy (GTDB): domain Bacteria; phylum Bacteroidota; class Bacteroidia; order Chitinophagales; family Saprospiraceae; genus CAYNFR01. The sequence continues at coordinate 12,897 of CAYNFR010000047.1, read as the reverse complement.
CAAGGCGATATTTATCGCAAGGAAGATGAATTTAAGACTACCAGAAACACGTACAAGCTCCCCGCCTATCGCCTTGTAACACTCGATCCGTATGTAATATCACCTTCTGATTCTACTTATCATTACAACATTTATATGACACCAAGAGACAATAAATGGGCGTATGATATGGGTGTAAACTTTTTTTATTCCAACTTTAACCAAATCACCGATCAAGATTTAATCGGATTTAATGGATCCGTAGGGCTACAAAACAGAAATTTCAATAATAAAGCCATCAGACATTCATTTGGCGTAAACGGAACATTTGAGTTGAATTTATCTAACTTACAAGCCAACTCTCTATCTATTCAATTCAACAATAGATTTGAAGTTCCTAAGCTCATTAAAGTGTTTAACTTTCCTAATCTATTAAAAAAAATAGGCTTTATGACTTCAGAAGAGGTCAGAAACTATGAACAATCTACTAATACAGATATTGACTTTAATTTTGGCACCACGAGCATCTTAAATTTTTACAATCTACGCACCGTCAATGCCAATATATCGTATGTGTACCAACCTACTTCCAAAAGCAGATGGATTTACAAGCCGCTGGGAATCAGCATTTTAAATACCGATATCAAAGATCGATTCAGAGATGAGATATTGATGAATAACCCTTTGCTTGCAAAGAGTTTTGAAAACTATCTGCTTAGTGGATTCCTCATCAAAGACTTGAGCTATTTTAGAGAATTAACCCTCAATAATAAATCTTCACTTACTTTCATCAATAATCTTGAGTTCTCAGGGATTGAGACATATTTTTTAAATAGAATCTTTTCTAGAGAGAAATGGAAGTTAGGCGGAATAAATTTTGCTGAGTTTTTTAGATTGGAAGCGGATATACGTTATAATACCAATGTAAAAGAAAGATCTTCATTCGCTGCACGATTTAATACGGCCATTGCTGTACCTTTTACAGGCAGTACGGAGGTGCCTTTCGTGAGGCAATATTTCGTCGGTGGGCCTAATAGTATGCGTGGGTGGCAGCTCAGGGAACTAGGCCCGGGTGCCCATTCTTTGGCTATTTTAAACCCTAGACCGGGGCAACCGTTTTTTCAAACAGGCGAGTTTAAGCTAGAGATGAATGCAGAGTACAGATTTGATCTATTTTGGTTTTGGGAAGGTGCACTTTTTGTGGATGCAGGCAATGTATGGACACTAAAATCTGACGCTTCTCGCCCCGGCTCCAAACTTTCGCGAGACATCATAGACCAGATGGCGGTCAATTTTGGCTGGGGTATCAGGGCAGACTTTGATTACTTCTTGCTGCGCTTTGATTTCGGGTATAAATTACGTAATCCCTTCCCCGATCCGGAAACCAATAGCAGATATATCCTCACTAATGGTGCCTATAACGGTTATCTGGGCAATATTACCTTTGCTATAAACTATCCTTTTTAAAAGACCTTTTTCTTCCGTATATCGAGCAAATAGGACAATTCTCAACCACATGTCCGCGAGCAGGACAATATTCACGCCCAAAGAAGATGATCTGAAGATGTAACTTATTCCATGTATCCTTCTTAAAAATACGCTTTAGATCTTTCTCCGTCTTTTCTACATTTTTACCTGTACTCAAGCCCCAACGAAATGCCAATCTATGAATGTGCGTATCCACGGGAAATGCTGGCACTCCAAATCCCTGAGACATCACTACCGATGCTGTCTTATGACCGACCCCGGGAAGGCTTTCGAGTGCTTGCCAGTCCTTAGGCACTTCGCCATAATATTTTTCCACAAGTATGCTGGAGAGTGCATGAATGGCTTTTGACTTGGCAGGCGAGAGGCCACAAGGTCTGATTATTTCTTTGATTTCCTCGACCGAATGCTGCATCATATCATAAGGATTAGATGCTAAAGCAAATAAATGCGGCGTAACCTTATTGACCCGCTCGTCAGTGCATTGGGCACTGAGCAGTACCGCTATTAACAATGTGTAATTATCCGCGTGGTCAAGTGGGACAGGCGTCTCAGGATACAGCTTATCCAAAATCTCTTGAATGGCTTTAGCTTTTTCCGATCTTGTCATATATAGCCTTAGTCAAAAAATGCATCACATCTACCCCATCAGCATAATCCATCAGACCGGGCTCCTGACATTGGCCGAAGGCCACAACATGCTTATTATCCCATTCTTCAATATTCGTGCTTATGCACTGAATGTTATCCTCTATAGAATTCAATTTGGACTTCACATCCTCAATATCATGATAGAACTCGTAATGTATCGTACCGATACGACCGGCAAGCGCCTGATCTTCCTTGAGGATAAAGACGTTATTCGTCAGAAACGGAATCTGAGCCAGTGTGTACAAAGCAAATGTGTAATCAAAGTTATTTTTGAACGCATTATGGTCTATCAAATGATGAAAATCAGTCAATCCAGTAAAAATGTCAGCTAGCGTATATCCCGCCGGAATATATAGCTTAGACACATTGCGACAGCCCAAACCGAAATAATCAAACATATCCTTACCTAGAAGCTTAATTTCCGCCTGAGATTCCCGTCCCGATAGTACTGCTACCGAATTTCGATTATGTCTGATAAGATGCGGGTGATTTCTGAAATAATACGCGAAATGCGTCGCCGCCGTATCAGATCCAGTCGCGATGACCGCATCAAAATCTCTCAATTGCTGCACTTTTTCGATCATACCTGACATCGCAGGTTGAATGTCGATGAGCCGAGCAATCAAATAAGGAATCAATATGTCATCCTTAGATGAAGTCTTATAAATGACCCTGTGCCCCGCAATTATGCAGGCCAATAAATCATGAAAACCCACGGCTGGGATATTACCCGCCATCACAATACCTATTTTTTTACAAGAACCGCTCAAATCATATTGAGAAGCCCAATCTGTCAGTGCCTCTCGATTCAGCATTCTATCCGCTATGGCATGAATAGACCTGCGGATATTATCCAGCGTAAACCATTGATTTTGTTGATAACTGAGCATAGCAATCTCCTCCGGAACACCATATGGACTATCCCGTAACTCGTTCCGCAATACATGTAAAGCCTCTATTCGCTCCTTGACATCTATCATCTCTACCTTAATCTTCGTCTTGTTGTACAAGTAAGTCCTTTTTGTAGCTTACATATTCCCGCCACTTTATCAAAACATTAATCATATCAGCAGGAGGTTCCACGGTAAATAGCATCCTCTCCTTCTTCATGGGATGCATAAAACCCAGAGATTGTGCATGGAGCGCATGACGTCGGCAGACTTCGAAGCAATTATTCACAAACTGTCGATATTTGGCATGTATGGTTCCTTTGACAACCCGATTACCTCCGTATCGCCTATCATTAAAAACAGGATGTCCCAGATAGTTCATGTGAACTCTGATCTGATGCGTCCTACCTGTTTCGAGCTTACATTCTACCAGACTGACATAATACAAATCCTCCAATACACGGTAGTGTGTCTTCGCCCATTTGCCTGTTTCACCATTGGGGTAAACATACATCTGAAGCATATCTGTGGGATGTCTGCCGATATGCGCTTCTATCGTGCCTTGTGATTCTTCAAAATTACCCCATACAAGACTGACATAACTCCTATCTATTGTATGCTCAAAGAACTGCTTAGCGAGATCAGTCATCGTGCTCTCCTCTTTAGCAATAATCAGCAGCCCGGATGTCTCCTTGTCTATCCTATGAACTAGTCCGGGTCTATCAGGCTCGTTGCCCGGCATTAGCGGCAGCGTATTCTGATAGTGATACATCAGGGCATTGACTAAGGTCCCTGAGCGATTACCCACTCCGGGGTGTACAACCATACCAGCAGGTTTATTGACTACCAGCAGATACTCGTCTTCATACACGATATCAAGCGGAATATCTTCAGGTATCACCGGTATTTGGGAGTGCTCAGGAGGCAGTGTAACCTTAATGACATCAAGGGGACGTACCTTATAGTTTACTCTGACAACGTGATCATTGACCATAATACCACCAAATTCCACAGCAGTCTGTATACGATTACGGGATACTTTCTCAAGTCGATTCACTAGATACTTATCGATCCTAAGACTTTCTTGCCCTCGATCGACAATAATCAATCTATAGGTAGGTTCATCTTCCGGCTCGAACGAATCAATTTCTTCCATGATGCAAAAGTCGGTATTTTTTTGTTAGGGGAAGTATTTGCACAGAATCGTGTCTATAACTATCACTGATTGCGCTTTAGCATTCCTCTCAACGCTGCATTTTAATGCGATTAATGTTTCAGGTGGACATTGGACCTACTTGAATTTGCCCTCCTATTGCCCTTAACACTTTGATGATGGTCGCAATCTGTGGCCTGGCACCATCCGATAGTGCTTTGTACAAACTTGGTCAGCTCAACCCTGTTTCTTCCAACTAACTTGTATCTGCGCCTATCTGCGCAATCTGCGGGGGTAAAAAAATAACCACTGCTTCACATCCTCGACTATCTGCCTATTCCGTGTCATCAGCACTCTATAAGGCGTGGAACACAGATAAGGCTGATCAAACTGATAAGCACAGATCTGTTCGTGATAAGTTCTTTTGTCTGCGCCTTTCTACGATATCTGCGGGAGAATAAAATGCCCTCTTATCGTAAAGACAACTCCCCTTCACCCTTTTATTGCCAAATACATAACCAGCCCCCCTTTTTATCAATATGCTTTAGTAAATCACAATGTCTTAGCTTTACCGTCAAAATCAATATTCATGCAGTCAATACATACTCTATGTGTGAAAGATCCCCGTGATCCCCGCACAACCAAACCACACCAACTACCCATTTACGCGACATCTTCTTTCGAATTTGATAGTGTAGAGCAGGGAATGGATGTCTTTAAAGATCCTTCTACAGGACATATATACAGCAGATTCAACAATCCGACTGTAGATGCTGTCGCCCAAAAAGTCGCTGATCTGGAAACCGCCGGCACCGATGTATCTGACGCCTACGGTATCATGTGCTCTTCGGGAATGTCCGCCATCGCTACTGTTGTGATGGGAGTACTTAAAGCGGGTGATAAAGTCTTGACACAAGGAAATCTCTACGGCGGATCGACAGAGTTGCTAAAACTGTTATCGAGATATGGCATAGAGCCTATTTTTACCTCCCTCACGGATATTGATCTACTTAGTTCGCTACGCGCCAATGACCCCAGCATTAAGATGATCTATCTCGAGACACCCTCCAATCCAGGTCTGGATTGTGTCGATCTCGCCGAAATAGCCGCCTTCGCCAAAAAACAGGATCTCATCACTGTGGTGGATAATACATTCTGCACCCCTATCGTACAGCAACCTTTCAAATATGGCATCGATTATATAGTCCATAGCAGCACCAAATATCTTAATGGCCATGGCAACAGTATATCCGGCATTATCATCGGCAAAGGAGCAGCGTCCTATAAACAACTATGGAAGACCTTTAAACTGCTAGGGACTAACTGTAATCCATGGGATGCCTTCTTACTCAATACAGGGATGAAGACCTTATCGCTCCGTATGGAAAGACACGCGTCAAATGCGCTGGCTCTTTCAGAGCACATTCAACAACATCCCGAAGTGGCATCGGTTCGATATTTGGGATTGCCAAGCCATAAAGATCACCATATCGCCTGCCGGCAAATGTCAAATTTCGGTGGCATGATGGCCTTCGAACTCAAAAAAGCTTATGATGCCGGTATCACGTTCATGAATACTATCCGCATCGCGTCCCTAGCCCCGACAATGGGCGACGTGGACACATTGATCCTTCATCCCGCCTCCATGTCACACCTCAATGTCGATCGGGAATTACGATTGGCGCATGGTATCACAGATGGCCTGATACGTGTCAGTGTCGGTATAGAAGATATTAATGATTTGAAGGCTGATTTTGATAGAGCCTTGTCGAGTTTGTAGTGTGGTGGATGGTATGGGTGAGGAAGTAGAATGGTTCATTCTTATTTTGAGTCTCTGGAACCAAGGATTTGGTGGCTCTTAGCGTCTTTTTATTCTTTGTAATAATTGTCTTTCCTTTTTTCCCCGCAAGCATAAAATCTGGTACTTTAGAAAAATTACCTCACAGATTCTTCACACATCACTAGCATGCAACTTAAACCTAATCAATCGCATCCCTTCCCTCTTTTCAATATCTATTTAGCATTCTTCTTCTGAATAATATACCATGTATCATGTGGTTTGTATATAGCAGTTAACTTCATGCTAAAAAAGAAGACATTCGACAACTAACCAATGTAACAACAACAGCTTCAAGAATTCATGGGACAGGTTGGTTAACATACAACATACAAATCAAAACGGTTATAGCACCGGGTGCGACAAACATGGAAGAACCAATAATTGACATAAAATAATTACGCGTGGTAACGGCCGTTGGCTTTCCACAACCATAAATCTTTGACAACATTTTCAGCTATTTCTAAGTCAACTAATCCAATAGCAGGTCTTCTTACCCCCTTTTCTACATTTCCCCTTTACCACCGGTATCTGATTACAGCAACGTAGAGGCAAATAGACAAAAAATGCGCGTTGAGAAGTCATTATACGCTTATTTGACGATTAGCGTTAAAAAACTGTCACCCAGCCCTGCTCTACTGCTTTTACAATAACGAGCAATCCGCTGACTTTCCGGATTCCTGTATATAGATTCCTAACTTATCCTACCCGTAACCAGCCGATGTAAGGTCATCAATATAATTTTGAGATCCAGTACGACAGATTGATACTGAAAATAAAGAAGATCATAACGCGCACGGGTAAGAAGTTGATCCAGATCAGAAGCATAGCCACAGCGCATCTGCCCCCATGAAGTAATACCCGGCAGTAGTGAGAATAAAAAATTGTATTCCGGTAGGGATTCTACAATCTGATCTAAGTAAAATCTCCTCTCCGGCCGAGGCCCGACGATCGACATACGACCTATGAGTACGAGCCATAATTGCGGCAATTCATCTATCCGCCATTTGCGCATGACCCGCCCCCATGGGGTGACGCGTGTATCATTAAGATGCGATAGCTGTACACCTGCATCTTCGGCATTGGCATACATCGATCTGAATTTGATGATGTTAAAAACTTGCCCGTGGCGACCTATCCGCTCTTGTTTAAAAAAAACAGAGCCTGGCGAGTCTAGCTTAATTCGTACAACCGCATACATTCCCAATGGAAACAACACAATCAATCCCACTACCGCAGCCAAGATATCGCCCACCCTCTTGATAAGTCTGGATAGAAATGATAATCTGCCAAAATCAACATCATAAAAGGCAGACTTTAAACTAGGATTGATCGATACATAATGTGGCAAGTTATTAATCTCTGATGACGAAATCTTCAACTGCACCTGGGGAAGATGCCCATGCACAAATGCCATAATTTTATTCATATCACGCCCCCCGGCGATATAACACTCATCAATATTCACAGAACCCATGGCCTCCAGATCTCTAGACATTTCCGCAAGGCTGACTTGTGGCAGATCTACGCCTACATCACCTGTAGCTACCCTTTTTAATACCAATTCTCCCCGATGATAATAAGCCTTTATTCTGCTAAGCGTAAAGAGCCGAAACAATACAACAACTCCTATATGAATCCCTGCCAGCACCAGATAAATCTCTGCATAATCGACATATTGTAAAGTCAGATCATCCCGCACTGCACCAAACAGCAAAACCAATGTGCCGACAATAATCACCTCTATGCTCTCAGCCAACACCTTCAATCTCGATCGAAAAAGTATCTTGTCATATCCTCCGTAGCACTTTAAGCTAAGTATCCAAAAGCCGGGTATCACGATAAGACCGAGAAACAATCTATTATCACCCAATACAAGCTCCCATGTGGCATCCTGCATCTCCACAAACTTTCGCCATGCGAAAAAAAGTAGCCATGCCACCCCAAATGCTATCCAATCACCGAAGATGAATAACCGCTCTAGCGCTTTTCTGGAAGGTCTTGCTTTCAAGTATTTAGAGCTCTTTATATAATCCTATCACCAATTATGCTGCACGACCACGATCTTTCATAAAAAATGCAATGCATCGCGCACATTATCAACCCGCCAATACCACCTGTCCGTTCTTACAATCCTACGAGGCATTATCCCAAAAAAGGATATCCATAATGCGTCGGCGGTAATAAGTTCTCTTTAATCGTACGCGGTGATACCCATCGATATAAGTTGAGTATCGACCCCGCCTTATCATTGGTGCCGGAAGCTCGTCCACCACCGAATGGCTGCTGACCTACTACTGCACCGGTCGGCTTATCATTGATGTATAGATTGCCCGCTGCATTGTACAGCTTACGCTTCGCCGCGATAATCGCTTCCCTATCACGCCCCATAATACTACCCGTCAGACCGTAAGGGGATGTCTGATCTACCAGATCAAGTACCTTATTAAATTCTCGATCCTTGTAAACATAAATGGTCAGCACCGGGCCAAATATCTCCTCACACATCGTGGTGAAAAATGGATTCTCTGTAAGGATCACCGTAGGCCTGATAAAGTATCCGGTCTTATCACTCGCTGTGCCACCCACTATGATCTCTGCTTCTTTATTCTTTTTGGCTGCATTGATATACTTCATGATTTTTTGATAGGCCCTTTTATCGATGACCGCATTGACGAAGTTGCTAAAATCTTCCACACTGCCTATCTTCAGTTCTTCTATCTGCGCGATTAACTTAGACTTTATTTTCTTCCATAAGCTTGCGGGTATATATGCCCGGGATGCTGCTGAGCACTTCTGCCCCTGGTATTCAAACGCACCTCTGATCAAGGCTGTAACCAATTCATCAGGATCTGTCGAAGGGTGTGCGACTACAAAATCCTTACCGCCTGTTTCCCCTACTATCCGCGGATAGCCACGGTACTTGTCTATGTTCTCACCAATGGTCCGCCATAGCGTCTTAAATACCCCCGTACTACCCGTAAAATGTAATCCGGCAAACTCTCGATGTTCAAAGATCTGCTTCCCGATCATCGGGCCGTCTCCATAGATAAGGTTAATAACACCATCAGGTAATCCTGCTTCTTTAAAAATATCCATGACGGCGATTGCTGAATAAATCTGTTGGTCAGCAGGCTTCCAGATTACTGTATTTCCTAGCATTGCCGGAGCGGCAGGCAGATTGCCCGCAATAGCCGTAAAATTGAAAGGCGTCAAGGCAAATACAAACCCCTCCAAGGGTCTATATTCTAATTGATTCCAGATCGTAGGAGAACTATCCGGTTGGTCGGCATACATCTGTGTTACATACTGTACGTTAAACCGCAGAAAATCAGCGAATTCTGCAATAGCGTCTATCTCACTCTGATAAATATTTTTTGACTGCGCCATCATCGTTACAGCGTTCATGTAATCGCGCCTTGGGCCTGTGATGAGGTCGGCGGCACGGAGGAATATGGCAGCACGCTCGGACCAAGGCATATGACACCAGGACTCCTTAGCTTTGAGCGCCGCATCGATTGCTTGCTTGACATGATCTTCAGCGCATAGCGAATAATGACCAAGTATATGTCCATGTTCATGTGGCGCAGCCAATGTTGCCTTCTGGTCTGTGCGTATTTCTACACCATTAATAATCATCGGTACATCCCGAAATGCTGACTTAAGGGCACTGATCTTAGCCATTACGGATGCTCGCTCCGCACTACCCAGTCTGTAATCTAGTATTTGTTCATTAACCGCTGAAGGGACTTTAAAAATCGCATTACTCATGAAACTGCATTTATCTATTAGCTTATTAATATGACGCTTACATCGTCAAGACAAAGGTATTACAGTCTAGTGCAAGACACTGTAACCGCCCTAAAAAGTTTTGCGATGCTCGATAATCACACTTGGCGGCAGAAAAGGGGACGCATCACCATTGCCCTTAATAATCTCTCGCACGATAGTAGAGCTGTAATGTGAAAACTCAGGCCGGCTGATAAAAAATACCGTATCAATATTCTTACCGACCACATTATTTAATTGTGAAATTGTTTTTTCGTAATCGAAGTCTGACGCGTTTCTCAAGCCTCTGATAAGATATTGCGCCCCTATCTCCTGACAATAATGCACCGTCAATCCCTCGAAGTGACCTATCTCTATTTTATCCATGTCCTTGAATACCACCCGCAACCAATCAAGTCTTTTCTCAAGACTAAACAAGGCCGCCTTCGAAGAGTTAGTACCGATAGCCACAATCACCTTGTCAAATAATGGTAATGCTCGCTGGATGATATCCACATGGCCTTGTGTGATCGGATCAAACGATCCGGGAAAAACAGCTACTTTCATATCACTGATTAAGATTGTCGCTGCAAGTTATTATTTTCCCATAATCTTACCCGATTCTCTAAACATTGACTCCATTATCAATTGTCAATTATCCTTTTTCTATTGATTTACCGTCGTTGTCTCCATGCTTCTTGTCCTCAGTTAACTTGGTGCACATAGCGTTCAAGCTCAGTCGTATCGTCCTCAAGACGCGACGACCTCTACGCACTTTTCCGTAAAGGCGTAAAATATTACGCCGTCTACGCCCTCTTCACTTTTCACTTTCAAATACCGAACTCACTCAAGATTTATTTGTTAATGACGTATATTTGCCGCTGCGTAATAAATATACTATGGAATTTGATTTGATTGTGATTGGAAGTGGACCGGGTGGCTATGTAGCTGCCATTCGTGCGTCTCAATTGGGCCTTAAAACAGCCATCGTAGAAAAAGAAAACCTAGGAGGCGTGTGCCTCAATTGGGGATGCATCCCCACAAAAGCCTTATTAAAAAGTGCGCAGGTATTCGAGTATATATCACATGCGGAGGACTACGGCATAAGCGTAGCGAACCCAAAGGCTAATTTTGAGAAAGTCATATCAAGATCGAGAAGCGTAGCTGATGGCATGAGTAAAGGGGTGAACTTCTTGATGAAAAAAAATAAAATCACCGTTATCGAAGGTCACGGACGCCTGATACGCGGCAAAAAAGTCGAAGTGACTGCCGCAGACGGCAAAAAGCAAGAAATCAGCGCCAAAAATATCATCATTGCCACCGGCGGACGTGCTAAAGCATTGCCGCATATCCCTATTGACGGCAAAAATGTCATCGGCTATCGTGAAGCCATGACCCTTCCTAAACAACCCAAATCAATGGTTGTCATAGGTGCCGGGGCAATAGGTGTTGAGTTCGCCTACTTCTACAGAACAATGGGTACTGAAGTCACTATTGTCGAGTTTCTTGAACAAGGCCTACTACCTAGAGAAGATCAAGATGTGTCGAAAGAATTAACTAAAATTTTCAAGAAAAAAGGCATGAATATCCTCGCCAATAGCAGCGTAGAATCTGTAGAAAAGCAGGGCAAGAATATGCTCGTCAAAGTAAAAGATCGTAAAAGTGGCAAGGTACAAGAGATCAACTGTGATATCGTTCTTTCTGCTGCGGGCGTAGCGCCCAATGTTGAAGATATCGGACTAGAAACCTTAGGTATCCAACTGGATAAAGGACTGATCAAAGTTGATGCATATTATCAGACCAATGTTCCGGGGGTATTCGCCATAGGTGATGTAGTAGCAGGTCAGGCCCTCGCGCATGTCGCGTCCGCTGAAGGAATTATCTGTGTCGAAAAAATCGCCGGCCATCACCCTCAAGCTCTCGATTATAACAATATCCCCTCATGTACTTACTGTGTGCCGGAAGTAGCCTCCGTAGGATATACCGAGCAAGAAGCCAAAGACAAGGGCTACGAAATAAGACTGGGTAAGTTTCCATTCGCGGCATCAGGAAAAGCTAAGGCATCAGGAAATACAGATGGATTTGTCAAAATCATCTATGACAAAAAATACGGCGAACTACTCGGTGCGCATCTCATAGGTAGCAATGTCACGGAAATGATCGCAGAAATAGTCGTAGCCAGACGCCTCGAAACGACAGGCCACGAAATGATCAAAGCTGTACATCCTCATCCGACTATGAGCGAGGCCATTATGGAAGCATCTGCCGCCGCGTATGATGAAGTAATACACTTGTAGCAATCAAGATAGATGAGACCCATACTGACGATTACAGGCTACGTATTCATACTATTTGGTTTTTTAGGACTTATTCTTAGTCTGACAGGATTGGGCATATTTCCGTTGAGCCTGCTAGATAAACATACGAACCCATTGATCGCCTTTGCCTTTAAAGTCCTCTTGATCGTAGTCGGTTTTATTCTGTTTTATGTTACGCGCGTACAAGTGGATGAGGAAGAAGAGCTGAGTGGAGATCAATCATGAGAAGTTTATAACTTTTATAACATCTCAATTGCTAAGACTTTTTCACGGATGAGTTGTGATGATAGATCAGAGGTCTATGAACATTTGCGACATCCTCCTCAAGACAAGCGCATCAAAGTATAGCCCAATAAAAAAATTACGACTATGAGGGCAGATGCCATGTTGATCGATCTTTTTACCAATCTGACAAATCGCAACACGAGCTCTAGATGCTCCGGATGATTGCGCATGAGCTCATCTTCTAGCTTCTCTTCATCAAAGAAGTACTTGATCGAAAACTGAACCCGATTATTGACCAGATCGCGATAAAGCCGCAGCGCCTTCACTCTGAAATAGAAGTTCAGAAATAATAAGCCCCCGAATGTGGATACGATTGCCAGAAAAAAATACTGATACATATAATACTGCTCAAGATCTGCCGCTAATGTACTTCGGCTTCACCTTAATTACGAATTAAAAATTACGAATAACGGACGGCTTCACCTTAATTACGAATTATGAATGACAGTAACTGACGATACCTAACACCAGAATCCTGATACCAAAAACCGGGAACCTGACACCAAAATCCCCGCCACTCGCCACCCGCCA
>CAYNFR010000046.1:0-19176 GCA_964396595.1 uncultured Saprospiraceae bacterium | reverse complement strand
CGTTTTCAACTACTATTCAGTTTATAGTAATGGTTACTTTGTGCCCGCTAAAGAGCGGGCATTTTTTTTTAATACCATCCAATATTAAACTGTACGAAGGAAATATACGTATGCGAGTGCCACCAATAGTATTGTAACTCCTACCGCGATAAGTATCATTCTTTTTTCTTCCGCCTTTGTTCTTTTGTTGACTGCGCTTGAGCGCTTACTAAACCTCTTAGCCATCTTTTAAGATTTACATTAGAGCGGTAAGATAGCGTATAGAAATTAAACAGACAAAATGCATGATTGAATTCAGCGCAAAAAAATTGTTCGACAGAAGTGGATCAAAATACTTTTAAGAGCTTCTCCCACATATCCAGCAGAAGTTGATAACCGACCTCTTCATCACTCGAAAGACTTCCCATTCTTACTATGACTATGTTGAGAGACGGAATAACAAGGCACATCTGTCCATTTTTACCCAGTGCGGCTAGCATATCTGAGGGCGCTCCGGGCACTAAGGGACCCGAGAATACTCTCTGTGTCTGAGGCAACATAAAGCTCGATTGCCCATTAAGCCACCATAAATAACCATAAGCGGGGTTAATGGACTGAGATGGTGAAGTCGCTTTTATGAGATATTCTTCATCGATAATAACTTCATTATTATGCCATCTGCCACGATTCAGTACGAGAAGGCCAAATCGGGCCATCTCTCTCGGTGTGCTAATGAAGAGGTTGTAGCCATCAAGCTTTTGCCAACGGCCACGTATGCCTATGCGATCGCCTATACGGGTAGCAAAATACCTTTGCAGGCTCATCCCACTGCTCTTTTCTATAACACTCGTGAGTAGGGTGTAAGGCCCGTTATTATATGACCATCTCGTAGCCGGATCGGCACCATATCTCAGACATCCCGGATCTGTACAATTAAAGCCCCCTGCATCATCTACACCCGTAGTCATGCTCAGTTGGTGATATATCGTAATCTTATCTTCTTGGGTGGGATTCATTGAAGTCCATCCCTCACCTAGGTGTTCCGAGGTTTTATCAGTGATCTTAAGCTTACGCTCCATCTCCAAAATACCGATCATTGATGAAGTGAGTGTCTTACCGGCTGACGCCCAATACCATTGCTTACCACTGTCAAAATCTTGAAGATTAAGAAGGTCTTTGCCTGCATAACGCTCTATGGCCATCTTGCCATCTTTGAGTATTAACAGGGCTCGTGTATCACTATCTTTTATCCATTGATCGAGATCCTTTATAGCTTTTTCCTTCCACCCGAGGCTGGCAGGATCTATCGTTTCCCATTGATTATCTGATCCCGGAAGGTATAGATCGGGCTTCGTATGTATTTCTTCATCTCCTTTACTACAGGCAGTAAGGAGTAACAACAACAAGTAAATGGCTGAAATGCGCATATTGATTGACCTCTGCTTAAAGAACGTCAGGACGATGCACTTAGCACTTGGGTTGATGGATTTTTAAAATCTTTTCATTAAGATTTTAACATTTTATTCCCCTTGGTACAGTCTTTGTATTCTTTGGTCATATGAATATTTCTTTACATATCCGATTAAAGAATATTCTGCTAAAGATTGATGGCAATGGCTCGCGTTAAAACCAACCAACTTCGAGCCTTGCTATTCGTCTTAGCAGGATGGTTATATGCTGCGGGCGCAGCATATAGTCAGATATGTATTGATCAATTTATTGCGCCGGACACCGTAAGCATTACACTTCCTTGGGGAACTTGTGCGCTTACAGAGGCGCAGCTTAAAGACCATTTGGGCCTTGGACAATGTGCTCCGGCAGCTGTCCATCCTGCGGGTACTTATAATATTAACCAATCTATTTCTATCAGCGTTATCGACAAGCGTTATGGTGTTGTCAAGGGTAGTTTTATCTTGAGGACAATTCCGCCGCCTGTCGGTAGCTTGATAGTTGTTCCTTTAGCGGCAGGTGAATGCCGCGCTGATAGGGATTTATTACTTGATCAACTCAATGCTCCTGCTGATCCTATCGCGCGTTCGCGTGTGCATTTTTTGCAAGGTACGGCTCGTATTGAGACCTTTAAAATAGGTGATACGACGACTGTCAGCATTGCTTGTGGCAACATGGTAATTTATCCTGCGGTCAAGCTGATTTTTGCACCACAGTTTCAAGCAATTACGGGAAGTCGCATTTATGATCGAGGTCTTACAGCTTGTCCCTTAAGCATGGCAACTGTCTTAATCGATCTGGGTTATAATCTTACTGATTGCAATATTTCTAGATTTACAATCAGCCACCCCGGGCCATTTCATTATGGTATAACACGTATTACCAGTATTGATCTTGATGGCTATCGAATAGCCTCCAATCTAGACATAGAAGTGTATGCATCAAATTGTCCCGGCATCTCGCTTAACTATGGCGAATTACATCCAGGACAATGTTATCTTAATGAACATGATGTCATTGAGTTACTCGGTATTGATCTGCACAGCTGTGACTTGAGCTCTGTCCGTGTAGAACCCGCCGGCCCTTATCTGGATACTTTGACACGTATAGAGAAGGTTTTTATCAACAATTATCTAGTATGTTCTAGAGGATTCGACCTGAGATATCAACGATCCAGTTCCATCAATGAGATCCCCGCGATGTATTGTAAAGATCAGATCAATGTCTCTCTTGATGCCGGCTGTGATGTTATCATCAATGCTGAGTTGATATTGCAAAACCGTCTTTATTGTCATCGAAATTATTGGATAGAGCTTCAGAATATTCTGCCAGGAAGTCCTAAAATTATGGGAAATCAACTCAAAGTATCCGAACCCGGCATATATAATGTTAAGGTGACTAATCCGCTCACAGGCGTATCTTGCTGGGGGGCGATCAATGTAGAAGATAAATTCATCGAAGATATCGTGTGTCACGACGACACAGTAAGTTGTTACAACAATTACGACCTTAAGCCCCAGTTGAGTATTACCGGTGCGGTGAGATTTCCTCATATAGGCGACAATGTATCATTTCAAGAAATTGGTGCAGGTCGATATGCGGTACTTACAGGTAGCAAATGCGGCATTTCCGAAGCATCTTATGAAGATCAACTAATCGCTTCATGCCAACAGGGTTTTAAAGAAATCATTCGGAGGCGGTGGCTTTTTGCCGATCCATCAGGCAATAATTCCACCTGTGAACAGCTGATTTATGTCAGGCATCTCGGGGTTGATTCAATAATGCCATTTGATCCTGTCAGTTACAGTTGTATAGAGGATATCGAAATCCTTGATGCCAATGCTAACCCATCGCCACTGATAAGTGGTTTTCCTGTTTTTGGGAATGGCAATAATGCTGATGTCTGTGGCTCACTCAAGGTGAGTTATGAAGATCACGAATGGCCTTTGTGCGGCGGTGGATATCGCATCACACGCAGATGGACGATCCTTGATTGGTGTAGTAATGGTGTGATCACGAGAGATCAGATAATTACGATACAGGATACAGATGTGCCTGTGTGGGTGGAGCGTCCTAAGGATATGCTTCTTTCAAGTGATCCTTTCATCTGCGGGCAGCAACATATTATCATTCCACCACCCAATGTGCGCGATTGCGATCCTGTCCTCAGTTATGAGATACTCTACGAGACTAGTGATTATCTAGGTAACAAGATGACGCGGTCAAATGGAAGCAGCCTTATCATACCTGAAATAAGTATGATTGGTGTCGATAATTCTTTTAACGTAACTTATATCGTCAAAGATCGCTGTGGCAATGCTAGCAGAGATAGCTTCCGTATCAGGATTATTGATGAAGAACCACCGGTAGCAGTGTGCAGCAAATACACCACTATTTCTATATCCGGTAATGGCGTTGCCCAAGTGAGAGCAATCACATTTGATGATCTGAGTGTAGATAATTGTGGGATAGCGCGATATGAAGCGCGGAAGCTCAACGGTAGTTGTCATGTGGATCTTGCCTTTACAGAAAATTTGCGTTTCTGCTGTGACGAGGTAGGAGATACGATCATGGTCGAGCTCCAAGTGGTGGATCACGCGGGCAATGCCAATACATGTGTCGTTCAGGTATGGGTACAGGATCGATTCAGACCTAAGCTCACCTGTCCCGCAGATATCACCATTGACTGCGGAGAGTCATTGTATGATCTGAATATTACAGGAATGGCTGATGCACGTGACAATTGTAGCATTGATACACTGTATTATGTGGATTTAGATGAATTGACGCAATGTAATTTTGGTTCGATCAGAAGGCAGTGGGTGACACGTGATCGAGGGGGATTTGAAGAGATTTGTATTCAGAATATTACGGTCGCGCCTAAGACGGCATTTGCTATGCGGAAGCAGGATTTCCCTGCCGATATTACGGTTTCAACTTGTGGCGAGTCATTATTACCGGCGATCACAGGAAGTCCGGTTTTGCCTTTGAATACATGTGCGCAGATCAATACGACTTATTCTGATCTAGTATTTGAGAATGTAGAGTTTGCCTGCAAGAAGATATTGCGCGAATGGACGGTGATCGATTGGTGCCAACTCAGCACTTCCGTTAATCAATCTGAAGGAATATGGAAATCAGTGCAAGTTATCAAAGTGGTAAGTGATCGTGGTCCTATCATTCCGATGTCTTTTATGCAGCCAAGTTATTGTATCGGGGCAGGGGATTGTTTTTATAATTTTGAAATAAACCCGGCGATATATGACGGCGATGGATGTACCCCGCCCAATAAAATTCGTGTCAGATATGAGCTTTTTAGAACTGTGCCTGTCCGCACTAAAGTAGCGCAAGGGGAGACCTCGCGTGTTGATTTGCGTCTGGCACCCGGCCAGTACGAGATGATATTTATAGCCATAGATGAATGCAATAATCAGACTACAGAGTCGGCGGTATTTAGTGTATTGGATTGTGCGGCACCTGTGCTGGCATGCCCACAGGCTTTAATGCCATTTATCGTACCGCAGAGTGGTCTATTGGAGATCAGCTTTGATGATCTCAATATTTTTGCTGTAGATAATTGTGAGGATGATATTTTCTTGTCGTTCGATAGAAGTTCTTTAGTGACTACCTTGACTTACGATTGTGGCATATTGGGCGAAGCCCCGACGAAAGTTGTAAAAAAGACGGTGTATGCATGGGATGCACGAGGAAATACCGATTCGTGTCAGGTAAATATTGAAATAAGAGATAATGTCGGAGCTTGCAGACCTGCTACGGCTATGGCGCGCGTCTCCGGAGCCGTAATGTCCGAAAACTATAAAGGTATAAGTGCCACACAGGTGATTCTCTCGGATGCCCTGGGGCCGATTGCTACACAGATGACCGGCTCCTCCGGCCAATTTATCTTTGAGGATGTACGAGCTAATCAAGATTATTCACTTCAGTTCAACAAACAAGGATATGCATCCGAAGGCATCACGGTGAGTGATTTACTTTTAATTCAGAACCATATCTTAGGTAATAGGCTGCTTGACTCACCTTATAAAATCATTGCAGCGGATACAGATAATAATGGTCGGATTTCCGCAACAGACTTGGTGCGATTGAGACGTGTCATTCTTCAGCTTGATGAAGGATTTTCCAATGGGCAAAAGTCTTGGCGCTTTGTCACGATGAGTCAGAAATTTCCTGATCCACTGAGCCCATTCCCTTTTACAGAGTCAATCGCGTTGCGACAATTGTCCGGATTTACAGTAGGTCAAGATGTAATGGCTATCAAAATAGGGGATGTAAATAACTCGCATGCGGCTTACAAAAATAATAACGGGCAGACTCGTTCTATAAAAAGACTCAGAGTCGAATATGACAAACAGTCATCCAGCTATAAGTTTTATCCGGGCGATGCCCAATATTTACTTGGCCTTGAATTGCACCTGGCGTTCGATCCATCTGTAGTCAAGGTGAATTTGATTAATCCCGGAAGTCTATTAATCGGGGATAACGACTTTGCAATAGACAATAACAAAGGATTCGTTCATATGGCATGGGTAGGGGCATCTGCTATTGAACTCCCTTCTGAAGAATGGCTTTTTGAAATCGTTGTGAATAGTGGCGAAACAGAGCGAGCATTTAACATAAGCGATCTTCACGCGACAGAATGGGTAAACGAATCCATGGAAGTCCAAGATATGGATATTCAATATCTTGTAAGACCAGAAAACACCGCTACAGAGTCAGTAGTGTTATATCCCAATCCATTTGTGGATCATGCGAATATTGAATTCTCTGCTAAGTTAAGGGGAGAATATAAGCTCACGGTCATGACCTTCAATGGACAAATACTTCAATCTAGAGATTATCTTCTCGATAAAGGTCGATCAACACTTAATGTGGAGTTAACAAGCCTGGATTATCAGGGCTTGGTGCTATTCGAGTTGACTTCTCCGACTGGGGAGATTCATATTCTTCGAGGCTTGAAGATACCGTAAAAATAGTCCGCACTCAAGTCTACTTATAACTTGGGGTAGCTGATCAGTTACAATGATTATATGATCGTTGAGAACTCTTTTACAAGGTTTCCGGGATATATTTTGATAGGTGTTGAGCGACTATTTTGATGTGTTGTATTCTTATCGAAATTCCTCATCCTTCAATGCTTCTGCGTAGCTCTTGACTAGGATAGTGATTAAAGCTTATTGTTGTTTTCTTATATAGCTACATATCTTAATTTAAAAATCAGTTATCAGCTAAAACAATCAGCCTCGCACATAATGCATCCGACTACCAAATAATATGATTGATGGACTTTACAAAAACCCTATACACACAGGTGTCATGATACCTTCTGCTACCTTAGGATCTGAAAGAGAACCATCAAGTGCATTGATCTTAAAGCTAACGATGTTATTGCTATTTTGATTAGCCACCAGGAGGTGATTACCGCTGGGGCTTATGGCTATATTGCGCGGAACCTCGCCTAGACTATTCTCTTCTTGGTCATAGCGCATGATCCCCTTCTCATCGAGACGGATGAGGGCAATCGTATTGTATACACCTCTATTCGTCGCGTAGAGAAATCTTCCGCTACTGTGGACGGCTATATCCGCGCTACCGGATTTTATACCATCCTTGTTGCCTACAGAGGAAAGCACTTGGACACGCTCATATATGCCTGAGGATTGTTTTCTGAATGACTCTATGGTGCCGTTTAATTCATTGATTACATAAAAAATAGACAGCGAAGGATGAAAGCCTATGTGCCTTGGCCCTGCACCAGAGCTAGTCTTGACACCATCCACAGAGACAAACTTATTGCCATCAATTTTAAATATCCGAATACTATCAGAGCCTAGATCCGCAGTAAATATGAGGTCATCAAACCCTTGTGCTATAAAGTGCGCATGCGATTGCATCTGCCTGTCGGGATCTGATCCACTTCCACCGAATATGACCATATCCGTCATAGGACCTACACTTCCATCTGCTTTAATGACAAACAAATTGATCGATCCGGAGCTATAATTTGCTGTCAGCACATAGTTTCCATAAATGGCTGTTGATATATAGCAAGGCGCTACCCCTTGCGTAACAGCTTCGTTTAGTTTACTCAGATTTTGGTTTTCATCGATAGCAAAGGCTTCTATACGGCCATAGGGCTCTGAGGGTGTTCCTCCTGTTTCATTTACGGCGTACACAAATCTTTTGGATGGGTGGATCGAGATGAATGAGGGGTTGATCCCACTGGCATAAATACCGTCTGATACGATTGTGCCATCTTCTTGTAATATGGCACGCATGATTCCATGTGCTTTGCCATCTACATGGCCTTCTTTGCGGGTGTAGCTACCTATATAAAACACATCACCTGACACCTTAGGCGGGGTGGAAGTGTTTGTGATGCTCGCGGTTGCTTCTGACATAGGCGTAATGGTGGCGGCGTCGTTTTTAACTGAAGAGCTTTCTTTAGCTTTGTTACAAGACATGAGTGTACTACATAGGGCTATACCCAGCAATATACTATGATGTTTCAGGGCGACTTTCATTATTTCTTTGGTCTTTCTTTTCCGATAAGTTCTAGATAATTATTGACTTGCTCGTTAGGCACAGCTATGGACAAGTGATAATGGACTATCTGCCAGTTGTTCCCATTTTTGCGAAGCACACCCGAGCCGCGACAAGTCCCCATCCATGTATCGAGCAATTCGTCAAACCATGCCACCGTATTATCTTGATGCACATTGATGGATCTGCTGATCGGTGTAAATGCCCACGCACTTTCGCCTTCAAAAAATTTTCCGAGGTCGGCGATCATTTGGGTTTTTGTCCATCTTTCTTTTGGGTCAGTTCCGATGTAAACGGCATCGCTCGCCATCAGACCGAAGAATATGCGCTCATCAGCGACCTTGGCAGCCTGATGCCATGCATCTACCAAGCGATGAATATTGATATTTTCTGCGGTGTAGCAATTGACATTACGGCGCGTGTCTGTAATTGAAGAGATTTTCCATTGGCCTTGGATTTTGAGCATTTCAAACATATTGACACCGCAATGGCTGAGATTGTCATCCAAGAAAAAACTGTATTCCGTCCAGACGTATGCCATTGCACCATCAATATTGAATTTGTATGACCAGATTACTTCATTCCATTGATTTTCACGGGGCGTACCTAAGGTCGTGATGAATGCCGCAGCATAATTTGATACTTTGCGGGCATTGCCTTGCGCGTCAGCGATGACGCTACTAATGATAGCACCTTCGGTGAATATGGGTTGTACAATCGTAGAATCGACATTCCTCATACCATCAAATAATTTGTCAATGACTGCCTTGAGGGCAGCCTCTTCCGGATTATTTTGGGCACTGAGGAGCCAGCCTGAGCCGATCAGTAAAATAAATAAGCTTAGTGTCTTTAATGTTGATTTCATTTATTGCTCTTAAGACAGAAACAAATGATAAAGGTATATAAAACTGATATTAGCTGTGATTACAATTTATTAGCATCAATGATGGCGTCAAGTTCGTCTTTGTAATTTTTGCCTACCGGCAACAATTTTACGGCTCCCTTCTCCATAATTTCAATCATGCTCCCCTCTACAGCGATGATGCGGCGGATATTGATGATATACGACCGGTGTATCCTTCTGAAAATACTTGCAGGTAGTTTGGTTTCAAGGCTTTTCATCGTCTGGAGGGTGATAACACGCCCTGTCTCAGTACGGATGATTACATAGTCCTTAAGACCTTCGATATAAAGGATGTCTTTATAGAATACCTTGAGCATCTTTTTGTCTGCCTTGATAAAGATAAAGTTGTCGTCAGGAGCTGAATTTTCGATTTCGCCGATTTTGTGCTGTTTGAATAGGCTTATCGCTTTATTGCTGGCTTTCAGAAAGCGTTCGAAACTGATGGGCTTGAGCAGATAGTCAATAGCTTCGAGATTAAACCCTTCTACGGCATAATCCGAATAGGCAGTGGTAAAGATGACCAATGGCGGATCTGATAAGGTTCTTAAAAACTCGATGCCGGTGAGTTGTGGCATTTGTATATCGAGGAACATCAAGTCAACTTCATGTTCATTAAGCGCTTTATTGGCTTCTAAGGCATTGGCGCATCGCGCGACTAAATTGATATCTTCAATCTTGCTGATATGGGACTCAAGAATATCGAGAGCTAATGGCTCGTCATCGACGATAATGGCATTTATCATAATTGTGATTTTTTCGTTTCTTTTAATTTTAAATATATTCTGTAACGGTCATCTGTACTTTTCATGTCCAATATATGTCTGTCTGGGTAAAGTATCTGTAATCGACGTTTAACATTTGCCAAACCGATACCACCGACTTTTTTCTTACTTCCATCCCCCAGCACTTGTTTAGGCTTACTATTAATGACCAATAAGTCTATATAGTTTTCAAAAATATCAAGTCGGATATCCACGAAACCTTGATTTAATTCATGATCTATGCCATGTTTAAAAGTATTTTCTAGAAATGGAATAAATAATAATGGCGCGATCATGTGGCCATTAGGATCACCCGTATATTGAAAAGTGATTCTGACATTGTCGCCATGGCGAAGTTTTTCTAATTCAAGATAGGTTTCTATATGGTGTAATTCTTTAGAAAGCTCTATAGTTCGCTCATTGCTTTCATAAAGCATGAAGCGCATCATATCGCTCAATTTTAGTACGATCTCCGGTGCAAGATCACTTTTTTTTAAGGTCAATGCATACAGACTGTTAAGCGTATTAAAGAAAAAATGAGGATTGATCTGTGTCTTGAGATATTTTAATTCTGAGCGCAGGTTTTGGCGTTGGAGATCTTTACGTTCGTTTTGATTTTCTATCCAATCAGTGATAATTTTATAAATAGACGAAGAGAAAGCTATAAAAAAATTTCCTAGAAAATACGCCGAGTTGCTCTGCCAAGTAAAAGCTTCTGTGAGTGGCTTGTCGATACCCGGTAGCAAGAAGTAAGTGATTAGTACTTCTATCGGAGTAATAAAAACTACCAGAAAAAAGAGCAGAATAATATAAATGTGGAATCTGTTCTCTTTGAGAATCTTAGGGAATAAGAAGACTAGATTGGTATAAACGATTAGAATAAAAAACAGGATGCGCAAGGCCTTACTGATCATCCGGCTGCCCAATGATTCATTGATCGAAGGGTCTATGATCACGAGGAACATAAAAAACACCACCCAAAAGAATATATGATATATCCTACCCTTTCGTATCGATTTCTCTAACCAATCATACAGTCTGGAACTAGGAGTGGCTGTGGTGTTCATGTGATAAACTTAAGGTATATTCCGATTTCGTCGTTCTAAATTCGGATAAAAGCAATTGTCTATTCGATAAAAACCGTATTCTGGCAACTCTTATGAAAAATAGAGGTTCAATATGATGAATTTTCCTTCTTCTGATGACAGAAGGGCTAATTTTGTTTTTTTTATAAATGATATAGATGGATGGCTTACGCTAAAAAAGAAAAATATTCAGAAGAAACGACGGAAGTTCTATCGACCCTTTACAGAGAAGTTATCACGCAGCTTAATGAAGATATAGATCGAGAAGGCTTATTAGAGACTCCGGTCAGAGTGGCCAAGGCTATGCAGTTCTTGACCCATGGATATGATCTCGATGCTGATGCGATTATGAAATCAGCGCTATTTAAGGAAGACTATAGCGAAATGGTGATTGTAAAAGACATTGAACTTTACTCACTATGTGAGCATCATATGCTGCCTTTTTTTGGGAAAGTTCATGTGGCGTATATACCAGATGGTTATATCGTTGGTCTTAGTAAGATCCCTCGGGTGGTAGATGTCTTTGCCCGTCGTCTTCAGGTTCAGGAGCGATTGACGGATCAGATTCTACGGTGCATTGATGATGCTTTGAAGCCTCTTGGTGCGGCGGTGGTTATAGAGGCCTCGCACATGTGTATGATGATGCGTGGGGTACAGAAACAGAACTCGACAACGACTACCTCGGCCTTCACCGGAGTCTTTCAGAAGGTTGAAACCCGCAATGAGTTTTTGGGTTTAATTCGTGGGTCTAAGTACTGATAGTAGCGCTTTTTGTGGATATTTGTCCTAAGTAAAATTAGGGAGTATGGGATGTGCATTGATATTTGCAGGTCAGGCAGCGCAGTTTGTCGGTATGGGAAGAATATTGGCTGAAGCCAATAATAAAGCAAAGCTAAGACTAGAGGAAGCCAATGAGGTATTGGGTTTTGATCTTGCCAGGCTAATGTTTGACGGGCCAGAGGATGCCTTGACCCAGACCTCAGTAACGCAGCCTGCTGTGTATGTTCACAGTATCATGGTGATGGAGTCTCGAGCGGATGAGTTGCCAGCTTTTGTGGCTGTTGCAGGTCATTCACTGGGCGAGATTACGGCGCTTGTGGCAGCGGGTGTGATTGATTTCAGACAGGGGCTGGAGTTGGTTAAAGTGCGCTCACGAGCCATGCAGGAGGCATGCGATCTCAGACCGGGTACCATGGCGGCAGTACTCGGGATAGAGGATGACGAACGTATCGCTTCGATATGTGCAGAAGTTAACGGCATCGTCATCCCGGCCAACTTTAACTGTCCTGGCCAAGTCGTTATCAGCGGCGAAAGAGAAGCCGTACTCGAGGCAGCGGAGCGATGTAAGGCTGCTGGTGCTAAAAGAGCTATGGAAATAGCCGTCGGCGGGGCTTTTCACTCACCACTTATGTCTCCGGCATATGAGATATTTAAAGAAGCAGTAAACCGTATTCATTTTAATGACGCTAGGGTGGATGTGTATCAAAATGTCAATGCAACTGCATCAAGAGATGCCTTAGAAATAAAAAATAATTTAATTTTACAGTTGACCAGCTCTGTATTATGGACGCAGACTATCAGAAACATGAGCGAGGCAGGTGTCAATCAGTATATTGAGATCGGAGGTAAAGGGAGAATATTGGCTGGCATGGTCAAGAAGATCAACAAGGACGCAGAAGTGAATGTATGGACAGAAAGTTAAATCAGGAAGAAGTCAAAAAAGGCATATTGCTGCTAGCCGAGCCTTTTTTAATGGAAGACAGTTTCAAGAGATCTGTGATCTTGATAGTGGAGCATGACGAAGAGGGTAGTGTCGGTTTTATGCTGAATAAACCTATCGGTCAGCATATTAATGATTTGATTCAAGACTTTCCTGAGTTCGACGCTCCAGTGTATTACGGTGGACCTGTGTCGAATGATTCCCTGCACTATATTCATGATAGGGGAGATATACTGGATGGAAGTATTGAGATAAGCAAAGGGGTTTACTGGAGTGGTGACTATGACCAACTGAAGTTTCTCATTAATGCAGGGATGATTAAACCACATAATATTCGATTTTTTGTCGGTTATAGTGGCTGGAGCAGTGGTCAATTGATGGATGAAATGCAATATGGCAGCTGGATACCTATCGACATGGATCCGAACTATACTTTTCAACTGGGTCACGAAAAACTATGGACTACTATACTTGAGCATAAAGGGAAGGTATACAGCGTCATAGCTCAGATACCACCGGATTTTAGTTATAATTAGATTTGTCGGTTAAGTATAGTTGAGTGTACTGAGCGCTTCAGTTTGTTCTCATTACGGCAAAGGTCTCAAAGTTTCTTACGCTAAGGTCGCCAAGGCAGGAGTTGTGCCTCATTTAAAGAAACATCACGACAATTACAGAAATACAAAATTTTAAACTTCTATGAATAATGAACTTACATTTAGAATTGCAAGAAAAGATGACTTATTAGACATTGTTAGAATGTTGGCAGACGACAATCTTGGGGCGACAAGAGAAAAATTATCTGATATTCTTTCTGACTATTATATAAAAGCATTTGAAATTATTAACTCTGACAACAACCAAGAATTAACTATTGTAGAAATGAACGGTGTCAAAGTGGCAACTTTCCATTTAACCTTTATCCAGTACTTAACACATCAGGGCGGACTTAGATGTCAGATTGAAGCAGTTAGAACACATTCTAACTATCGTGGACTAGGTATTGGAAGAAAAGTGTTTGACTACGCAATAAAAAGAGCAAAAGAAAAGGGGGCTATATTATTACAATTAACAACTGACAAAAAAAGGCCAGACGCAATAAGATTCTATGAAACAATTGGTTTAATTTCGACACACGAAGGAATGAAACTTAAACTATAATTTTAATAATTGAATTTGTTTATTATAAAAACATATCGTCAGAAATAAAAACGAACGCACAACAGCATATTTATGAAATGGCGGATTTAGTGCAAAATAGAAATTTTGTGCATCAATGAAAGTTTAGTGCTAAAAAGAAACATCAATTTTCAAAAGCCGCCACTTCATAAATATGCGAACCGCAATAAGAAAGTGAAGTAATTTAAACTCACCCCTTAAGGGCATATTAACATGTAAACGGCAAGGACGCCATCTAAAGTAGAGCGAATATCATTCTGGTGTCATATTCTTGACGTGATACTGCCTTTAATTCTACCGCCGCCCACGACATCGTCGCCTTCGTAGAAAACAGCAGATTGTCCGGGAGCGATGCCTTTGACCGCAGCAAGAAACTCAACTCTTAACTCCTTACCTTCGGGATAGAGCTCCGCCATCGTGCCGGGGTCATTGTATCTCACCATAGTGCGCGTTTCTAATCCTGGCTTGATGGATGCATACTTCTGCAGGTTTACATCATACACCATCATGCCATTGCGAAGGAGATCCTCTACATCGCCTAGGATGACAACATTTTCTTCGGGTCTGATTTCGGTGACATATTTCGGCGTACCGAAGGCTTGTCCCAGTCCTTTGCGTTGACCAATGGTATAAAAAGGATAACCTTCATGTGTTCCAATTACTTCACCATGGGTATTTTTAAATAGGCCGCCGGCCAATTTATTGACCATTTCCGGGTGACGTCTGCGAAGGAAGCCTCGGTAGTCATTGTCAGGGACGAAGCATATCTCGTAGCTTTCTGCTTTTTTCGACAGTTCTTCATATCCCCGATCTGCAGCCATTTTGCGTATTTCCTCTTTATCATATGGTGCAAGGGGAAATTTGGTGCGGGAGAGACATTCTTGCGTAAGACCCCACAACACATATGATTGATCTTTGCGTTCGTCTTTTGCCTTTGATACAAAGTAGCGATCGTTTTTATGCTTGATGAGTGCATAATGACCTGTAGCGATGAATTCGCAATCCATAGCATCAGCACGTTTCAGGAGGGCGTTCCATTTTATGTGCGTGTTGCATAGGACACAAGGATTGGGCGTGCGCCCGGCCATATATTCATCGACAAAATCATCAATCACATAATTGCCAAATTCCTCTCTGATATCGATGATAAAATGATGAAATCCCATCTCAACAGCCACCTGCCGAGCATCATTAATACTATCCAGACTACAGCAACCGGTCTCTTTCTTCGATCCACCACTCGTGGCATAATCCCATGTCTTCATGGTGATGCCGACTACTTCGTAACCCTCTTCATGCATGAGCATCGCCGTTACAGTGGAATCTATTCCGCCTGACATGGCCACCAATACTCTTCCTTTTTTACTCACTATGTTAAAGCTTGTACTGTTTAAGATTTATTTATCAACTTCGTCGGGATTTTTTAATACTTTTAACGCTGATCGGGTTCAAAATTCCGTGAAATTTATCAAATAAGCTAATAAACTAACCATGTACCGTCTGAGATCCTTTTTTTTAGTCACAGTAGGCAGTTTGTTTATCTATTCATGTGCTGTCAATCCGGTGACCGGTAAGAAACAAATCATGCTTGTATCTGAGGAGCAAGAACTAGCTATGGGTCGTGAGTATGACCCGAGTATTATCGCGAGTTTTGGCCTATATGATGATGCCAGATTGCAGGCTTTTATCAATGAAAAAGGTAAAGAGATGGGCAAGGTATCGCACCGCCCGGATCTGAATTATCAGTTTAGAATATTGGATAGTCCTGTTGTTAATGCATTCGCTGTGCCAGGCGGATTTATCTATTTTACTAGAGGGATATTGGCACATTTTAACAATGAGGCTGAATTTGCCGGTGTACTCGGTCACGAAATAGGTCATATCACGGCGCGGCATTCGGTTTCCCAAATGTCTAAACAGCAACTTTACGGCGGACTTTTCGTGGCAGGTATGATCTTTTCTGAGGAATTTAGACAATTTGGTGATGTGGCAGAATTAGGATTAGGCATATTGTTTTTAAAGTTTGGTCGAGACGATGAGAGCCAGTCTGACGAACTTGGTGTAAGCTATAGTACGCAGATAGGTTATGATTCCAAAGAAATGGCTAACTTCTTCGGTGTGTTAGCCAGAATTCAGTCGAAAAGTGGTCAGCAGATACCAGAGTTCCTCTCCACGCACCCCAATCCGGAGAATAGATTTGAGCGTGTACACCAATTGACCCATGCTTATCAGCAAAGATTAGGTGTGAGCAATCTAAAGGTGGGTCGAGATAGCTATTTACAAATGATCGACGGATTGATATATGGTGAAGATCCACGTCAAGGATATGTGGAGTATAATACTTTCTTCCATCCGGAATTAAAATTTCATTTTCCTGTTCCGCCCAATTGGCAAGTGGTGAACACACCACAAATGGTGCAGATGGCATCACAAGATGGAAAGGCAATGATGCTGCTTACACTATCGGATAAAAAAGACTTGCGCTCTGCTCAGCAAGACATCCTCGAACAGTATGATTTAGAAATTATCGAAACGGCATCGACAACTGTCAATGGGCTTCCTGCAGTGGCTATGATTACGAAACCAAAACCCCCAGCACAACAACAGCAACAAGAGCAAGAAGACATCCGTGTTTTATCTTATTTGATAGCGTATGAAGGATTAATTTATGTATTTCATGGTATATCGCTCACGACAGATTTTAATAACTACTACAGGATCTTCGCTAGCACCATGGGTAACTTTGATCGCTTAACAGATCCAAGCAAAATTAATGTTCTACCTGATCGTATCAAGATAGAGCGTGTACCACAGCAAATGACACTGGCACAGGCATTAAATAGAGTAGGCGCGAGGACTGCGGATTTTGAAGAAACCGCCGTCCTTAACAATATGCAGCAGCAGGATATACTAGATGCAGGTACTTTGTTCAAGACCATAAATAGGGGGAGAACGCCTACCCGCAAATGATCAACGGTGTATTCAAAGGGAGGAATGAGTGGGTATATGGATTAAATACCGTTAATTCTATACCTTAGGATAGTAGGAGTACAGAATACCATATATTTATCTAGACAAGATTTTTTATCTTACATTTCAAGTAGTGGATTGGGTTGATATTTTTACACGAAAAGTATATAGGAATATCATTTGTGATAGCCTGAATGCACACTTTATGAAACATAAGTACCGAGTGTAAATACGATGAAAGAATATTTATGCAATCAAAATCTAAATTTTTCTGTCTATTAGTTTATGTTCTTGGTGCAGTGTCAATATATGCTACATCTTCTAATCCGATTATTGTTGATCCCGCAACAAGACAGTGGGCGGCGCATACATATTATGATTATAATTACCTCTCTTTATATAAAGAAATTTTTATTTTAGAAGACAGCACAAATTCATTTTCAGCGACAGAGCTTTATAAAAGTCCTAGGCTTTTTGGGGAAAACAATTCTTTAGAGATATTCAATCGTCAATCGAGATACTGGACAAAATTGAACTTGCGAAATAACAGCGACACCTTGCAGAAGTACTATCTTGAAATCGGTAATGAACAGATAAATACTTGGGGCGATGTTCATATTTATTTTTTTCGAGCTGATAGCCTGATACGCAAAGAAGTAACAGGTATCGACATTCCATTAAAGCACAGGACTATCCGTACGGCTGTGAATTTGGTAAAACTAGATTTGCCACCTGGAATAACTACACTGTTGATCTCTTTGGACAATCACAAACTGATTCACGATGATCTCTCATGGAAGACTAGATTTGGTGATATTACAGGGCATATAGCGTTCAATATTTACGACTCCAATTCATATTATGCTACGGATGTTTATCACTTTGACGGACAATTTAGAACTGCTCGCAGGGGGCATCTTTTTAAGCATAATTATATAAAACAGTGTATAGAAATCGCGGAAGATACCCATGGGGTCTGGACTCTTCGTACTGTTACACAGAATTGGGATGAATTTAGCGGTAATTATTACAATACATTTCCAGACAATAGCAAGACGTATTGGATGCGATTCAAAATTGTTGATACGGATAGCCGAAATTCCCAACTCTTCGGGGTGAATACCGGCGGATTGTGGAATTTTGATTCTATCCAGGTATACACGATAACTCCTCAAAGCGAATATGCACAACAATTGACAGGGAACTAAGTGTCGCATGACTCCAAAGCTATTCGTTCCAATTGGAATCTTTTTCGGGTATATCCAACTATTGGTGATACCATGGAGGTATATCTTCGAGTGTCAGGGGCAGGTAAGCGCTTTATTCCAGAATTTTCTGTGTCGCATATAGACGAAGCCTCATTTTGGTCTGAATTATTTAAAGTGAACGCTATCTATGGTGCATTAATAGGGGTATTGTTGGTACAAGCGATTTATTTTTTTATCATCGGATTCATCGAGCGTGAATCTATCCACAGTTGGTTTTCGTGCATGATAGCGGGCTTTGGACTAGCGCTGATATTCGTTGGTGGAGATGTTAATTATTTTATATTTCCTTCAATAGAGTTTTTGCATCCTTGGCTGGCTGCTTTAGGCGTTTTTATGATGGTGGCTGGGGTATTCGGGTACGTAAATGCATACTTGATATTGAAGGAATATTTGACAATATCTCCTCAGGTAATTTTGTGGCCTTTGCTAACTTTACATGGGTTGATATGTATTTATTTTGCGCTCTCGTTGAAGTCTATAGGAGGGAATATTGCAATTTATGAAGGCTATTTTAAAGCGTTATTTGCCTCTTGTATTTTAAATTTTATAGTTGCCATTATTTTGGCTGCTATATCCTGGTATCGTGGTAGTCAATATGCCAAGTATTTTATAGGCGCCTTTTTGTCTCTCACGATCATATTAGTAGTACGGTTAGTATTTGCATTTTTATCCTATGATGTAAATGTGGGTTTTCAGCAGGATATCATTTCGATCGGCAATTACCTTCATTATTTATTATTTTTTGGGATTATTACAACGATTATATTACTTGGTTTTGGTAACGGATATCGCATTTCACAATTAAAAGCTGATGGCTTATCGGCCATCTTGAAGGCTGAGCAGGAAGAATTGTTGCGATACAGAGTGGAAGCAGATAAAAGAGAAATAGAATCGCGTGCCGCAGAGAAGGATTTGATGGTAAAAGAGATTCATCATCGAGTTAAGAATAGTCTGCAAATTTTATTGAGTCTGTCTCGGTTACAATTAGATTATGTGCATGATGCACAAGCGATCGCAGCAATAAAAGATAGTCAGAGCAGAGTAGAAGCGATGGGTCTAGTCCATCAGATGCTATACGATAATGAACAAGATCTTACAGTAATAAATGTGCAAGACTATTTTAATAAAATGTGTGAGTACTTGCATGACAATTTTAATAGTCCTGATCAGGAGTTGGATATTGAATATGATACCAATATTCTATTTATGAATCACGAGACTGCTATCCCCATAGCGTTGACTATTACAGAGTTGGTCACTAATTCTATTAAACATGCTTTTGATTCTACTCAACATCGTATTG
>CAYNFR010000045.1:0-20015 GCA_964396595.1 uncultured Saprospiraceae bacterium | reverse complement strand
ACAGACACCACACAGCATCAGCCCTGAAAGGGCGGCATATCCTAACGATAGGCATTGCCCATCGGATAGACAGCACCATACCTATAACAACCCTGATCGTCTATAATGGTCAAGCTAGTCTTATCCGCAGCCTCCACACGGCCTACTATCTGCGCATCTACTTCAAATGACTTACTGATTGCAATAATGTCCTTCGCTTGTTCAGGATCTACATAAAATTCAAGTCTATGACCCATATTAAATACTTCATACATCTCTCTTCTCTCGGTATCTGACTCGGCTTCTATAATCTTAAACAAGGGTGGTATCTCTAAAAGTTGATCTTTTATAATGTGTACACCTTGTGCAAACTTCATCACTTTAGTCTGGGCACCACCGCTACAATGGATCATACCATCAGGTCTTATACCTTCATTGAGCACATGATGAATGATCGGTGTGTAAGTGCGTGTAGGAGAGAGAACCAACTTACCAAGACTAATGTCTTGCCCATTAATAGCTACCGTTTCTGTCAACGATCGACTACCGGCGTAAACTAAGTCCTTGGCTATCGCAGGATTAAAAGATTCAGGATACGCAAGTGCATAACTATTCTTAAAAACATCATGTCTGGCACTAGTCAGTCCATTGCTTCCCATACCCCCATTATATTCCGATTCATAACTAGCTTGTCCATAAGATGCCAATCCAACTATGACCTGACCCGGTTGAATATTATTCTCGATTACACGATCAATAGGCATTCTGCCGAAGGCAGTTATCCCTACATCTAATGTTCTAACAATATCACCGACATCCGCTGTCTCCCCTCCTGCCAATGTCATCCTCACACCCAATGCAGAGATTCTATCGATGAATGATTGCGTAGCACTTATCAAGGAAGCTATGACCTCACCCGAAATCAATTGCTTGTTTCGACCGATAGTACTACTCAAGATAATATCAGTGGTACATCCTACGCACGCCAGATCATCAATATTCATGACGATGGCATCCTGGACAATGCCGCTCCACACAGTATTGTCGCCCGTTTCTGCATGATATATATAGGCTAGACTGGTCTTGGTTCCCGCTGTGTCGGCGTGCATTATATTAACAAAATTCGGATCATTGCCGACAAGGTCAGGTAAGACTTTACAAAAGGCATTTTTAAATAGCCCCTTATCTAGATGTTTAATAGCTTGATGTACCTCGTTTTTATCTGCCGATACACCTCGCAAACCATACCTAGTTTTATCATTCATAACACAGGGATAAGTAATAAGCCTCAAAACTACTATATCAGCACTATATACTAGACATGAATAAGGACAATATAGCTATCACTAAGGATTTTGTCAGATATCGCTATTCAAATGATATCCTCTCGCTTAAACCTTTTCTATCAGCAAAGTATTAAACTTGACCAGAAGCTGTATTTGTCCGTTCCATTAACCAAACATTATGCGACATTTGTTGTCATCAATAAGTCTATGTACTATCAAAAATCCGTTTCCTTCAAAGATCTACCACAGATAAGCCATACCGACAAGGCTTATCAATTGGGAGATGCCCTACTCAGACCATTTTACGAATATGCACCAAAGATCGACAGTTT
Source organism: uncultured Saprospiraceae bacterium (assembly GCA_964396595.1). Lineage (GTDB taxonomy): Bacteria > Bacteroidota > Bacteroidia > Chitinophagales > Saprospiraceae > CAYNFR01. The sequence continues at coordinate 18,418 of CAYNFR010000045.1, read as the reverse complement.
TGTGGATGTACTACGCAATCGAACTAAGTCTCTCGTCAACAGGCAACTACTAGTAGACGTTCTTGAAGCGCAATATAATACCATAGACACATCTGATGCAGTAAGGGCTAATATTGCCTCACTTGCTGACAACAAAACCTTTACCATTGTCACTGCTCACCAGCCGTCATTGATTACCGGACCCTTATATTTTATCTACAAAATATGCAGCGTTATAAAGCTCAGTAAACAGGTTCAAGAGCGCAATCCCGACTATAAAATCGTACCGACTTTTGTCATGGGTGGCGAGGATCATGACTTTGATGAAATCTCAAGCTTACATTTTAACAAGCTCAGCATATCATGGCATACTGCACAGAAAGGATCTGTAGGGCGAATGACACTTGATGGTATCAGTGATGTACTGAATGAAATTAAATCGCTCATCGGTTATTCTCCTAACGCAATTGAACTTGTACAAATCTTGGAAGGAGCACATCATTCGAGTAAAACATACGGCGAGTTCATGATGAAGATCATCGATACATTATTTAACAGATTTGGCTTAATCATCGCCAATCTAGACAACCCATCACTTAAACAGCCTTTTGTTGAGCTGGTGATAAGAGATCTTGAAGAGTCGATTTCGACTAGAGAAGTGATGGGTACCCAGCGCCAACTGAATGCACAAGGCTTTAAAAGTCAGGCCTATGTGCGCGAATTGAACATATTCTTCATGACTGACGACCGACATCGTATAATTGAAAATCAAGACGGCAGCTATACGATTAATAATGAAGTCTATGACCGCCAAGCCCTCATCCAACTGCTAAGACAGAATCCCGGGGCGATATCGCCCAATGTTGTCTTGAGGCCAATATACCAAGAGTTTACTTTGCCCAATCTCGCGTATGTAGGAGGTGGTGGAGAATTAGCCTATTGGCTGGAGCGGAAAAGCCAATTTGAAGCTTTTAATATCCCCTATCCTATGCTCGTAAGAAGAGACTCTTTATTACTTTTAGAATACAAGGATCACGCTACCCTGTCTTCGATTAATTTTGACCTTGCCTTACTTTTTCAGCGAGAAGACACTATAATAAACCACCTAGCCAAAGCTGAACTTACAAACCATATTTCTCTTCAGCATACACGCCAATCAATCAAGGATATTTATGAAAAGCTGAGATTGGAGGTTGAAACCATAGATAAGACCATAGGGGCAACCGTTATAGGGGCATTAACCAAGTCAGAAAAAGGACTAGATTACATTGAAAATAAAATAATTAAAGCTACTAAGAATAAGCACGAAGTAACACTCTCCAGAATATCCCGAATAAAAAGTAAGTACTTTCCGGGCAATAATAGTTTACAAGAACGCAGAGAGTCATTTTTACCATACTACACCAAATATGGAAAAGAATGGATCGATAAGCTAATAGATCATTGCGACCCCTTCAATACTGATTTTAAGATTTTACTGGAGCAGCAGGCATAAAGTAACTTAGCAAATCGTCAATTTTCTCTTGCAGCTTATCACGACTGACAATAAAATCCAAAAAACCCTTCTCTAGCAAGAATTCCGCTGTTTGAAATCCCTCTGGCAGGTCACGCTTAATTGTTTCTTTGATTACCCTCGGCCCTGCAAAACCGATCAATGCGCCTGGTTCTGATATATTGACGTCTCCCAGCATCGCAAATGAAGCCGTAACTCCTCCTGTAGTCGGATCCGTAAGCATGGATATGTATGGGATATGATGACGACTTAGCTCCGCTAGCTTTGTCGTAGTCTTGGCTAATTGCATAAGAGAAAACGCAGACTCCATCATCCTTGCCCCACCACTCTTTGAAATGATCATAAGGGGAATCTTACGTTCTATGCAATAATCAATAGCTCTCGATATTTTTTCGCCCACTACACTCCCCATACTCCCACCGATAAAAGAGAAATCCATTGCCGCTACAACAATATTCTTCTTATTAACCCGTCCGACTGCCACACTGATGGCATCATTGAGTGAGGTTTGCGCTCTAGCCGTTTTTAGCCTATCGGCATAGGTCTTGACATCCTTAAACTCAAGAAAGTCATAGCTGACGATATCTTCGAATAGCAACTTATATTTATTGCCAAACAGGATATTGTAATAATCATGAGAACCTATTCTGAAATGATTATGGCAAGAAGGACACACGAAATATGCCTTTTCCAATTCTATAATCGTGAAAGTCCCCCCACAAGCTTTACACTTCTGCCAAAAACCATCAGGAACTTCTTTCTTTTCTTTGGTAGAAGTCTGAATACCGTCTTTTAATCGTTTAAACCAACCCATATTTTAGTCATTAAGGACAACATCGGGTGTTCATGAGAATAGAAAGATGCCATAAATGTATAAAACTTCCAGAAAAGTTGATTTCCTTAAATAAAATCAGTGGTCGTATCGAAAGTTTCTCACGGTATGTACTAGGTGCGTAATTTTATGCTGCGTAATCTCTGGATACACGCCGTGACCAAGATTCATAATATGACGTCCTCCTATCGCCCGCATCACTTGTGTGGCCTTTTCTGAGATCACGTCATCAGAAGCAAATAGCAGGCATGGATCTAGATTCCCTTGAATAATCGTATCTGGCAATGACTCTCTGACAAATCCCGCAGGGGTCTTCCAGTCTATGCTTATAGCCTCCATCTCTAGATCCACAAGATAAGGAATGGCACTCCATGCCCCCTTAGGGAAAAAAATCCTAGGGACGGTATTTACTTTTTCGAATATCTGTCTCACATACGGCACTGAAAACGCAAGGTACTGCTCCACAGATAACACCTCAGCCCATGAATCAAATAACTGAATGGCATGCACACCTCTATTAATTTTTTCTGAGAGATAAGCTATAGTGCTATCCGTGATTTTCTGCAGTAATCGGTGCGAAAGTTCCGGTTGCTCGTAAAGCATTCGCCGCGCGGCAGTAAATGTTTTACTACCCTTACCCTCTATCATATAGGCAAAAATCGTCCATGGAGCCCCTGCAAATCCGATCAATGGCACTCGCTCATTAATGGCGGCTCGTGTCGTCTCGATACTCTTAAATACATAATCCAGATGATCTAAGACGCTGTTTCCGGATATTAATGCTTCAACATCTGCGATTGACTTAATAACTCGCTCAAATATCGGCCCCCTTTGCTCTATGATGGTATACGGCAAGCCCATGGCCTCCGGTATCACCAAGATGTCACTAAACAATATACATGCATCAACTCCATGAACATCTAAGGGCTCGACGGTTACCTCTGCGATAAGCTCCGGATGCTTGACTAATTCCATAAACCCATTAACACTCGCGCGCACTTTGCGATAGTGCGGCAATGTCCTTCCAGCTTGCCTCATGATCCATACTGGAGGTCTCTCAACAAACTTATTCTCTAATACATCCAATAAAATCCGATTCTGTATGGCCATGATGATCAATTTTTCTAGTAATCAAAGCCAAGCTTTGATACTTTCGTGACTAAGGTTTAAATGCCTTCTTTTATTTGCGGAGACAAAGGTCTAAAAACTTGATGATTCCTGCGATAAAACTCATGAAGCGAATGAATATCTTTGCCTATCGGCCAATGTGTCATCAATTCAATTTCGAAACGATTGCGCATAGACTCAACATAGCAAACGAACACAGATGAATATTGCCCTTCTAGGTTACGGGAAGATGGGAAGAATGATCGAAAATCGCTCTGCCCTCAAAGGACATAAGATCACAGGTATCATCACATCTGACACCAGAGAGGAAGACAAAGTGTTCTTCTTAAACCACGCTGATATCGCTATCGAATTTACAGCTCCCGAACAGGCAGTAGACAATATTTTATTATGTCATTCTCTGGGAACACCTGTTGTCACCGGCACTACGGGGTGGCTACAAAGACTACCTGAATTGAAATCAAACTTAAGTCCCAATGCTCGACTATTTTACGCTTCAAATTACAGTATCGGGGTTAATATCTTCTTCGAAGCGAATAAATATCTAGCTAGATTAATCGGAGTGGATCTCAGCTATGATATAAAAATCATCGAGAAACATCACATCAACAAAGTTGATGCACCTAGTGGCACAGCCATTACGCTGTCAGAGAAAATCATAGAAGGCCTGTGCTCTGATAAATACGACGGATGGTCGCTGGATGCAGATAGTAAAAATAAAGTACATATTGTGGCAATCCGAGAAGGTGCCGAAATAGGTTATCACCAGTCCATATACAACTCACCGACTGATGAGATTATTATTAGTCATCGCGCCATCAATCGTGAAGGATTTGCAGATGGCGCCATTCTAGCTGCAGAATGGTTAGTTCAGCAACCAGAAGGAGTCTATAATATGTCTGACATGTTAAAAATAACGTCATGATCTCGCAGCGGACCATTCAAGAAATATTGGCGATAGCCCGAGCAGATGAAGTTATCGATGATTTTGTCCAACTCAAACGACGTGGGGTAAACTTGATAGGTCTATGTCCATTTCACAACGAAAAAACCCCGTCCTTTACCGTTTCTCCTTCTAAAAATCTATGGAAATGCTTCGGTTGTCAAAAGGCGGGAGACGCGGTAGGCTTTCTCAAAGAACATGAAAAACTCAGCTATCCCGAAGCGCTAAGATATCTTGCTAAAAAGTACAACATTACCATCGAGGAAACCGAGTCGGTGGTACAGAATCCCGAAGAAGCACTAAAAAAAGAGAGTTTATTACTCATCAACGAACATGCTAAAAACTTCTTCACAGATCAGCTTCTTCAATCAGAGGAAGGTAAAAGTATCGGTCTCAGTTATTTTAAGCATAGGGGATTAAACCTTGCGACCATTGAAAAATTTGATCTCGGATACGCACCACGTGGGGGGGATCAATTATATAATTCATTGCTTTTACAACAATTCAATATTGACTGGGCGCAGGAAATAGGATTGGTATCTGCTAGTAAAAGAGACTTTTACCGAGAACGTGTCATTTTCCCCTTCCACAGTCTTAGTGGGAGAATTATAGGATTCGGAGGCAGAATTCTTACCAATGACAAAAAATCGCCGAAGTATCTCAATTCGCCAGAATCAGAGATTTATAACAAAAGAAACACGCTCTATGGTCTGTTTCAAGCAAGAAATGCCATCAAGGTGGAAGGCTTCTGCATCTTGGTAGAAGGGTATACAGATGTGCTAAGCCTGGCACAGAATGATGTTGAAAATGTGGTAGCTTCTTCAGGAACGGCCTTGACACAAGAGCAAGTACGACTTATAAGACGATTTACCACAGATATTACTGTGCTTTATGATGGTGATACAGCAGGACAAAAAGCAGCACAACGAGGACTCGAAATATTCTTGGAAAATGGAATGAACGTAAAAATACTCCAACTACCTCCTGAAGACGACCCTGATAGCTATATCAAAAAAATAGGCCCTGTAGCTTTTAAGAATGCCTTGATTTCAGAAAGCAGAGACTTTATCGTCCTACTAGCCGAAAATATAAAAACGAACTATGCTAATGATCCGATCAATAGAAGTGCACAAATAAGAGAACTCTGCTCTAGTGTCGCCAAAGTCATTGATCCGCTCAAGAGATCTGTTTATATCCAAGAGTGCTCTCGACGTCTGGACTTAAACGAAGAAGGCCTGATCCGGGAAGTGAACAGAAATATCCATCAATACCTTAAAAAGAAAAAATCAGAGGATGGATCTACTGCGACTATCAATAATGAGGACAAATATCCCATCGAACGCACTAGACCTGATCACTCTCAAGTCCAAATAGGATTCACAGACCCCCTTACAGTTCAAGAAAGAGATATCTGTCGTATCCTGATTATGCATGGTGAAAAAATGGTCGAAGAAGACAGTGCCCTTAATGTAGCCGAATATATCGTACAGAATCTCAATCAGTTGACCCAATACTTTACGGATACATTGAGTGAGAAAATTTTAAAAGTGTCAAAGGATAAACTTGCAGATCAATCTTTCTCCCAGTTAATTTACTTACATCATGATGATCCTGAAATATCAGAATTCGCTACAGCAATTCTCATGGAGAAATACACTTATGCCAATTGGTCTGAACGCGGAATAGAACTTCAAACTCAGAAAATTTATTCAGAGAACTTCGTGAAAGATAGCATGCAATCAATTCTTCGATTAAAACTCCGCTTAATCCAACAGAAGATCAAAGAATTATTAATCCGCATAAGCCATGCTTCTGATGACCAGACTAAACTCATACTCATCACTGTCCACACACAGTTACTAGAGGAGCGAGCGAAACTAGCAACTCAACTAGGTGTGATAACAACCTTGTAGCATAAGTTAAATGCTGAATTACTTCCGGATTTCTAATTCCGATCGATACAATTCAGATCTTCAAATGCTTGTGTAAGTCTTCTGATAAAAGAGGCCTCTCCCTCTCTCAACCATCTCCGAGGATCGTAGTATTTCTTATTGGGTACATCGTCACCTGTAGGATTGCCGAGCTGGCCTTGGAGGTACGCCTTGTTAGCTTCGTAATAATTTTTAACACCATCCCAGAACGCCCATTGCATGTCGGTGTCTATGTTCATCTTGACAGCACCATAAGTGATGGCTTCTCTTATTTCTTCTTGGCTACAGCCTGATCCTCCATGGAAGACAAAATTGATAGGTAGCTCAGAAGTGTTGTATTTCTGCTGAATGTATTCTTGAGAATTCTTCAAGATAATCGGTCGAAGTTCAACATTGCCCGGCTTGTAAACACCATGTACATTTCCGAAAGCCGCGGCAACGGTAAACCGATCAGAGATAGCAGATAGTCTTTCGTAGGCATAAGCTACTTCAGAAGGCTGGGTATACAGTTTAGAGCTATCCACACTACTGTTATCTACTCCATCTTCTTCACCACCCGTAACTCCGAGTTCGATCTCGATCATCATACCCATCTTAGTCATCCACTCAAAATACTCACAACAGATTTCGATATTTTCTTCGATAGGCTCTTCAGATAAATCTAGCATATGACTACTAAACAATGGTTTTCCATGTGATTTGAAGAACTGCTCTCCATGATTTAGTAGACCATGAATCCATGGCAAGATATTTTTTGCACAATGATCAGTATGTAAAACCACACTCACTCCATAAAATTCTGCTAACTCGTGTATGTGAAGTGCTCCTGTTTTTGCACCCAATATGCTGGCAAGCTGGCCATCATTGGATAGACCTTTGCCGGCATTAAAACTGCTGCCGCCGTGAGAAAACTGGATAATGACGGGAGAGTTGACTTTCTTAGCCGTCTCCATAACAGCATTTACAGAATTCGTCCCTATGACATTGACTGCCGGCAGGGCAAAATTGTTTTGATTCGCATAGTCGAAGAGATCCTTTAACTCTTGACCATGAATAACACCTTTTGAGAACTTAGTTGACATACCTTTACTTAATGATGAGTGGCAAATATAGAAAACAATCCAAAAAAGCCCGACATCCCCTTAATTAGCTTTCTACAAGAAAACACTGAATAGCAGAGATTATACTTGAAATATCTCTCTCAGCGTCTAGTGTAAAATGTGCTTGTTCGTAAAAATTACGCCTTGCATTTAGCAGATCCTCAATCCCTGCGGATATTTCATACTTCGCCTTACCCTTAACAAAAGGCCTATCTGACAAGTGGATGCGTTCCGATATGAGTTCCGGACTTATGGATAAATAAATAGTCAGACCGGTATCTAGTAGTTGGCTTATAAGATTATTGAAACAAGGCAGCCCACCTCCTGTGGAGACTACAATACGTTTTTTCGACGTAATGGTGCGCATGATAGAATGCTCTAGCGCTCTGAATTCATGTTCTCCATACAGACTGAATATCTCGTAGATCGACATTCCTACCCTATTGACAATCATAGCGTCTGTGTCCAGATGATCCCATTTTAACTGTTGTGCGAGTGCCTGAGCAATAGTTGACTTGCCGGCACCCATCATACCTATCAAGTAGATTATATCAATAGGCTTTTTAGTATGTTTGCCCTTCATATTGTCAATGTTAACTACTAACTGAAAAAATTATGCTGATCATACTATTCCAAGCGGCACCCAGCGCATTACCTATCAATCTTATTTTCTTGGGATTGATGTTTACGGTTATGTACTTCTTCTTCATCCGCCCACAAGCGAAGAAACAGAAACTTCAAGACAATTTTGTTAAAGAATTATCTAAAGGTGATGAAGTAGTCACCTCGTCTGGTATTATTGGGACAATTATCTCGATGACAGAAAAAACGGTTACCCTACAAGTGAGCCAAAAAGGAGTCATCGAAGTATTACGGAGTACAATAAGTAACGAGCTCACTGAATCCTACAAAAAGTAGTATCCACTGGTTTTATCTAGGCTTGATGGCCAATTGTTCATGGTCATCTTGTAATACTATGCCTCTGGTGATCCGCTAGGCTTGAAATGCGTGTCCAATATCGGTTATCCGAACAATATGACACGCAATCATAGTGATCCTCCTATTTCATCATTCCTTCCTCATACATTCTTTTGACATTCAATTGGTTTCATAATTCTTGATCATTAAATCAGTTCAATTACACTTTCCAAAAGATATAAAGACCTAACTTTGAGAATCTAGTTCCAACACACTTGATGTGCTCGTTTTCATTTATCTACTATAGACCAATGAAGATAATAATATTCCTTACGCTTAGCACATGCAGTGTCTTATGCTATGCTCAAGAAAACAGAGTATCTGTTTCCTTGTATGATGGATGTATCATGGGAGGTTATGTGGACAATGGAGCTTTTTTAAACTTTACCGGGCCCAATGTTAATATGTCTCATAAAAACAGCCATTTCGTTCTGGGAATGTTGCCCTCGTTAAGATTCAAAAAAGATCAAGGAACTCCCAAAAATGCGTTCATTACACCTACTCTTGGAATAGGATTTACATATATTTACAAACAGTGGGCAGTTCAAGTGCCACTTTACTACAACGCCAAGACCGCAACTGATAATGGCAAATGGCATATAGGGATTGGTATTGGATTAAGATTTAATGATTTATAAAATCTTCTCAAATGATCAAGAGTCGAATTATTGTTTACACTGTGAATAGAATAGCTTTATAATAACCTGCTAACTATAAAACATAGATGCAATGAGAAGATTGAAAAATTCAGCAATATTAATCGTTATGATCTGGGGCATCTTATCACCTATATCCGCTCAGAATATGATTACAAATGGTGATCTCTCATTTCATGTCAGAATGGGCGACTGCCCTAGGCTTCCGTTCGAAGGTATATCAATAGTGTCGAGTTGGTACAATATCGCAAATACAACGGTCGATTATTACGTCCCATTCTGCCAGTATCGTCCTATATCGGGCTTGCCTTTTGATCCTTTTTTTCACTATGACGTTGGGGATGACGGATTTTTGGGTTTTTGGGGAAGCTTCAATAGAGATTTCACTACAGCATCTGAAGCCTTTGGTGTACCATTGACATCCAGATTAAGTAGTGAAATGGGCTATTGGTTTTCAGTTGATATTCGTCCGCGAGGTAAAAACAATGTTAACCACGATGTAGATGCATATCCTGTCTATTGTCCAATAGAGCCTCAGATGGCGTTTGAGATTTACACCCACGACAATAAAATTTCTGGAGTCACCGATAACCATACCTACAATCTGACACAGATCAATGCCACCAATGTCCTATCGCTTAATATCCTCTCAGCGAAAGACACAACGACGAGTGATGAGTGGACTCGATTCTCAGGTTGCTTTGTAGGAGTAGATGGACATAATCATGTAGGATTCAGCATGTCAATTATGAGCTATACTCCCACTGCGCCTTGTGACGCCCCGTACGACCCCACTGATAAGATACAAAATTACAGTTTAATGTACTTTAATGCGGACAACTTCTCCTTGCTGCCTTATCCTCTAGAGGTAATTGATACAATATTGCTGTGCGCAGAGTTAGATGAAATCTCTTGGAATGCACAAGACTATTTTACAAGTATTGATTTATCAGAATTTAATGCAAGCTGGGAAGATGGAAATAGTAATATGATTAAAGCATTCACTGATGGTGGCCGGTACAACTCTAAGCTTAATCATCTATGTGGAAGTACTACTTTTGATATATATATAGACCGAAGAAACTGCGAACCAGTCACGTATATTCCAAACATTTTTACACCAAATGGAGACGGAGTGAATGACAGATTTATTCCTCATATAAATATTAACTTTCCTATTGAAAACGTTTCATTTAAAATATTTGATCGTTGGGGGACAAAACTTTTTGAAAGCAGTATAGTCGATGGAAATATAGGATGGAACGGAAAATTTAATGGCGCTGACGTTTCGTCAACCGTTTATGTCTGGAATCTCCAATATGACGTGGTATATCCATCATCCAGACGGAGGTTCACAGAGTCAGGAGATGTTTTGATCACAAGATGACTTTTGCAATAGCCACATAAGTATTGAAAAGGTATAAACTACACAAGACCATTGCCCTAAAAAATCATTGAAAAAACTTGCCTTCTGAATCGAAAATTCCTTTATATAATAATCGTCCTTAGCTTATTGGGCTGTAAGCCCAATAAATCAATACCCCTTATTGAGATTCTGAATAGCGAATTCATCTTCTCTGATCCTCCATTCGATCAATGTCACGCTTCGACCATCTGCGAATTGACAGATAATAGACTGATGGCGGCATGGTTTGCCGGGACATATGAGAGACATCCTGATGTAAGTATCTGGATATCAGTCTATGAAGGAAATAAATGGAGCCGTCCGAAGAAGCTTGCAGACGGCGTCATAGATGACATAACTCGCTATCCTTGTTGGAATCCGGTCTTATTCAAAAACAACGCAGGTACTTTATATTTATATTACAAAGTGGGGCCCTCCCCTTCTGAGTGGTGGGGCATGTTTATGGCATCGGATGACGAAGGGATTACATGGTCGAGTCCTACACTACTTCCCGATGGCCTAATCGGGCCTGTGAGGTGTAAGCCCATTACGCTCGCTGATGGAACTTGGCTGAGCCCATCAAGCATCGAGCGAGGAGATATATGGCACGCTCATATAGAAATCTCATCCGATGATGGGGCTTCATGGCAGAAAATTCAACTAGATAGCTCCACGGGCTATAAAATCATTCAGCCCACGCTGATTATACATCGCGATATGAGTATTACAGCACTCATGCGAAGCAACATTAACTATATTGTCGAAAGTAAATCTACCGATGATGGACGCACCTGGAGTATTCCTACACCTACAGATGTCTTAAACCCTAATGCCGGTATCGACGCGCTAACACTCGGAGACGGTAGGCATCTGATGGTTTATAATCCTATGAAAAGTGGAACAGAATGGTTCGATGGTCGTAGTAAACTTTATCTACTCTTATCTGAAGATGACGGTCAATCATGGCTCGACGTGCTTAAACTGGAAGATAATGATGAAGGGGAATTTAGTTATCCTGCTATTATTCGGGCATCTGATGGCACAATACATATTAGCTACACGAGTGATCGCTCCAATATCAGATACCTCAGACTAAAGTTGAATGATTGATCTTAAGCCTGATCGATTAGAAGTAAAGTAGCTTATCCGATTATCGCATGCTCCACAGATGAAAAACCAGTAGTGATAGATGGCAACCACTCCGTCATCAAATATTTAACTCAAAAAATCATCATTTTTGCTTTGCGCGCCATTCTCTAGGATTAAATCCTTGTGGCGTAAGAAACCATACATCTCGTCCAAATCTCTGTGCAACTTCATCATAAAATGTCAACATATCCACATTGGCACAGTCAAAGACTATAGCGATTCTAAAGCCTGAACCACGAGGTGTGAGTAATACATCATATCCTAAACTTCTTGCGTACTGCTGACGGCTTATAGCATTACTGCGGTTATTAAAAGATCCTATTACTATTTCACAACCGTCCTGCACCAGTTCTGGCGTAATAAATGGGGCATATTTATTTAATAAATTTGGATCAGCTATAACTACATCTTGTTCAGTATCTTCTGTGGCCAAACTGGTCGTCTCTGCTGGTTCTTCAATTACAGCTGTTTTCTTCCCCCAACACGACCGCGTAAAAAATATAGCCAAGGCTAACATAAGGGCTCCGACAAGCATGCGAAATATCATACTTGTGTAAAACGGCTTTTCTTCCTCTTGGTAATGCCGAATGGCTGGTGTAACACCCTCCTGAGGAACAACAAAAGTTGTTCGTGGCGCAGTTTCAACCACCGCGGCCTTAGTTTCTTCTGTCATAAATGGGCTGTGTGGGGCATCTGAGGTGATGGCTACTTTTAAATCTTCTATAACATCCAAGGTGACCGAAGGCATTATGCGAATCGGTTGAAACAACTCAGAATAACTGTGTGACAGAAATGTTTCGTTATTCTCGTTTTTTTCGAGTATTCCAAGATTGGGGATAGTTGTCTTATCTAAATTAAGCAAATCATTAATGTGATTTTCAATAATATCAGAATATGCCGAAATCTCTTTTTCCTCAATTATGCCTGAAATCAGAGCGGCAGTCAGTAAGTCTATATCTGTATCATTACGGTCATTATAAAATCTGGTAATGACATAAGGCCCGTCGATCGTGTCTTCTTGTTCGGTTCCTATGGGATTGGAACTCTCTATTCTAAAACTGCCTATGCCGGGTACATGGACACCTCGATATAGCGTGAGAACATGAGAGATCAAATTGACTAAACTATGTGCTTGCATTATCATTGAGCATTAGGTGTATCAATACTGTGTTGATCAATAAATGGGTGTTGTCCTTTTTTTGATTAACCCACTTTCTGTTTCATCCAGTTAATAATTTCTACGTTATTTGCAAGGTCGAATGATGAATGTCATAAATAAGGCAAAAATCGCACCATTTATAAATCTACATAATATGAACTAAATTATATAATCCTATGATCAGTCGAAATATTTCCGCTGCCATGTTTGAAGAGGCTAAGACATTGTTCCCCGGAGGGGTTAATTCGCCTGTCCGCGCTTTTAAATCCGTATATGGCCCACCTTTATTCATTCGCAATGCGTCCGGATGCTTTCTGAATGATGTTGATGGCAATACCTTCATTGATTTTTGCTGTTCATGGGGCCCTCTTATTCTAGGACATAACCACCCTGTCGTCAAGGAAGCCATTATCCGCACCGTCGAAAATGGCACAAGTTTCGGTGCTCCTACCCCATTGGGTCTGGAGATAGGCAAACTAATCATTAACAATCACCGTTATGTTGAAAAATTGCGCTTCGTCAGCTCCGGAACAGAGGCCGTAATGTCGGCTATTCGTCTAGCAAGAGGATTTACGGGCAGATCAAAGCTTGTAAAATTTGAAGGATGTTATCATGGGCATGTGGACTCCTTGATGGTAAAGGCAGGCTCAGGTCTTGCGACATTGGGCATTTCAAGCTCTGCAGGTGTCCCCGAGTCACTGGCCAATGAAACCATCGTCCTCGACCTTAATGACCTCGAAGGATTTCACAATGTGTTGAGAGCTCATGCACACGAGATAGCTGCGGTAGTTATCGAGCCTATCCCTGCTAATAATGGTCTGCTTCTACAGGATCAAAACTTCTTAGTTTGGATTGACAAACTGTGTGAAGACCATGATATACTGCTGATATTTGACGAAGTCATATCAGGATTCAGAGTTGGGTTTGAAGGAGGATCCGGTTATTACTCTGTTGAGCCGGATTTGTTGACATTCGGAAAGATCATCGGTGGTGGATTGCCGGTAGGTGCATTTGGTGGCAGGGCTGACGTCATGTCTATGATAGCTCCTGAAGGCCCTGTTTACCAAGCAGGTACATTGAGTGCTAATCCTGTAGCTATGGCAGCCGGTTATGCATGCTTGTCAGAATGCCTTAAACCCGGGTTTTACGAAACGCTCGAAGATAAAACTCAGAAATTCGTACAACACATTCAGCAGCACATTGACGATCGTGCTTATCCGGCTCATATCGTAAGTATTGCATCGATGTTTTGGTTCGTGTTCGGGAAGAATCGTATTATGAAAGCGACAGATATTGATACTTCCGGCATGGCGCATTTTAAGAAGATGCATGCATATTTGATCGATCGTGGCGTGTATATCGCCCCTTCAGGCTACGAAGTAGGATTTATTAGTGCTGCTCACAGCTATCAAGTTCTCGATGAGGCTGCGGGCATTATATGCGATTCATTAGATTATGTATTCGGATGATAATCAGATGGTTCAGCTATGCTGTAATGATTTATATGCTACTAGGCATCATCTGGTGGGGCAAGCTCCTGTATAACAAGAACAGCAATTACTATGATCTGCTATTAACCGGACAAGCAATAACTGAGTCTGAGAGACAGTCTATCCTAAAAGAAAGATCACGTCAAGAGTGGATGATATTAGGAGAAGGGGCTGTGCTAGGGTTAGCATTATTAAGTGGACTATGGATAATCAACCGGAGTGCCACCCGACAGATCTCTCTAGCACGACAACAAAGTAATTTCCTTCTCAGCGTGAGTCATGAACTAAAATCCCCTATAGCCGCCATAAAGCTAGCCATACAGACCTTGCTCAGACCCAATATTCAGGAAAATACCCGAGAAGCTATCACACACAATGCCCAGAAGGACGTATTGCGTCTCGAAAATCATGTCCAGAACATTCTTCTCAGTACAAAACTTGACGAACAGCCACTCGAACTCCTTCTGTCGCAACTAGACCTCAGAGAGCTAATCCATAAAATTATTCAAGAATACCCATTGCTTTGTGAAAGAATAAAAGTCATCGGTAGCGATAATCTCAATGTAACAATTAATGGCGATGCCAATTATCTCAGACTGGCGGTCAAAAATGTCATTGACAATGCCTTACAGCATAGCCCATCGACAAGTATTGCAGTCATAGAAATCAGATCAGAACATAACAATCAACTCTTGACGATCAGTAATGAAGGTGTAGCTATTTCAAGAGATGAGCAGCAAAAGATCTTCGAAAAATTTTACCGAAGTAAATCAATCAGTAAAGAGTATTCTCAAGGTACAGGTCTTGGTCTGTTTCTAAGTCGAGAAATCATAAAAGCACATGGTGGTGAGATTTCGATTGACCCGTCGTACGCCCAAGGTGTCCGTGTGCAGATAAAACTTCCACAAGTATGAAAGGTGGGAACATTCTGATTATCGAAGATGAGCTAAGTATCGCATCTCTTCTTCAGACAAACTTCGAAATAGAAGGATATTGCTGTAAAGTTTGTCATACGCTGAAAGAGGCAGAAGCCACCCTCGCTGCACATAGTCAAGATATTGATGTGGTTATACTTGATGTACTATTGCCTGACGGCAATGGTGTCGAATACTGTCAAAAATTAAAACGCAATCACCCTGATATCCCTGTTCTGATCTTATCAGCATTGGGAGAATCAGCTGATCGTATCAAAGGCCTTCGTTCCGGAGCAGCTGATTATCTCGGCAAACCTTTTGATCTGGAAGAATTATTGCTTCGCGTCAGTTTATTATTCGCCAAAATTACGAACCGAATTCAGCCTACTGATTCTATCATCCATATTGGCGAAGCCACTATAAACCTTGATACATATATAGCAGTGTCACCAAGAGGACAGACTAAACTTACTGCTCGCGAAAAAGACCTGCTCTATTACCTCTATCAGAATCGAGGCAAAGTAGTCAGTCGTGAAAAAATACTCGAAAAAGTATGGCAATATGATGTCTTTCCTACCTCACGGACAATTGACAATTACATCGTTAAGCTCCGCCTCCTGGTCGAGTCAGACCCCAATGACCCGGTAATGCTAACCACCATTCGAGGAGTGGGTTACAAATTGGAATCCGAAAGCTAATCACGAATTATGGATCAATCCCCAAAGCTGATCCCTAGTTTCTTCGCTGTATTAATCAAATAATGATCGGGCGCCACATGATTGTAAGTTGACACGGCTGCTTCCAATGGCACATCAGTCAAGCCATGATTCTGATAAGAAACCATCGTGCCATACTTCCCTTCGTCAACCAGCTCCATAGCCTTCACACCCATCGCACTCGCAATAATACGATCGAAAGCTATCGGTGTACCACCTCGTTGAACATGACCTAATACGGTCGTGCGAACCTGCCCGACACATCCCGCTGCCTCTAATTGGCTACGCAATACAATACTCACACCACCTAGTTTTATCTGATTGGTACTTTCTGTGTCAAGGGTGCCCACTGCATCACCACCCTTCGCTCTTGCCCCTTCAGCTATCACCACGTTGACGAAGCCGCGTTCTCCTGTATATCGCTTGTTAATAAAAGTCACCAGTTTATTGATATCATATTCGATCTCAGGTATGAGACACACCTCTGCCCCACCTGCTATGGCCGTGTGCAATGCTATCCATCCCGCATCACGTCCCATGACCTCCATGACGATAACCCGATGATGACTTTCAGCCGTCGTAACTAGCCTGTCCAGGCTATCTGATGCAATCTGCACAGCTGTTCCAAATCCAAAACTAGTATCCGTGGCACTAAGATCATTGTCTATTGTCTTGGGCACACCCACTATTTTAATTCCGTGCGCAGCTAGCGCCAACGAGATCTTCTGACTTCCATCACCTCCTATATTTATCACAGCTTCAATACCCAATTCTTTTATTCGTGCTGCCAACAGACCCGTTCGATCTTCATAATGAATCGAGCCATCTATTGCTGTTACAGGATATTCGAGTGGGTTAGACTTATTGGTAGTTCTGATAATTGTACCTCCTTTGACTAGTATTCCTCTTACCCTCTTTTGACCAAGTTTGACCAACTCAGGTGGATCAGCATACACACCATTGAAAGCCTCCATACTTCCGATTATTTCATAGTTTCCGAGATACTGAGCTGTTTTAACAATCCCGCGTATCACGGCATTCAGTCCCGGGCAGTCACCCCCTCCTGTGACAACTAATACTCTCTTTTTCATATCAATGTGTGAAGATCTAAAAAAGCATAAACTGAAATTCGCTCGTTTTAGTTTCTTTAACGGGCTCAATCGTAGTCTCGATACCCATACAGTGGCAGGCATCACCCTACAAAGAATATTCAAAAAGAACTACCTTTGCCTTCTTTTAAATAATGCAGATGATCAAGGAAAATATAGGCCTATCGGCCAATGAGTTGATGCTTTTAGAAGACAAGTATGGTGCTCATAACTACCACCCTATTCCCGTCGTTTTATCGCGAGGAAAAGGGGTTTACCTGTGGGATGTCAATGGTAAACAATACTTTGACTTCTTATCTGCGTACTCTGCGGTCAATCAAGGTCATTGTCATCCGCGCATTACAGAAACGATCGTTGAGCAATCAGAAAAACTTTGTCTGACTTCCAGAGCCTTCTACAATGACCAACTAGGCATTTATGAAAAATACATTACTGAACTATTCGGATTTGACAAGGTATTACCCATGAATAGCGGTGCTGAGGCGGTCGAAACAGCTATCAAAATATGTCGCAAGTGGGGGTATGACAGAAAAGGAATTCCGGCAAATGAAGCAATTATTATCGTCTGTGGCCAGAATTTTCATGGCAGGACCACGACCATTATTTCCTTCTCAAGTGACCCTACAGCACGGGGCAACTTTGGTCCATACACACCCGGATTTGTATCAATTCCATATAATGATATTGCCGCCTTACAACGAATTTTTAAAGAGCACGGCGATAAGGTAGCAGGTGTATTGGTAGAACCCATTCAGGGAGAAGCAGGTGTTTATATGCCTGATGATAACTTTATCCCGGGCGTTGCCCAATTATGCGAGGAATATAATGCGCTATTTATAGCAGATGAAATACAAACTGGTCTTGCACGTACAGGAAGCATGCTTGCTATATGTGGTAATTGTACTTGCACCAGGAAATGCGAAAGACAAGCATCCTATACGCGGCCTGCTATTCTAATACTTGGCAAAGCCCTCTCAGGAGGTGCTTACCCTGTTTCGGCAGTATTGGCCGATGATGAAATAATGAATGTTATAGGCCCGGGAATGCATGGCAGTACCTATGGCGGAAATCCTTTGGCATGTGCTATAGCGATGACAGCTTTATCTATCCTCGAAGAAGAAAACCTTATGCTCAACGCCCGGAAGCTCGGTACAATATTCCGTATGAGGATGAACCAATTAGCCACAACTAATCCACTGATTAATAATGTGCGTGGCAAAGGCCTCCTCAACGCCATTGTTATTAACGATAGTCCAGACTCAGACACCGCTTGGAATATATGCCTATCTCTAGCAGATCACGGACTACTGGCTAAGCCAACACATGGCAATATCATCCGTTTTGCTCCGCCACTAGTCATGACAGAAGAAGAACTCCATCAATGTTGTGATATTATCGTGACGGTTATTGAGAAGT
>CAYNFR010000044.1:0-20274 GCA_964396595.1 uncultured Saprospiraceae bacterium | reverse complement strand
TAATGTCAAGTTTTATTCAGATCTGTACAATCAATTAAGTAAAGAGTTTACTAAAGGAAGCGCAGAAACTCAAAATAAAATGAATCGTGCTCGGGATAAAGACGGCTATTTATAAGAGGAAAAGAAAGAGTAAAATTGGCGATTCAAGAGCTGTCAGAATTTTGTAAATTATGCAAGTCTAAGAAAAAG
Source organism: uncultured Saprospiraceae bacterium (assembly GCA_964396595.1). Classification (GTDB taxonomy): domain Bacteria; phylum Bacteroidota; class Bacteroidia; order Chitinophagales; family Saprospiraceae; genus CAYNFR01. Next base: position 20,085 of record CAYNFR010000044.1, on the reverse strand, counting down.
AAGGAGTAGTATCGAAAATTCTGGACATCTCAACAATACACAATCCTAATAAGACTACTGTCTTTTAGCCGTAGCTACGCGATGGCCATTTCTTTAACATGATGTACGCACTTACTCGGCTGCTAACATTGCAGCAGTATATTGCCTATTCATTCGTGCGATGTTTTCAGAACTGATTTCTTTGGGGCATTCAACTTCACAAGCCTTGATATTTGAACAAAAACCAAAGCCTTCTGTATCCATCTGTGCAACCATGTTTCGGACTCTTTTCGTCTGCTCTACCTTGCCTTGCGGTAGTAAGCTCAGATGAGATACTTTAGCGGAAGTGAATAGCATGGCTGAACCATTAGGGCATGCGGCGACACACGCGCCACAACCTATGCACGCAGCAGCTTCGAACGATTTTCCGGCTAATTCTTTTTCGATCGGAATAGCATTGCCATCAGGCGCTTGTCCGGTATTTACGGATATGTAGCCGCCTGCTTGAATGATGCGATCGAAGGCCGATCTGTCGACCATTAAATCTCTAATTACGGGAAACGCTGCAGCACGGAAGGGTTCGACGGTAATAGTGTCGTTGTTATTGAATTGTCGCATGTGTAATTGACACGCTGTTGTACCTTTCTGCGGACCATGCGGTCGGCCGTTGATAACCATGCTGCACGCGCCACAAATACCTTCTCTGCAATCATGTTCGAAGACTACAGGATCTTTCTTTTGAGCGAGTAGCTGCTCGTTCAGAACATCTAACATCTCCAGGAAGGACATATGTTCGTTAGCATCAACTTTGTATGATTCAAAGTATCCTTTTGTGTTATTGTCTTTTTGTCTCCAGACTTTGAGATTGATTGTCATATTACCAGCCATGATTCAACTTATTTATAGCTTCTGGTTACCAATTTTACATTCTCGAAAACTAAATCTTCTTTATGAAGGATAGGGTCGCCGCCTGGATTCCACTCCCATGCAGCAACGTAGGAATATTCTTCATCATTTCTTAGCGCCTCGCCTTCAGGCGATTGATATTCTTCCCTGAAATGACCTCCACAAGATTCAAGTCTATTAAGCGCATCGAATATCATCACCTCGCCTAACTCCATGAAATCGGCTACCCGCGACGCTTTATCTAGCTCAGGATTAAACTCATCTGCAGTGCCCGGCACGAATACATCATTATAGAACTCATCACGGAGTTCTCTTACAAGCGCTATCGCCTTTTTTAATCCTTGTTCACTTCGAGACATGCCACAATATTCCCACATGATGTGACCTAGTCTTCGGTGAAATGACTCAACTGACTGGCTTCCCTTAATGTTTACAAGTCGTGATAATCCATCTTGAACATCTTTCTCAGCCTCGGCAAATGCTGGGTGCTCTGTATCGATTTTTGGTGTACGAATATCATTAGCAAGAAACTGTCCTACTGTGTACGGAATCACGAAATATCCGTCAGCAAGACCTTGCATTAATGCGGATGCGCCGAGGCGATTGGCACCATGATCAGAGAAGTTAGCTTCCCCGAGGGCGAATAGGCCAGGCACATTTGTTTCTAGATTATAATCAACCCATATACCACCCATCGTATAATGTACAGCAGGATAGATTTTCATAGGTAGTTTGTACGGATTCTCTCCGGATATTTTTTCATACATCTCAAAGAGGTTGCCATACTTTTCTGATAGTACTTCGTTTCCGAGCTTAGTGTAATCAGCTGTGCCATTGAGATTGAGCTGTTTAGCGCGAGCTTTACCGTATCTTATCGCAGCGTCAGAAAAGTCCAAAAACACCGCTAATCCGGTAGGCGCGACTCCTCTTCCTTCATCACAAGCAACCTTAGCAGCTCGTGAAGCTACATCTCGTGGTACAAGATTGCCAAATGCCGGATATCGTCTCTCCAAAAAATAGTCTCTGTCTTCTTCCGGAATATCCAAAGCTGTTTTCTTTCTTTCTCTTATTGCCTGTGCATCTTCAAGTTTTTTGGGTACCCATACACGTCCGTCATTTCGCAAGGACTCTGACATCAGGGTAAGCTTTGATTGGTACTCTCCGGATACAGGTATGCAGGTCGGGTGTATCTGGGTGTAACAAGGATTTGCCATCAAGGCGCCTCGTCTGACTGCCCTCCATGCTGCTGTGACATTGCTGCCCATAGCATTAGTCGAAAGGTAAAATACATTGCCATAACCTCCGGTGGCCAATATTACACAGTGTGCACCGAATCTTTCTAGCTTGCCGGTGATCAAATTCCTGGTAATTATTCCTCTTGCCTTTCCGTCAATTTTGACAATATCGAGCATTTCATGGCGGTTGTACATCTGTACTTGGCCGGTGGCTATTTGGCGCGATAGCGCTTGATAGGCTCCGATCAAAAGCTGCTGACCTGTCTGTCCACGAGCATAAAATGTGCGGGACACTTGAACACCACCGAATGATCGGTTTTCTAAAAGTCCACCGTATTCTCTGGCAAATGGAACTCCTTGGGCGACACACTGATCAATTATATCTGCACTCACTTCGGCTAAGCGATGTACATTAGCCTCTCTTGCGCGATAATCTCCTCCTTTAATCGTGTCATAGAAAAGTCTATGTACACTATCTCCATCGTTTTGATAATTTTTGGCCGCATTGATACCGCCTTGGGCGGCAATACTATGCGCTCTACGAGGACTATCATGAAAAGTAAATGCCTTAACATTATAACCGAGTTCGCCTAGTGTTGCTGCAGCTGACGCTCCGGCAAGTCCAGTACCGACTACTATGATATCTAGACGGCGTTTATTGTTAGGTGCTACAAGGGGAATCTCAAATTTGTACTTAGTCCATTTCTCGTCAATGGTCCCCTTGGGTATTTTACTATCTAGTTTCATAAGCTTGATCTATCTCTGAGTAAAATATATGAATAATGGCATGGCTGCAAAGCCCAACGGAATGATGATACTATACAACTTGCCGAACCCCTCAATAAGTGGTGTGTATTTACGGTGCCTCCATCCCAATGTTTGAAATGCACTACCGAATCCATGATTCAAATGAAAGGCCAGCGCAACAAGACCCAATAAGTATGCCACTACAAATGGCAATTGCGTAAAAGTATCGCTGACTTTTTGAAAAGCATTAATGATATCCCCATCACCATAATTTACCATCGGAAGGTTGTTGGCAAACTTGAACTTCCACCAAAAATCTCCCATGTGGATCATAAGGAAGAAAAGGATCAAGCTGCCTAACAGAGCCATGTTTTTAGATGCGAACGATGCATTCTCAGTAACATTTACGGCATATTTAGAACCCTTTGCCTTTCGATTCTTAGCCCACAATAGTATTCCTTGAACGGTGTGTAAGATGATGAATAGATACAAGCCCTTGGCAGTGGCTTGTATGAATGGGTTGGTGCTCATGAACTTCGTGTATATGTTGAAGCTCTTTCCACCGTCAGCGACAAAAAGCTGGAGATTGCCGAGTAAATGAACAAACAAAAAAAAAGTCAAAAAAAGTCCCGTCAAGCTCATCACGAGCTTTTGACCTATACTAGACGTTAAATAAGTAGTAAGCCACTTCATACGTTCATGTTAAGATGTAGTTGTCGAATATCAAATTATCCTTGTTACACGTATTTTTCGCCTCTTAAGTAAGGTGAACTGTCTTAAGTACAAAAGTAAAAATTCACACCATCTATCTGTACAATAAAGCAGCGATTGTCGCGCTGTGTTTATGCCAAACGAATAATTAGACTTGGTCTAAATTGACTTCAGACGATGAGTCCGACGGATTCGCAGCCTCCAGTACCTTAGAATCTCCAATCGATGATTTTTTTTCTTTTGATCCTAGCAAAAAACTGCGATAGAATAACAAAATGATCGCTACGCCGACTGAAATAGACGCATCTGCAACATTAAATATAGGCCTAAAGAATTCGAATCGTTGTCCACCGACGAATGGTATCCATTGGGGAAGGATGGTATCAATAAGTGGGAAATACAACATATCCACCACCCACCCTTGTAATATTGGGGCGTAACCCCCACCTGAAGGAAATAACTGTGCTACTTCGGGGCTGTGGACATAACTCTGACTGAAAATTAAGCCATAAAATGTGCTGTCAATTATATTGCCGATAGCACCTGCGAGAATAAGAGAGAGGCTAATAAGGATACCAAGTTTCTCTCCTGCTCGATAAAGCTCACGGAGCAGATAAATCAGAAATCCGACCATAGCAATACGGAAAATACTGAGAATGAGTTTTCCGGCTGTAGGTGTAATCATCAATCCTACACATTGTCCATCGCTGTTCCATCCGAGACATTTATCCCCGAAGCTTATTCCGAAAGCCATGCCCTTATTCTCTATAAAGTGAATCTTGGCCCATGACAATCCCAATATGTCGAATCCCCCACCTACACTGAAACTTGTCTTGACATAGACTTTAAGCCATTGGTCAACAACAAGAACGCCAAGTATAATTAATACCAAATAATGCCAACGCTTCAAATCCAAATGTTAATTAAGTGAAACAAGCTATATGCGCAATGGTGGCATAAAGATCACTGCAAAGTAAGCTCTATTTTTTCTTCTGTTTAGCTTCTATACTAAGAGTGGCATGCGGAACCGCGATTAATCTTTCCTTGGCGATCAGTTTTCCTGTCTCGCGACAGATGCCGTAAACTTTGTTGCGAACCCTTTGTCGTGCATTCTCAAGATGCTTCATAAGTGTTACTTGGCGCGTGGCAAGTGTTTGTAATCTGTCTGTTTCAAAGCTCACTGAGCCATCATCCATGCTAGGCATTTTACCACCTTCTGCTATGGTGTGATCTTCAAGTTGTTGTTGGTAAAATGCAAGTTGCTCTTTTGCTAGAGCGAGCTTCTCTATCAACAGCGCGTCAAATTCTGAAAGTTCGGCATCAGAATACCGTGTTTTTTCTAATTGATCCGTATTCATCTTAAAATTTTCATTATGAACGAGTCTTGACCAATAATTAAGCCAAATATTTCTCTTAAATGCTTGAACCGGTTAAAAAGTTCTACTTGATTCGAAATGCACTACTTTTGTGGCGATTTACCCAATATGCACTTGGGGTTTAAAATGATAAATCATGAAGGCACTACATAACCGTATCAGTCGTGAGATACTTAAAGAGCGCGTCCTGAACGCAAACGAAGAGCGAACAACCATCTCGTTTTATCGCTATCATAAAATAGGCAATCCGGAGTTTTTCAGAGATCATCTATATATTCTTCTGTCACAAGTTGAAGTCTTGGGAAGGATTTATGTGGCGCGTGAAGGAGTCAATGGTCAGATTTCTGTTCCGACCGCGAGGCTACTTGATCTTCGACAAAAACTTGATGAGATTACTTTTCTGGCAGGCTGCCGACTCAATACTGCTGTGGAGGAAGGTGTTTCATTCTACAAATTAGCCATTAAAGTAAGAAACAAGATAGTCGCAGATGGTATCGAAGATGAGCGTTTTGATGTGTCAGAGAATGCGCGACATATCGATGCCGCAGAATTTAATGCCCTGACGGATCGTGAGGATACGATCATCATTGATATGCGTAATCATTACGAAAGCGAAGTGGGGCATTTTGAAGGAGCCGTCACGCCGGATGTGGAGACATTTAGAGAATCTTTGCCCCTAGTCGAAGAGATATTGGATGAACATCATGGCAAAAATGTGGTGATGTATTGTACAGGGGGTATTAGGTGCGAGAAGGCAACTGCTTACTTTAGATACAAAGGTTACGAAAAACTATATCAACTTAACGGCGGTATCATAGAATATGCCCGTCAAGCCAATGAACTAGGCATTAAGAACAAGTTTATTGGTAAGAACTTTGTCTTTGATGAACGGCTGGGTGAGCGAATTGGAGATCAGATAGTTGCTAAATGTCATCAATGTGGAGAGCCATGTGATACGCATGTAAATTGCGCAAACGAAGCCTGCCACATATTATTTATTCAGTGCTCCGTTTGTGCTGAAAAGTATCAAGCTTGCTGTTCTGCTAAGTGTCGAGATTTTCATCAATTACCTTCACATGAGAAGGATGCTTTAAGAAGGAAGATCGAGTTTAATGGTACTAAATTTGGCAAGGGACGCTACAAAGCTGCTAGGGTGAGCGATCTTCAGGAATGATGTTTTTTGATATAAACTAAAGTTTAAGATTTAAGATCGAAGGAAAAAGAGAAAAAGAAAAGATGGAATTCGTCATTACGAAACCATCCTTTCTAATCGTATTGAACTGTTTAATTTATATTCGATCTGTGAGACGTTTTTTTGTAGGGTCTTTTCTTACCCTTGCCCTTAAGATCGGTTTTTTCAAATTTCTTGTTCATTCGGTCAGAGCGACGATCTTTTTTCATATTTGCTTTTTCGAGGTCACTCTTTTCTAAATGGTCTGAAGAAAGGCTTCTGGTTCTTTTTTGTTTGCCGTCTATGTTTTTCGCTTTGAACTCTTTATGTCTGTGTTTTCTTTCTGTCTTTTCTTTTCTTTCTGATTTATCTAAAAGGGAAGTATCAGAAGCAGATCTGACAGGTCTTTGCGCGGACATGTCGACGACAGACAACAAGGCGATAGCTAATGCGCTTAATAAGAAACTATACTTTTTCATTGGATAATGATTAGAAGATGAATAATCTGATTTTCGACTGTTGGACAATACGAGATTGCTAAAAGTCAGATACAGAGCCGATTTTTAGAAAATTTTAACTAATTCGATAAAATTTAGCGTTCCTGACCCAACCATCTTTCTGCACTGGTCGTAAAAAAAGCGTCCAGCAGATTAAAAGCGATGGATAGTTATAAAATTTAAAATTTCTTGATTATGAAAAAATTACTGCTTCTTTCCCTGACCGTAAGTATCATTGCTGTCAGTTGTACTAAAGATGAGTGCACGACCCGATACAGCTATGAGACTTATCTGCCGATTTATAAAACTATGGCAGAGATTAATGAAGAAATAAAGTTTGTACCACAACGGGTATTAGACAAACCCGGCAAGATCTATTATTACGATCGCTACATCTTGATTAATGAACGCGAGAAAGGTGTTCACATAATTGACAATTCCGACTTGAGAAATCCGATTAAAAAGGGATTTATCGAAATACCCGGCAATGTTGATATTTCGATGACCGGTCAGTATATCTATGCAGACATGTCATTTAATATAGTTGTGATAGACATTTCGAATTTTCAGAACCCACGAGTCGTGCATGTCATATCAGATATAAAAGAATCCTGGTGGCCGAAAGATCCGGAAGGCAGATTTATGACAGCTCTGGAATATGGTGAGACAGTTGAGGATCATCCATGTGATCAAGGAAGACATGGGCCGATATTCTACAAGGACGGATTATTTATGGTGGATCGTTTAGCTATGGGAAATGTGTCCTCCCCGCCGAGTTCTACTCTTAGCCGAGTACCTGAGTTTAACAGCGGAGGACAGGCAGGTTCTTTATCTAGAATGGCACTATTCGATGAGCACTTTTATTATGTTAACGATCAATCGATGCATATCTTCAATGTGAGCAAAGCTGATAATCCGACAAAACTCAATGAGGTCTATATCAGCTGGGGCATGGAAACGATATTTCCCTATGAGGACAAGTTATTTCTCGGAGCCAATGAAGGGATGTTTATCTATGATAATCGTGACAAAGCTAATCCCATTTATTTATCAACTTTCGCACATGCGAGAGCGTGTGACCCTGTGGTAGTAGAAGGAAATACAGCTTATGTTACCCTCAGAGATGGTAATGAATGTCAGACATTTACTAATCAACTGGACATAGTCGATGTGAGTGATTTACGCAACCCTACATTGATAAAATCTTATCCCATGCACCGTCCTACCGGTCTGGCTGTACGAAAAAATATATTGTACCTCTGTGATGATGACCAAGGGCTCAAGGTTTTTGATGTAGCTGATCCCTTGACGGTAGACCGTAATCTACTTGGAACGATTAAGGACTATCATGCTTATGATGTGATATCATTAAGTGATCGATTGTTGTTGATGATAGGCGCGGACGGATTTTACCAGTTTGACACAAAAGATCCCGGAAAACCGGTATTGCTAAGTGCGATTAAAATAGGCCAATAATTATATTAAGATGATGAAAAGAGCGGTCTTTATCTCCACATTGGCGGTATTCATGGCTTTATCTCCATTATCAGGTCAAGAGAACGCTGATTTTCTGAGTAAGCTTAATTTTAATATTGACCTGAGCCTGCTGACAAGTCAGGATGAATTTTCGCCGGGTGGTGATGTTAAGGCTTGGTACTTTATAAAAGAACGCCTCGGCGTGGGCCCGTCGGGAGGCTATTGGACATCCGGTTATTCCTCTATTGATGCGCGATTTATCAACTATGGGATGAGCATGATCGGTATGTTACCCGTAAGAGAGCGTTTGATGTTATATGGCGAAGCCAACGGCGGGTTTGTTAGGGCACACGTGCCAAATTTTGGCTCCGCTTGGGGGGGAGAGACTGCAGAACTACATTCAAGTATGTTTTATCAGCCGGGAGTAGGTATAATTATGACTACGCCGAGCCATATCGGAATCAAACTAGGTATTTCTTATTATCATCATAGCACGGATATAATTTATAACAGCTGGGGCTGGGGTTCGACGACCCAAAACTTAGCCTATAATCGTATCAAAATGAGCTTCGGATTGGTGTTTTAAAGCTCAATGCTTGTTTTTCTAGTGCTAATGCCTAAAAATTTATTTCAGTTAAAACCCATGCAGTAGAAAAGACGTTACTATCATGATGTGTATATGTACAATATTTAAAAACTTACGGATGAAGAAAGTGCTTACTAAAACGCTGCTTCTCGTATCATTTTTCTTTATGATACAATCTTGTAGTGACAAGAAGGAGTCAGATCTGGCGGTAACCTATTTACTACGCTACAAAGGACAAGAACTCTCTGCTTTTAAAGAAGTGGAGTATGCTCTAGGTTACAAAGTTTTTTTTACCCGATACAGCTTCTATCTCACCGATCTTAAACTACATAGTCGAAATGAAGAAGTAAACGTTACCGATCTTGAATACATAGATTTACTGGACAGATCAGTGGATGCGGCGCAGGGCGTAAGACGTATTTATAGCGGTATTTCGCAAGGAACTTACGACAGAATCAGTTTTAATATTGGTCTGACACCGTCGGTGAATGCCACCACACCTGCGCGGTATGCTCAAGACAATCCTCTTTCGAGGACAAGCGAATATTGGCCGGGATGGGCCAGTTATATTTTCTACAAGATAGAAGGTAAGTTGGATGCGGATAATTCAGGAGGCTTTGAAACCGGTATTGCCTTGCATATAGGGTCGGATATCACTATGAGCCCTGTGGATAAATCGATCAATCTTGTCTTAGATCAGAAGGGTGGGGGCATAAGGGTGATTTTTGATCTTGATGATGTATTTAACATTGATGGAGAGTATTATGACCTCGTGAGTAACCCGCAAGTGCATAGTCAAGAGACCTTGCCTATTGTATTGCCCCTGATTAAAAATACAGCGACAATGCTCGCAGTGATGCCGGAATAAAAGGAAAATCGAATTTTTTTATTACTCTTGTAAACGTTTTGAAACGTTACTCGTTTAATAAATAGAATAAAGTTCATAAAGATTAGTTCTCCTTTCTTCTTTGAAGGGGGGGGCAGTTTGAAGAAAATCAATAAATTAATTAACTATTGTTATGAATACTTCATTAATACGCTCTTTATGCTTGTTTTTTTTCGTATTGTTCGTTGCCGCGTGCTCTAAAGAAGCAGATCCTGTTGACGATATGGATAACAACAATCCGGGTATGAACGATCCGGTGGTGGACAACTTGCCGGAGGCACCTGACTTTAGTCTTACGACCACATCAGGAGACGTGCTCAAAAAAGCAGATTTCAAAGGAAAAACAGTTGTAGTATTTTTCTTCGGGTTCAATTGCCCTCCTTGTAAGGCGGTGGCGCCTAGTATTGAGACCAGACTACACCAAGAATTTAAGAATAACGAAAAATTTGTCATTATTGGCGCTGACCAATGGGATGGGAATAACGCCGGAGTGGACAAATTCAAGTCAGATACCGGTGTGACATTTCCATTAGGCGTTAGAGGTTCATCTATGGCCAAAGCCTATGGAACAACTTTCGATCGTCTTGCCGTAATAAACAAAAATGGCAAGTTGCTATTTAAAGGTAACAGTGTAGCTACCAATAACCTCCAGGAAGTTATCGATCTTGTAAAGAAAGAGATCAATTAACAGATGGCGCTATTGGTAAGATGGACTATGGTGTTATTATTAGTAGCCTTGGTCAATAGGTCAGTCGGTCAGGTTATTCAAGATTTTACACTTGATAATGTGGACAATGAGCGTGTTTCCCTCGCAGATATCAAAGGGGATAAGCTTACTATTATTGATTTCTGGGCTACATGGTGCAAGCCATGCAAGAAAGCAATGCCTAAGCTTAATGAGTTTTACGAGAAGTATCGAGAAAAAGGACTTAACGTCGTAGGAATAAGTTGTGATGGGCCGAGAAGTGTATCACAAGTAGAAGCAACCGTAAATAATCTACGTATAACATATCCGATATTGGTCGATATGGACTGTAAGGTCATGAATGCTCACCAGTACCAAGCCTTTCCTACGCTGATTATCATTGATCAGTCAAATGAAGTAGTCTATCTCCATGAAGGATTTACTTCGGGTGATGAAAAGAAAATCGAAGAGGCGATAGTGAACTTGCTCAAATGATTTTTCGGAGTGTTCTTATTCTACTTCTTTCATTTTCAGTCTGCACATCAGAGCTAAATGGCCAATTGAGCTTTACCAATGTCATAGAGGGTCAATATGGCAAGTTGCCACAAGAAACGGTTGATCCTTTTCCAAGTATCTATGATAGACTTGTTATAGATTATCGCCAGAAATATTGGAATGCATCGGCTACTATCGAGCAATTTCATACCAGATTTAGCGGCAGATCTTATGTGGATTTATCCCAAGTGCGCTTTCAATTTAAAAAGAATGCCTGGGATATAAAGTTTGGAAATTTTTATGAGACGCTAGGTCGAGGGATGATGCTGCGTGCATTTGAAATACCGGGTGCGATCCTTGAGGATATAGGATTTCGATCTAGAACTTATTTTCATCGAGATATATTGGGTTCTAGTATAAAGTATGAGAGTAAGAAGTTCAGCGTCCATGTTATGGGTGGTGGCGTATTAAACAATGTTTTTCCTCCCACATTCGGTCGTACTAACAGACGAGTAGATATTATTGGCGCTACTGCGCTTAAGTATAAGTTATTCAAAGGGCAGGAAATCGGCTTAAATATGATGCGCAGAAGTCAGATTGATTCTCCGGCGGATTATCATGTAGGTCTCAGCTTAGCCGGAAGAATTATAAAGGGCTTAAGTTATTATCTGGAATATGCTGATATAGTAGATCGAGAAGGTCATGCCTTTTATAGTGGCCTGACGGCCAATAAAGGAGCCGCAAGTCTCTCACTCGAATATAAGAATTATAAAAATTTTATTCTAGGTGCCGGGATTAACGAGCCTCCTGCAGGTGTAAAGCAGCAGACCTATCGCGTGTTAAACAGGAGTATTCATGTACCTAATCCTTTAAATGAGGAAGGTATACAAGCGGATCTATTAATAAGGCTGAATGATCGTTCCACCCTCAATCTCAATCACGCACTAGCACAGAATAAGTTCGGATTTATTGATGCGACGTTCAGGCAATACTTTGTTGAGCTTCAATCATCCATAGGAGACAACTATGACTTTAAAGCTTTTGGAGATTACAGTAAGGATCCGTTTAAAGGAGAGGCGAATAGATATTCAGCCGGTCTATATTCAGACTTACTACTCAGTGAGCAAGTCGCTTTTATCCATGAGATAGAATATCAGTCTATAGATCGGTCAGGAGAACGAATCAATAATTTTAACATGCTTGGTGGACTTAACATTCATTCGAGCTTATCCATATCCATCCTAGGAGAGGCCACCAACGACCCTTTTCTACTCAGTGAATCTTCGACACAGAAAATATATCTGGGAGCTAATGTCCGATATATGCCGGATGCGTCCAATACATTTCAATTTTTCGGCGGGCAGAGGAGGGGAGGGCCGGCTTGTAGTGCAGGCGTGTGTTATGAGATATTAGACTTTAAAGGCATAGAGCTGAGATGGATTAGAAGATATCGTGCTAAGCCGAAGCCAAAGAAACAACTGAATCAGTAATGAACTTGGAAGTAATAAAAAAGGGGGCTATAACCCCCTTTTTTATCATGTAACATCAGATTATCTCTTCAATAAATCTCTTATCTGAGCCAATAATTCCTCTTGAGTAGGTCCTGCGGGAGCAGGAGGTGGAGGAGGTGTTTTGGTTTTGTTGTAAGCTTTTACGATTAAGAAAAGCACCAAGCCTACAATTATTAAATTGATGAATGCTGTTATCCATTTACCGTAACGGACTGCGTTTTCAGGAGTGATCTCCGTACCATCTGCGCCTATCACAGCAGGGCTGAGTACAGCTTTAAGGTCTGAAAAATCTATCCCGCCTACCAATTGCCCGATTAAGGGCATCATAATGTCTTCTACAAAGCCATTAACAACACCACCTATTGCACCAGCTAAAATAACGGCAACAGCAAATTCAACAACATTACCTGTTTTAATAAAAGCTAAAAATTCCTTGATCATTGATTTTCGTTTAAATGATTAATAATGGCGAAATATATATAGAATTTGAATATGTAAGATCTTAAAACTTTGCTATTTCGATATTATTCTTCATGTTGATCACAAGAGAATGTAAAACATCAGCGATTCTATCGTCATGACCAATGACTGTCCCTGACTTCCCGAGCTCCATACATAAACTTCGATATGATCGTAATGCTCATCAGAGATTTATGAATCAATCAATATGGTTCTTGTTTCGCCTTCATTTATGAGCGATGGATTTATATTGTATAAGAAACTCGAATATTTCAATCAGAAATTCTTCTGCATTTCGAATACAGCGTTTATTGTCATTGGTCCATTTGATTGTCCTAAGACCAATTAGGAATTCCTAAAGCTTACTTAACCCCGTCTTCCTCAACTCCCCCTAGATTGCCTTAGCGCGTATTTCATTTAGCGCCGAGCCGTATCTTACCCATCTTATCTGCGCCTCGTTGTAACTGTGGTTTACTTTAAAACTATCGCTCGTGCCATCAGCATGTTGTAAGTGAATAGTCAATGGCGTATCAGGTGACATCGTCTCAAATCCTTCGATCGTTACCACATCATCTTGGCGAATCTTATCGTAGTCTGCTGTGTTAGCGAATGTAAGTGCCAGCATTCCTTGTTTTTTGAGATTCGTCTCGTGAATACGTGCGAAAGATTTTACCACCACAGCTTTCACCCCCAGGAATCTTGGCTGCATGGCGGCATGCTCACGAGATGACCCTTCTCCATAGTTTTCTTCCCCAAAAACTATAGTACCGACACCTGCTGTTTTATATTTTCTGGCACTATCCGGCACAGGAAGAAATTCAGGATTAGTGTTGCTCTCCATATAATTGGCTACATGGTTAGCTTTATCATTATAGGCATTGATGGCACCTATGAAGGTGTTATTTGCTATATTTTCGAGATGACCGCGATATGTCAACCACGGACCGGCCATAGAAATGTGGTCAGTCGTACATTTACCTTTTGCCTTGAGAAGGACACGCATATTACACACTTCATCATTGAAGATCGGTGTAAATGGTGTCAACAACTGTAGCCTGTCAGAAGCCGGGCTTACTTTCACCTCTACACTGTTTCCCTCTGTTGCAGGAGCGATGTATCCCGGATCTTCAACATCAAATCCCCGTTGCGGCAGCTCATCACCTTGAGGCGGATCAAGATATACTTTTCGTCCGTCTGCAGTGGTCAGGGCATCCGTAATCGGATTAAATCCGAGCTTGCCTGATAAGGCTACTGCAGTGACGATTTCAGGCGAGGCTACGAAGGCGTGTGTATTGGGGTTGCCATCGGCTCTCTTACTGAAGTTTCTATTAAATGAGTGAAGTATGCTGTTTTTCTCTTTCTTATCGGCACCCGCTCTATCCCATTGGCCGATGCATGGGCCGCATGCGTTTGCGAATACCACAGCACCCATCTGGTCAAATATTTCGATAAAACCATCACGTTCGATGGTGTATCTCACTTGTTCAGATCCTGGAGTGATGGTTAACTGTGACCCCGGCTTTATACCATTTTCGATCGCTTGTTTAGCAATGGAGGCAGCTCTACTTATGTCTTCATAAGAAGAGTTAGTACATGATCCTATAAGACAATATTCCAGATCAAGTGGCCATCCTTCTTTTTCTGCAAGGGCCTTTACTTGAGATATCGGTGTTGCCAAGTCTGGTGTGAACGGTCCATTAATATGCGGCTCAAGTGTTGATAAATGTATATCGATAACTTGGTCAAAATATTTCTCAGGCTCCGTATAGCACTCAGAATCACCGGTAAGGTGTTCGGCTATCTGGTCAGCGAGATCGGCTACATCTGTTCTGCCGGTAGCACGCAAATATCTAGACATAGAATCATCATATCCAAAAGTAGAGGTGGTCGCTCCTATCTCAGCGCCCATATTGCAGATCGTTCCTTTACCTGTACAACTAAGGCTGCGTGCTCCATCACCGAAATATTCTACAATAGAACCTGTTCCCCCTTTTACCGTCAATATTCCGGCCACTTTGAGGATGACATCTTTGGGTGAAGTCCAACCGTTTAATTTACCGGAAAGCCTGACACCTATCAACTTAGGCATCTTGAGTTCCCAGGCCATACCTGCCATTACATCCACAGCATCGGCACCGCCGACACCGATGGCCACCATTCCGAGACCTCCCGCATTGGGTGTGTGCGAATCCGTGCCGATCATCATCCCGCCCGGAAAGGCATAATTTTCTAAGACAACCTGATGTATGATACCTGCACCGGGCTTCCAGAAGCCAATGCCGTATTTGTTGGAGATAGACTCCAGAAATCTGAAAACTTCAGAATTGATAGACAGAGAGCCTTTGAGATCTACTGCACCATCGACCTTAGCCTGGATCAAGTGATCACAATGTACTGTGCTTGGTACGGCAACTTTGTCTTTGCCTGCCATCATAAATTGAAGTAAGGCCATCTGTGCTGTGGCATCTTGCATGGCCACCCGATCCGGAGAAAAGAAGACATAGTCCTTGCCTCTGGCATAATCTTGTAATGGACTATCTTCATGAAGGTGACTATAGAGAATTTTCTCTGCCAGCGTCAGCGGCCTTCCTAATACTCTTTTTGCCTCGGAAACCTTCTTTCCAAAATTCGCATACGTTGATCTGATTAAGTCTATGTCAAATGCCATGATTCTATGTTTTAGTGTTAATAAGTGCGGTACGAATCAATTGTTTTCGTTTACAAAACAAAATTCTGTAAGCCATGCAAATATAATGTATGTCGTACAATCTCTGAGCAATTAAGCTATGTAGGCGACCATTTATCAATCTATCATGAAGGCTTGGCCAAATGTCTTCTTTCAAGACATCCATTTAATCCTCGAATTTCGCCTTACTTTTTTCGATTAACTACCGTTTCCAGCATTTTTTTGGTCACTAAGCCGACCAGCTCGTTTCCCTTTACGACCGGAAGACATTGTATGGAGTGATAATTCATCAGCTCTATAGCGTTGGTAACGGATTCATCGGGAGTGATCACGATCGGATTGGAGATCATGACATCTTTGACGAGTATATCATTGGCTTTCGGGCTTTTTTTAGAAGATTCAGGATTGAGTTTTTCTAAAATTCTGTCGCGTCCTACCAGCCCTTTCAGATTGCCATGTTTGTCTTCGACGGGCATGAATGATATATCTTTCCAGGTCATTAATTGCAATACCAGCTCTGCCAGATCTGATCGCTGGGCAGTGAATAGTTCTGTTGTCATAAACTCTGAGACTTTGATGTCTGCGGTGCGGTATTGCTCCAGATCTTCTAGCCGTGGTTCTATCCATTGATGTACCGGATAATTTTCTTTTTTTTGATTGCGATAGATTGCTGTAGTGAGGTTAGTCAAGGCTTCGTCGTGGCTTGCGCATTCATTGGCCAATCGAGTGTATGACCGCAATATCCACCTTGCACCGTTCATGTGGCGTTTTACCCTTTCTTCGATGACAGACATGTACTTATCAATGCTATCCGGATTGACAGACATGCTTTGTAAGCCATGGCGGGCGAGAGGGATTAACTCTTCGAGGAATAAATCCCTTGTGGTGATTTTTTTGTCATGACTCCAGGTGAACTTTGAGTCAATGCCATATCTCGCTGCTTTGCCAAAATTATCCCTTATATCATCAAAACTCATGTAGTTTCGGATATCCGGATATAGCTGTGGCATACCCCTCATCGCCCCTAACCAAAAAGCCGCATTGGCCATTTCATCAAGTATTGTTGGACCGGCAGGGAACACTCGGTTTTCGATACGCAGATGTGGCTTGCCATTATCACTGATGCCATAGCATGGTCTGTTCCATCTGTAAACGGTAGAGTTATGCATCTGGAGAGACTGTAGTTTTGGGGCAATGCCTTGCCCAATTTTTTCCAATGCATCCTCTTCTACCGCCGAAGGCATCAACACCCTGAATCTCGCTAAGTCATCCTTGAAAATATTGCTCACACTGTTTTCTAACCAGCCCTCCCCGAATGTCACCCTCGGACTCATTTGCCGCATGTGGTCATAGGTCTTGCGCGTATCAATGGCTTGCTGAAAGAGCGCAATTCTGGATTCATGCCATAAGCGCTTACCGAATACCACCGGTGAATTAGCAGAAACAGCTATACTTGGCGCGGTCAGCGCCAAAGCATAATTATAATACTGTACAAAGTCCTCTGACGATACCTGTAGGTGTACTTGAAAGCTCGTATTACACGCCTCGAGCAATGGTGAATCATGTCTTACCAATAGCTCGTCTATACCTGTTAAGCGCAATTCGAAACCGCTGCGCTTCAGATCTTTTGAGAGTGCACTCATTAACTCGTAATATCGAGGATGTGGTGTCAGATTCTCAAGAGCAAGATGGTATTTTTTTAATGTTGGCAAGATACCAGTGAGCACATAGTCGGCATGGTATTCATTGGCAAATCGGCTGACATGACCCAGATATTCATGCAACTCAGCCTCCATACGATCCAGACAGTCATGTCGGAATACTTGAGGAGTCAGGTTGAGTTCCAGATTAAATCGAGCCAACTCACCGACTAGCCAAGGATGCTGTGGGGAATAAGTGTTCTTGATCTCCGGGCCTACCAGACTGGGCTTCATAGAATCCTTATCAACCAGGATGAGTTCCTGTTCTGCTCCGATACGCACTATATCATTTTCAAACCAATTATTTTCGAGTAGATAATCGAATGCTGCGATATCTTTTAGCAGATTTTTGATGAATTCCTTTCGGAGCTTAGTTGCCATGGGATTCTTATGGTTTTATGGGTTTGATACCGGGTTGTAGAATTTCAAATCCTTCTTCGGACTTGGCTTCGTCTACGATTCTTTTTACGTCTTCGAGCAGTTTTTTAGCGTCATAGATGATACCGTCTTTGACTGTATATTTTACACCGCCTACGCGCACTACTTCATTATCATCTGTGAGTTTAATTGCTCCTGTGCCATAGAGTACTTGGATATTGGCGAGCGGATTTTCTTCCAGGATAACCAAGTCCGCGAGTTTACCGACCTCGATACTTCCGACGAGATCATCCATCCCGAGTGCTTCTGCTCCTGATAGGGTGGCTGCTTTTATGACTTCAAGCGGATGAAAACCTGCTTCTCGCAGTAATTCAAGTTCTCTGATATACCCAAATCCATACAACTGAAATATAAATCCACTATCAGATCCTGCGGTAACACGCCCACCTCTGTTTTTATATTCATTGACAAATGTCATCCATAGGCGATAATTATTGCGCCATTCTACTTCTTCTTCTGTACCCCAGTAATGCCAGTAGGATCCATGAGAGATCTTGCTAGGCTGATAAAAACGCCATAAACTGGGTAGGGTGTAGTCTTCATGCCACTCAGCTCTGCGGGCGCGTTGTAAGTCTCTGTTAGCCTCGTAAATATTGAAGGTCGGATCGATCGTAAAGTCAAGTTCGAGCAGTTCGTTCATCACTTTATTCCAGTGGTCGCTGAAAGGGGGCGCGGCCTGCTTCCACAACTTACCGGCTTCGCCAAATCTGTTTTGTTCGTTCTGGTAGTTATAATCACTCGGATAATCCTGGATAGTTCTGTCGGCGAATAGTGCTTCAGGCAAGCCATACCAATGCTCCATACTGGTCAGTCCGGCTCTAGCCGAATGTAATACATTCCAGCGACCTACTTCCAGCTGTGCATGGTGGCAGGCCGAACGCAAGCCAAGACGCTTGTTTTCTTCGAGTGCAGCAGCAAAAAGCTTGGGCGATAGCCCAAAGAACTTTATGCCATCAGCTCCTCTGGTGGCATTGTTGCGCACCCATTCTTTCGCCTGTTCCGGTGTACTGATAGGGTCATATTCACCTGCCCCAAATGATGTATAAGCCAATATCCTCGGTGCAGTGATCTCGTTTTTTTCGCTGAGTTTCTTGTGTCGTAGCACCCAGTCCAGCCCATTGCCACAACTCGGATCTCTGATAGTGGTGATACCGTGCGCCATCCAGAGTTTGAACACATACTCTCCTCCGGCACCTTGCCATCTGCCACCGATGTGACCGTGCATATCTACCATGCCGGGCATAATATAGTGTCCGGCAGCATCAAGCTCTTTACCGCCGGGCTTAAGCTGCGGTCTTCTTTGTTGATTGATTTCGACGCCGGGATAACCTACAGTCTGAATATTGGCGATGATATTATATTCGATAACGATATCAACAGGGCCGATAGGTGGCGCACCTGTGCTATTGATGAGCGTAGCGCCACGGATTATTAACTGATTATACGGACCATCTCCCTCTTTGATGACGGGGACATCCGGCATAGAGCCCTGCCCTGATACGGTAATAAATATACCTACTGAAATGAAAAAGCATAAAATCTTGTGTAGCATGTGTTTCTATTTTGGACATAAAAAGTAGCGTCAAGATAAAGATTGGAATGATTCTATGTACGAAGTATATCGGGAAAATGATTTCTATCTCGAAAAATGTCCAAATTTTCTTCTATGCGCTGGGTGCACTTGCTAGAATGCTGAATTGAAGGTATAAAAAAACCCGATTAGGGAGTACTAATCGGGTTTCAGAAAGTGGTACCGGCAGGAATCGAACCAGCGACACATGGATTTTCAGTCCATTGCTCTACCAACTGAGCTACGGTACCTTGGTCTAAGGGACTGCAAAAGTATCTTCTTTTTTGTTATCTGCAAACTGTAATTTAAAAAGGCGAGGTACTATTTTGAGTTTATTTTTATGTGATCTATAGTCATAAGACTTAAGTAGAGGCAATCTGGACTTTTATTGAGTGACCTTGTTACAGGTGTAGCGGGGCAAGAAGGATTTAAAAATAGCAATAGCACCCATTATAGCTACAGTACAAATGGAAATCTAATTAATGATCCGGACAAAGGAATCACGATCAGCTACAATCATCTAGATCTGCCGACGAAGATCAGCTACTCTGCCACGAAATATCAAGAGATGACCTATGACGCTAGTGGGACGACTCTGCGTCGTACGATAGTTGATGGTGCGAGCACGACACATATAGACTATATCGGCGGTATCGAGTATATCAATGGTGAGACTAGCAGCATCATGCACAGCGAAGGTCGCGCATTTTTCACCGGGGCGAATACCATCCGGCAAGAATACACCATCAGCGACCATCTGGGCAATGCCCGACTTATGTACAGCGACCTCAACGGAGACGGTCTGATCGCTACACCATCAGAGATATTGTGGGAGGGGCAGTATTACCCTTACGGCCTGACGCAAAAAGGGCCATTTATGGATCAACCTGCTCGCGAGAGCCAGTATAAATATAATGGTATCGAACTAGCGGATGAGATCGGATTAAATGTTAACTTAGCGACGTTTAGAA
>CAYNFR010000043.1:11620-20339 GCA_964396595.1 uncultured Saprospiraceae bacterium | reverse complement strand
TTAATAACGATATAGACGCTATAAGGTCATGGAGTTGCGTATATACTGATGTTATGCACAATTATAAAATATAAAATGAAATATCTATACCCGTTAGTTATAACAGTACTCATCTTCACCCTAAATACTTTAGACGTATCCGCTCAGGTAGCATGGTTATCTACTCCAGAAAGTATTAATCAATTTCGTGAACAAGTAGAGCGAATAAAACCTGATTCATCAAAATTTGAGATTGTTATTTATGATAAAACCATTCAATTAAAAGGTAGACAAGTGGACATTCGAATATATAATTCGGATGTAAATATCATAAAGCCTGGATTAATTTATGTTCACGGAGCTTGCTGGGTTGCAGGAAGCCTCAATAGTCATGATGAAATTTGTAGATACCTTTCTAAAAAAACGGATGTGGTTGTAATAGCAATTGATTACCGATTAGCACCTGAAAACAAATATCCATCATCTCATAATGATATCTATGAAGCATCGAATTGGATATTCAACCATGCCGAAGAGCTTGGAATTGATAAGAATAAATTTGCAATATCGGGTGAAAGTGCTGGTGCCTATTTTGCAGCATCAACTGTTTTAAGAGCAATAGATTCAGAAAATAGTCCTGACTTTAAGTTCCAACTTCTTGTTTATGCTGCCATTGACGGTGGCGGATCATCATGGACTGAATGCAAGGATTTATATTTCACAAACCAGGAAGAAGTGAGAAGTAGATATGGCTCACCTCTTTGGTCTGATAATCTTATTGGGACACCTCTGACTTTTAATATTTTTGGTCAGTATGAAATATCAAGGGCTGAACAAGAACTATATGCCAGAATATTAAGAGAAAATGGAGTAGCAGTTAAAAGCTTTATGTATAAAGATAAAGGACATGATGTGGTAAATTGGGGTTCTGTTAAATCTGAAACAGATGCTCATTTAAAAGCTATTGAATACATAAAAGAAGGATTTAGATTAAATTAAAAAAGTGCCTAACAGCACCTACAAGAAACTGGTGGTTCAGTGGTTAAATGAAGCTTCGTGCTTCGTATCAAGTTCATTGGTGGCAGACAGTTTTCGTCTTCGAAATCGCCAACTTCTTGTAGCTGCAAACCGTCAGGTCGTGAAAAAACCTCTATTTTCTGAAAAAACCGATTTTTTAGCTTGGCTGTAAAGCGTATAATTAAGTGGAGAGAGGGGTGTTTTTTTAGGCAGCAATTTGTACTTGAAAATAATTAAGGTCTGTATCGAGCTGTATTACAGCCATTTTTAGCCAAAAACGGCGTTTTGCCTTGTATGGAGACTTGCATTTCTTGATTCTGTCCAATTATTTTTACTATTTTTGAATTTTTAATGTTAGTTATTTCATAGACTGCCGTTAGTGGCACTATGTAAGAGACACCGTGCAATTAACAATCGGCTAACAGAATGAGCAAAACATATAACACAATTGGTTCACTGACGACTCTAAAATCGCGTTTGGCTAAAAATAATATTTCCGACTTTAAATCGCTGAAGGAGGTTATTGATTTCCAAAACTCATTTGCAACTTCCCAACAGCAATTAATATCGCATCATAAAAACCTAATTATGGAAGAGAAAAACTTGCTTAATTTGGAATTGAAAGACTTAGATGCAGCAATAGAAACAACACGACAACAGACAGAAGAAATATTGACAGACGAAATTGATTTTTTAAAGAAACAACTTAGTGTTTCAATAAGCAATAATCCGACAAATTTATTTCATAAAATAACCAAGTTTTTAAGCGTTTGGGATATAAAAAGAAAAATCAAACACAAGGAAAATAAATTTGACAGTAAGGTAAAAATGACAATTAGTCACCTGGTTGATAATTATCAGGAAAAGAGTATTCGTTATCAATTTAAATTTTCAAATGTAGATGAAACGATAAAACAGAGTGCTCGTCACGCTTTATCAGAACTTGAAAGAAAAAAAGCTGTAATTGACAATCTGAACAGTGTCATTTATGGAGCTTTAGGAGAGCACAAAGTTGTTAAAGAATTGGAAAATTTATCTGACGAATACTTTATAATTAATGACTTTTCGGTTTCATTTTTACCTGCAATTTATAACAGACAAGAAAACACTTACATAAAGTCAGTCCAGATTGACCATATTCTTGTAGCTCCATCGGGTATATTTCTGATTGAGACTAAGAATTGGAGCATAAAATCATTGGAAAATTTAAGTTTACGTTCACCTGTTAAACAAATAAGGAGAACAAGTTTTGTTTTATTCAAGTTGCTTAATAATGAAATGAGTAACTATCATCTGCGCTTAGACAGACATCATTGGGGCGACAAAAAAATATCAATCAAGAACCTCATTGTTCTGACTAATAGCAAACCAACAGAAGAGTTTCAATACGTAAAGGTTTTGACATTAAACGAACTTCTAGGCTACATAAACTACTTCAAGCCGACATTTTCAAGTATTGAGACACAACGGATAGCTGAATTCTTGTTGAAAATTAATGATCAAAAGACAGTCGAAACAAAATGACAAGTAGACATCTTACAATCTGTAACAATGGTAGCCGTTGCGCAACCATCCATTTTTGACACCTATTTATGCTTTTTCCAGGTCAGTTGATCCAAAATCAGGTCTTCTTAGCCTATTTTCTCCATTTTTCGCTTCTCTATCCGTCTTGGATTATCGCAACATGTAGAGGCTGATATTCGAAAAATGGGCATTTAGAGGCCATCTTGAGCCTATGTTGACATTGTATTCTATTGACATTATATTTATTGAAATATCCGATCTAGATCTATCAAAATTTAATAGTTTTTTTTTAAATTATAACACAGCGCCGCCATTATAGTATGCTTATTTGCATTCCGTGTGCGTTGAAACGACGCAGAGACATAAAATTGATAATGTACCCCTTACCGGCTCTAGCGTGCGTGCGCGTATCCTACTGATCATTTTTGAATATTGCGGATTTAGATGTAGCTGCTCGTGCATCCGATCTGTCGGTGAATAATGCGTATGATTACTTACATATGTCGGTCTTAATAATATGCCATTCTCGTCTACCTGCTGAGTTGATTATTCGTATGACATAAAGTATCAAGTCAATTCATCCACTGCACTTTATTTTAAGGTACAAGTCCATTGTCTCTTAGACAACATATTTTCTCTGCGTTCGTCGCCTGTGATAGACGTAATGGAACGCACTGCCGAATATTATCTGCAGATTTCATCATCACTGGCAATACAAATAACTTAACATTTTCAATTTATAACCAGTTGAAATAGTCACTCCAAAGGAGCCTTGGAAAAACTATACACTTCTATTTTTATAGTATTACATAGCACCGTAGAGAGCCTGAATAAATCGGAATCGGCCTAGTCCACTGTTTTTATCCCCCTCCCCTAATCAACCAAAACAAGCTTAGCCCTTTCGGTATGCTCTCCCTGGCTAATCTTAATAATGTAAACACCTGACCCATTAAAATCTTCTCTCCTCAAAATCACATTAGTATATTGAGATGTGTAATGAAAAACTTTCGACCGGCGTCCACCGGTATCCCATATCTCGATAGTAAGATCGTCATCAGATCCACCAGAAAGGTCAATTGTTATGATATCGCTGAATGGATTGGGAGTCATCGATACAGACCATGGGGAAAAGGTCGCAGTTCTGGCACCTGCATAAAATGATGAAGGACAATCCCCGGCTGCCACCTGCCAATACACGAAACAACTGCTTTCGTTATTGTTGACATCGCGAGCGATTATTTCAAGCAACAATACGGTATCTTTTTGTGGGCATGGTGTCATCACTTCATCAGATAATCTATATGCCCCACTTAACGAAAAACCAATAGACATTAGCGGACTACATGTCTGAGTAAGCTCTTTAATAAATGACGCTGCTCTTATCGATACATGACTGTCATAATACTTGCCACCACTGACACGACCATGGCATATCAACGCCGGTGGCAAACTACTTCGTATCAAAAAATATCTTTCGAATGTAACATCTCCCACACAGCGATCATGCACCACATACCGTACTAAATATTGCCCCACAGGCAAGGGATCAGTCGAAGCTAAAAACTCTCGCCCTAGCACAATCGCAAGATACTCCTGATAGACGTCCTCCCCTTCTTCGTTCGTCACAATGATGGATAATGATTGCTCAGCACTTTTACATCCTCCGGTGTACGCTATGGTGTTAGATAAATCTATTATACCTTGACAAGTGTGATCATTCATATTGACAACATCCGGCTCTAATTGCTGCAAATAAAGAGGCTTCTGATCAATTTGCTTAATCACTTGCGCAAACCGATAGACACCATCACGCGCTGTCAATCTTGACAATGCGAAATAGCGTGTGTCATCAATCAGATCAATAACTAATTCGAAGTTATCAGGCTCCTCCGCCATCTGAGGATTATAGCTGCACCAATCTATCATCACCCACTTTCTGACTAGCTTCTGACAGCCGGACTCAAGAAATATATTGTCTTCGTAGTTAAAACCGACAATTGTACAGAATTCATCTTCAATTATTGGAGAGTCACTAATCTGTTGCCCACACAGGGCAGCCTCATGCATTTTCGTTCCGAGATAAGTCGGATCTACATTGGCTTCGCCAAAATAATTCTGCCAATCCTCACGCTTTATAGAATCATTCGCTGCATATCTTACACTTACATCCGTATGATGCTGATACCCATAATGGCTTGTCGGCCCATAAACTGAGCCGTCGTAATGTAATGGAAATCGAATTTTGGTCACCGCCTCTACATCTGCCCGCCTGATAAAAATTCGTTGCATACAGCTAACTTTAGAATTTTCTTCTGTCCACCTGCGATGAATGATGGCATAATTACAGCTACTACCATTATCAATCGAGTCCTTATAGATAAGTGAGGGTTTATAACAAGATAATGCGCGTACTGCCGGATAAGCCAATTGTTCCGGATAAATAGATACGCGACAATCGACATAGATGTCTTCACAGAACAAGGTCGGAACAGAAAGCTCGCGCACCTGAACACGCAAAGTACATCTTGATGAATTACCAAAATTGTCAAATACTTGTAACAAAACCGGTATATCCTTGCCTATGTCCTCACAACAAAATTCGATAGAGTCAGTACCTACAAATCGCAAAGACTCACCTCTGCAAGTAAATTTATTGTCTAATCTCCTAGCTATACTAAAGATTATTTCACCGCATGCATCATAGGATCCTGCATCAAAATGATGTATAGGAATTTTTGCCCGACCGTCAACCCATGGATCAAGGGTAGATATAACGATGTCACGACATATTGCCATAGGCAATCCTCTATCTCTGACTTCTATATTTATGAAAGTCGTACTTAGATTGCCGCAACGGTCAATAGCGCTAACGCGAAAGTTATGCAATCCGGCTCCCTGTACAAACAATGAATCTCCGATAAGTAGCATATTTTCTTTAAGCTCGTATGTCACTAACATTTCGTCGGTCGGTGTGCAATCGTCACTGGCATTGAACATCTCGCTCAGCCTAAACACACCGGTGCATTGCGTATTGTCAAGTATAAAGCTTCTATAAATACGGAGCGGGCTTGTCTCGCCGGGGATGGGAATTGTCTCAATCGTAGGACGGACGTCATCTGTAAATCTTATGGTCTGATTATAGGAAATAGTCGCATCAGAACACCATGACTTTAGTCGCCATCGGACCATCACATCAGTCAAACCCGCACAGGATGTTTTACCGGCTGAGGTATCCACCTCTACTTTCCAATCACATATATTTTCGCGCAGCGTCGAAAAATACACTCGTTCCCCTTTATAATTGACATAATACGGTCCGAATTGATATATATCCAATCTCCCCGGATCACATCCATGAATGACAGTATCTTGGCTGAGTTGTATGTCACTAGCTTTCAGGGCGGCAATAACATATCTCTGCACACATATTGTATCCTCCCTCTTATCAGCTCTGTAAACACTGTAAATGGTATGGATTTCATCCCCGCATTCTTCGTAGCTGGTATTCCTTAATCTCAGTAATTCGAGAGGCTTACCGGTGCATTTGTCGATGACTACAGGATCGTTTATCACAATTTCATCAAGACACAAAAAACTACATTGGCGATCAATTGAGCCATCGGGCTCGGCAGCACAGTCACAACTCGCGACGAATGGATTAACCGGGCGTATCACTTCTATATCTCCCCAACAAGTGGACGCATCACAGAAATTGACCAGTTCGTATTTCAGCTTATTGACTTCAGCAGCCAACGGTTCGCTAATATCTACAAGATTACCCCGTAAGTCTTTTATGATTATATTATAAAACTCGGGCAAGCCTTGATCTAGAATAAAATCACGTGAATCTATGCCTAAGCGACATTCATCATTTAAGCTGACATTGACGATTGCCTTACACGCCACACTTAATGCAGGCGGATTCTGCGCGACAAGAATACTACCAATCTCGCCCTCACATCCCATAAATCGTGGTCTGTACCATATCCTCGCTGACTGCTCATCTTTCCCAAAAGAGAATTCCATCCGATTACCCGAGTCATAAACTGAAAAACCCATTCCAGGATATTGAACATAGAAATCGTAATCCATTAATCTAACCGAGTCCTGTAAATGAACCCCAAAACCGTTTCGTAATTCATCAAATGCCGCCCATTCCTCATCAACAAAAAATGGAGAATGACTTGCCACATCACCACGACTGATAACAGATTTACGATAAAGATTGCTGTTTAAGGTACTGATACCTCCTCCTCTCCATGCTGTCCCGGGATCAAAACCCACTTGACCGATTCTATCAATAATCCGTGTTCCCTTTTTAAGCAAAATGGCATCATCACCATTGTAAATCATCCTTGTGTCCGTCTGCTGAGAGAATGCTGTTAACGCAGAATCCGCGGTAGAATGGCAAATTACAAATGTCTCATTGTGTCTGACTGCGCCGAATAATGGTATAGTCCGAGAAGCAGTGAAGCTTCCATTCAAATACATTTCAATAGCATAATCAGTAAGATCGATCTGTCTTCCGGTAAAATTGAAAATTTCAAGACATTTATCTAAAAAATCTCCCTCCAGATATTGACTGAAATACAACTCCTCATTGAGCAGTATTGATTTCGGTTCGAATATGATCAAACTATCCCCCTGCATCTCGCAGATCAAGACATCTGCTTTATTAATATTAATCATATTTACATTTCCACATAAGGCTACCTCCCGCGCATCATTATGATCAAAACGCTCATCTCTATCTCTATAATCACCATTGCGATCGACCGCTGACACTCCTGTAGTCGCATCAATGGCTGACAAGATTCCTGCATAATTAAAAATAGAATGGCCCGTAAAGAGAGGATCTATCACAGAGTAGAAAAACAGAGTAGTATCTTTGCCTGACGGCAAATATTGAATCGAAATTGTACCGTCGCCAAGCCAGCCATGACTTAAAGCAGAACTAAAAAAATGTCCGTCAGAAATGGAATCTAAAAGGAAGATTTCTCTGGCATCCCGTGTCCCTGTATTTCGTACAGTGATAGACCAAATCAGTGTATCTCCGCGTTGCGGGTCGATAGGCGAAAGCAGCAATTTTTCTAATGCCAGATTAAAACTATCTACTACAATACAATTAGGATTTTCTATAAAATGTCTCGCTTGACAGATAGTGCCGCCAAACCCTCCCAAGCCTATAACATCCTCTATTCGCCCAATACTAGTGGATTCCTTTACCACAAATGTATTGATCCCAACAGCAGCCAATGGTTTCTTATTCCCCGCAATGGAGCCATATCGCACTGTCCATAGTGTATCAGCATCACTGAGAATATGTATGTCATCACCATTGTTATTGAGACTTAATGTCCCCATTGAAGAAGTTTGAACTAGTAGACTGTCCATGCTTATCTCAGGATTCCCTCCCCCAAATACCACTAAAAACCACCTAGGTGGCAATATCGTGCCGGGTGGGAATATATGTCTAACATTAACTCTGTCACTGATACGCATTCCAGACAAGTCTATAGTCAGTCCGGAATTATTGTAAAACTCAATAAACTCGTCTTGATTCGTACTGAAAACCCCGTCTAGATTCTCATCCTTCGCCGGATCAGCTAGAAATTCTGATATAATAATACCTCCACTACCGAGCTCAATAATATCAAAGGAAATTTCGTCTTCGTATATTTCATGACGATAATTATAGTCATAAATACCAGCACCGATATCAACGGTATCTATAATGTGTCCATTAATTGAAATTTGAAATAGATCAGTGATATTTTGATCAATCTCATAGCGCACAATAATATCAAACGATCCATCAGGATTGCATTCAGTAAATGATTCAAGAATTTCAATAATGCAGTTCTCAGGACATGGTGCTATTTCAATTAAAATTCTTCCAGATCCGCTGCAACCATCTAGTGTAAATTCGAAATAATAATCATTGTCAAATTCAGAGACACTCTCATAATATGTCGAAGAAATAGTTCCATTATCATCAATTTTGTAAAATCGAAAATCAACTGCACCTATATGAATCAACGAGTCTAATACCTGAATATCCGCACCTGGCACAGCAGTCATAGGACATTTGTTCATATACCTACGTGGACTGAGGTGATAGTTTCCAAGTACATGAAGTTGAATACTAACCACACTATCACATCCGCCCTCACTCACCAAGACCTCTCTGTACGCTCCG
>CAYNFR010000043.1:0-11520 GCA_964396595.1 uncultured Saprospiraceae bacterium | reverse complement strand
TCACTCGGTGTGTATCTCGTACCATCAATTCCATTAACACAGTACTGTCGCAGCCTGTCACTTGGCTAGTAAAAACAAAGGTGTAAGAGCCCGATTCCTTTAAAAATGATCCGCCTAAGGCAATACTGTCCCCGGCACAAATACTGCCCGAATCCATTACATAAAAACTGTCCCTGACTTCCAGCATCAGACTAACCACACTATCACATCCGCCCTCACTCACCAAGACCTCTCTGTACGCTCCGGCATCTCGAAGCCACATATTGACAAAAAACAAGCTGTCCCCGGCGCAGATTGCGTGCATCAAGTGCACTTCATGGGTATCTCTCACCGCTATCCTGATCTCAACTGTCGCCTCACAGCCTGTCATAGCCGTGTACACGACATGATACACCGTATCACTTATATCCAGCATCTCAGGTGTGCTAATCTCCACGCTAAAAACCTCAAGATCATGTTCATGAACCCCCAACCCTCCCGCATCATCTATAGGATACACATCCCACTCCAGTGACGGATCATATGGGTCGCTGCCTTCCCTGTCACCCATGCAGATATGCGCCTTGCGACGCAATGTTCTATCCTGTGTGCTCACGCCATGCGCAGACCAGGCTGTACCCGGATCCTCGCCTATCCGCCCGATCACATCAATAAACAACCCATCCTTCATCAAGGCTACCGCATCATTACCATTCCAGAACTGCGGCGTCCCCACAGCATCAGCCTTATCCAAAAATGTAGTACCAGCATTGTTCTGACATAACACATACACCGCGCCATCCACCAGCATCCCACTCAATGCCAAACGCTTACTACTCGTCGTACCTCCGTTAAAATAGATCTGTACCACATAGTCACTCAGTGCTACTGTTGACCCGGTACCGTTATATATCTCTATGCACTTATTATTGCCACTGCCCTCTATATACTCCGAGAAAAATAGATCATCACAATAAGCCACACTATCACGGTAATAGCTAAAGACCCCATCTCCTGCAATTATCAATGATTCGTATTGCGTCAAGTCATGCCCTCTTAAGCCATTGGCACAGAGATCCACATCTACAGACATCAACACTATCTCTGGATGCACACTTAATTCCAATACCACCGTGCTATCACAGCCTGATGCACTCATCAAAACTCTTTCGTATATACCTCCTTCCTTCAAGTATGTATCTACAAACAACAGAGAATCTCCCGGACATATAAGCTCCTCTAGCATCACTCGGTGTGTATCTCGTACCATCAATTCCATTAACACAGTACTGTCGCAGCCATTGAGCATAGAAGAAAATACAGCCGAATAACTGCCGGAAGTCTTTAAAAAAATACCATCAAAATGTATAGAATCCCCGATACAAATCTGTTGGGCAGCAACCGTGTAAAAAGTATCGCGAACTTCGAGATTGAGTACAATCATTTTGTCACAATAAAAAGGATGTGTCTCAAGTCTTGTATAGATGCCTGATAGTTTTAGACAGATCCCATCAAATTCATAATCTTCATTGGCACATATCACTTTATTAAAGACAATCTCGGCTGTATCAGTCGAAATTGAAAAATGAACATATAAACTGTCCGTACACCCATCATTGAGATCAGTCATTTTTATTTTAATAATACAGTCCGATCCTAGGGCATATTGTTGTGGATTAAGTATAGGATTACAATTTTCAATTGAGGCGATATGCTTACCCAGATCATCAACCGTATTGACCGGGAAGCTTAGCCATTCTATTGATGGATCGAAAGTATCAGTCCCTAGCGAATCTCCGGATAGAATAGTAGCTTTTCTTCTTAAGGTCTGATCTAGTGTACTCACTCCACCACTTGACCAGCCTCCACCAGCCGGCTGTTCACCTATTGCGCCGATGACATCAAGGGTGTCTGTGCCGCGAAATAACACTATAGCATCATCCCCATTGTAGGTGGTACCCGAATATGTTTGATTACTTACAGCCAAGGCTTCCATAGCGGCTCCGGTATGACATATAACATGAGTGCTGCTATCCTTTATTATGCCAGTAAGATTGATGGTTCGTGTTACACTTGTACTACCATTATTATAAATCCTTATAACATAATTCTCAAGCGCAAGATCAATATCTGATCCGGTCGCATTAAACAGTTCCAGGCACTTGTTATTTCCAGTCCCTTCGATATATTCTGAGAAGAAAAGGGATGATGCGTACACACGTTCACATTTGTCGAATGCACCTTGATACATTGGATAGCCTAGGCTATCTTTATAAACGTGTAAATCAAAAGATCCTGCCTTATTGACACATACAGAATCTACCACAACGCGACTCGTTATAAAGTTACAGTTGTAGAATGTTGAATTAAGCGAGTAATGTGCAAAATGAAATGAGAGACCTGTCATCACTCCGATGACGATACTCAAGGGCAATGGCGCTCTAAAATGTAGATTTCTCATTATTCACTCAGGTCGCTAAGAGTAGCTTTCCTAAGGATCCCTCATCCATCACCCCATAAAGTCTTGTTATCGGATGCCTTACACGAAACTACTTTGTCACCGTTAAGATAATGAGAATATTTTAATTTAGAAATTTTATAGTAAAATTTAACATATCGCCATTTTTATAATCTTTAGTTGCCCGACCAAGGAAACTGGCTACATGTAACATCATTGATGAATATCAAGACAGCATCTGCTACAGGGTTACAATAACTTCCCAGAGAGACGGATGTCAGATTCAAGGTCACCTCTCCACTTGATATATCCGATGGGCCTGGCGAATATGTCGTCGCAGGATTAGCCCCGCCATAGTTACCCATGTTATTAAAAACGCCATCTCCAGTGCTTGTCCATTTTCCTGTCGATGTGCCTCCTGTTATACTCGCGTTTAGGTCACTTAACATAAGTACAGTATTTGAGCATAAAGGGTCTGCAAGCATGCCCGCTTCAACGACAGGTGCTTGCTCAAAAAATAAATTGACATATATAATACTGTCACAATTATGCACGGTACTTAGGATGATGGTGTCTATCGGATTGGTTTCATTGTATGTTGTTCCATTTACTATCAAGCTATATCCATCACCACTACATCCAGAATAACTAATGGTAGAATTAAAATTTGGATAAAAAAATAGCTGCACATTGACAATGCTATCGCAGCCTTCGATATTGGTCAGAATGACCGTACCGGTAGTATTCGATTCATTGAAAAGACTGTCGCCGACCATTAGAGTGTATCCACTATCTTCACATGATTCAAATACAAAATCGACATTGCTCAGCACACAATCTATAAAACCAAAGTCATATGTGTAGTTTGTAATCCCATAATTACCGGTACTAATATTGATTATTGCTGCTAACGCATTTGATGACAGCATGGCGTCAGAATCAAGGTGATCAATCGTGTTGCTTGAAGCATCTGTGATAGTAATCGCAGCCAGATTATAAGGAGTAGCCATCGTCTCGGCAAAACTGATAGAGAGAGTATAATCCGCATCTCCTTCTATTTCAAATCCGGATAACATATTAGCATTGGCTGTGCCGCCAAAATAATAATAACCATCTGCATCCGTAACGGCCTCCCCTATTAATACCGACGCACTGTTATAAAGCTGTACGGTTACACCCACCAAAGGTGGTTCATTAGCCCCTTGTAGTCCGTCCTTATTGACATCGTACCACACATAATTACCGATCATGATCGGCATTTTGCATACAGCCTCTATATCTCCGAGACCATTGGCATTGCCCGCTGTTCCATTAATAGGCGGAAAGCCGGGACCATAATCTCCTCCCTCGAATAATGTATATCCTCCTGTCAGATTACCGAGATTAACCGGCTGCGGAGGTATTCCTTGCCTTACACCCGTAGAATTATTGAGCTTCATCACCCCACCGGAGAAGTCAGAAATCGGTGACATGGCTGTGGTCAGGACATATGGCGCATTGCGCAATTGTAACAGACCTCCTTGTGTATTTTCCCAGTGAAATCCTCCGGTGTTGACATTAGGATTCCATGTATTGAAGGGTAACGCATAGATATCCCAGTAATAAAATTCATAATTGGAAGGTCCGGAATTAGCTAGACCACCCGTCGTGGGGCATGCGCCGGCTAGACCCGTCTCCAGGGTATAATTACCATTG
Source organism: uncultured Saprospiraceae bacterium (assembly GCA_964396595.1). Classification (GTDB taxonomy): domain Bacteria; phylum Bacteroidota; class Bacteroidia; order Chitinophagales; family Saprospiraceae; genus CAYNFR01. The sequence goes on along the minus strand of CAYNFR010000043.1, from coordinate 7,388 downwards.
ATAAAACATGCCTTGAGAATGTCGCCGGAAGTGATACTATAAGTAGCGCTAAGAGAGCTCAGATTAAATCGCTTATTTGCCCCCGATTGATCACCGAATCTATCCCTAAAGCCCAATATCATGGCGCCATCTGCAGCAAACTCTATATCTGACAGCATAGGCTGTGGATATCCGATTTCTCCTTGTGTCGCAAATGGGGTAAAATTGGGGTTGTCAACCCATGCCCGCCATCTTGCCGGAGCCGTCACCGTATTATTGGCATTGCCAAAAAATGACTGCCTGTTAAAATTTAAGGGAACAGTAAGTCTCAATGTGAAGACCCCCGTCTGTGGATTTAAGCTGTGCACCCAGGCTGTATTGGCATTCTCGTCAACTGTTCCCACCCATAGCAGGTTATTGTGCCATGCCAGTCCGAAGGGTCTATGCCTACCAGCTCCTGTAGGATCCGGTGTCGCCCAACTTGTTATGAGGGAACTTGTCGCCGTATTACCCGATGACACATTAATGGCGTATATACGGCGATTGAATAAATTGACAACATATAGGGTATTCTGATCACCAGAGATTTCTATATCACCGAATGACCGTTTGCCCGGAGCAGCAAAACTTGCATTGAGTAGACCTAAATCATAGACTTCTCCCAGTATCGGGGTAAAATCATGCACATCCGTTCCAGCAACATTGCTGATGCCTGTGAGGATATCCAGTTTAAGCACCCCTGTCACACCACCATCCGGTGAAAGTTGATAAATGGCATCAGGGCCTTGCGGCCCAAAGGCAGAATATCGTTTGTGATAAGCAGCCGCGTAATATCGATTCTTTGTTTTTTGGTAAGCCATTCCATTTGTCGTTCCCACATTTGCGTAGCTCGCAATTTGGATACCCTGAAATGCGGGCAAAGGATTAAATCCATTAAAATGATGACCATCAGCACTCGATCGTACTTTCATAATGGCCTCCTTATTGGCGTAAGCCCCATTAATGGGCCCTTCATAATAGACTGGAACGATGATAAAAGGATCTTCTTCACAATAGATCAATGGATTATAAAGACCAAAATTGTTTTCCCCTCCGGAACTGATATGGATAACAATCCCTTTATTGTCAGGACCGATCACAGACTCTTGATAATCAGTGGGCAGATTAGTGATTAGTAAAGTATACTGCTGACATGCGGCAAGATTAGTAAACTGATAATATCCCGAAAAATTAGTCGTCGTCTGGCTTATAAAATTCCCGCTTGTGTCATAAGCCGAAACGATAACACCACTCAATCCCGGCTCACCTACATTTCTGATGCCATTAACATTGAGATCATTATAAACGTAGCCACTCGTGATGGGTTCAAGATCCTGTGTTATTCGCACGTTATCAAATGCTGCTTCTACCTGACTATCCGGACTAAGATCGGCAGCCCGAATTTCCATGTAAACGGTTTCTCCTCTATATGGACACAGATCAGCTATATAATTAATCCATTGAGCAGGTCTGTTGGTTGTTGAACCTACTTCGTTAATTAATACAGCAATTACTTGATTATCAGAAGCGCGCTTCAGTTCCATGGTCAGATAATCATTCGGGGCACTGTTGTGATGTGCAAAATAGTAGTACAAGTCCAACTCTAGTTTACCAGTCGATGGTAGAGTAATATTTCTTGAACGAGCGACAGTCGGACCTCCGTCAACATCACGATTGACACCTCTTCGTGTGAATAAGCTCCGGCTTCCTTGATATGCTGCTATCTCAACTTGAGTACCACCCGTACTGTAAGGGGTAGGTACATTTCGCACCCAGTTTCCATCTGATGCGCCACCGAGTAGCGTCCAGTTATTGTCTCCCCCGGTTGCCTCAAACGTCGCAAAAAATATGTCAACCGGAACAAAATCAACACATAACTCGTCTTCTGTACCAACTGAGCAGTAGATAGCTAGAGGAATCAGATTGATTACCACTACTGTCACTACTTTGCGCAATAAAATGCACACACGGTGACCTACTCGATTCAGGTCGCTCAGGTTGAACATTTAACAGTTAATCTCCGGTAGGTTAAGCCGAAAGTTCACATAAAAGTAATTTATATATATGTATTATTGAAATATATCGGATAAAATCACCAAAATTTCTTGATTATTTTTCCGAAATTTTAGTGCCATATCTGTTGCGAGGCGTAGTCTACTCTATGAGCGTTTTGTCATAGAATTGATCCTAAACCTTATGCGCAGCCATAAAGTCTGCTGCTGTTCCATTAATTAATAAAAGATTTTAACACAATAAGTGATTACAACTATAAGATATTCAATCGCTTAGGCTTAAATTATAGAATGTCTCGTAGCCATTAATATGTGGGTGAATATTCATTTGATGTTTCACTTTATTTATATCAGAACAATTTTTTTCTTGTGCTTGACATCTGTATTAAGTTATTAATAGATCTGCGGAGACCAGCAAGATCTACGGGCAATAGATAGGATTAGCTTAAAAAAGTGATAAGATACTGACTCGTATGCAGCATCTCAAATAAGAAATCGCGCTCAAAATTCCTTCTTAAATTCGCTCAAACACAATTCTCTCTTAGCTTCTTAGCTTTCATTAACTTTGCCGTGCAGAATTGACTGACGTCAAGATTGATTAAATAAGTGAGATATGGAAGCATTGGATGCAAGATATGACGCCCGACAAATAGAGGAAAAATGGTATCAATATTGGGAGTCTCGTGGATATTTTTACTCAACACCGGATGAGCGTGAGCCATTCAGCATCGTAATCCCCCCTCCCAATGTTACCGGTATCCTACATATGGGGCATATGCTCAACAATACGGTTCAAGATATTTTGATCCGTAAAGCCCGTCTTGATGGCAAAAATGCTTGCTGGGTGCCTGGTACTGACCATGCGTCAATCGCCACCGAGGCCAAGGTCGTACAAATGCTCCGAGAAAAGGGCATTAAAAAATCAGACCTCACAAGAGAAGAATTCTTGCAGTATGCATGGGAATGGACCGAAAAATATGGCGGGATTATTCTTAAACAACTAAAGAAACTAGGTGCTTCATGCGATTGGCAGCGAACAGCCTTTACCATGGATGAATCACGCTCTGAGGCTGTTATTCAAGCATTCGTAGATTTATACAATCGCGGCAAACTATATCGGGATTATCGAATTGTAAATTGGGATCCCGAGGGGCAGACTGTCCTCTCCAATGAAGAAGTAATCTATCATAACGAGACCACTACCCTATGCCATGTGCGATATCAAGTGGTGGGATCTGATGAGTATATCACCATCGCCACGACACGCCCGGAGACCATCATGGGCGATACAGCCGTAGCTGTCCATCCGGACGATGAGCGATTTAAACATTTGCGCGGCAAAAAAGTCACCGTACCGATAGTCAATAGGCAAGTACCTATCATATTTGACGACTATGTCGATCCTACATTTGGGTCAGGTGCCTTGAAAGTCACCCCGGCTCACGACCCCAATGATTACGAAATAGGAAAAAGACATCACCTAGAAACGATTGATGTTCTCAATCCGAATGGCACTTTAAACAAGCTCGCCCAAATTCATGTCGGTATTGATAGAGCGATAGCCAGAAAATTGATAACCAAAGAGTTAGTCGAATCAGGCATAATCATAAAAACAGAGAACTACGATCATAACGTAGGTCGCTCTGAAAGAACGAATGCCGTAGTAGAGCCTAGATTATCTCTCCAATGGTACGTCGATATGAAGCAACTTGTCACGCCCGCCCTCGATGCTGTGATGAGTGATCACATTGAATTTTTTCCTAAAAACCAGAAAAACACCTATCGCCATTGGATGGAAAATATCCGCGATTGGTGCATTTCAAGACAGCTTTGGTGGGGACATAGGATACCTGCGTGGTATTACCAAGGTGAGTGTATTGTTGCCACCACAGAGCAAGAAGCATTGGCTCTGGCAAGAGCCAAGCATGGCCCTCATCTCACTGCTGCTGATCTCCGTCAAGATGAAGATGTACTCGACACATGGTTCAGCTCATGGCTGTGGCCAATAACTTGCTTTAATGGATTCAGGTCGAAAGAAGAACTTGATTATTACTACCCCACTTCCATTCTTGTGACAGGCTGGGATATCATCTTCCTCTGGGTGGCGCGAATGATCATGTCCGGCTACGAATGGGAGGATAAGCGCCCATTCGAAAAAGTATATTTCACAGGCATGGTACGCGATAAGATGCGGCGCAAGATGAGCAAATCACTAGGCAATTCGCCGGATGCATTGGGATTGATTGATAGCTTTGGCGCGGACGGCGTGAGATTTGGTGTCTTGTCATCCTCACCTGCCGGTGGTGATCTACTGTTTGATGAAAAACTATGCGAACAAGGTCGCAATTTCTGCAATAAACTCTGGAATGCGCTGAGACTACTGAAGGGTTGGACTGTGGACAAGGCACTAGTACAATCCGAATCAAGCAGAATAGCCGGTCAATGGCTATCAAGCAAACTATATTCACGCACAGTCGAAATTGAAAATGACTACACCCAATATCGGTTGTCAGATGTCACCATGAAACTATACGCACTGGCATGGGATGACTTTTGCTCATGGTATCTCGAAATGATCAAGCCTGCATACGGCATGCCCACTGATCCTCAGACTATCGAAGAGGCAACGGCATTTTTTGAAAAAATATGCCAACTACTACACCCTTTAATGCCATTTATCACAGAAGAAATCTGGCATCAGCTCAGACAGAGATCAGAAGGTGAAGATTGTATCATATCCAGCTACCCCAAAACAGGGCATATCAATCATACATTATTGCAAAAAATTGATAACTGGCAACAGCTTATTACAAAAATAAGAGATCTGCGAAACAGCAATAATATCCCTATCAAAAACCAAGTAGAGCTAGTTGTTCAACCCGGAACAGATACTTTGCTTTCAGATAAGGCCTTACAAGAGCTCACTCATAAAATGGGAAATATTTCTGACATCATCCATCAAGCAGATTTTCCTAAAACAGGAAGTCCTTTCCTTTCCGGAAATGAAAAATACTTCCTTTCATTTGCACTAGATATTGATATAGAAGCAGAAAAAGAGCGAATCACTAAAGAAATAGCATATGCCCAAGGATTTATAGCAAGCATTAATAAGAAGCTTGAAAATGAAAAATTCGTCGCCGGCGCCCCGGAAGCCGTTGTTGATAAAGAAAAGCAAAAACTACGTGACGGCTACGAACGTCTGAGAATCCTCGAAGAAAACTTATCTCAACTACACTAATGGAATTAACCGAAATATTATTGATCCGTGATGGAAGGCTTTATGCCGGTAAGGAAGTCATTATCAACAACATAGACATGAGTCTCACCAGTGGTGAATTCTGCTATCTATATGGCGTGAATGGAAGCGGCAAATCAGCCTTTTTTAAAGCTATCCTAAAACTCGAAGAGCTTGATGGAACCGAAATTAATATACTCGGTTACGACATCAGAAATCTGCAAGATGAAGCGCTGCAGAACTATCGAAAACAGATAGGATTGATTTCAAATTTTTATCCCCTCATAGGTGATAAAACTGTATTCGAAAATCTGGAAATAATCCTCAAAACAACAGGCTGGAAAGCAAAAACACATCGAGATGAAGCGATAAGCGAACTGCTGAAATTTGGTAACATGACCAAAAGAACGCTCTCCCTGGCTGGCGAGCTATCTGTAGGCGAGCAAGTTATCATAAAGATATTGAGAGCGGTTTTAAACAAACCAAAATTAATTCTCGCCGATGGCATCACCGCTCTCCTTGACAATCATCTAAGTGAACAGATATTAAATCTATTGCGCGAACTAGCGCTAAAAAATGGAAGTACGGTAATACTGGCAACACATCGCAGAGAGCTAATAGAACAATACCCTGCGCGTACGTATATCTGTGAACATAGATCAATACACGAAATTTGATATTCTATAACAGCAAATATTTTGAAATACTGGAATAAACTCTCTACAGAACAGATAAAAAAGCGTGTATTTAATGCGCTTGCCGAAAATATCAATTATGAAAATCAGCATATTCTCGGTGTCCCGGCTTCTTATCTCGACACGAAGATCTTCAATCAAGATATAAGCTTCGTGCAAGAGTCACCTTTTATCTCCACCCTAGCACAAAATCCAAATCACATAGGCTGTCACACGCTGGGTAATTCGGAGTCATTTTTTGCCGGAACACAGGCGATAGAAAGGGAGCTAATAGACATTTGTGCCGTAGATATCATGGGCGGTGAAGCACACGCGCATGATGGCTATGTCGCATCGGGCGGCACGGAGGCCAATATCCAAGCTATATGGATATATCGAAATTACTTCATAAACGAGTACGCCGCTTCTCTGAATGAAATAGCCATTCTGTGCTCATCAGATACACATTACAGTATGAGCAAGGCTGCCAATCTACTGGGCGTAAGTATTTATAAAGTTCCCGTTTATGAGCACACACGGGAACTGAGTGAAGAACCCATCAAAAAAACCATAACAAGTGCCGTCAAGAATGGCAAAAAATACTTTGCTGTGGTATGCAATATGATGACGACGATGTTTGGCTCTGTGGATGATCCGGATCTATTCTGTACAATATTAGAAGAACTTGGCGTTACTTACCTATTACATATTGATGGAGCCTATGGGGGTTTTTACTACCCATTTGTCGATACACAGTCCGCTCTTAATTTCAAAAATCCCAAGGTATCATCGATCACTATGGATGCCCACAAGATGGCACAAGCACCTTATGGGACAGGGATATTTTTAATCAGAAAAGGCATGATCCACCATGTTAAAAACAAGGATGCAAAGTATGTCAGCGGAGAAGACTACACGCTGATAGGCAGTAGATCAGGCGCTAATGCTGTAGCTGTATGGATGATACTGCACAAAACAGGACCTTATGAATGGGAAGAAAAGGTTTATATCCTACAGAAAAGAACTGCATGGTTTTGTGAAGAATTAGAGTTAAAAGAAATTCAATTTTATCGGCATCCACATGCCAATATTATTACCATCCGTGCACATCACTTACCAGCCTATATTGCTGAAAAATATAACCTTGTGCCAGACAACCATCATGATCCCGCTTGGTACAAAATCGTGTTGATGGAACATGTAACTGTAGAAAAGTTGAAACTTCTGCTAGCAGAAGTCTGAGTAATGGGTTAAAAGCTTATAAGCTAATAGATAATCAATAAAGTATGTCAGGTGAGACGCTTTAAATTTGCTCAAGATTTGTAATCCTGAATTCAACCCGCAAATGCAACTTTAGTTATTAAATTACATTCTTGAATGGGTGAATTGAATCAATGTCTTGAATCTAAGCGTTAAAAAAAATAATACTACTTTTGAACGAAGACAAAA
>CAYNFR010000042.1:826-20388 GCA_964396595.1 uncultured Saprospiraceae bacterium | reverse complement strand
TCTGCGGTTAATATACTGATTTTCTTACTAATTTAGTGATAGAATAGCTTGAAAAAATTAGAAGGATCTCATAAATAGGTCGCTCCTATGGAACGTACAACTACATAAATTAACAATTCCACAATACCACAATTCCACCATTCAGCAGTTCCCCAATACCCCAATTCCGCATTTCCACAATTCCACAATTCAGCAGCTCCACAATACCCCAATTCCGCATTTCCACAATTCCACAATTCCACAATTCAGCAGCTCCACAATACCCCAATTCCACAATACCCCAATTCCGCATTTCCCCAATTCCACAATACCCCAATTCCGCAACATGATATTAAACAAGCTAATTTTGCTTATCTTGGCAACGAAATATTGGCTCATCAGAGCCATGACAAAAATGAATAAACCAGCTCTTATGCACCTGCCTCGCTTCGCATCCATAACACTATTATTGATCCTTACGTCCTGTTTTAGGCCATCTGTTCTTCCCGAGGTACAACGCTGGGAGCGGCAAGCGGCAAGGGTGGAGATTATCAGGGATGATTTCGGCGTGCCGCATATTTATGGCAAGACGGATGCTGATGCTGTCTTTGGCCTTCTTTATGCACAGTGCGAAGATGATTTTAATCGTGTGGAACAGAACTACATATGGGCGATCGGTCGATTAGCTGAGGTAGAAGGTTGGTCAGAAATCTACAGTGACTTACGCGCTAATCTTTATATGACTGAAGAGGAGGCTAAGAACATTTATGAGAGTGCGCCGGCATGGCTGAAAGAGTTATGTGTAGCATTTGCTGATGGCATCAATTACTATCTACACACGCATCCTGAAGTTAAACCTAGGTTGTTGTCAAGATTCGAGCCATGGATGCCTATGTTTTTTAGCGAAGGAAGTATAGGTGGTGATATTGAACAGGTGTCGATAAATAAAATTCGAGCATATTACAGCAAACAAGTCAAAGATTCGGATATTGGCTTCTTACATCCGGAGATAGAAGAATCCGCTCAGATTATTGAGACAGCCGGTTCGAATGGTATTGCCCTTTCAGGTAAATTGACAAAATCAGGCAAGGCAATTCTACTCATCAATCCACATACATCCTTTTATTTCCGACCTGAGGTTCATGTCGTCAGCAAGCAAGGTCTGAATGCTTATGGCGCTGTGACATGGGGTCAGTTTTTTGTTTATCAAGGGTTTAATGAAAAAACTGGATGGATGCATACCTCGGGCGATACCGACGTTAAGGACGAATACGCCATATCACCCATCAATATAGATGAACAACCGCTTTATAAATACGGTGACGAATATCGACCGATGGAGAAAAAAGATATCAGCCTTGCCTATAAAACCGAGGGCGGAACCATAGACCTACAATCCTTTACCATCTATCGTACGCATCATGGCCCTGTAACACACGAAGATGGCGACAAACTAGTCGCGACAGCCATCATGTGGGATCCCGTCAATGCCCTTATGCAGTCCTTTCTACGAACAAAAAAGAGCAATCATACCGAGTTCAGAGAGATGATGAACATGCGTACCAATAGCTCAAACAATACGGTCTATGCGGACGCTGATGGAACAATAGCCTATTACCACGGTAATTTCATTCCTAAGAGGAGCAGAAATTTCGATTTTTCAGGTATATTGGATGGTGAAAATCCCGATACAGATTGGCAAGGTCTTCATGAAGTTGATGAGTGTATTGTCATAGTCAATCCAGCAAATGGCTGGATTCAAAACTGTAATTCAACGCCGTTCACGGTTGCAGCAGAATATAGCCCACGTGTTAAGGATTTCCCCCGATATATGTCCCGAGATCACGAAAATTTCAGAGGTGCTAATGCTATTAGATTGTTATCACTGGCTGAGAATATGACTTTAGACGATCTTATCACATTGGCATATGACTCGTATCTGGGGGCATTTGAAGTGTTGATACCAGGATTGCTTGAAGCAGTCGATAAGATCGGTGGCAAAGATACCGACCTGAAAGCGGCGGCAGAAATATTGAGAGATTGGGATTATAGGGTGGGCATAGATTCGGAAGCCATGACCTTAGCACATTACTATGCTTCGAATATACTCCAATCCCGCAAAGCACCAGCCCACCTCAGTGACATGAAAAAAATGATCTACTATGGTACACAAAGTCCCTTAACTGACCGTCTTTATGCCCTTAAATCTGTGCTGGATAAGCTCCATGAAGATTTTGGCGGCCACCGTATTCAGTGGGCTGAAGTCAATAGATACCAACGACTGGATGGTCGCATCCGACAATTATTTGATGATGATAAACCTAGTATTCCTATAAACATGGCATCAGGCAATTGGGGTGCATTGGCTGCCTATGGAGCGAGCTATCACAATAATACAAAACGCATCTACGGAACAAGGGGCAACAGCTTCGTTGCAGTAGTCGAATTCGGCCCTAAAGTAAAAGCTAAATCTCTATTGGCCGGAGGCCAATGTGGTGATCCAAATTCACCCCACTTCAGCGACCAAGCACAACGATATGCAGATGCCCAATTCAAAGAGGTAGCCTTCTATCGTGAAGATGTAGAACGCCGTGTTCAATCCCGCTACAAGCCGGGAAGTTAAGCTTAAAATCAGAACACTGACCTCACCCACTAATGATCAGCTGTGCCGATGAACCGTCACAGTAATCATCTTCGAGGCAGGAGTATGACTACCCTCCGCCTTCAGATCAATATGAACTAAAGGATTGGCTTCAGGAAAATAAGCCGCTAAACACCGCCTCGGTATATCATAAGGTATTACACTAAAACCCGAAACAGAGCGTGTATCACCCTTATAATGACTCATCAACCTGATACGATCCTTCTCTTTCAATCCCATATCAGCCATGTCGTCCGGATGCATGAATATAATATAGCGATCGCCACTTACCCCTCGATACCGATCTTCCAACCCATAAATAGTCGTATTAAACTGATCATGAGACCGTATAGTCATCAGATGAAACATACCTTCACTCAATTGATTGTCTGGAATAGACACCGTAGAGAAATATGCCTTGTGCCCGGCATTGACAAACTCTTTTGAGCGAGCCGGATTGGGCAATTCAAAGCCGTTATCTTCTCTGATTCTCTTATTGTAATTTTCAAAGCCGGGAATAACCTGCGATATTCTTTCGCGTATAAGATCATAATCGCTTATCATTTCGGACCAGCCGACTCGCTCGTTAAGCGCATCATCAAACAACGCCAAGGCAATCTGCCCTACTATGGCAGCCTCGCTCATCAATTGATCCGAGACTGGTGCTAAAACCCCTTTTGAACTATGTACGATACCCATGGAGTTTTCGACGCTGACAAACTGGTAAGCATTGCCCTGTATATCCCACTCTGATCGACCTAAACATGGTAGAATTATGGACTCTTTGCCGGCAATTAAATGCGTCCTATTCAATTTTGTAGAAACATGCACGGCCAGATCGCAGCTCCTTAATCCCTCAGCCGTTAGATCTGTATCCGGAGAAGCCACCAAAAAATTGCCCCCCATGCTCATAAAAAATCGAACCTTGCCTGCCGCCATGGCTTTGATGGCAGCAACAGTGTCATAGCCTTTCTCCCTCGGTGAGCGAAATCCAAAAACAGCCTCAAGGCGTTCATGAAATGCATCCGGCATCCTTTCCCATATACCCATGGTGCGATCGCCCTGCACATTGCTGTGCCCTCTCACAGGACAAGTGCCAGCACCAGGCTTGCCTATCGACCCTTTAAGAAGCAGTAAATTGACGATCTCCCGGATATTGTCTACACCATTTACATGTTGGGTAAGACCCATCGCCCAGCAGACAATGATCTTCCGCGATCTAGCAATCAGGTCTGTTGCCCTCACAACTTCATCAACCGACAATCCGGCCAATAGGCAACATTCTTCAAAGTCGTATTTCTTAATATTCTCTCTAAATAAATTATATCCATACGTATATCGCTCGATAAAATGTCGATCAAGCACATCATCGCGGCCAGCCGCCTCTAATGCAAACAAGCGTATCATGATGGCTTTTAAAAGCGCCACATCCCCATTTATTTTCACCTGCAAATATTGATCGGCAAGATCTTTACCACCCATCAACATTCTCATAGCCTTCTGCGGGTTAGTGTACTTTATCAAGCCTATTTCTTTTAAAGGATTGATGGCCAAAATCTTCCCTCCGTTTATCTTGCATTGCTCCAATGCCGATAACATTCTAGGATGATTGGTTCCCGGATTTTGCCCCATGATGATGACTAATTCTGCTTCATGTATGTCGCTTAATCGGACAGAACCCTTACCGATGCCTAATGTTTCACTGAGTGCCAGTCCACTCGATTCATGACACATATTTGAACAATCGGGGAGATTGTTCGTCCCATATACTCTTGCTAACAGACCATATAAAAACGCTGCCTCATTGCTCGTGCGACCAGAAGTATAAAACACCGCTTCGTTGGGATCAGATAAACCCTTGAGATGACTGCCTATCTTGGCTATAGCTTCCTCCCAATTAATGGATTCATAATGCTTACCCCCTTTTTGTCGATACATAGGGGCTGTAATTCTGCCAGCCTTGCCCAATTGAAAATCCGACCATTCACACAGACTAGCTATATCGTATTTTTGGAAAAAATCAGCATCAACAAGTGCTTTACTGGCCTCTTCGGCCAATGCTTTTATACCATTTTCGCAATATTCCGCTATACTTGAGCGATCATCCTCAGGGTCAGGCCATGCGCATCCGGGACAATCGAAACCCCTACGCTGGTTCATACGCAGCGAAGCTCGTAAGGCCTTCGGCATATCCATGTATCTACCTATCTGCCCAATAGTGGAATATAGTGCAGCCCAGCCCACCGAACTGGTCGGCAATTTTTTGATTGTAACGCCCTCCACACAATGCGGCACACGATGGTATGGGGATGATGTGGCCTTGTCATGTATTCCCATATTTCGGACTTCTTATGATCAGAGAAATTTCACGATACTTCTTTCCCACCCACCAAAATACAAAGTAACTAATCAGTCAGATGCTTTCAAGTCAAAAAATCAGCCCATTTTTTATTAGTCAACGTTCCTTTGGGAGTATATAGCTGAGCTAATGAAGAAAAAAGAGCGGCAGGATAATAGGAACAGGGCATTTTTTGAGCGAAATTTATCGCAACTGATTAGTTACAATACCATAATACCCTTAGGCTATTATGCTTTTACAGCAGCAGAATCAATATTCAGCCTAAACGGATGGCTATAAACATTAAATCGGCTCTCTTGTAAAAATCCTACTAAGGTCATCCCGGTATCCTCTGCTAATTGAATAGCGCTATCAGAAGCTGCACCTAGACCAACAACAATTCCCACTCCCGCCATTGTCGCCTTTTGGACCATTTCATAAGCTATCCGACTGCTGAGCAATAATATATGATTGTCTAACGGCAAGCCGGACCTTATCAGCATATGACCTATGATCTTGTCCAGTGCGTTATGTCGCCCTACATCTTCAGCCATACATACAAGGGCTTCATTTGTATCGAACAAAGCCACCATATGATTCCCACCCGTTTTTTGAAATACCGAGTCTATTGTGTTAAATTGATGCAATATGCCCTTTAAACTTTCTGTCGATATAGTCTTGCGCATAGACCACGGCAAGTATGCTCCCTCCCGATATATCTGACGCCTATCGTTGATACTACACAGACCACAGCTGCTATTTACCAGCCTATCCCGTCCGACTTGCTCATCATGCAACTGGCCTGACTTAGCAAGAATGATGTGTATCCGATCACCTGTGTCAGCTATGTCAATCTTTTGGATATCCTCAAAACATGAAATAACCATATCGGAATATAGTAGTCCTGCCGCAAGTTCGGCGTCATTACCCGGACTGCGCATGATCGTTGCAAAACGCGTATGAATGTTCTTTCCATTGCACTGATAACTTAAATCAATGGTCAGAGGAGATTCTATAATGACCGTATCCTCAATAATCTCTGCGAGCTTATTTTTATATCGGACAACTTCTCTGCTTTTAATAAGCGGAACTAGCATTTTGGATGCCAAGTTACAGATTATTTGCACCTTTTCGTAACTAATCAGTCAAATGCTCTCAGGTCAAAAAATCAGTCAATCTTTTATTTGACAAGGCTCCTTTTTGAGTGAATAGCACAGCTACTGACGAAAAAAGAGCGGCAGGATAATAGAAAATGGGCATTTTTTTGAGCGAAATTGATCGCAACTGATTAGTTATGAAAAACAATCACTGTTCAACAAGTTCAACACGATGTAAGCCCCTCTCATCAAAACATAAAAACTGTACTTTAGACTTGTCTGCTTGCAAAACAGGTATTGCATAATTATTCTTATCCCATACTACTTCATAACTTCCTTCTAATATTATTGCCACAAGGGTATGTAATTTCTCTTGCGTTGATCTAGTTCTTTATACGAGAATCCCATCAAAATCTATCAAATAGTTTCGTAAAGCATCTTCCTCTTGATTCGGCAGAGTACTAAAACTCCTCGGCCAGACATGCTGCCAGGTAAATGGCAAATCTTGAGCTAGAAGATCAGAAAATAATTTAGATTCAGATCTGATGCCCGTCTCCCCAGTATAACTATAGGCTAATCCTCCATTCACAGCTATAGATACTTCCATCTGAACGAGGTATGAAGGTGTAGATTTAAACACCTTCGGTATTTTACCAAAAAATCAGATCAGCTTACCCTCGTAATCTATAACCATACGCTGTCTGATGATACAACATAGTATCTCCGCTACTATAAAAGGCATGCTCGATAGGAACGACTATGATATGATCATCAAAGTAATAGGAACTCGAATAGATATCCGTACTATGATCTTCCGGTAATGGAAGAGCAATTCTACTTTCTAATACACCTTTATTTATATTCCACTTAATGAAATCTAGTGTACTGATAATATGTAATTCGCCGGCAGAAAGATAAAAATGGCCTCGGCCAAATGGATATAACATTTTCGGATCAACTGAATACAAATCATAAATTACCTTCCATTGTCCATTGACTAATTGAAAAATAACCCCTAGCCCAAATCCATCACCACGCTGAACATGTGCAGAAATGTACAAAGTGTGGCCTATTTGCTGTGCTTCAAATATTCCATACAGATCATATCCTACCGGAAGATGAGAAAGCAACTCCTCTTGCCATACAACACCAGTCGGCTGAGAGCAATGTAATTTTTCAACAAAAGCCAAAAAGGGAATTTCCAGAATATCACCACGCTGATGTACATAAATGACAATTCCCCCTTCTGCATCTATCGGAAAATTATGATCTGATCTATCAATATGAATTCTCTCTGTTATGTGGTCAAATAATAGCTTAAAGACTTTAACCGGTTTGCTCGTATGTACAATCAAATGTAGATCAGGCTTTTCCGTCAGAATTTGCCTCAATAATTGCAAACATCCTAGACATCCCTTATCCCGATATATAATGGTAGCTGTATCTTGAAGCTTATATATTTTAAGATACAGTTCAGCACCTCCCCTTTCTTCATGTGGCCACCTGCGTTGACCAAAATCGATAGCCCATACTATAAAAAGGCTAATTAAAAACATCGATGATAATGAAATTTTCATCTACTTGGTCATTCAAAATATTGATTCTAGGTAGGTGCATACCTCTATTGCTAAAGTATACCCCATTGAAATCATAGATGCCACCAGAAATTACCGTTTCGCAGATCTTTTCAAATTTATTCGAATATTCCATAACTACCATCTCTTTTCTATAATAAACCTTATCGTCATAAAGCGAAAAGTCATTTTTTTGCAGGCAACAAGCCTACTACAATCAATCTATCCTTAAGGGGATTATAAAATACCCCTAGATACTGTAAAACTTCAATATAATTCTTGTCAATTTTTTCAATATATAGCGGTGAAGAAAACCCCTTACACATTGGATAGTCTTTACATGTACTAATTGAAACGCTGAAACTCCTTTGTGCTGAATCGACAACATATAAAGAATCACTCCCTCCCCAACAGTAAACATGATAACCCGCATTGGTAATTGCCCGCGTCGGAAGCAAACCGTTTGTGCCGTATTATAAACCTTCATTCAAAAATCCGGGAATTGGTGTGAAATATACTGTGCTTCCCGGTTTCCACTGAAACGGATTGGGTATATGGAAAGTCCCGTAATCCATCAAGATCAGAAAGTGAAATAATGGCCATTGAACAAAAAATAATTCATCACCGATTAAATACGTAGGAGCTATAGATATGGACACATGGTTAAACAAGCCCATCGGATTAGGAGAGTTATCCTCGGATTTTTGATAAAAATGCTGAAAATCATCTCCATCGAACTTCAAAGATCGTTGTAAATTCACTCGCAAGAATAAATAAACTTCCCCTTCACTTCCAATAGCAAAACCTTGTAGTCTATTGATTCGAAACTTCTCATCGTCAGGGGGCTGAATTCGCTGTGATAGATTGAAAGAATTATTTTGATATTGATAAATATCGACACTCTTTAATACCGAATTGGACCTATAAAGATACTCAACAGAATCTATTGTCCTGATCGCAGCCATGCCCCATAATGTAGGACTCTTACTGTCGAGAAACATCGTGTCGGATGCGATTTTTTAGATACTTCCTAAATCACATCCAACACTACTCAATTCACCGGAAGGTGTACATGACGACATAATGATCATTATAACCGCCGATATACTCATGACAATCGTACTAAATTTCATAATACACCTTTTTAAATCACGCTACTGCAAAATAACCGGACCGCACGACAGTAAAACGCAAGCTCCGCTTTCACCCGCACAAGGAGCTGATGTGCCTCTTACATAATCTGACCAAAGGTCTATGCAATGTGGGTGTACTATATTCACTTCAATTCCACAGCCAGCATAAATAGAGTAGGTAGACATTAATATGAACAATCCAATCAAACAGAAATTAATTATTTTTTTCGTTTCTAAAAAATGTAATTGTGATATAATTTCATAATAATCCAAAAAATAATTAAATAATCGCCTCATTTTATTTTTTGAAAACGACGTCATTTTAACATTTGATAGCTGTATTTCGTCGGTTCAAGCCATATTATTCACCTCTAATCCCCTCTTAAGAATCTCGCTTTAGATCTCACTTATCTCTTGTCTGCATTCGCGCGCTAAGTTCGCGACTCTATCCACGCTGCCACAAAATCGATCACCTCATCCCGCTCCGGCTCGTGGATAAGCTCATGATATAAGCCTTCGTATATCTTTAAGGTTTTGTCTGAGGAGCTGGCCTTTTCATAAAGATGCTTAGTTCCTTCCGGCAAGGTTAACCGATCAGCAGAGCCATGCTGTACGAGAAGCGGTAGCGTGATCTGATGAGATCGTTCCTGAATAATTTTAAGATATCTAAGAATTTCAGCGCCTACCCGCGCACGTGTACCTCCTAGATATACGAGCGGATCGTTCATATATTCCGCCCGGGCAGTTTCGTTGCGTGTGAGATAGGTCTTGTCCAATTTTTCCGTGGGCAACTTGGGCAGAATTGCCCCTAGTATCGGCGCGATCTTCTGCAAGATAGGAGAGAGATCAGGGTGTAACGCAAGCAATCCACTACTCGAGATCAAGCCACCGATCTTGGACGAAGGTCTATCAGAACAATATAGACTGCTTACCAGTCCACCCATACTGTGCCCCATAAGGAATATTCGCCGTTCAGGTAGCTGATCTACTATTTCTCCCAGATCCGATACATATTCCTGAAACGAATCCACATAAGCCCTCATCCCCTCTGAATGGCCATAGCCGCGCTGATCATATGCGAACACCTCGATGCCGCGAGCATTGAGATCTTTCGCCAGTGAATTATAACGACCTGCGTGCTCAGCATAGCCATGAACGATAAGTAATGTAGTGCGCAGTGATGTGGCAGGCCAGTGATAAGTCTGTAACACTTTTCCGTTACTCGTAGTATAGCTACTCTTTGTGGGCATGATGTTTACTAATTGATTTATTGCCACAATATAGTAAATGCAACCAACCTACTGTATCTACATCATGTTGAAACCTTCATGGCTGAAGCCAATGTCGGATAGTTTTGTACATTTAGCCCATAAGTAAATGAAACTATTCAATTTTTCAATTCTACTCAGCCTATGTACAGATATTTCGCACTAAGTGTAGCCCTACTGGCGTCCATTGTTCTATTAGGACAGCTGAAAACTCCGGATGAATTTTTTGATCATAAGCGTGGTGAGCATTTTACGTATCACCATGACATCGTCCGGTATTTTCATCATGTAGCAGACAATAGTCCGCTAGTAAGTATTGTCGAGTACGGCAAAAGCCTACAAGGCAGACCCCTATTTATAGCAGTAATCACAAGTGAAGCTAATCATGCACGGTTAGAAGACATCAGACTCAATAATCTGAGGCTTGCCCAAGTTATTGACGGCTCTCCACGTACGGAAGGCGCACCAGCCATCGTCTGGATGAGCTATTCTATCCATGGTAACGAAGCTGCAGGTACAGAAAGCGCACCTATGACCCTCTTCGAATTAGTCGATCCTTCTAATCAAAAGACGAAGACATGGCTCGAAAATACCGTGGTCATCATCGACCCTTGTCTTAACCCTGATGGTTACAGCCGCTATGTTGATTGGGTGCGCAATATTAGCGGGGATCACCTGGTCACACACAGCGATGACATCGAGCATAACGAACCTTGGCCGGGAGGCCGGGTAAATCACTATCTGTTTGACATGAACAGAGACTGGGCTTGGTTGACACAACATGAAAGCAGAGTCCGTGTCAAGCTCTACAATCAATGGCTGCCTCATGTTCATGCGGATATTCATGAGATGGGAGCTGAGAGCCCTTATTATTTTGCCCCGGCCGCCAAGCCTTATCATGCCTATATCACCTCATGGCAGCGAGAATTTCAGGAATTGGCGGGGCGAAATCACGCCAAGCACTTTGACGCTCATGGCTGGCTTTATTATACGAAACATAGATTCGACTTGTTTTACCCTAGCTATGGGGACACCTACCCTACTTACACCGGTGCTGTGGGCATGACTTATGAACAAGGTGGATCAGGCCGCGCCGGCAGAGGAATATTGACAAGTAATGGTGAAGTAGTCACCCTTAAAGATCGACTAGATCACCATCACACCGCAACCATCAGCACGGTCGAGATATCACATATACATGCTAAAGCACTCGTTGACAACTTCCAAAAATTCTATGCTGACGCTCTCATGAAATCCAATAGTCGCTATCATCATTATTTTATCAAACGCGACGAGACCGGTAATCGACTAGCCGCACTTATCGAGTTGCTTGATTTTCACGGTATTAAATACATGACCGTAGGTGAGAAAACATTGGCCGCAGGCTATCATTATAGTCAAAATCAAGAGGGGTCAATGACGTTTGAATCCGGCGATCTTGTCATTCCTGCCATACAAAGCAAAGGAATGTTGGCACAAATACTATTCGATCCTGAACACTATCTCGAAGACTCGCTGACCTATGACATCACGGCATGGGCACTTCCTTATGCTTATGGCCTAGATGGAGTGGCTGGCCCCCAGAAAAACTATAATCTTAAGTCATTTACGGCTAAGACAGCTGCTACAACTACCGTGCGTGATGCGTACGCGTATATCATCCCATGGAAAGACCTCGAAGCCGCCAAAGCCGCAAGCGCTATCCAAAAGGCAAAACTAATCGGTCGAATCGCCGGCGAAACTTTTGTTATTGATGGAAGGAAGTTTGACCGAGGCAGTATCATACTTTCCCGCGCTGACAACCGCAGTAAAACTGGCAATTTTGCCGCCACACTTGATTCTATCCTCAGGGGCATTAAGGTGGAAGTAGTTCATGCATCGACAGGGTTCTCAGATCAAGGATCGGACTTAGGAAGTGACAACATGAATATCATGCATCACAACAATGTCTTGCTGATCGGCGGAGAAGGGGTATCCAATTTAGAATTTGGACAGCTGCGTTGGTACTTCGACAAGGTGATCAACTATCCGGTTACAGTAAGCACCATTGGCCGCCTGGCCAATATTAATCTTGAAAGATACACTACATTGATACTACCCAGTGGCAATTATCGATTTACAAATGATCAGCGAAAGCAACTCTCTGCCTGGGTTAAAAAAGGCGGTAAGTTAATAGCCATCGGCAGAGCCAATGATAGCCTGCTCGATACGGACGAATTCGCCCTAAAGTCTTATGCTACGGATGCGCAAAAATCTGATGCCAAAAAGCAAAAAGATGAAGAAGCTCTCACTGCCCGATATGATAATTATGACGAACAAGAGCGAAAATCCATTTCAGATGATGTGCCGGGTGCCATCGTTAAATTGATCGTGGATGATTCGCACCCATTAGCATATGGCCTTAGGAACTCTTATCATTCACTTCGTACAAGTGCTAAGGCATACCCTTTAATGGTCAAAGCAGATAATGTCATTTACCATCCTAAGGATGAGCAGAAGACGCTAGGCTTCGTCGGCGCCAAAGTGCGTTCACGTCTGAATGACAGCGTGGTTTTTGCTGTAGAACAACAAGGACGCGGACATGTGATCTATATGGTGGACAATCCGCTCTTTAGGGGGTTCTGGTATAATGGTTTGTTCCTATTTGGCAATGCACTTTTTTTAGTGTCACAGTAAATCGGTCTTTGCACGGATGAATAAGATTCATGCCCCCATAATCGTTACGAATGAAGACTCCCCGATCATCAATGGAACCATCGTCGTAGATCAAGAAGGCGTCATTCTGGAAATAAGCACAGACGACTCCGTTGCTTTTGGAGCTAGACCATATCAAGGGGCAATCATCCCAGGTATGATTAATGCTCATTGTCATTTGGAGCTTTCACATTTGAAAGGGGTTATCCCGACAGGAACAGGCTTAATCCCATTTATAAAAGACGTTGTCACAAAGCGCGATTTTGCGACTGAGCTGATACAGGAGGCTATTGTGGCAGCAGATCGTGACATGTGGACGAATGGCATACAGGCGGTAGGTGATATCAGTAACACACTCGACACCTCAGAGGTCAAGAGGCAGTCGCCTATAGCCTATTACAGTTTTATAGAGTTATTCGATTTTCTCGATGACGGCGAAGCACTCTCCTGCTATCTTAAAGGACTTGGGATATTTGAACGGATGAATGCCGATGGATCTAATCGAAAATCTCTGGTTCCCCATGCGCCATACTCTGTATCTCCTAGCCTCTTAAAACATATTTCATCACACAACAAGGCGGGAGAAACGGTTAGTGTGCACAACCAGGAGCTGGCCGAGGAGGACAGATTATTTATAGATAAAAACGGCGGTTTTATTGACTTTTATAAGGGATTCGGATTGTCTTTAGAAAACTTTGTGCCTACCGGCCAATCTTCCATCCATTATACGATGAGCAATCTGAGCGCTACGTTTAAAACCCTTTTTGTTCACAATACCTGTACCACTCAGTCCGATATTGAAGCTGCCATCAAATGGAATCCTGAAAGCTATTGGGTTACATGCCCAAATGCTAATTTATATATTGAAAATCGTCTTCCCCCCTACCGTCAATTTTTAAATCTAAATGCCACCGTGTGTATTGGCACAGATAGTCTTTCAAGCAACTGGCAACTATCAATATTGGAAGAGATGAAAACGATTAAAAAATACAACAGCTATATAGATGATTTAAAAATCATAGAGTGGGCAACTACAAATGGAGCCGAAGCATTGAATTATCCTGAGCTAGGAAAATTGGCTATCGGTACCCGACCGGGAATTATAGGATTAGAAAACGCTTTTTTCAATGGTAAAATAGATATTCTTAAAACACTGAGCGTTGATAGATTTTTTTAATTGTAACTATGCTGCTATATGCAAGCAGATATTTTATCAGACAACGATACAGTCATATCCACAACTGATAATACCACAAGTCAGCTTTAAAATCAAAATATATTCTATTCGAAAAATGACCATAGTTTAAAACCTACCTCTCCTCTTACTTTGCAAAATACTTGACGTCTTGGCGGTTAGAAAAAACCAACAATCGGATTGAATGCTTTCAGATGAAATGTTGACATTCCTTGGGTAACAATAACCATAGCTGATCCATTACTTTCAACTACAAATATGGTACTTCCTCCAATTGATCTTTCATTTTTTTCAACATCTGCCATCCATCATGATATCCGAGCTCCATGTTATCATTGATTCTTTTGGCCTGAAAGGACAATGGACTTCCCAACAGCCTCGAAGGTCGAATGTAATGCACATGAACATTGTCTGCGACTTTCTTATTCTTCCAAAAATGTCTCGCAATCGTAACATCCACACATATAACATCCGTCAAAGTATCACTTGAAGCCGCAAATCTTATCGGTCTGTTATCATAGACGCCACCATCAGTATACACATGATCGCCAATTTTATGTGGCTTAAACAATGGGAAACTGGCACTGGCAATGATAAAATCAATAAGACTTCCATCAGGAATATCAGACATGCGCATATAACGCGGTCGCTTCCCGGTTAAATCGAATACCACCATACCAAAATCCCTCGAATCCTTTCTGATTTCATGTTCGCTAAGATTCTCTCTGAGTAGATTCTTGAGCGGCTCTACATTAAGCCCGCGATCCACAAGTTTTTGCCTTACCCATGCGAAATTCGCACCGGAAAATAATCTTTCACCCGGTGGTAAATCTTGAAATACTTTATGATAATCAATAGATCTCCAAATGCTCAATGCTCGTTCCAGATCATTCTGAAGAAAAGCCGCTCCATTAATCGCCCCGACGGAAGTGCCATAAACAGAAGAAACCCTTGTAGTAAGTCCAAGCTCATCCAAAGCCTTCCACACGCCTATTTGATAAGCACCTCTTGCACCTCCTCCTGAAAAAACAAGACTTACATTTTTTTGTGGCATTGCAGCATTTTTAAGGGATCACACGTAGACCCGATATAGTTATTTAACGAAAGTACTTGCATTAACGATGCGCTTTAACTTAAAGTTCGCTATATTCATCAACTTATTAACACTATACCATGAGAGGAGAATCACTTAATAATATTAAATCATGGGCAGACGAAGATCGCCCGCGAGAAAAACTAAAGTCTAAAGGACATCAAGCCTTAAGCGACGCCGAATTAGTTGCAATCATATTAGGCTCCGGTTCTAGAAATCAATCTGCCGTTGATTTAGCTAAGCTAATGCTTAATGAAAACGACGGAATTAATGGACTAGCCAAAAAAGATATAGCGTTTTTAAAAAAATATAAAGGAATAGGAGATGCTAAGGCTATAACAATCGCTGCCGCACTAGAACTTGGTAGAAGGCGAAGCGCTACGACAATTGATGATAAACCCACAATTCGCAGCAGTCGCGACGCGTACGAGATTATCGGTCCATTGTTAGCTGATTTGCCTTACGAAGAATTTTGGTTGATATGCTGTAATGGAAGAAATAAAGTAATTTGGAAAGGAAAAATTAGCAGTGGCGGAATTGCAGGGACAGTGGTAGATCCTAAAATGGTATTCAATATTGCATTATCTCATCTCGCATCAGCAATACTGGTATATCATAATCATCCTTCCGGACAAACATCGCCTAGCGAAGCTGACATTAAACTCACGCATAAACTAAATGAAGGAGCAGCCTTACTTGACATGAGGCTGCTCGATCATATTATTATCGGTGGAACTAATTACTATAGTTTTAAAGACGAGGGTGTAATTTAATCGCCCTCACTTGAGTTCTAACTTAGTTTCTAGCCGGATATTTGCTTAAAAGCGAACAGTCCAATTATTAAGAATCCCAATCCTAAAAGCAGTATCCCATAAGTACCTATAGCAGGTACTGCACGTGGCGTCAACACATTATAACAAACTCTTGAAATACCGGCTGCCAAATCAATAGATGGCGCCCCACAAAAGAATGTATATATTCCATTTTCATCAAATGTTATGTCAAAAAAAGAATCTGAAATCACTCGATCCCTGTCACTAGCACCCACTTCATTGCTTACCAAAATGCCAGCATCACAATTACTTCCTCTTTCAAAACCTAAAGTAGTACCAAGACTTATGGTGGTGCAAGTTGAAGCTGAAGGAATAAAATTGCTTCCATGTGGCTCTATAACTACCGATTGTGAAAATAGGCATGTGTAGAAAAGTACACTTACAACGATAAAAAAAATTGCTCTCATTGGAATAGTTTTCTTATTGATGCTAAATCAAATCAACTATCATGCCATATTTCTCCTGTCTTTTTTCTCAAACTTGTATTTTACATTTCAAGGTAATCGGTATGCCTTCAATATTGAAGTATGAAAAAGCCTGCTCAAGAATAACGGCCTAGCATCTTTCATATATAGGTGTCCATAATTGCTAGAATGATGATGTATAGAAATCCTGTTCTAATGAATCTCATTGATGTTGAAACACAAAAAAAATGGGCTTCGGATTTTCATCACGAAGCCCTCTATCGTCAGTTAATTATGATAATCACTTATTCGTCACATCCCGTTGTCACAATTCTCAATGTTGATTGATTTTGCACTTCAAATCCAGGTCTTAACTCCGTTCCTTGCTTAGCGTTGAATAACAATTCAGCTCCATTTCCGACAAAGATATTTGCATCAATTGTTCTATTCGTATTATATCCGCTAGCTTCTTGGACTAGCTTGTTATTCTCTGGGGCAGTCAAACTAATACTGTTTTCACAATCATTGGCAGAGCCAGCACCAGGATCGATACATTCTGCCGCCTCATCGATCCTAAAACCAATGACGTTTGATTCTCCGTACTTGCAGCAACCAAAATTGCGCGCACATCTCACAAAATAGGTGTTCTGAGTTATAATACCGGGATCATATGTTGGGCCGAACGCATCTGGTACCAACGTCCATATCGTACCTATAGTCAAATCATTCGGGACATACGGTTGTCCATTCGGTCTTTCTGCTGTAGAGCTTAACCACATATACTCTACGTAACCACACTCTCCTTCAACCGGAGCCAGCTCTTGAATAGGAGGCACGTTACATCCACTCGGTACAAGCATAACAGATTGTGCACCGAAACCGATTCTGCCGTATGATGTCAACTCCCTACATTCATCTATCATGTAAGTTATTTCTTGATCGCAACGTGTCGCATTACCACATTCATCTGTAAATGTATAAGTTCGAATTACACGCCGCTCATCAAAGTGGGTAGCGCTCGGATCACTACACTCTTCCCTGACTAAGCTATCTATGTAGGAAATGAGTATTCTCTCATCAGGTGTACAATTGTCACCTAAATTATCTCCCGTATCAGCTTCTATCTGCGAAATACTTGTGTAAGGTGGTATTATACATATGTCATTACGTAACCTTACAGTAACATCCCAATTCCTTGGACATATAGGCGCAGTTGTATCTTCAGCTACTGTGAATGTGCTGCTGCATACAAAACCTTCAACAGGTATGCCATTTTCGTCGACAAGTCTGGCTGTTACTTCTACACTTCCTCCACAGAATCTCGGTGCAGCCAATTCTCCTACGAATTCAACACGAAAGCCACATCCACCACCTGTAAATTGTTCAAGCCATGTTAAAAACGCTTGATCTACCCCGGCCTGATTGTTACAACCAGTTAGACTAAAAGGAGAAGGACAGACCAACGGGCTAGGTAAGCATATGACCGAAGGGTCATTAGTCGGATCTCCATCTGAGCTTCCATCGCCATCCGGTGTTTCTTCTTCGTCATCTAGAGCGTCTGATACATCAAACACAGGATCATTCGGTGCTCCCGTAGGTGTCGGTGGTGGGGTGCCAAATACGATCGCCGAATTTTCTACGAATCCCCTTACTATATCTGATTGTGCAATCTCGTATTGGCCGCTGAAAGTCGTACTATCCGTCTCACCGGGAGCTAAATCAATAGCACTTCCATTCACCGTCAATAATGGATCATCGATAAAGATATTTGTCAAACTTACATTGCCAATATTATTTACAATAAAACGATAAACCAATATATCCCCGACATCTGTGAATCCATTCTGGTTCACATCTATCAACTCACTCACATACTTATAAAGTTGCAGCTCAGGATGAGGAGTTATAAGTAATACAGTCGGATCATTACCTGGATTTCCATCTGTACTTCCATCTAACGAAGGTGTTTCTGTGTCCCCTAGGTTATCCACAGATTCACCATTGGGATCAGTACCAGCATCAGAAATGGTGCTTATCGATTCTGAATCACTTCCATCAGGCCTAGATGGCGGTGTACCTATTGCAGTTGCCGTATTCTCCACACCACCATTATCAACATCTGACTGCGTAATAGTATAATTATCACCTTGACAAAGCATGCTTGCTCCTGGTGCTAAAGCATCCATAGGACAATTAATTCCTCCTATGAATGGATCAGAAACACTAATATCACTTAAGGTAACATTCCCTGAATTTATCAATTCGAATGAATAAGTGATCTGATCACCGGCATCTACTATATTACTATTTCTACCCAATGATGTAGTGACCTTCTCGACCCTCTTAATAAGGGTTATAGAAGGAGAAGGGGTTAATACTGTTCCTGTAGGGTCAGATTCATTCGGAGCTCCAGGCGTACCTGTTTCATTCGGGTCATTTGGATTACCTGAATCAGAATCATTAGAAATCGGATCTCCTATTGGTGGTATTCCTCTTGCGCTCGCTTGGTTATCTATTTGCCCACCATCAATATCATCTTGACTTAAGCTGTATGTAGCAGTGTAAATGGATTCCTCTCCGGGCGCAAGCTGTCCTTCCGGGCTTGACATATTTGAACCCACAAAATCAATTAATGGCACAACCCCGCTTCCTGTAAAGCTCGTCTCACTTACTGTGACACCTGTTAAGATTACATTACCCTCATTTCGAACCCTGAATGTATATTCAACTATATCACCGGCTTTTACGATGCTCGAAGCATCAGTAATCACCGCACTCTCTTTCACTATCGAAATTGCCGGAATAGCTATAAATATTTCTACTTCAGCAATATCACAATTATCCGGATTAAGGCTTTCGCAGATTTGATATACAATCGTATATATTCCTCCCGGGGTGCCCGCTGGTACACTCACCACGCCTGTCGCAGGGTCTAAGGCCGGCACAGGATCGCCTACATTGATCGGCGTCGCTGGTGTTAAGACCGTTCCTGTGATATCCGCTATATTGACCGGCGCTCCGTTCAGGCTGTCATTGTCATAGGCATTGCCTACATTCGGATCGCCTGTCGTGCCGTTGATCATGCCATATACATCGTCATTCGCCACGATCGGCGGCGCTACTACCTCTACTTCTATCTCCGCTACATCACAGTTCGTCGGGTTAAGATTCTCACATATCTGGTACGCTATCGTATATACGCCCGCAGGTGTGCCCGCTGGTACACTCACCACGCCTGTCGCAGGGTCTAAAGCCGGAACAGGATCGCCTACATTGATCGGCGTCGCTGGTGTTAAGACCGTTCCTGTGATAT
>CAYNFR010000042.1:261-726 GCA_964396595.1 uncultured Saprospiraceae bacterium | reverse complement strand
TCGGATCGCCTGTCGTGCCGTTGATCATGCCATATACATCGTCATTCGCCACGATTGGCGGTGGAACTACCTCTACTTCTATCTCCGCTACATCACAGTTCGCTGGATTTGCTCCTATTTCACATATCTCGTAAACAATCGTATAGGTGCCACTTGGAACATCTGCTCCTACTATGACAGCTCCTGTAGTAGTGTCTATAGTCACATCTGGATTGTCTGTGCTTACAACACTTATCGTGACATCGGCTATGGTGACATCATCTCCATTCAAGGTGTCTTCTCCATTGCCATTGTCATCAAAAATGTTGCCTGGGCTTGTTCCTGCATTACCTGTTAAGGCATCGTCTTCTGCTACGATTGGGTTCAATACTGTTACCGTTACTGTAGCGGTATCACAATTTGCTGGATTCGCTCCTATTTCACATATCTCGTAAACAATCGTATAGGTGCCACTTGGAACATCTG
>CAYNFR010000042.1:0-161 GCA_964396595.1 uncultured Saprospiraceae bacterium | reverse complement strand
AGGTGTCTTCTCCATTGCCATTGTCATCAAAAATGTTGCCTGGGCTTGTTCCTGCTGCAACATCTCCAAAGGTATCATCTTCTGCTACGATTGGGTTCAATACTGTTATCGTTACCGTGGCGGTATCACAATTGGCAGGATTCGCTCCGTTTTCACAGATT
>CAYNFR010000041.1:0-24582 GCA_964396595.1 uncultured Saprospiraceae bacterium | reverse complement strand
ACGGATCAGCAGGCTCTTCTGACCATGGTGGAAGCCTTACAAGAACTCCCTTGTCTTCAACTATGGTCGTTGTAACAAGGAAGAATATGAGCAATAAAAAAGCGATGTCAGCCATAGAGCCAGCATTGATTTCATTACTCATCCTGTCCTTAACACTTTTCTTTGCCATAATGTCTATTTAAAGATATTATAAATTTCCAAAAGCACCATTGATGCAGCAGAAAGACCAGCGAGAATTAAAGTAGTCTTTAGTCCACCACTTATCAATTTGCTCGCGTTCTCACCTACATCAAATTTTTGAAGCGTTGGAAGTAGTATATTTCCACTCTCTGTATCTGCACTCGATGTTGAATACAGGGCAAAAAACACAGCCACGATTGCTCCTACACCGATGATGGCCTTTAACGAGTTCTTCGGATTAGATAACATCTGAAAAACGCCAAACAACAAAGCCACAACAACACATATGACAACTAATGCCATCGTAAGCGCTAATCCCGGATTAAAAAAGTCAAATGTCTGATCAGGATTGTTTTTCATGATCTGATTAAGATCATCGGATGTGCTGTAACCGGCACTGCTTAAGCCCGTAAATACAGAGATCAGATATATCGCCGTCAGGAGCACACCCAAACCTACAGCTAATCCTTGTCCCTTTCTAGATAAAAATGAATACATAAGATTCGATTTTTAATGATTAATCAATAAGGTGACAATAGATTAAAACACCTTGTTTTTCGCTAACACATCTACAAAACTGATAGTTGCATCCTCCATCTTATTAACGATTCCGTCAATTTTGGATACAATATAGTTATATAAAATCTGAAGTATGATCGCTACAATAAGACCGAATACAGTTGTCAAAAGTGCCACTTTGATACCCCCTGCAACCACTGAAGGAGAAAGGTCACCTACTGCCTCGATTCTATCGAAGGCTTGAATCATACCGATTACCGTACCCATGAACCCTAGCATCGGAGCGATAGCTATAAATAGGGATATCCACACAAGACCCTTCTCAAGAAGACCCATCTGCACAGAACCATAAGATACAATCGCTTTTTCTACCGCCTCAGGGCCACCTTTAGCACTGCGGAGTCCTTCATATAGTACGCTCGCAGTAGGGCCAGGGGTACTCTTAGCTACTTCAAGAGCGCCTTCTAAGTCACCTGTAGATAATTTTTCGTCAATTCGATTTAGAAGTTTGTCTGTATTAACCGTTGCAATGTTTAGCGTGATGATACGCTCAATACAGAAAGCTAAACCTAAGATGAGACAGATCAATACTGTACTCATAAATTTCCAGTCTCCTTCAATAAATTTTTGCTTTAGACCTTGGAATCCTGCAGGACCGGCCACTTCTTCAGAGGCCTGCGCCATCATGTCGACTGCACCAAAATAAGATACACAGACAAATACAAATACGAGAGCTATTACTTTTCGCATGGTTAGTTAATTTTTAAAACAAGTTAAATGGTTAAGAAATTTCGTCTTTTCGAGCTAAAAATAGAAAGTTTTATTAAACCACGAGAATTCAAGCAAAAAATTTTGAAATTCCGCGTACTAAAGCTTTCCCATCTCAGCACAGGCACAATATCTTTATTTTTTTTAGATACTCATCCTTTTTTTTCGTCGGGTAGTAATATTTAACACTTAGGAAGTGTCAAAACATCCCTAAATTCAATCATATTAAACAATATTCTATGTAAATATTACCTCATGCGTCTTGAGTAGAAATTAACCGTCCAGAGCTATTGAAGTATAATCCGAACTGCGGAGAGGATGGGATTCGAACCCACGATACGCTTTTGGCGTATACACGCTTTCCAGGCGTGCCTCTTCAACCACTCGAGCACCTCTCCGTTTCGCGCCACAAATGTAGCTCTATCGTTTGATGAATGTATCAAATATTAAATAGATTGTATGCATTCTTAGTCGTTATCCACCCCACCTCAGTAATGTCCACATCCCAGCAATATGCCAAGGATTGGGCAATAATAGGCACATAACTACTTTCATTTCTCTTGCCGCGGTGAGGAACAGGACTTAGATAAGGTGAATCTGTTTCCAACAAGACCCTTGACCTGTCCGCTGTTTTCATTTGGAGTCGGAAGCTTTCCAGCTTTTTGTACGTAATAACACCACCTATTCCTATCATAAAATTTACATCAACGATCCGCTTAAATAGTTCTTCTGACTCTGAAAAACAATGAAACACACCTGTCAATCGTCCATCTTGCTCTTCTTCTATAATCCTGACCGTCTCCTCAATGCTTTCTCGCGAATGGATGATGATAGGCAAGCCCAACTCCCTGGCCCATTTTATCTGTTCACGAAATGCCTCCTCTTGTTCCTTTATATATGTCTTATCCCAATAATGATCTAACCCAGTCTCTCCTATAGCGACAATTCCTTCTCGACTCAGCTTATCAGAGAGCACATTAAGTTGTCTCTTATAATCCCCCTTGACCGAACAAGGATGCAATCCTACCGTAGGGAGACAAAGTTCAGGATACTCGGTCGCAAGAGAAAATACATCCTCGATTGTTAATTCATCGATATTAGGCAACACGATCTTCTTCACCCCGGCCTTTATGGCACGATCAAGAATATCAGTCCTATCTGCGGTAAACTCCGGCAGGTACAGATGGGCATGGGTATCAACAAATTCTGGTGACATTAAACCTAGTTTAAGTAATGGCTTCTTAACAAAACAATTATTTGATGGTTCGAAATGCAATATTAAAGTACTTTCGAAGACTCATATTGGATATATTGGCGTTAAACTTTGATCTCCCTAATATCCCAATTATAATCTAAAAACATCATGGCTAGTCAAAAAAACAAGTACTATGTCGTTTGGTCAGGTAGGGAAAAGGGTATTTTCTCATCTTGGGAAGACTGCAAAAAACAAGTTTATGGATATCAAGGTGCATCTTACAAAGGATTCCCAAACCGCGAAGAGGCAGAAATAGCCTATAAAACAAGTAGAACGACATTTGCCGACAACAAAAATAACAGCACCACCTTCAGCAAGGTCAAGCCCATCATTACCCCAAGTATATGCGTAGATGCTGCGTGTAGTGGCAATCCCGGACCGATGGAGTATAGAGGAGTATGGACCGCGGATAGTCAAGAAATATTTAGACAAGGGCCATTTGAAGAAGGCACTAATAATATAGGTGAATTCTTGGCAATAGTTCATGCGTTGGCCATGCTTAAAAAAAACAATATGGGACATATTCCTATTTATACTGACTCTGCAACAGCGATGGCATGGGTCAGAAATAAAGCCACTAAGACTAAACTAGAAAAAACGGATAAAAATCAACAACTCTTCGATTTAATGGACCGTGCCATATTATGGCTACATAACAATGCCTATACAAATCCCATTATAAAATGGGACACAGCTCTCAGAGGAGAGATACCCGCAGACTTCGGGAGAAAATAAGCTGCTTATGATACTACATGAGAAGCTTAGCATTAAATTTCATTTTGTAGTCTGACTCGATCTTACCTGATTTGATTGCATCAAGTTTTCTTTTAAGCAACCTCCTCTTCAGAGCCGATAGGCGCTCAATAAATAATATACCCTCGATATGATCATACTCGTGTTGTATTACACGTGCCTCGATACCATCATACTCGTCTACATGCTGGTTAAATTGTTCATCCATATAGCTCACCGTAATTCTGGAAAGTCTTTCTACCTCACCGGTTATATTCGGAATACTCAGACAGCCCTCTTCATAAGACCACGATTCCCCCGTCTCACTGATGATGACCGGATTAATAAAAGCCTTCTTAATGCCACCTGAAGTATTTTTTTTAGCATAAGTCTGGGCAGTATCAACGACGAACAATCTTACTCCCAGACCCACTTGAGGCGCAGCCAATCCTATACCGTGCGCATGATACATCGTCTCGAACATATCTTCTATCAATTGCTGAAGATCGGGATACTCCGGTTTAATAGGTTCAGATACTCTTTTCAATACTGGTTGACCCAGTGCATAAATGGGTAATATCATGCTTCTATAGATTCTAGGTATTTTTTCAATATAATAACAGCGCTCATCTGATCAATAGTGCTTTTATTTCTTCTTTGCTTCTTTTTCACCCCCATAAAGATAAGCTGACCCATAGCCTCCTTACTAGTATAACTTTCATCGATCATTACAAATCGGACGGATGGAAACTTCGATTGAATATTTTTTTTGAGGATCTCGATTTTCTTGACCAACTCTGTGGCAGTACCATCAGCATGTGTCGGATAACCGAATACTACCGTGTCGATTTGGCCTTCGGCCAATTTTCTCAATAAGGTATCCTCTAGTAGCGTAGTGCTTATCGTATCCAGCGGATTAATCGACAACCTCAATGGATCGGTAACAGCCAATCCAGTCCTTACAGAGCCATAATCCAATGCGATAATTCGTCCGATTCCTCTTCAGTTTAATCCCACAAATGTATAGTAAAACAAAAAAGTAACATTCAGTAACTACAAAAATTGAAAAAGGCCCCCCGCCACCGATGTGGAAGGGGACCTCATCCCAAAAACAGTAAACTCTTTGTAATTTTCCTATTTCAAAACGACCATACGCTTTGTGTCAAAATGACCTTCAGTCTCCAATGTATAGAAATAGAGACCTGGATCAGCTAGATCCGATTTATCCAATCGAATATTATTTATGCCTTTGGCAAATTCTCCTTTGATAATTTTCACCACTTTACCGGTTACATCACCTACAGTCAAGGTAGCCCATCCTGCAGAAGGTAATTGGAAAGTGATCTCTGTATAATCAGCAAACGGGTTAGGCGTATTCTGATAGAGCGCAAATGTAGCTTCTGTGATAGCTCTGCTAAACGCTAAACTCAAGGCTTGTGTCTCAAGCTCACTAGAGTAGATCTCTGCCGTTGTTATATCAGATGTAATATCTATCACAGAGCGAAGCGAAACACTTCTTCTTGCATCAAATGTCAAACTCATCAAGACATCGCCTGCATTCAGTTCGATACCATCTACATTATTCCAGCTGATAGTTATCAGACCTTTCGCTGCTTGATCCGCATTGATATGGTAAGGACTCAATGACATTTTCTCACCGCCAATACCTACGAATGACATGGCCTGCGGATCAAAATTGATAGTAAACTGAGTTCCAACAGTATTCATCACTCTACTCGCAGCAAGATCTACTTTTACAATCTCTCCTGACTTAATATTCTGATCAACAGTAGTAAGGCTATAGCTTGATCTAGGGCGAGATATTACACCCGCCGCGCTTGCTGAACCATCAATATCTCCTACCTTGATACCGATGAAGTCCACAGTCATATTACTATTAAGTGCATCGATTCTATAAGACTCAGGGAAGGTACTCTCCAATGGTCTCTTAGGATCATCAAATACATATGCTGCATCAATAAATCTCCAAGAAGTATTATTCGTAAAGCCTTCTTTGTGACCAAGGATGACACTGCGTAACTCCACTAAGTCAACAGCAGAAATCTGTCCATCTTTATTTACGTCCGCTGCTATCAGCCTGTAAGGACTTTGCATCTCGTACATACCAAGTATATATCGCTGAATCAACACTAAGTCTAGCGTAGATACACCATTCAAATATCTGTCTGAACTCTGAGGATCAATCATATACTTACCGCCCATAGGCATACCAGCAAACGCATAGTCTCCGCGCTCGTTAGTCATAGCTGATTCTATCGCAGATGCTCCTTGATTTTCACCACCTTTAAGCTCTACCGAAATATTAGGAATGTTCTCCAACATCTCTGTATGTACATTACCTGCTATAAAGGCATTAGTACCTGTATTGTTACACACTCCTGTGTTGTCTTGGATTCTCAAATTCACATTCGTGAATGCTGAGATCAATTCTCCATTAAGCGATCGGTACGCAACGAAGAACTTCAAGTTAACACCATTTGCTCTTTCTTGGGCAGTAAGATTAGCACAAGTGAAATTCATGCTAGTCACTCTTTCCGCAAAAGATTCATTCGCTCTAGTGATGAAGAACATTAGACTATCACGCGGAACACAGGGGTGGAAACTACTTCTTTCGAAATCATTCGCCCATATCTCTA
This sequence comes from uncultured Saprospiraceae bacterium, assembly GCA_964396595.1. Classification (GTDB taxonomy): domain Bacteria; phylum Bacteroidota; class Bacteroidia; order Chitinophagales; family Saprospiraceae; genus CAYNFR01. The sequence continues at coordinate 18,471 of CAYNFR010000041.1, read as the reverse complement.
CCATACCCACTACAGGCATGATTACTGTTCTCAAATCTACCGCCACAGGCGTCGGTCTCTTCGTATTCACTATAGTGAAGTGCTGCTCACAAGTCGATTCATTACCACATCTGTCTCTGACCGTGAACGTAATTCTATGTCTACCGATAGGATAGCTGCCTGTATGAGATACTGTATTACCATTTTGAGAAAGTGAAACTATAAAGCTGTTGTCGAAAGAGCCATCGTTGTTAGTATCTACATCAATTCTTGCTGTCCATTGTAAGTCGGAACCTTGTGTACATTCATCCGTAGCACTAGCAGTGAGTGTTACTCTTGCGTTAGTACAATCATCCGTTTGTTCCGTTACATTACTACCACACGTAATGGTCGGACCTTCAGGATCATTTACCTTAATTATTTGGACATGTCTGTCCAATATAAATCCACTAGAATTAGGATCTGCTTGGCGACACCAATCAATCAAAGTAAAAGTTCTTACAATTTTGAAACATGCATCACTATTAGGATCTAAGGTGTTAAAGTAGAATATTTGGTTTTCTACTGATAGACCTAACAAGCTACAAGATTCATCATCTACTCTGGGTTCTCCAAAGCTTTCATCTGCTAACTCTCTCGGATCTCTACATCCATCATTAATTAATGTGTCACGAGGAACAAAAGTGAATGCTCTGTTATCAAGAATATGAATTCTATCTACTGTGATCACTTGCTCACAAGTATTTGAAATATTTCCATCCACATCAATAGCACGGAATCTTCTGCGAATCACTCCTAGGCCACAGTTATCAACACCCCCTGTAGTATATACCTCAATTCTAGGTGCACCACAGTTGTCAAAGAATGTTCCATCGACAAAATTACCTGTCGATATCAAATACTTGCCCGGCAATCCGAATGCCTTTTGCTCGTTCTGAGCAACAACTGATCCGAATAATCCGCTCAATAGGTCTTGAGAGGCAGGAACCCATCTGTCCTTGATCGCATCAAATGTAGGAATCGGTAATCGACAATCTACAGTAATGCTACTAGGACATGTAACTGTAGGAATACTCTTGTCTTGAAGATCAACAAAAATCATACATTGATTGACATTACCATGAATGTCACGAGCACGGAATTGGATCATGATATTGTCATTGCCTGATGTGTTGTTTGCACAACAGAATACGACATAAGGCGTACAAATGACATCTCTATTAATATAGTATAGGCCATCTGCCTTGCGGTACGCATATTCACTATAATCGCGCCCACATGCGACCATCGCATTGTTAAATACACTGAAGAGTACTTCTCCATCTCTATCTGTGTCAAGAGATTCAAGTAAATCTAGATCGTCCATTCTGACAACACATCTGCTCTCGATGCCACAATCATCATAACTTCCATTGTCAAATGCCGCCGCAGGCACTCTTACGAGTCCATCAGCACTTAATCCTACTACTAGGAACTCTTTACATATTACAACCGGTGGTGTCTGATCGATAATGCTGATCTCCGCTGTGTCTCTGCGCGCATTATCACATGGATCTTCAGCTACATACACTATTCTATAGTTGCCGTATGGGAAAGTAAATCGGAATGAAGCAGCTGCCGCCACATCAGGGCCGATCAGATTCCAATCCTCATCATATACAAAATACTTTAATTGTAAGTCTTGTACTCTCGCACAATTATCAGCTAATGTAGGTCTTGGAATATCAACAGTTCTTGAACAACTGAAAGCATCAACACTGAACGTCAAGTCAGGAACACGTGTCACAAAAGTTGGTGCAACGATATCCGTAATAACAATCTCTTGTACACCGAGCATCAATGTCTGCTCTCCTTCGCATGACCACTCTCTCAAGAACCAAGTTCTCAATACTTTTTTCTTACAACCGAAGTTGAATACCTGATCTTGATAATCCACGGCTATTTTACAGCCCTCGATCATCTGACGAACTAATTGTGCCTGTGCTTGTGATGGTGTAGGATAGTTGGCTGGGAATAAGTCAGCAATTTTTTCAATACCATCTGACATATATCTTAACCTAGGAAACATAGTCCCCCCTGCTGCTAAGCCAATAGGTGCAGGACGACATCTGTCCGCATCTTGATATACGATTCTTTGATCGTCACAGTCTATTGGCGCACGATCATTGGCGCCAGGATTAACGATAAAGTTAGGAGGCATAATCAATGTGCCAGGTAGATCAAGAATGCCATTTCCATAAATAGGGTCGAATCGCATGATCGTTATTTCATCCGTACATGTTTCTGATCTCAGCCCTTTCGTATCTGTTGCAAAATATGTGAATGTAATTCTTTTCAAAATTTGATGAAAAGTCGAAGAAGCTGTAGTCCCCGGAGTTGGCCTAGGAGGACAATCTTCGTTAGTCTCCTGTCTGATTATGGTGATGGAAGCTACACCACTACAGTCTGTTACTCTATTATCAAGTTCTGCCATAAGATTGCCGGCAAAATCCAGACATAAGATTTCCTTCGGTGCGCCGTCATTACATGTGATAATCGGAGGTGATTTGTCCTCTATTAATGCACTACCCCAGCACCAGTTACCACTATCTGTATCTCTTATTTCAACTTTTAATTTCTGATCGAGATAGTCAGAAGCATCAAATGTAACCACCGGACTCATTGCAGAACCTGATCCCACTAACACATTGCCGGCATAAACATAAAACTCATCGATCATCGGTGCAGGTCCACACGGGTCATACGCACCTAGCAATATATCACGATAATCTATGTGTGCTGTACAATTAGGACTGACAGATACATTAATCTGATCAATACATGCAATAGACACGGTACCTAGTGCAGGATTAAGAAGGATATCTGTTACTGGATTACGTGTCAGTGGACACGGACACGAGTAAGTTGTTTCAGTTATGGCCGCTGTGTATGTACCAGCCGATAAGCCTGTAAATTTAGCTACACCTCCTACAGAAACATTATTAATTGTGACCCCCCCTAAGGTAATGGAAAATGTACTTGTCTTACACTTATCCACTAGATTGTTACCTACTACTTGAACCCACATTTGTCCATCCATAGCTCCAGGACATGTTGGCCGTAGCTTGTTAGTAACCACAAGGTTCACAGTGCCACCGCTGCCAGCCGTTCCGGCTTGCAATAGAGGCACACCGCTTGCATTAAATTTGTAGGTACCAGACCCTGCCCCTGTTGAAAAATTGTAATTAACAAAGGTGGCATCTAATAAGGCCGCAGACTTACCTGGATCGCTACATAAAAATTTTAACTTAAATGGTTGACCAGGTGCCAAGACATTGGTAGCGTGATTAATCGGTAAATCAAACTCTGCATTGCTTATTATGATTTTCAATCCTGTCACTCCGGCTGGAGCAGTAATATTCAATCGTGCCTCGCAATCCAGCGTAAGACCAAAATCCTGAATCTTCTCAGGACATGCAGCATGTAGCTGTGTGTAAGAAAAAGCACTAAAGAACACTATGGGCAGAAGATGCCGCCATTTGTACTTTAGTAAACGTGTAAAACTCGTTTTCATCATGAGATACTTTTATAGAGTTAATAAAGTTTTGATCGCTCCCGGACATGCCGGAAGAATATTGAAATAAAAAATTACCTTACTAAGTCTGAGGTAGTATCACGGAGGGAAGTCGTTTCATCATTAGATCCCACAATAATATTTGCCTCATGCGGCTCTATGTATCTCTCTAGCTAAGAATGTGAAGTACTAATAGCTCTTCACAGAATTGAGAACAAATATAGATTTCTTTTAATATGTTGTATTAATCTTTTTTTGGTATTTTTCATATTAATATTTTATAATATATGATTGGGATTTCCATACATCTTGTCCTACTTCAAGAACATAAAATCCTGATAATGTGTTACTTATATTATCAATCGTAAGTATCAAGTCCTCTGACACCCTAACAGATTGGTGATGTACTACCCTACCCAATCGATCATAAATAATTACTTCAAGCGGATTTTTGGGGTTAAAAGACTCAGTATTCCTTAAATCTACTGTAAACTGACTACTGAAAGGGTTAGGATAAGTAATCAGTCTATTTTCAATAGATTTCTCCTCTTTGTATGATTTAGAAACCAGTCTTAACAGGCTTCCTACTTTATCATTGGGCGAGTAAGCTAGCCCTGGGATTGAATTGGTCATCCGAATATCATCTATTATATCCTTAACTTCGATACGAATGCTGCCTATATCTATCGTCGGATGATAAGCCAAAAAGAAAAGTTCGTTTTCCTTTACTATAACATCAAATCCCGGTGCATCAATAGAAACTATGCTTGCCGTATTCATCGCGATTGCAAACTGTATAGCTTTTAATCCGGAACTTCGAGGGGTAAGGACTACTTCATTTCGCTGCCCATCACCTATCTGCTCCCAATACACTGTTTCGTAAGATCTCCCTGAAGCCCCTGTGTTCTGAATATTTACACTTTCGTTGACGTCTCCACGCTTAACGACGCGATATGAAAACTCGTTGTCACCAGAGGACAGAACTACTTGATGTTTCGATTGGGTCAACACTTTAGGATTACTTGATTCTTCCAATACAAAAAACCATGGATCTACAGTAGAAGTAACGATACTATTCTGATTAGTTATAATTCTTATCATCTCGATAATATCCAGCGCACTGACCATACCATCATTATTGATATCTGCCGTGTAAAACATTACGCTGTCTGTGATGGGTACTATCCCTAACACCATAGATTGTAACAGTGCCAAGTCAGCTGTCGTAATATGTTCTTGCCAAGTGCCACTGTGTAAGTATTTTAACACGATCTCTTGCCCCTCAAGATCTGGTGTTAACGACGACTCAGATACCTTTCCATCGATGCCTGAAATAACAACTCTATTATCATTATTTGAATTCAAAGAAACCTCCACATCCATTACTTCTTGATCGCTAACCGTCATAAACTGAGCTACATAGGTGGCCATCATGGTGGTCGGATTACAGATATCCGAAGTGTCCGTTAGCGTAAGAAATGTCTGCTGAGTTACACTATTTCCACTACAATCCTCCGCTGATACAGTTATTATATATGAACCCAAATCATCACACCCAAATGTTGTACTTAACAGCGGGAATCCGGAACCACTTAGCACACTGCTGCCCGATCCAGACGACATACCACTTCCGAATCCATTGTGCATACTGCTTCCTGAGCCGCTGTGCATTCCGCTTCCCGACCCAGACAGTATCGTCCCCGATCCTGTGATCCCAAGCAACTTTATTATTCCGGAATTATCAGTCAACATAGAAATTATTACACCCTCATCTATCATGATGCCGTTTGATGACCCGATATCAACTTTGATATGAGAATTAAGCGCTAGTTCCGGTGCTACTTTATCTTGCGGAAAAACCCACACACAGACTGTATCGGAATATAATCCACTGACATTATCAAATGCAATTACTTCAAGAGCTACGCTATCTACGAGTGCAGGATTAGTACACAATGCCGAATTCAAACAAAATCTCAGCGTACTTGTAAATACATTATCATCAAAAATACACCTAGGGTCTTTTTTTCTTGCCAAAAAACTCACCGGATTACAACTCTGTACGGTTGACTTGCTGAATAAAGAATCTACACTCAGGTCTTGCTCAATTGTTACTGTAACAGGCCATAAATCCGCTTCAGTGAGGATAGGAGCTACACCATTTTGTCCTATCGTAAATCTTATGGTATCCCGATTAGCAGGATGATTACAGTATAAGGTATTTAATACAAATATCAATTCATGCATCCCCAGGCTAAGATTTCGTATCGTATCACCGGCATTGCTCGGTATCCCATCAAGAAAGATCCTTATATAAGAAGTATCTATAGGGCTACAAGCGCTAACTATAGTTCCCTGATTTATGACTATATCATTAGAACAATCACCGTGATCTAATGGTAAAATAGTAGGATTGGCACCAGTAATGACAAATGGCGTTGTATCCATTGTAATGATTACCTGAGTGTCTCTGAGCATCTCCCCTGTACTCCAGTCTGTGATAACCCATTCCCTCAAGTATTTTGTTGATGTACATGATTTAGGTACACTTGTCAGTATTCTCGTACTCACAGCTATATCACAGCGTGCCGACAATGCCGCCTGATCCCATGCAAAAAGCCCAGTGAAAAGACTATCTGTCGGATCGAGCGCGCAGCCCACGATGGTTGTATCCTTTGGAAATACAAAATCCGTCAACGGAGCACGTAACAGATAAATTAAGCTCTCACAAGTTTTGGTAACACCGGAAGCCATATGCATCACTCTGAATGTGCGTCGTAAGATTCTGGCAGTATCCCCTCCCCCGGACAATAGTTGATCATGGGCTGCTATGTAACTAATAAAATAATCGGCAGGATCGGGACAATTGTCAATAATATTGACAAGATTCTCAAGCGCCGTAGCATAGATATTACTGGCACAACTAATCACGGTGTCACGACATTCTATTTCAAACTCTGTCTTATCCTCTACGAGAACATTTCCCCAACAACTGATCTTGTGTACCGTGTCAATAACACTTACCATTACCCGCTGATTAACATGCGTACAGTTAATGTATACATCATCTGTATCACCTACCTTGACAATAAGATTGTCAAGCGGCCTATTCCGCACCAGCATTCCCGGCTCAATAAGGAACTGGCCTGAGGCAGGTAAGGAAATATTGATCTGATTGTGACAGGTAATGCTAACACTGTTACTCGCCGGAGTCTGCGCAAAGAACGCACAATTTACTAGGCATAGCATCATCATAATGAAAGAAGGAATGCGCCCGATTATAGGGCGCAGACCAACTTCCATTCTTGGGACAAGCGGTTGATAAAAAATCATAAATACAGGTTCTATTATCCTTCCGGACAATGTTTAAAAAGAGTATTCTCGCGAATACAGGATATTCTCTAAAATTCTTGTGTGTAGTCTTGGGTATAAGTCGCCGATGCGGCGTTTACTGTCGGGGATGTGATAACATATTACAAATATACGTAATATGTTATTATTTATAGCCGTGCGCTAAGAAATATTCATATTTTATTTTAACTTATATTTACACGGGTACTTGGCAAAAAAAAGGGCGACTCAATTGAGTCGCCCTTTCAATATTCTATGGCGTGAGCTATTTGCTAAAATCAACAATTTGCTCAAGCAGAGGTTGATCTACATTGCCTTTAAGGCTTACCTTCATTTTGTCATATAGTCTAAGCCCTGTGCCAGCAGGGATTTTCTTTCCGACAATGACATTTTCTTTTAAGCCCTCCAGATTATCGCGTTTTGCGGCAATTGCCGCAGTGCTTAACACCTTCGTTGTTTCCTGGAATGAAGCCGCACTTATCCAGCTACTCGTTCCAAGAGAAGACTTGGTGATACCTTGCAGTATTGGCTTTGAAGTAGCCGATACCGCATCGCGATAATCGACTAGTTTAAGATCGTTACGCTTCAGATAAGAGTTTTCTTCTCTGATCTGGCGAATAGTTGTAATTTGTCCCGGTTTCAGCTTGTTAGAATCGCCGGCATCTGTGATTACCTTCTTATCAAATATCCAGTCATTCTGCGCCAGGAAGTCATACTTTTCTACCGGCTCTCCTTCTAAGAATGTAGTATCTCCCGGATCCTCTATCTCTACTCTACGCATCATCTGTCTGACAATTACTTCGATATGTTTATCATTGATACCAATACCTTGAGAGCGATAAACTTCCTGAATTCCATTCACAATGTACTGTTGCACACCGAATGGTCCCATGATATTTAAGATATCCTCCGGAGAAGTCGAGCCATCAGTCAAGTGTGTACCCGCCCGTACAAAATCTCCTTCTTGTATCAACAAGTGTTTCGACATCCCGACTAGGTATTTGCGTTTTTGAGAGGTTCTCTCATCCTCGATAAAGATCTCACGGTTACCTCGCTTCATTTTTCCAAAAGTAACAACACCATCAATCTCTGCTGTAATGGCGGGGTTAGATGGATTTCTTGCTTCAAATAACTCTGTTACTCTCGGCAGACCACCCGTGATATCCTGAATGGAGCCAAGTTTACGTGGTATTTTGGCGATTCTTTGACCAGCCATGATACTATCACCATTATCAATCTGAAGATAAGCTCCGAGAGGTAAATTATAATTTTTCAGTACCTCTCCGCTTTCGTCAAGTATATTGATGGTAGGAATACGCTTCTTACGTTTAGATTCTATGATAACCTTTTCTTCATTACCTGTCTGATCATCTCTCTCGACTCTGAAGGTTACACCCTCTTCAACGCTATCGTACTGCACAATGCCACTGAACTCAGAGATGATTACAGCATTAAATGGATCCCAGTCACACATAAGGTCTCCTTTCTTGATCTTACGCTTTCCTTTAATATGCAGAGTTGATCCGTAAGGTATATGCATATTGGCAAGGATTTTTTTGTTTTCCTCGTCCAATATTCTCACTTCACCGGATCTAGACAATACAACATTTGTTTTTGATCCATTTTCATCGAGTTCTGTTGTCTGTATATTATCAAACTCCAGAACACCATCATACTTAGCTACGTGCTCACTTTCTGTCTTGGTAACTGATGCAATACCCCCCACGTGGAATGTTCTCAATGTCAGCTGCGTACCCGGCTCACCGATCGACTGAGCAGCGATAACACCTACTGCATCACCTGTTTCCGCAATTCTACCCGTTGCAAGGTTTTTACCATAACATTTTGCACAGACACCTTTTTTGGTTTCGCAAGTAAGCACTGATCTGATCATGACAGATTCAATACCCGCTTTGTCGATATGTTCCGCCACTTTTTCGGTGATATAATTTCCTGCTTCCAGAATTACCGCCTCTGTTTCAGGATGAACGATATCATATAGATTAAACCTTCCAATGATCCTAGCTGCCATACTTTCGACGACCTTATCATTGTCAATTAATGCCCGTGTCTCGATACCTCTCAAGGTGTTACAATCATCCTCGATGATAATGACATCTTGTGAAACGTCCACGAGACGACGCGTTAAATAACCTGCGTCTGCAGTCTTCAGAGCGGTATCCGCAAGTCCTTTTCGCGCACCGTGTGTCGAAATGAAATATTCTAGAACGGACAATCCGTCCACGAAATTGGCCAATATTGGGTTCTCGATAATCGCAGCACCGGTATCACTTGATTTCTTAGGCTTGGCCATAAGACCTCTCAGACCACAAAGCTGCTTAATCTGTTGTTTACTTCCTCTCGCCCCGGAATCAAGCATCATATATACTGAGTTAAATCCTCCTTTATGCTCAGATAATTCGCGCATCAGCGAGTCTGTGATCTTATTGTCCGCATAAGTCCATTTATCAAGTACCTGATTGTACCGCTCGTTGGCAGTGATAAGTCCCATATTGTAGTTATCCCAAACCTCATCAACTTCGCCTTGGGCTTCTGACAATGTTTGTTCCTTTATGGATGGCGTAATCAGATCTCCCAAGTTAAATGACAGACCTCCTTTAAAAGCCCAATAAAACCCAAGATCTTTGATCGCATCAAGGAAATCAGAGGCTTGCTTAAGATTAGTTCTGATGATCACATCCGCGATAACATTCTTAAGATTCTTCTTCGTCAGCAGTTCATTGATAAATGGTACTGACTTAGGACGCGCTTCATTGAATACGATACGTCCTACTGTGGTTTTTACCCGCTCTTTGACAAGCTGGCCAAGTTGATTTTCGACACTTACCCGAGCAACAATGTTATCATGTAACCCGAGTTTCCCTTCGTTGAAAGCTATAAGTACCTCCTCCTCTGAATAGAATATAGGTAGCTTCCTTTCATCTCTTGTCTCCTTCTTTGCCTTAGTTATATAGTATAAGCCTAATACCATGTCCTGTGAAGGCAAGGTTACAGGTGATCCATTCTGCGGATTTAACATGTTATGAGAGGAAAGCATCAAAAGCTGCGCTTCCAATATGGCTCCTTGTGACAATGGTACGTGCACAGCCATCTGGTCACCGTCAAAGTCCGCGTTAAAAGCTCCTGTTACTAAGGGATGGAGTCTGATAGCCTTTCCTTCTACAAGCTTGGGCTGAAAAGCCTGGATAGAAAGCCTGTGTAGTGTCGGGGCTCTGTTCAGTAGTACCGGATGTCCTTTTAAGATACCTTCCAATATTTCCCAAATAATTGAATCCTTTTTATCGACAAGCTTCTTGGCTGATTTGACCGTTTTAACGATACCTCTTTCTATGAGCTTACGTATTATGAACGGTTTAAATAGCTCAGAAGCCATTCCCTTGGGCAGACCACATTCATGCATTTTCAATGTAGGACCTACCACGATGACAGAACGTCCAGAGTAATCTACCCTCTTTCCTAATAGGTTCTGTCTGAATCGACCTTGTTTGCCTTTAAGGATGTCACTCAAAGATTTGAGCGATCGTCCTCCTTCAGCCTTTACAGCATTGGATTTACGAGAGTTGTCAAACAATGAATCTACAGCTTCTTGAAGCATCCTTTTCTCGTTACGAAGAATGACTTCCGGTGCTTTAATTTCTACAAGCCTCTTCAAACGATTATTTCGAATGATGACTCGTCTGTAAAGATCATTTAAGTCAGAGCTTGCAAATCGCCCGCCATCAAGTGGAACAAGCGGTCTCAACTCAGGCGGAATCACCGGAAGATAATCTATGACCATCCATTCTGGCTTATTGATCTGGTGACGATTTCCGTCTCTGAATGCCTCTACCACCTTCAATCTCTTTAAGGCTTCAGACTTTCGCTGTTGAGAAGTCTCCGTGGCAGCCTGGTGACGAAGATCATAGGATAATTGATCCAGCTCCAATCGCTCCAGAAGTGCCTTGACCCCTTCAGCACCCATTTTTGCAATAAACTTGTTCGGATCACTGTCATCTAGCATTGCATTATCCTTCGGCAAAGAATCCAACACTTCAAAATAATCTTCTTCAGTAAGTAGATCTAATTTGGAAAGCGAACCTTCTTTGATTCCTGGCTGGATGACGACATATCTTTCGTAGTAAATGATCGTCTCTAGATTTTTGGAAGACAGACCTAAAAGATATCCGATCTTATTTGGTAGAGATTTAAAAAACCAAATATGTACAACCGGCACGACTAACTTAATATGTCCACTTCTTTCTCTTCTGACCTTCTTTTCAGTAACTTCAACACCACATCGGTCACAGACGATGCCTTTATAGCGTATCCGCTTGTATTTGCCACAATAGCACTCGTAATCTTTTACAGGGCCAAAGATTCTTTCACAAAACAAGCCGTCTCTTTCTGGCTTGTAAGATCTGTAGTTGATTGTTTCAGGCTTGAGTATTTCACCGTGAGATCTTTCCAATATCTCATCTGGTGCACACAAGCTGATAGTTATTGAGTCAAAATCTGCCGTTTGTTTATTGATAGGTTTATTTGTAAATGCCATAATTGACCTCTCTTTTTTTAATCAAATTTAATATCAAGAGCTAAGCCCCTAAGTTCATGTACCAATACGTTGAAAGACTCAGGAATGTTAGGTTCCGGTATATTGTCTCCCTTAACGATAGCCTCGTAAGCCTTTGCTCTACCGACTATATCATCTGACTTGATCGTAAGTAATTCTCGGAGAATATTGGCTGCGCCAAAAGCTTCAAGTGCCCATACTTCCATCTCACCGAAGCGTTGACCTCCAAACTGAGCTTTACCTCCGAGTGGTTGTTGTGTGATAAGTGAGTAAGGACCGATAGATCTCGCATGCATCTTATCATCGACCATATGCGAAAGCTTGATCATGTAAATAATCCCTACTGTTGCTTGCTGATGGAATCTATCACCCGTCTCTCCATCATATAAATATGTCTGACCTAGCTCCGGCAATCCGGCTCTATTAACATGGTCACTGATTTCATCGATAGAGGCACCATCAAATATGGGTGTAGCAAATCGAGTTCCCATTTTCTCACCTGCCCAACCCAAAACGGTCTCAAATATCTGACCGATATTCATCCTTGAAGGTACTCCGAGCGGGTTTAATACGATATCAACCGGTGTTCCGTCTTCGAGGAATGGCATATCTTCTTCTCTTACGATCATAGCCACGATACCTTTATTACCATGACGACCTGCCAATTTATCCCCTACCTTTAATTTTCTCTTTCTTGCGAGATATACTTTCGCAAGTTTCAGAACGCCTGCCGGTAGTTCATCCCCGATGCTGATATTAAATTTCTCACGTTTGTAGCGACCTACTTCGTTATTTACTTTTATACTGTAATTATGGAGTAGTCTAGAAACAAGTTTGTTCAGACCATCGTCACTTGTCCAGTTAGAGTAGTCAACTTGAGAATACTCTATATCCTTAAGGGCCTTGTTCGTGAACTTCGAGCCCTTCGGTATTAATTCTTCGCTATAAATATTTTTAACACCATTAGAGGTCTTATTACTCAATAGCGTCATGAGCTTATCTATTAGGATAGTTTTTAACTCGTTGATCGCGACCATATGTCGATCTTCGAGACGTTGTAGAAGGTCTTTCTCCTGAACTTTCTGAAACTTATCCTTCTTCGCCCTTGCAAACAACTGCTTGTCAATCACGATACCTGTAGTGGATGGCTTAGCTTTTAAGGACGCATCCTTAACATCACCTGCTTTGTCACCGAATATCGCACGTAACAATTTCTCCTCCGGTGTCGGATCCGATTCTCCCTTAGGCGTAATCTTTCCGATCAATATATCACCCTCCTTTACCCATGCGCCTGTTCTGATGATACCATTCTCGTCTAGATCTTTAGTACCGTCTTCACTGACATTAGGGATATCATTAGTGAGTTCTTCTTCGCCCAGCTTCGTATCCCTTACGTCCAGTTCAAAACTCTCGATATGTATAGATGTGAAGACATCTTCTTTGACTATGCGTTCCGAAATCACGATCGCATCTTCGAAGTTGTATCCTTTCCAAGGCATGAAAGCTACTTTTAAGTTTTGGCCAAGGGCCAATTCGCCTTTCTCCGTTGCATAGCCATCACACAAAAGACTGCCTTTGTAAACACGATCCCCTTTTTTGACAATTGGTTTCAAGTTGATACAAGTTCCTTGATTCGTACGCTGGAACTTGATGAGGTCATATGTCTTGACATTGCTATCAAAGCTCACCACATCTTCATCCTCAGATCTATCGTAGCGGATCACTATTTCATTGGCGTCTACGTACTCCACTACGCCTTCGCCTTCGGCGTTGATAAGCATTCGAGAGTCTTGTGCCACTTTAGCTTCTATACCTGTACCTACGATCGGCGAAGACGGCCTTACGAGTGGAACCGCTTGACGTTGCATGTTAGAGCCCATCAAGGCTCTGTTAGCATCATCATTTTCTAAAAACGGAATAAGGGAAGCCGATACACCGACGATTTGGTTCGGTGCAACGTCCATAAATTCTATATCGTCCGGAGCAAGAACAGGGAAATCACCATGCTCACGACATTTGACGCGGTCTGAAATAAAAGCGCCTTTTTCATCTATTCTTGCATTGGCTTGTGCTATTTTACGTGTATCCTCGCCTTCGGCCGATAAATATTCAATATCGCTTACTAAATCAACCTGACCATTTGTCACGGCTCTATATGGTGTTTCAAGGAAACCCATTTTGTTCACTTTGGCATGCACGCATAGTGTGGAAATAAGACCAATATTCGGCCCCTCCGGTGTCTCGATTGTACAAAGCCGACCATAGTGAGAGTAGTGAACGTCTCTTACCTCAAATCCCGCACGCTCGCGCGATAGACCACCTGGCCCCAGTGCAGAAATCCTTCTCTTGTGTGTGATCTCTGAGAGTGGGTTCGTTTGATCTAAAAATTGAGACAGCTGCGATGTTCCGAAGAATGAATTGATGACAGAAGATAGTGTACGTGCATTAATAAGGTCAATCGGCGTAAATACTTCGTTATCACGTACGTTCATTCTTTCGCGAATAGTGCGCGCCATCCTAGCCAGACCGACACCAAATTGAGAATACAACTGCTCACCTACCGTCCTGACACGTCTGTTGCTCAAATGATCAATGTCATCAAGCTCTGCCTTGGAGTTAACTAAGGAAACCAGGTATTTTACGATTTTTTCAATGTCTTCTTTGGTTAAAACCAAAGTTTCAGGAGATATATCAAGAGAAAGTTTCCTATTGATCTTATAACGTCCTACTTCTCCGAGATTATAACGCTTATCAGAGAAGAATAACTTGTCGATGATACCTCTAGCTGTTTCTTCATCCGGTGGATCAGTACCTCTGAGTTGTCTGTAAATATGTTGTACCGCCTCGAGTTCCGAACTAGAAGGGTCTTTTTGCAATGTGTTATAAATGATACTGTGGTCTTCCTCAATATCCTCTTTCTGAAGAATGATTATATCCAGATCAGCCTCAGCAATCAATTTTATATTCTCTTCATCAAGGACGACATCACGCTCGAGGATAATCTCGTTACGTTCGATTGTGATAACCTCACCCGTATCTTCGTCAACGAAATCTTCTGTCCATTTGCGTAGTACTCGCGCAGCAAGTTTTCGTCCGACGCTTTCTTGAAGAGAATTTTTAGTAACCTTTATTTCTTCTGATAAACCAAAGAGGTTGAGGATGTCTCTATCGGAGTCATAGCCTATAGACCTCAACAAGGTGGTAACAGGAAACTTTTTCTTTCTGTCTATATAGGCATACATGACATTATTAATGTCAGTAGCAAATTCCATCCAGGCACCTTTAAAAGGAATGACTCTGGCGGAATATATTTTTGTTCCATTGGGGTGATATGTCTGACTAAAGAATACCCCCGGTGAGCGATGCAGTTGTGAGACGATTACACGCTCGGCACCGTTAACCACAAAGGTGCCTTTAGGTGTCATATAGGGGATATTTCCCAAAAACACGTCTTGAACGATTGTTTGGAAATCTACGTGTTCTTCGTCATTGCATGACAATCTTAACTTTGCTTTGAGGGGAACACTATACGTCAACCCCCTCTGCATACATTCATCAATGGTGTAACGTGGTGGATCAATAAAATAATCTAAGAACTCCAAAACGAAAATATTCCGAGCATCAGTGATCGGAAAGTTCTCTTGGAAAACGCGATATAGACCTTCGTTGGATCTATTTTCAGGAGTTGTTTCTAATTGAAAAAATTCCTGAAAGCCTTGAAGTTGTATTTCTAATAAATCCGGATATCCGGAAGGCAACTTGATTTTGCCAAATGAAATTCTTTCTATTGCAGTAGAAGGGATTAAACCGTTATTGGACATTCTCTTAAGAGTTTATGCTTTATTAAAAGACTATATTTAGTTTTACGAAACGACCAAAGGCTTAGTCTGAAATAACTCCAGACTAAGCCTTATATAGGTTTATTGTGCCTATTAGCCGTCATAGTGACGAGTAGAATTATTTCAATTCTACTGAAGCACCTGCAGCTTCTAAAGCAGCTTTTATTGCATTTGCCTCATCTTTGCTTGCTCCTTGCTTTAATACACCAGGGGCAGCATCAACAAGATCTTTAGCTTCTTTAAGCCCTAAACTTAGAAGCGTTTTTACTTCTTTTACAATTTGAAGCTTGTTAGCACCAGCTGATGTCAATACAACATCAAACTCCGTTTTTTCTACTTCTGCTGGAGCAGCAGATCCGGCAGCAGGCCCTGCAGCAACTGCAACAGCAGCAGCAGCCGGCTCGATACCGTAATCATTTTTTAAAATATCCGCTAGTTCCTTTACATCTTTTACCGTAAGGTTAACTAGTTGATCTGCTATCGCTTTTAAATCAGCCATCGTTGTTTTTTTTTTTAGTTAGTTAAAATGGCGCGTAAACACGTTTTTTATAATGTAGTCTTGGAAGCCTTATTATTATCTGTCTTCGAGTGTTTTTAGAACACCTGCGATGGTATTTCCTCCACTTTGAAGAGATCCCAATACTTGTTGGATAGGTGATTGAAGAAGCAAGATTACGTCTCCGATGAGATCCTCTTTAGACTTCATCGTTCTTAGTACATCTAACTGATCATCACCGATGAATACATCTTTATTAATGTATGCACCCTTAAGTATTGGTCTATCACTTGATTCTCTGAATTCTTTCAGCACTTTAGCTGGGAGAGTTGCGCTCTCAGCGAATAGTAGTGTCGAATGACCTTTGAGAACATCAATGATTGCATTGAAGCCTTTGTCGTCCGGAAACGATTCAAGTGCTTTTTTTGCCAATTTATTCTTGACGACTTTTACGGTAACACCTTTGTCAAAGCATAGTTTTCTGAATTTGTTGATTTGCTCTACCGTTAGTTGTGAAGAGTCTGCGACATAAAAGAAATCATTGACCTCAAATTTCTCCTTGAGCTCTTCTATTGTTGTTGTTTTCTCTGACTTATTCATTAATCTTTACTGTTTAAAGCTTTTAGTATCAATACTTATTCCGGGGCTCATACTGCTAGCCACATTAATTGATTTAAGATATAGTCCTTTAGAAGAAGATGGTTTCATTTTTATAAGTGTTAGAACTAGCTCTTGCGCATTCTCAGTAAGTTTGTCAGCCGTAAAGCCCACGCGACCTATACTTGAATGGATGATACCGTACTTGTCCACTCTGAATGCTACCTTACCGCCCTTAACTTCTTGTACTGCGGCGCCTACATTGGGGGTTACTGTACCAGTTTTTGGGTTAGGCATTAGACCTCTTGGGCCAAGAATTCTACCAACCCTTCCCAATTGAGCCATGACATTGGGTGCTGCTATGACGACATCAATATCAGTCCATCCGTTTTGGATTTTAGTAATGTACTCGTCAAGACCTACATAGTCTGCACCTGCATCTTTTGCCTCTTGCTCTTTATCAGGAGTACATAAGACTAAAACTCTTTTGACTTTACCGGTACCGTGCGGAAGGGTCACCGTTCCTCGCAGAGATTGGTCAGGCTTTTTGGGATCGACACCCAGTCTTACATGCAGATCTACTGATGCGTCAAATTTTGCTGTGTTAACTTCTTTGACCAGCTGCATAGCTGAAGAGAGATCGTAAAGTTTATTCTTATCGACCTTGTCAAGAATAGCTTTACGCTTTTTTGAAATTTTTGCCATTTGTCAAATGTTTAAAGGTTCAGACGCTTTTTACAAGCTCCCTTTTAGTTAAAAAAATATGTTAAGCTTCTGCTTGTTGTTTTTCTCCCCAGGGTGGCGTACCGGTCACCGTGATACCCATACTTCGTGCTGTTCCCGCCACCATTCGCATAGCTGCCTCAACAGTAAATGCGTTCAAGTCAGGCATTTTGTTTGTTGCAATGTCCTTTACCTGATCCCAAGTTACCGATCCAATTTTATTTCTGTTAGGCTCTGATGATCCTGATTTTACCTTTGCCAGTTCTAGAAGTTGTACCGGAGCAGGAGGTGTCTTAATCTCAAAGTCAAACGACTTGTCTTTATAAACGGTAATTACTACGGGCAATAACTTGCCCGGAGAATCTTGTGTTTGTGCATTGAATCTTTTACAGAACTCCATGATGTTTACCCCCTTAGAACCTAATGCGGGACCAATAGGAGGTGCAGGATTCGCTTGAGCGCCTTTGCATTGAAGTTTGATAAACGTTTCTATTACCTTGGCCATGATTAATGTTGTTTTTCGACTTGTACAAAGTTTAATTCTACCTCTGTACCTCGACCGAATATTTTAACTATAACTTTTAATTTTTTCTTTTCCTCGTTAATTTCTTTGATGTCACCCACAAAGTCGTTGAATGGGCCATCTACTATTTTTACAACCTCTCCTACAAGGAAGGGTTCTATCATAGATTCCCCTGCCTCATGAGATTCGTCTACTTTGCCTAGCATTCTATTCGCTTCAGACTCTTGCATCGGGATCGGGGCATCCTTGCCCAAAAAGTGAATGACATTGGGAACATTGGCAATGCCCTGTATCATATCTATGTTAAAGCGCTCCGCATCGGCCTCCACCAAGATGTAGCCTGGCAAAATATTTCTTTCAAGAATTACTTTCTTTCCATTTCGGATCTTGTACACTTTCTCTGACGGCACTAACACTTGCGTTATTACCTCAGACCACTTAGATCTCTCAATCTCAAGCTCTATTCTTTCTTTAATAGACCTCTCCTTCCCGCTTACCACACGAAGAGAATACCAACGTTTATTATCCGACATCGTTATTCTTTTAAGCTCCTAATGTATAAATGGTCTCAAGGACATTCTTAGATATCACATCAAAAACAAAAATGATGGCAGCTATTATCACTGACGCCACCAGTACTAACGTAGTACTACTCAATAGGTTTGGCAAGGTAGGCCAAGTAACCTTATGAACTAACTCGTTGTAGCTTTCTTTGATGTATAAAGTAATTCTTTCCATTCCTTTTTAGAATCAATATATGTATAGGTGTTTAAGACCCCAAAAATGCAGGGGAGACAGGAATCGAACCCGCAGCCTACGGTTTTGGAGACCGTCGCTCTA
>CAYNFR010000040.1:0-25476 GCA_964396595.1 uncultured Saprospiraceae bacterium | reverse complement strand
CCGTCTATGTCTTCTGTTATAACGATGCTAAGAATCATCCAATAGATATTAAGCATGATGGAGATAAATTTGGTGAGAAAATGTTTTGTCACTCGCAAGATAGATAGATAGATAGATATAGATAGATAGATAGATAGATAGATAGAAATTTAACATTTATTTAACCAGGAATCCCCTTTCCACCTTGAGGCAGGGTTAGGGGTTGGAATACCTTCGTAACCTATGATCATCCTGCTCAAAACTCAAAACACCATTTACGAAAATTTCCCCCTTAACCCTCATAGGGTACAATATGACCATCAAGAGTTTGGGGAATAATTACAGAAGGATCAATTTAAAAATCGTCGGTGCCAAGAGCTACTAATTGGAATAAGCCATTGATCCAACAGTTGTTGTTTTGATTGGATTAAATTGTTGAATACCAAAGTGTTATCCATGATATCCTCACTAAATGCTATAGATCGAAGATCAATAGATTGTACTTGAGAGTTTGTATCAATGTAGAGACAAGTCATGCGATCCATCAAGTCTAGACCATAGTTTACGCTCGTATTTAGGACTGCGTGGTGCAGGCTGTCGATAGAACATCCACTGGCTTCATTGGAGGCAGACTGATCTAAGGCAATCAGCAGAATCTGATCAAAAGCGACCACCGCCCGAGCTAAAAGATTGCGTTGATGACTCGTCCACTGAAGGCAAAAATCATTCATCGCTTGATCTAGTGCTTTGGCTTCGCGGGCACTAAGGGCTGAAGGATTTTGAAATAGCCATAAGCGCGTATTCTCAGAGTATTTCTCTAAACTATCCAATACTCGTTCTATCTCAGCTTTATAGTCCATTGGCTTGGACTATCAGCTCACTAATATCGAACACCATCACTTCATCTTGTTTTTCTCTTGCCTTGATGCCATCCATCAGCATGGTGATGCAGAAAGGGCAATTGGCAGCGATAACAGTCGCTCCTGTCCTGAGTGCTTCGTCAGTACGCTCTATGTTGATACGACTATCTCCGGGCTCATCTTCTTTAAACATTTGCGCACCACCGGCTCCACAGCAGAGTCCATTGGATTTGCTGCGTTCCATCTCCACCATCTCGCTGTCTAGGTATTGTAATATATCCCTGGGTGCTTCATATTCGCCGTTTACCCTTCCTAGGTAACAACTATCATGATAGCTGATTTTCTGTCCTTTAAAGCTACCACCTTCAATCTTAAGTTTACCTTCTTTGACAAGCTGTTGTATCAGCTGTGTGTGGTGTAACACTTCATATTTGCCACCGAGCTTCGGATACTCATTCTTAAGTGTATTAAAGCAATGGGGGCATGTAGTAACGATTTTTTGAACTTCGTAGGCATTGAGTATTTCGATATTCTGTAGTGCAGACATTTGGAATAAGAATTCATTGCCCGCCCTACGCGCAGGATCCCCTGTGCAGTTTTCTTCCTTACCCAAAATCGCAAAAGAAACTCCTGCCGCTCCCAATATCTTAGCGAAAGCCAATGAAACCTTTCGCGCACGGCTGTCATAACTTCCCGCGCAGCCCACCCAAAAAAGTATCTCCGGCTGCCGGCCTTCCGCCACCATTTCTGCAATAGTTTGTATAGCCATATTGTAGGTTTAAAAATTTACTAATTCGACTCTTTAATCCATTCATCGCGATCGTTACTCATTTGCCATACGGCGCCTACATTTTCGATGCTATTGAACATGGGAAGCCAGTCTGATGGACCTGCACTATTAGACAATATATCGTAACGCCTCATCGCTAATATCGGTTCTAGCGGGTTGATCATCACCGGACAGGCTTCTACACAAGCATTGCAAGTAGTACAAGCGTAGAGCTCTTCGTGACTAATATAATCAAACAAGCTTTTGCCATCGTCAAAATTGGCTATCGAGAGCGGTGCTTCACTGCCTTGTTTACGATATTCGGTATTGCCCGAGTCCAGCTTCTCCCCTATTTCATGGGCTCTGTCACGAATGTCCATCATGATTTTGCGTGGCGATAATTTCTTACCTGTAATATTGGCCGGACAGGCCGAAGTACACCTACCGCACTCTGTGCAAGTATATGCCTCCATAATGTTTTTCCAACTCATACCTGTCACATCCTTGGCACCAAAATCCGGTAATTCATCATCCGCTGACGCAGCTACTTCAGGCGCTAGACCGAGCATAGACTTAACCTCATTCATAATCTCCGGCATATTGTCCATTTCTCCGCGGGATTTGTTCTTCATAAAATACACATTGGGGAAGGCTAAGAAGATATGCAGGTGCTTAGAATAGGGCAAATAAGCGATAAATCCGAAGACAACAAGGATATGCAGCCACCATCCGAATCGCTCTATCGTGTGCAAGCCCGCGTCACCTATATTTCCAAATATTGCTGATCCGAGCTGACTACTGACCATAAGATGCCCCGTATCGGGATAAAGGGAAGGGTTAAGTTTCTGAAGCAACACATCCGCCCCGTTCATGCTAAAAATACCGATGAGCAACAAGATCTCGCCTAGCAAAATAAAGTTCGCATCCCGCGTAGGCCAGCCTTTCATCTCCGGCTTCGTCAATCTCGGTATTTTGATGACATTCCGTCGTATCAGAAAAGCCACGGTAGCCACGAAAGCCAGAACAGAGAGTATCTCTATGAAGTTAATGATCACCGTATAGAGTCCACCCAATACACCGGCAAACATCCGATGCGATCCTGTGAAACCGTCCAACAAAATTTCTACAAGCTCCACCTGTGTCATGAGAAATGCCACATATATAAATAAGTGGAGAACGGCAGGAATCCATTTTTTAAACATTTTCTTTTGGCCGAAGGCAATGAGAAACACGTTTTTCCATCGCCAAGTATTGTCACCAGATATATCTTCAGGCTTACCCAATCTGATATTGCGGTAGATCGCCTTATATTTCTTAAACGAAAAACCAAAAACTACTAAGACCAATATGGTAAATACTAACTGAGATATCATATTTACAGCTTAATTATTGTGGTGTAACTAATCATATATGATCAATTTCGACCAAAAAATGATATTTTTTTTATCCGCATTCATCTACCTGATTAATTACATTGTGGTCAATTAATATACGAATTTATGATAATCCTCAATGATAAGCAGATCCGACAGAAAGTCAAGCGTCTAGCCTACGAGATAATTGAACAAAATTTACAAGAGCGTGATGTCTGGTTGCTAGGCATAAATAATAATGGCTTAGCTTTTGCCAATATTTTAGCAGATGAACTGTCAGGAACCAATGAGACTAAGACACGTTTTCACCTAGGGAGTATTCGTCTGAATCCGGCTGCACCACTAGAAATCGAGATTAAGATTGATGTTCCGGCGCACGAGCTAAATGCGAAGCCTGCTATCATCATAGATGATGTCGCCAATACAGGAAGAACGATATTTTATGCCCTTAAACCATTTATGAATATACTAGCCAGCAGGATACAAACCGCTGTGCTTATAGATCGTCAGCACAAGTCATTTCCGATAAGCATAAATTTTGTTGGTTTATCTCTTGCTACCACCATAGAAGACCATATAAAAGTCCGCTTGAACGACAAAGAGAAATATGATGTTTCTTTAGTGTAAATCATATTGTTAAAGTTCTTATTATTAGCTTGAGATATAACATTCTCTTAATATTTACTTACTACATTTGTCCCGATTTTTTAAACCAATCATCATAATTAAAACCATAATGAGAGTAATTTTACTAACCATTTGTTTAGCGTTTACCACCATAGTTGCTTATGGTCAGGTAACAACCTCAGAAATGACAGGAGTGGTTTCTGATGCCTCAGGCGAAACCTTAATCGGTGCGACTGTTCAGGCCGTACACACACCTACCGGATCTAGATATGGTACGGTGACTAATTTGCTGGGAGAGTTTAACATTCCGAATATGAGAGTGGGAGGCCCTTATTCTGTAACGGTTTCATTCGTCGGTTATGAAACGCAAGTAGTAGAGAATGTATTCTTGAGACTAGGCGAGCCATTTGCATTGAATGTGCAAATGAACGACCAAGGTATCGAACTAGGAGAAGTAACCGTTACCTCTACTAGAAGTAACATATTAAACAGCCAGCGTACAGGCGCTGCCACGAACGTGGATGTTAACACATTAAACAATCTGCCTACCATCAGCAGAAGTATTAATGACTTTACTAGATTGACACCTCAAGCACAATCCAATAATGGTTTTGGTGGACGAGATGGCCGATACAACAATATCCAAATTGATGGAGCGAACTTCAATAACAACTTCGGATTAAGCTCAAACAACCTTCCAGGAGGTGCTGCCCAGCCGATATCTCTGGATGCGATCGAGCAAATCCAAATCAATATTGCCCCATTCGATGTGAGACAATCCAGCTTTACTGGCGCCGGTATCAATGCGATTACTAGATCAGGAACAAACAATCTTGAAGGCTCAGTCTATGGATTTTATAGAAATCAAGATTTTAACGGAAGAAAAGTAGGTGATGTAGAGATCCCTGAAGGAGACAAAACACTATCAAGAGTCTTAGGTGCAAGACTCGGTGGCGCACTGGTAAAAAATAAAATTTTCTTTTTTATCAATTACGAAAATGAAGATAACACACGCCCGGGTATTACCATACAACCTTCCGCACCGGGTCGGAGTGGGGACAATATCTCTAGAACAACCGTAGCCGACATGGAACGAGTACGTAGTTTTGTGCAAGAACGATATGGATATGATACTGGACGATCAGATGAGTATGCCAACAATTTCTCATCAGCCAATCAGAAAATTTTAGCGCGACTAGATTTCAACCTGAGTGATGCACACAAGTTGACCTTGAGATATAACCAAGTAGTTGCAACGGATGATCAAGTTGTGAATGGTAGAAGTGCGCCTAACCCACGTTCTGCGTCTAACAGAATCAGTAGAAACTCGTTTGCGTTCGAAAATGCAAATTATGGTTTCGAAAACAGTGTGAGATCCTTGACCGCTGAATTGAATTCAAAGTTCTCAGACAAAATATCTAATCAGCTACTTGTCACTTACACCAACATCCAAGACAAAAGAACTTCGAAGTCAGAACCGTTCCCATTCATCGATATCAAGCAGGATGGGGACAACTACATGAGTCTTGGCTACGAGTTATTCAGCTGGAAAAACGAGGTACAAAATAATGTAACCACTTTCACTAATAACCTTACCCTTAATGCAGGAAAACATACCATAGTCGGTGGTATTACATTTGACTATTTGACTTTTGGCAACTCATTCCAGCGTTATGGTACAAGCTATTATCGATATTCATCATTGGATGATTTCTTTAATAATGCCACTCCTGAGGCTTTTGGTCTGACCTACAGTGTATTACCTGGTGGAAGAGAGCCAAGAGCGGAACTTGATTTTGGTCTAGGAGGATTATATGTACAAGACCAATTCAGAGCTTCTGATAAATTGAAATTGACGCTAGGTGTGAGAATGGATGTTCCATTCTATTTCAATCAACTGGAGACTAATCCAGCAGTTAATGCTTTAAACTTTGTCGAGGTAGATGGACGGACACCACTTAAACTTGATGTGAGTCAGTGGCCGACTACGACGCCATTGATCTCTCCACGTCTAGGGTTTAATTATGACGCAAAAGGAGACAGAACAGTACAAGTCAGAGGGGGTACAGGTATCTTCACTGGCAGAGTACCTTTCGTATGGTTTACCAATATGCCGACCAACTCAGGTATGATTCAGAATACAGTGGAGCGCACAGGACAAGCAGTTACTGATCTAGGGATCACTTTTAATCCGGACGCTGCTGCACATGTTTCTAAATTTCCAGCCACACCGGGTACAAGTGCTCCGGGATCTATTGCAGCGATCGATCGCAATTTCAAATTGCCTCAGATCTGGAGAAGTAACTTGGCACTAGATCTACAATTGCCATCTAATACCGTATTGACATTCGAAGCACTGTACTCTAAAGACATTAACGCTATCGTTCAGTATAACGCAAATCAAAAAGCACCTATCGGTACCTTGAATAATGGTCCTGATAAAAGACCTTTGTTTGCTGCTACAAACCCTGATAGAAGAATAAATGCTTCAATGGCCGAAGCGATTGTACTGTCTAATACAAACCAAGGTTCTTCCTATTCATTCACTACTCAAATTTCAAGAGAGTTTTCTAGAAACTTATCAGCGATGTTCGCTTACACCTATACAGGGGCTACTGAGATATCCGGTAACCCGGGATCACAAGCGGCGTCTGCATGGGCGAATAACGTATCTGTCAGAGGTCAGAATGATTTGGATCTTAGCGTATCTGGATTTGCTGTACCACACAGATTGGTGGGATCGTTCTCATACAGATTTGAGTATTTAAATGCGCTTGCTACCTCGATCTCCTTATTCTATGATGGTTCTAATACTGGAAGATTCAGTTACAGATATACTGCCGACGTTAATAGAGACGGAATCAATGCAGACTTGATATATATTCCTGCTAGTCCATCAGAAATAACATTCAGAGATGTAGTATCAGGGGGAAATGTTCAATTTTCTGCACAACAGCAGAGTGATGCTTTCTTTAATTACATAGATCAAGATCCTTATTTGAGCAAGAATAAAGGAAAATATGCTGAACGCAATGGGGCAATGCTTCCTTGGAGAAATAGATTTGACTTGAGAATTCTTCAAGACATCTTTATGAATGCAGGAGGTAAGAAAAACACGCTTCAATTTAGCGTTGATGTACTTAATGTCGGTAACTTGTTAAACAGTAGCTGGGGTATTATCCAGGTTACTAATTACAACAACGGTGCTATTCTTGTTCCACAAGTAGCTGCTGATGGCACGGCAACTTTCCAAATGGCTCGTGAAAACAACCAACTACAAACCTCATCTTTCAGAGATTTAGTTAGCACAGGAACTACCTGGGGACTACAATTAGGATTGAGATATTCATTCATGTAATTCAATGGGATTGTAATAACTACTCAGCTTTTATATGGCTGATTACTGAAGTGCGCTTCCGGATCATTCACGGAGGCGCACTTTTTTATTATGAAGACTTACTTCACGTATCGTTGGTAAATTTAATAGCTATGTCATTAAAGAATATTGGGCATAGCCCAATATTCAATATGCTTTCTTATAGTCTAACAATATTGCTGCGATACAAAATATTTGCGCGTCAACTAGCGCTATTTGCGAAAACAAAAAGTACCTAAGGAACATGATCATGACGACGGATTACTGGAAATGATCAGACAGATCTAGATAGTATACTATATACTTATTTATGCCGAGGACTGAGTTTGATCATGAATGTCATCACTGACGATCACAATATTATCATCATCAATAATCGGCAAACCCACAAGACGGAGATAAACTCGGCAAGTTGCAATGACATCTTGTGTAGCATATCGTGTAATATCGTCAATCTTGCCATCCCAGAAAGCTTCACTCACTTTATCACCGCGCATATCACTCTTGGGACTAGGAATGTCTAATGCCGCACATAATAATTCCAATGACGTGTAGTATTTGTAATCCCCAAATTTCCACATATCCATCGTGTCAATAAGATGATGCACCTGCCAAGGCTTGTGCCCAGAAATCTCTAATATTCGCGGTAGGGGCTTATTAAGTATTCGATATCGACGACACAAGTACGGTATATCGAACTCCTTGATATTATGCCCACATAAGAAATGCGTCGTCTTGTCAGGATAATAAATATTCAGTAACTCCGAAAATTGATCAAGTAAAACTGTCTCATCTTCATGCTTTAAAACTTTGACGCGCAGACAAGTTTCCTCAGTTTTTGTACTGATGATCCCTAAGGATATGCAGACCACCCTTCCAAATTCCGCATAAATAGCTGCTCTGCTTTTATACAATTCTTGATATTCATTTTCATCTAGGCTGTCATCTCTGCCATAATGTACATCCATCTTGTGTTGCCACAAGACTTTAAAACTACCAGGGACATACATAAAATTAGGATGTCCGGAAGCCGTCTCTATATCGAGAAATAGAATTCGGTATAATTCTTGAGTCGGTGTGTGCATGATTAAAATTAGGTATTAACCCCAATATTGGTACATTTGTAATTCAAAGAGTTTTGTGTCACATTTCGCAAGAAAACAATTCATGAACATTAAATTTAATAAAAAATGAACTTAAGAACAGTTTTTGCTATCGCAGCCGTACTTTTTTTGTTGCTCTCCCTTTATTTATGGAATAGTAACAACCAACTTAAAACAGCCAATCAAAAGCAAACTACAGAGATTTCTGAAATGGCTAAAGTTCAAGCCGAACTTGAAGCTGACTATCAGGAAGCAATCACTAGAATAGAGAGCCTCAGAGGAGATAATGAGAAGCTTAATGCACTCATTGAAAGTCAAAAAGAAGAGTTGAAAGCTCAAAAAGCAAAGGTCAGCAACCTGATCTGGACGCAACGTGAGTTAAACAAAGCACGTGAGGAAATTGCTAAATTCGAAGGTCTTACAAACAACTATCTTTCTGATATTAATGCGCTTAGAGCACAAAACGAACAATTAACTGCGAGCAATGAAAAGTTGACAAAAGAAGTAATCATTCTCAACGATGACTTAACATCGGAAAGAACCGTTACCGCCGAGCTTAAAGAGACGAAGGCTGTCTTAATGAGTGAGAAAGAGGTCTTGACAAGTAAGAATAGTGCGCTCTCTGAAAAAGTGGATGTCGGTTCGGCGATCAAAATCAACTGGATGAGCTTTGATGCGGGTGATATTAATGATCAAGGTCAATTTAAGTCACGCAAAAGAACAGGTAAGAGAGACTTGTTTAGAACATGTTTCAGAACAGAAACAAACGTGGTAACACCTGCTGGTGAAGAAACCTTTTACCTGAAAATTCTCTCTCCTACTGGTGAAACGCTTTCAGCTGATGATCTCGGATCAGGTACATTAATTGATAAGTTAAGTGGAGAACAAGTGCGCTATACCGTGAGTGGCACACTCAATTATAACAACGATGACACAGAAGCATGTATGGATTGGGATCCTAACTTCCAGATTAATTCGGGTTCATACAATGTCATGATCTATAACAAAGGTTACATGGTGGGCCAAGGAACATTTAAGATTTAGACCAACCATTCTATCATTAAGAGGGGTTTAAAAGTGAATGCTTTTATACCCCTCTTATTTTTTGTATAGTTAGCATCTCTCGAATGACACGTATAATTTTTTTCCTTAAAACTTGTTTTTCGAAAAATTTTATGCCTTACTTTGTCTCATGATCACAAGAGTAATAAATATTTGGTGGTGGCAACTAGCTGAAAGAGAATTCTCCGAATCGCTCTAGCCTCCCTATTAAATAAAATTTAAAGATGGCTTGTCGAAGATTCGGCAAGCCATCTTTCATTAAGGAAAATAGTCATGATGAAATTAAAGGTGCATAGTACTTGTCTTAAACTTATCGGAGACCTCAGTACACCGGTCAGTCAATACTTGAAGTGCAGAGAAATATTTCCACAGACCATTATGTTGGAGAGTTCTGATTATGCCAGCAAAGAAAACAGTTATTCATTTATCGCATTTGACTCACTTGCTTCTATAGAGATTTCCAATAATGTATTGGCGGTTAATGGCGAAAAAAAGAATGATTTTGATATTGTCCATGAAGTATCTGAATTCATGCGAAACATCGAAGTCACCGGGGATCACATACAAATGAAGTACCAGTCGATATATGGCTATACAGGATTTAATGCAGTGCCTTATTTCGAAAGAATAAGTTTTGATTCCGCCAAGACCGATGAAAATATCCCTGCCCTGCGGTATGATTACTATCGGACTATCATCGTCTTCGACCATTTTCACGATGACATATATATTATAGAGAACACACCCGAAGGACAGGAGTCCAGGATGGATGAGGTATTATCCATGGTCAACCGTCAATCTCATCAATCATATCACTTCAGTCTCGAAGGTGGAGAGACTTCTAACATGACAGATGAAGATTTCCGAGAATTGGTGACAAAAGGAAAGGCATATTGCCAGCGAGGAGATGTATTCCAAATTGTCTTATCTCGGAAGTTCTATCAAAGGTTTAAAGGAGATGAATTTAATGTTTATCGTGCCTTGAGATCCATCAATCCTAGCCCTTATCTCTTTTATTTTGATTACGGTGATTTCCGCATTTTCGGTTCATCTCCTGAAGCACAATTAGTTGTAAAAAGCGGTCTGGCGGAGATACACCCTATTGCGGGCACATTCAAACGGACAGGAGAGTTTGCCTCAGATCAGATCCGTGCTGCAGAACTATTAGCTGATCCTAAGGAAAGCGCTGAACATGTGATGCTGGTAGATCTGGCCAGAAATGATCTTAGTCGTAATACGACCCAAGTGAGTGTAACTAACTTTAAAGAGGTGCAGTTCTTCTCGCATGTAATCCATTTGGTATCTCGCGTGACCGGAAAACTAGACAGCGCTAAAAATAGTTTTCAGGTGTACACAGATACATTTCCTGCCGGTACATTGTCAGGTGCACCAAAATACAGAGCCATGCAGATCATCAACGACCTAGAGCCGAATAGCAGGAGCTTCTACGGCGGTGGTATCGGATACTTGAGTTTAAACGGTGATATCAATCATGCGATAATTATCAGGTCATTCTTGAGCAAAAATAATGTTTTGATCAGACAGGCCGGCGCAGGAGTAGTTATTCACAGCGTCGAAGAAAATGAACTTCAGGAAGTGAATAACAAGCTCGGTGCTCTTAAAAAGGCGATCGTAAGAGCAACAGAGATTTAATCACGATGACAGGAAAACTTATGAATAAGATAATTGTAATAGACAACTATGATTCTTTCACCTACAATCTAGTCCATCTGATCGAGGAGATTCATCAATCTAAAATTGATGTGTATAGAAATGATCAGATCAATCTTGATGCTGTGGGGTCTTATGACACGATAATTCTTTCACCGGGGCCCGGTATACCCGAAGAGGCAGGACTCTTGAAAGATATTATAAAGAGTTATGCAACACATAAGAAAATGCTCGGTGTCTGTCTAGGACATCAAGCCATAGCTGAGACATTCGGGGGTACATTACAGAATTTACAAGATGTATATCACGGTGTTAAAACGATCTTGCACAAACGCGCATCATGTCTATTGTTAGATGGACTACCCGATGATTTCGAAGCAGGAAGATATCATTCGTGGGTAATTAAAAAAGAAACATTACCCGAGTGCTTTTTAATCACAAGTGTAGATGACCATGATGAGATCATGTCCTTTAGACATAAATCTTTACCATTGTATGGAGTACAGTTTCATCCGGAATCGGTGTTGACACCATCTGGGAAACTGGTTATTCACAATTTTTTAAACATCCCCCAAAGCCCCTTAAGCTTATGAATGAGATTCTAATAAGACTCTTTGATCACGAGCGGCTAAGTAGAACAGAAGCTGCAGAAGTACTCACTTCCATGTCTCAGGGAATGTATAATTCGGCTCAACTGAGTTCTTTCTTGACCGTGTACATGATGAGACCTATCTCCCTAGAAGAATTGCAAGGCTTTAGAGATGCTCTGTTGAATCTCTGTGTGACGTTTGATGTCGGGCAGCAGCAGACAATAGATGTCTGTGGTACTGGTGGCGATGGTAAGAATACATTTAATATTAGTACCTTAAGTGCTCTTGTTGTGGCTGCAAGTGGGTACAAAGTTACGAAGCATGGCAATTACGGCGTATCCTCTGGATGTGGATCATCTAATGTCTTAGAAGCCGCAGGAGTGAAGTTTACCAATGATAGTGCTATACTTAACAGACAATTGGACGAGGCGAATATTTGTTTTTTACATGCACCTTTATTTCATCCGGCATTGAAAGGAATAGGGCCTATCAGACGCGAACTGGGATTAAAAACATTTTTCAATATGCTGGGACCTATGGTCAATCCTGCGCAACCCAGTCATCAAATGGTCGGAGTGTTTAATTTACAACTGATGCGTCTCTATCAGTACTTCTTCGAAAATACCGATAGTCAATATGCGATCGTATATGGACTTGATGGGTTTGATGAGATAAGTCTTACCGATGACACCAAGCTAATCACCGCTTCTCAAGGTGAAGAAATTATCAACGCGGCGAGCTTTAATCTCGAAAACGTAAGACTGGATGATATTGGTGGCGGAAGTACTATTGAAGAAGCGAAGAATATTTTTTTAAATGTGCTTCGAAATGAATGCACCGATGCTCAAAAAAATGTGGTACTTGCCAATAGTGCTGCAGCCATTCGTTGTATGTCGCCACATCAGAGTCTTACGGATTGCTTTGCTATCGCACAAGAAGGTCTAGAAAGTGGACAGGCATTTAATACACTTCAAAAATTACTCATGCTTCAATAGGTTCTATGAAGGAAATGCTCAACAAGATAGTCGCTCACAAGGAACTCGAGATCGCAGATAGAGTGCGTCGTAAGCCACTATCCATGCTCAGAGATGATGCCCATTATCATAGAGCCTGCATATCATTGCGTTCAAGAATATCCGCAGAAGATGCAACCGGAATCATTGCAGAATTCAAGCATCGTTCTCCATCACGACCGAATATTAATATAGCAGCTGATCTACTTACCATACTCGAATGTTACGCACAATCAGATGTAAGTGCCTTCTCAATTCTTACTGACGAACATTTCTTCGGTGGAAAAGATGACTATGTTAGTCAAGCCAGAAAAGAATTTACAGAAATCCCCATATTACGCAAGGAATTCATTATTAATCCCTACCAAATTCATGAAGCTAAAACACTAGGCGCAGATGCGATCTTGTTGATAGCAGAGATCCTCGATGTTCATCAGATCGATGAATTTTGCCATGAGGCTGCGGAACTGAGTATGGAGATTCTGATAGAGCTACACAGCGAAAAGCACATTGATAAAATCAGTGATAAAGCCCATTTGATCGGTATAAATAACCGCGATCTCGATACTTTTCAGATAGATTACGATCGATCGATCAGGATGATAGAAGATTTGCCGTCAGGCAAAGTAAAAATCGCTGAAAGCGGACTAAGTGACCCGGAAACCTTAATCAGACTCTACAATGCCGGATTTTATGGCTTTCTTATAGGTGAGACGTTCATGAAGCAAACTGACTTATCGGACTATCTGCCAAGATTTATCGAACATTATATGTCCGGAAGATGAAAAAATTAATCATAAAAGTATGCGGTATAAATGACCTCGTCAATCACGAAACGATTGCCACAATGTCGATTGACATGATTGGTCTTAATTTTTATCCTGCAAGCAAACGCTATTTAACCGCAGAAATCTATCCTCGCCAAGGTGTGGATTATGTGGGTGTATTCGTAAACGCCCCTATGACAGATGTCCGCATTGCTGCCCAAAAGTATGGGTTACATTATGCCCAATTACATGGCGATGAGGATGTTGAATACTGCCGAGAATTAAGTAAAGAAATGAAAATCATCAAGGCATTTCGCATCACCACTGATTTTGATTTTAATAAGCTCCATGATTATGCGTTCTGTGCATATTACCTATTTGATACCTTTACAGCAGAGTATGGTGGATCGGGTAAAAAATTTAATTGGGACGTTTTAAAACAATATACAGGCGCCAGACCTTTTTTATTGAGTGGCGGGATAGGCATAGAGGATTACGACGCTATTACAAAATTAGATCATCCGCTTTTTGTGGGAGTAGATATCAATAGTAAATTTGAGACAGCACCGGGTCATAAGGACGTTGAATTGGTGCATCATTTTGTACAAAAATTAAGACATGAAAAAGTCAATGTATAGTGTAGACGAGGAAGGTTTCTATGGCCAATTTGGCGGCGCCTTTATACCTGAGATGCTACATGCCAATATCGACAATCTTCGCAGACGATATATAGACATCATTGGAGAGGATACATTTCAAGAGGAGTTTCAAGACTTGCTACGAGATTATGTCGGACGCCCTACTCCACTTTATTACGCCAAGCGTTTATCGGTAAGATATGGTGCGACGATTTATCTTAAGCGTGAAGACTTATGCCACACAGGGGCTCACAAAATCAACAACACTATCGGCCAGATTCTGCTGGCTAAAAAACTGGGCAAAAAGCGTATAATTGCCGAAACCGGTGCAGGACAACATGGTGTGGCAACAGCAACAGTCTGTGCACTAATGGGACTAGAGTGCATCGTCCATATGGGCAGTGTTGATATCATGCGACAAGCCCCAAACGTAGCAAGAATGCGGATGCTAGGCGCAACGGTGCGGCCTGCAGAGAGTGGAAGCAAAACGCTTAAAGACGCTACTAATGAAGCGATTCGAGATTGGATCAATAATCCGGTTGATACACATTATATCATCGGCTCGGTGGTCGGGCCACATCCCTACCCTGATATGGTGGCTAGATTTCAATCTGTGATCAGTGAAGAAATGATAGCACAGCTCCAAGAAAAAGAGGGACGTAACTATCCTGATTATGTCTTAGCCTGTGTAGGTGGCGGGTCTAATGCAGCGGGTGCGTTCTATCATTACCTAGATGTTCCTGAGGTTAAGCTTGTCGCCGTCGAAGCAGCCGGTAAAGGAATAAATACAGGTCAGTCAGCGGCGACATCTGTACTGGGCAGCGTAGGGATCATTCATGGCAGTAAGACATACCTTATGCAGACAGAAGATGGCCAGATCGTCGAGCCATATAGCATAAGTGCAGGACTGGATTACCCGGGTATCGGTCCACAACATGCCCACCTGATAGAAACGAAACGGGTACATGTTTTTCATGCAACGGATGACGAGGCATTGGCGGCAGCTATGCTACTTAGTCGGACAGAAGGAATCATTCCGGCACTTGAAACTGCACATGCATTGGCGGCACTTGATAAGATGACCTTGAAAGCGACAGATGTCTTGATCATAAATCTATCCGGTCGGGGAGATAAAGATTTATCTACTTACATCGATCATCTTGATGGCAAGGTCATTTCGCACCATTAATTACTTGTTATGAATCGTATCCAGGCACTATTTGAAAAAAAGGATAAAGAAATTTTAAATATATATTTCACAGCAGGATATCCAAGGCTACATGATACCTTAAGAATAGCTAGGGCATTGGAGAATAGCGGGGTTGATCTCATTGAATTGGGCATGCCCTACTCTGATCCGCTAGCTGATGGTGAAACAATTCAACTAAGCAGCACCAAGGCTTTAGCGAATGGTATGAAGCTGGCATTGCTATTTGATCAAATAAAAGAATTACGCAAGTCTAGCGACATCCCGCTGATCATGATGGGCTATTACAATCAAATGATGAGATATGGCCCAATCAAATTTTTGGATGCTTGTGCGGAAGCAGGAGTGGATGGGCTGATACTGCCGGATCTACCGATGAATATTTATGAGCAAGATTTTAAGAATGACTTTGAAGCAAGAGATTTAGCCATTAGTTTTTTGATTGCACCGGAAACATCAGATGAGCGCACAAGACAGGCTGACAAACTTAGCTCGGGGTTTGTTTATGTCGTGTCCAAATCGAGTATAACGGGGAATCAAACTGCTATTAGTCAGGATCAATCAGCATACTTCAAGCGATTGGCATCATTAGGGCTTTCACGACCACGTCTCGTAGGATTTGGTATCCATGATCATAATACTTACGCAGAGGCATGTAAAAATGCACAAGGCGCGATAGTCGGAAGTGCCTTCATACGCTTACTGAGTCATTGCTCTATGGCAAGTATAGAAGCAGAAATAGCTTCATTCGTTCAAGAATTAAGAGAACCCAATGTGTAGATCAGCCTCGTCGGCACTACTATTGGTGTGTAACGATGAGTAAGTTAATCTCGAGATTCTATTTTCAGCGATGTGAGAATCAGCTTGTTTATAGTTTGATGTCTATGGGTGTTTTGTGTTTTTTCTTGTATTATCTGCGGAATGGCTCCTACACAAATTGACTCAAAGTACCTACACAACTTCTATCAGAGGAATACAGATAAGTTTCGATTGTTTTATCAATTCTTCAAAAAAAAACATTAGGGTAAACCCAATATAACAATAACGGCCAACATAGTTGAGTTATATTCTTTTCCTATTGAATACAACTCAATGAATCAACGCTTTTTATTTTTACTAACATCGTGTTTGTTTATTTTCACAGCAAGGTCTCAAGAAATCAGCAATCCGAAAGTGTTTCTCGACTGTCGGACAAATTGTGACCGAAATTATCTACAACAAGAATTACATTTTGTGGACTTTATGCGTGATCGACAAGACGCGGAGATTTTTATTCAAGTGATAAGTCTCAACGCTGCCGACGGAGGTCGTCAATATACCTTATTTGCCATAGGCAAATTGATGGATACCCAACGTCTCGACACAATAGTATATCATGTCGCCCCTAATGTGAGTGCAAATGTCCCGCGAAGAGAAATGCTTTCCGCCATCAAGCAATCTTTATTGCCTTATTTATTAATTGGGGGCTATGTTGATCAAATAGAATATACGATTAGACAAGGTGAAGCCAAAGGGTCAGTGAGTCGTCCAATTGATCCTTGGAATGCCTGGACTTTCAGCGCCGGTGCCAATGGAGCAATTCAAGATCAATCCCTTTCTAGAACGATCAAAATAGACCTTCGTGCAACTGCCAATAGGACCACAGAAGATCACAAATTTGTCTCCAATTTTAATTACGACCGCAATGAATCCAGATTTCGGGTACTAGATAGCGAAGGAAATGTCGCTTCAACTATTGTCGGTACCAATTACTCTTTCCGCAATCGGACCTTGTATGTAATCAGCCTGACTGACAATTGGTCAGCAGGAGCCAAAGCATCCTATAGAAATAGTATTTTTAGCAATTATGCCCATAGCATTAGTGTGTCTCCAGCGATCGAGTACAACATTTTTCCATATGCCGAGGCATCTCGAAGACAGTTTGCTATAAGATATGAAATGGGTGGGCAGTACAATGATTATGTAGATACAACCTTTAGATTAGAAACCTCCGAGTTACTTGTAAGACATAATCTATACCTTGACTTCAGTATTTTACAGGATTGGGGCCAACTAGATCTGGATATCTTTACGAATCAATTTCTCAATCACCCCGAATACTGGAGTATTGGCATCAATCCGCGCATCAATGTCAATCTTATCAAAGGACTTGCAATCAATATTGGCTCTTATTATGCATTGACCAACGATCTTATCCAGCTACCCAAAGGAGAGTTGTCGCTCGAAGAGCTACTACTTCAAAACAGACAGCTTAATACAAGCTATCAATTTAATGTCTATTGTGGGGTAAATTATAGATTTGGCTCTTCTTTAAATCAGGTGGTTAATACCCGATTCTAAGAAGCTCACTTGCCATTGACAATCAAGGCGTTGATTATGATCTTCTGAAGTTTGTATTCAAGATCAAGCGCATTAATATTATTCTCGGTGTCCAAGGTTCGCTCGAACAACCATCTGAGATTACTGAGTAAAACAAACAATAGTAAATCCTCTTCCGGTATAACAAATACACCTTGTGATATTCCCGATCTGATGATCTGTCTGACCTTATCCTCGTAGCGATTCTTCTCATTGATAAAAACCTCGCGTCGATTATCAATTAATGATCGCCAATCATGTACCAGCAACGAAACTTCAAGTGGCCTTTCAATTGACATCTGAACATACATTCTGACCAATAATTTGATCTGTTCTACCACTGATAATTCGGAACTTAATATCTCATCGATTCCGGCATGAAATCGATTCGAAATCTCAAATAACACATCTTCCAGCAATGACTTCTTACTTGGTATATAGTTATAAATATTTGAGACATCACAACCGAGATTTTCAGCAATATCGCGCATGGACGTAGCATCATATCCCCGTTTCTGGATGAGCGATAGTGTTTCTTGTCTAAACCTTTCCTTCTTGGACTTGTAAACCATTTTAATATTACGAAAACACAAAATTACAAAGATATTATCAACAATAATTTATATTTGCATAAACAATTGTTTATATAATTTTTCAATCATGCCAATCTACCATAAACTCGGTTCAATACCCCCAAAGCGACACACGCAATTTCGCAAGACGAATGGGGATCTTTATTACGAAGAATTGTTTGGCACAATAGGATTTGATGGCGTTTCTTCGCTATTATATCATATACATCGACCTACACAAGTCATGCATGTCAAGGCGCCTCAAGACATTAAACCCGTGGTAATTACGGAGTCGCACATGACCTCGCGCAAACTCAAAGGCTTCAATGTCGCCCCTAGTACTGATTTTCTTGAGAGCCGAAAGACCTTGATGGTCAATAGCGATGTACACATCGGCGTAGCCGCTCCTTCTGACAGCCTGACTGACTATTTTTATAAAAATGCGGATGCTGATGAAATGATCTTTGTTCACAAAGGTTCTGGTACGCTAAGAAGTTTCTTGGGCAATATTGACTTTGAACCGGGAGATTATATAATCATTCCACGTGGCATGATATACCAGATCAGCTTTAACAACGCAGAGAATAGACTCTTTTATGCGGAATCCTTTCATCCTATTTACACTCCGAAGCGCTATCGCAACTGGTTTGGTCAACTCCAAGAGCATAGCCCTTTTTGTGAGCGTGATCTCAAATTACCGGCTATTTTAGAGACATTTGACCAAAAGGGAGAATTCATTATAAAGATAAAAAAGCAAGGCTTTTTACATGAATTGTCTTACGCAGCACATCCGTTTGATCTTATCGGATGGGATGGATACAACTATCCATATGCTTTCAACATTAAGAATTTTGAGCCTATCACCGGCAGAGTACATCAACCACCGCCTGTGCATCAGACATTTGAAACGAAGGCTTTTGTGGTTTGCTCCTTCTGCCCTAGGTTATATGATTATCATCCCCTTGCCATTCCAGCTCCATACAACCACTCGAATATTGAC
Source organism: uncultured Saprospiraceae bacterium (assembly GCA_964396595.1). GTDB lineage: Bacteria > Bacteroidota > Bacteroidia > Chitinophagales > Saprospiraceae > CAYNFR01. Next base: position 6,511 of record CAYNFR010000040.1, on the reverse strand, counting down.
TCCGACGAAGTGCTTTATTATGTAGAAGGTGATTTTATGAGTCGCACGGATATCGATCAAGGATACATTACCTTACATCCTGCAGGCATACCTCACGGTCCACATCCCGGCACATATGAAAAAAGCATTGGTAAAAAGTCAACAGAAGAATACGCCGTTATGATTGATACCTTTCGCCCTCTTCAGCTGACCGAAGAAGCTCTGCAAATTGATGATGGTATTTACTACCAGTCTTGGCTAGATACTAAGAATTAATTCTGAATCAAAAAGTATAAAATGACCCCTTGGATAGAAATTAAAGCAGATTCCGACTTTAGTATTCATAATATACCTGTCGGGATAATTTCTTATGGTCGCAAATCTGAGAGAATAGCCTCTCGTATCGGTGACTACGCGATAGATTTATCCCTGCTCGACGATACAGGATTGTTTGATCAGTTCAGGATCAGACGCACGTTGTGGCGTAGTAAGTATCTGAATGATTTCATTGCCCTTGGCAAAGAAACCACCTCTGAAATTCGCCGTTTTATTCAAGACTTACTTGTTGATAAATCTGTTTCATCTGTTGTCCGCAGTTGCCTAATACCAATCAACAAATGCAAGGTGCATTTACCAATATATTGTCGAGACTATACGGATTTTTATTCGAGCTATCATCATGCTTTTAATGTGGGCGTAATGTTCAGAGATCCTGAAAACGCCATTCTTCCCAATTGGAAGCATATCCCTATTGGGTACCATGGAAGGGCCTCTACTATAGTTATAGACGGAACTGAGATTCATAGGCCTGTTGGTCAGACGATGGGTGATCAATCTGCTCATCCTACATTTGGTCCTTCACGTCTTGTTGACTTTGAATTGGAAATGGCTTTTATCGTCGGTAAGGAGAATAAACTGGGAGAGGCGATTCCGATCGATGATACCCATAATTATATATTTGGTATGGTGTTATTTAATGATTGGTCAGCCAGGGATATACAGAAATGGGAGTATGTACCTTTAGGTCCTTTTCTATCCAAGAGCTTTGCCTCAACCATGTCTCCTTGGGTTGTGTGCATGGAGGCACTTGCACCGTATAAAAAGCCCGCTCCAGAACAAGATCCCGCAGTACTACCCTACCTGCGGGATCAGGATCGATTTGTTTATGATATTAATCTTTCAGTCGGACTAACAAGCAGCGATGGTGTGGAGACAATTGTCAGTAGATCAAATGCTAAAAATCTATACTGGTCTGTCAGTCAACAACTGGCACATCATACAATTAATGGCTGTCAAGTTAATATAGGAGACATGATGGCATCAGGAACAATAAGTGGTGCGGAAGTATCCAGCTATGGTTCGATGCTTGAATTGTCATGGGGTGGCAAAAAGGATATAGTCCTGAACAATGGTGAGACGCGGAAGTTTGTCCAAGATAATGACACAATCACCCTGCGAGGATTTGCGCAAAAAGACGACAAACGAGTTGGTTTTGGTCAAGCTGCAGGCAAAGTATTACCAGCAAAATTCTAATTAAATGGAAGAATATTTGAGCTTTCGACCTGGAGAAATTAATCAAGCAACGATGCACCAGCATCTACTCGCTGCGGTAGCCCCCCGACCGATTGCATTGGCATCTACCATTAGTGCGTCCGGCCATATCAATCTCAGCCCTTTTAGTTTTTTTAATGTTTTTAGTTCTGACCCTCCCATATTGATCTTTTCGCCTGCATTGTCAGGTGCTGATAATACGGCGAAGCACACCCTAGAAAATGTCCTAGAAGTACCGGAAGTGGTTATTAATATTGTCAACTATGCCATGGTAGAGCAAATGTCTCTTTCGAGTGCAAACTACCCTAAGAGCGTAAACGAGTTTAAAAAATCAGGACTGACGGAGAAACTTTCATCAATTGTCAGCCCTCCAATGGTCTATGAAGCGCCTGTAGCGATGGAGTGCAAAGTGAATCAAGTAGTCAGACTCGGCGACTCTAGAGGTGCCGGAAACCTGATCATCTGTCAAGTGCTTGCGATGCATATTAAGAAAGATGTGCTGACAGAGAATCAAATAGATATTAAGAAACTGGACCACATTGGCCGCATGGGACAATCATGGTACATCAGAGCAGCATCTGAGGCACTCTTTGAGATTGAAAAACCACTATCTATACCCGGTATTGGGGTGGATAGTCTTCCTGAGCATATCAGAAACTCTTCAATTCTCACGGGCAACGATCTCGGAAAACTCGGCAATATGCAGTCGATACCAAGCGCTGACAGTATCGACAATATGCGAATAAAGCATTCCGCTCGCACACACCCAGAAATCCATAGAATGATAAAAACGCATATTAATGAAGGTCTATTGGACAAAGCGCTTTCATTGGCATTTATTTAATCCTACCCTTGCTTATCTGGATTTTTCTCCTTTTTGAGAATAATCAAGGAAGAATTGTTCATCTTCAAGGTTCTATTTTAGAAATAGAAATTAATTGATAAATCAATTATGAAAAGGTTTTATGTATTATCTCTTTCAATATCAATGCTTTTGACAATTGTCTCGTGTCATTCACCTAGTAAAGTGAATGGAACTGCAAGTTTTTATAACGAGCTACACCGACCTCAATTTCACTTCACTCCCCCATCCGGATGGATGAATGATCCTAATGGTATGGTCTATCATAACGGAGAATACCACCTTTTTTATCAATATTATCCGGATTCCATAGTGTGGGGACCAATGCATTGGGGGCATGCAATAAGTTCTGATCTATTGCATTGGCAGCATTTGCCCATTGCCCTTTATCCCGATAGTCTAGGTTATATTTTCTCAGGTAGTGCGATTATAGATCACGCCAACTCGTCCGGATTAGGCTCATCTGACAGTCTACCTATGATAGCGTTTTTTACATACCATGATATGGATGGAGAACGCAACGGGCGTATTGATTTTCAATCACAATCTCTAGCCTACTCCGTCGATCAAGGACGTACATTTCATAAGTATGACGGAAATCCGCTCATAAATAATCCAGGCATTCGAGACTTCCGTGATCCCAAAGTCATTCGCGATGAAGCGCGTCAGCAATGGATTTTGGTGTTAGCAGCTTATGATAAAGTAATGTTTTACAAGTCTGTTGACTTGATTAACTGGACTTCTAGTGGTGAATTTGGGATTGAAGGAGATGCTCGTCTGTGGGAGTGCCCTGATCTCATCCATATGCGCGTGTCAGGTTCTGAAGAATCAAAATGGGTACTGATTACATCGATTCAATCTGGCGCACCTAATGGCGGAACGGCAACTTCATATTTTGTAGGCGAATTTGAAGGCAATACATTCATAGCTGATCCCAATCAACAGAATTGGCTTGACTTCGGCAAGGATAACTACGCATTTGTCACATGGACTAATCTTCCGCCGGAAGATAATCGGGTCATAGGTGTCGGATGGATGAGTAACTGGCAATATGCCCAGCAAGTGCCTTCGACGGGATGGCGAAGCGCTATGACTTTACCGCGAGAGATCACACTGCATCGTGACGGTGATTCATATTTCTTGAGATCTCAAGTCATCCGGGAATTTTCTAAACTGACAGAACCATCCGTAAAACTAGAGGACACCAGAAAAAGTACTCTGCCAGAACTGGCTTTGATAAAAATTAACTTACCCGCCACTGGAGCGACCATCAGATTATCAAATGATGCCGGGGAGTACGTCTTAATCGGATATAATAGCGCTACTTCGCTCTTGTATATTGATAGATCCAACAGTGGTGAGACAGCATTTAGCCCGGAATTCCCCGGGATTCACACAGCTCCATGCTCGGTAGAAGATGGTCTAATCGCGATCGAGTTGTATCTAGATAGGTCGTCGATCGAACTCTTTGCCCAAGATGGTTTAGTGAGTATGACGGAGCTGGTTTTCCCTACCAAGCCTTACAAGTTGCTTGAAGTAATCGATACCCACTCAAATGTCGCTATTTCAGCAGAAGTTAGTGCCGTCCGATCGAGCTGGTCAACTGTTAATTGATTAAAGCCAACTGAGGCATCAATATCTTGCTTACGAGTTCCTTGATTAGTTGGTCTTCATCAATTTTTGCGCCTACCCCTTTGAGAATCTGATCAGACTCTGCGAGCCATGCGATGATCTGACGCAGGTGATCGTGATCATAATTCTTGGCTGCTGTTTTGTATTCTGACATAAATCCGGGGTGGACACCTAACAATTTTGCCAATTCTCCATCGCTTGACTTTTGATATCGGCTGGCGAGTAGCACTTTTTGAAAATAGGTCAACATTCCTGGCAATATCACAATTAAGGGCACGCTCTTAAAATTCTGCGCCATGTAAAAGCTGATCATGTGGACTTTATTGACATCTCTATTCGCTATCGCACGACATAGTTCGAATGTGTTGAACTCTTTTGAAATACCCACGAGTCTATCCACTACTTGTGCATCGATCGTCCCATTTTCAGGTAATTGAAGAATGATCTTGTCAATTTCGTTCACTAGTTTTTGGAGATCTGTACCTAGGTATTGAGCCAATAATTCTGCAGCATCCGGAAAAATGCCATACTTCTTGCCGGAAACATATCTAGTGATCCATTTACTGAGCTCGTAATCTCTGACAGGAGAAGATAGCAAGATATGTACATGATCCACATTTTTAATGTCTTTGAACCATTTGAGTCTACCATCTATCTTATTTTTGAAAGACAATACCACTACGGCATGCTCGATAGGTCTTGCAAAAAGTGGATTGAGCGCTTCAAATTCAGCTGCTTTGAGACTATCAGCTTCCTTGACCATGATCATGCGCTTCTCGGCCATCATAGGATATTGTCGCGCTATATCAAGTATGGTTCTGCCTGAGATATCCTTTCCATAAAGGATATCTTGGTTAAAAGATCTTTCATGTTCAGGAATTACCAACTCAAGAGCATCCGTGACGAGATCCGTAAAATAGGTCTCTTCTCCGTGCAGAATATAAAGCGGTGCCAGCTGCCCTGCTTTAATTTTCTTGAGAATATCCTCGGTGTTCGTAAATTCCATCGGTCGGTCTGATAGGACAAATATAGATGATTGGCATAAGAATGAACAAGACGTGTTAAGTCTTTACTAAAGTCTTTCGGCGATATGTATCAAGGCAATATCTTTGCATCACTAATTAACGTAATTATCAAAACTCTCCCGACCTTCATTTTTCTATCCATTATCTCCTTCAGCCCAATGGGTGCGCAGGAACACTTGGATTGGACGACATTGGCGGATGTCAGCTGGGAGTCGGAGTATGACAGTCTGACCGGTGTTAATATACTTCATGCGAAGTATGGCAACACATTGAAATCCTTTGATGGAAAAGAGGTGTTTATCAAAGGTTATATCATTCCGCTTGATGCCATGGGTTTTTCCTATGCCTTAAGCCGAACCAATTATGCCTCTTGCTTTTTTTGTGGTCAGGCCGGTCCCGAGACCGTAATGGAAATCAGGCTTAAACCTAAGTCCATCCCTCCTGAAATACTCAATGAAACCCAATTATCTTTTAAAGGTATACTACGATTAAGAACAAACAATAGAGAAGGCCTACATTATATACTTGACAAGGCTGCTCCTTATTGACCTTTCGTCGAAACAAGCAAATATTTAATCGATTCTGAATCAAATATTGTAACAAATGCGATGTATAAGTCGTCTTTTGTATATTTGACAAGAAAGTTAAAACTAAATCATATGAAAAACACTTTACTCACCTTCGTTCTCATGGCAAGTTCTTTACATCTATTTGCCCAAGAAGAGACTATTTTCAATCACTATGGTGGCGTTAAGCTCACTGGTGTATGGGGTGGATGGAATAGTTCTCTCGCCGACTTTAGAAGTGACTTCAATCTCAGCAGTGGTGGTTTTTTCACCTTTGAGATTAACAATGCGCTTCTCATAGGCTGGTCAGGCTATAAATCCGATAACACCAATGATGGCCGCAATGTCAAAATCAATGGAAATGACCTTTTGATCGGGTATGTGTTTAATAATGACCGGGTGATCCATCCATTGTTTTATTTACAGACAGGTAGCAGTAGGCTACAGATAGAAGATGCCGGAAGCGATCGTGTATTTGTTGCGCAGCCAACTATTGGTGCGGAAATTAATGTTACACGATTTTTCCGCATGGGTATAGAAGGCGGATATCGATATTTCAGCCAGACAAATATTCCTGGCTACACAGACAAGGATTTCTCAGGACCAGTCTTGGGTATGCGCTTTAAGTTCGGTTTTTCGTGGAAGTAGGTATTTTTTATTATTGAGGCGTATTACCGCTTTGGGCTGACGCCCAATGTGTTGCTGCCATCACTACATTACTGCTAGGCAACGCAGGTATAAATGTTATGCTTAATACTGAAAAAGCTTCAGTCAACCATTTAGCCAGAATTTACATCTATTAAAGAAAGGAATCTAAAATCAACCGAAAAATGAACAAAAACAAATTCTGGAATCAACTGGCAATATTCATAATTGCACTATTAACAATCTTAACC
>CAYNFR010000039.1:0-25495 GCA_964396595.1 uncultured Saprospiraceae bacterium | reverse complement strand
GGTTACCCGAACAATGGTTTAAAGATGACAGCATATTTGAAAAGGTAAATACATTAGGCACCAAATACTTAATTGAAGCAGCATTAAATGAAAAGATAAATCGATTTATTTATACCAGCACTCAAGACGTATTTGATTTAACCCAAGCTGAGTTTGATGAAACAACGGCAAACCCAAGAATTCATATTTCTGCCTACGAACGCTCAAAAATCTTAGCGCAAGACTTAATTGACAATGCCGTTAAAGAAAATGGACTACCAGCTATTTCATTGCATCCTGTAGCTATTTATGGTCCTTGTGTGGCAAAACCTACAGGAATGACGCGGTTAATAGAGGACTTAATTAACAATAAAGTTCCCGTTCTTTTAAAAGGCGGATTTCCAGTTGTCTTTAATGAAGATTCTGCGCGTGCACATATTCTGGCTGAACAAAAATCTACCATTGGCGAAAAATATATTTTGGTAGATAAATACTACACACTTCAAGAAATAGCTCAAAAAGTTTCTGAAATATTTCCTTCTGCAAAACAGCCTGAGCTAATGCCCGATATTGTTGCCAACGCCATTGCATTTATCAGCGAACCTATTTCAAAATTAACAGCCAAGCCACCTCTAATAACAAAAGGAGAACTAAGTGTTATAAGACGAAAGGGCAGACCAAATGGAATGAAAATTAAATCGACACTTGGTTGGGAGACAACATCGCTTGAAGAAGGTTTAAGATTAACTATAAACTCTTTAAACTTGAAAAAAAAATAAATACGACCGCACAACAGTCGTAGTCGTTACAAAACCATCAATTCTTGATGACTTTTTTAGCTACTACCATCTTAGTTAATCAAGAATCAAGTGTTGTTATCCCGATTTCTCCATTTTCCGCCTCTCTATCCGTCTTGGATTATAGCAACGCATAGAGGCAGATAGAATAAATAAAAGAGAATATAAAACCACTTTGTGCTCGTTGACAAAAACAATTTATAGCAGGAACTCTACCCTATGCACCTTCTTGTATACGTACACCCAACCCTTCAGAGTTTGTCCGCTGCCTAAGCAGTGACCCGAGCTTGACAAGGTATCGATAATAAGCTGTCACCATCAATTGGGTGCATAGAAATGACTTAAATGGACGTCTTAAATACCATGATCATCAGTTTCTACAACATGAATAATAAATAATTTAACCACTCAAGGATAAAAAACGCGTAGATTCCACTGATTCCTTACATTTGATGTAAGAGCTATGCAACAGTCAAACGGACTTTGTTACGTTTATACACATGATGTGCTTGGTTCATCTATGAAAGTATAGTACTATACGCAAGCTATTCGCATCAAACTGAGTTTTGTGCTAGAAATGCTTGCCTATGTTGTAGCTCCAAGCTATTTTTAATTACAAAGAATGTAGTAAATTGCTTCATTCTATGATATGTACTTTTGGAATAATTACATAATTTGACAATATGGATAAAAGTATTGGTTATGATTATATCTCTACATTTGATGAGATGCATGACAAAAATGGACAAATCAGAGAACAGTATCAGTCTCTCAGTGAAGCAATAAATAGTGTTGATAAACAAAGAATGACTGACCTACAACAATCTGCCAATACAACCCAACTGAACCTTGGTATGACATTTAATGTATATCATGATAATCAAGGAATAGAAAAAATTTTACATCTCGACATAATACCCAGAATAATTACCAATAATGAATGGGAAGTTATTGACAAGGGTCTGAAACAGCGGATTTATGCTCTAAATCTATTCATACATGATGTCTATAACGATCAAAAAGTTTTAAAAGACAAGATCATTCCAGCGGAGTTAATACTTAATAGTAAAGAATATTTACAGCCATGTCAAAATCTTCAACCTCCCAAAGGAATCTGGTGTCACATTACAGGTACCGACCTTGTGAGAAATGATGACGGCAACTACTATATCCTTGAAGACAACCTAAGGTGTCCATCAGGCGTATCATATATGTTGGGCAGTAGAGAAATTATAAAGCGCATCTACCCCTCCTTATTCAACAGAATGGGCGTAAAACCGGTTTCGGATTATCCGAATAAGCTATTGGAAATGTTACAATACATATCCGGAAAAGAAAGGCCAGTTGTAGGCGTTCTTACGCCAGGTATTTATAATTCTGCTTATTACGAACATTCCTATTTAGCATTACAAATGGGAGTAGAATTGGTATCCGGTATTGACTTAATTACCCACAACGACCAAGTATTTATGCAGACGACAAAAGGGCTTCAGAAAATTGATGTTTTATATAGGAGAATTGATGATACTTTTTTGGATCCGGTAGCATTCAACCCATTATCAATGTTGGGCATTCCGGGAATTATTAATTCTTATAAAAAAGGTAATATTTCAATAGCCAATGCACCGGGTACAGGAGTCGCAGATGATAAAGCGGTTTACGCTTATGTGCCAAAATTGATAAAATACTATCTAAATGAAGAGCCTATTCTACAAAATGTACCTACCTTTTTGGGGCGAAACGAAGATGACAGAAAATATATACTTGAGAATATCGAAAAACTAGTAGTGAAAGAAACCAACTCCGCAGGAGGATATGGTATGCTTATTGGTCCTAAGGCAACAAGAGAAGAACATGCGAAATTTAAGGAATTGGTTAGATCAAATCCTACTAATTACATTGCTCAACCTACACTTTCCCTTTCGACGGTGCCAAGTTGGATTGACGGAAAGTTAGAACCTCGACATGTAGATTTGAGGCCATATATATTATATGGTAAAGATATAGAAGTAATACCCGGAGCCTTGACTCGGGTAGCACTCAAAAAAGGTTCTCTGGTGGTCAACAGCTCTCAAGGCGGAGGAAATAAAGATACATGGGTGCTATATTAATTTTATCAATTATAAAAATATAAATAGATGTTAAGTAGAGTAGCCAATTCGCTATATTGGATAGGTATATATCTAGAAAGAGCAGATAACTATGCCAGATTTCTAGATGTAAATTTCAACCTCATGCTAGATTTGCCTAATGATCAAAAGGAACAGTGGCAACCGCTTATTCAGGTAACCGGAGACTTCAATCTATACAATACTAATTATCAAGGATTTGATAAATTAGATGTAATTCACTTTATGGCATTTGATGAAACCAATCCCAATTCGATCATTAGTTGTATTTCTAAAGCCAGAGAAAATGCCAGAGAAATTAGAGAGAATATCATAAAAGAGACATGGGAAAAGCTCAATGAGTTCTACCATTATGTAAAGTATCAAGCAAATAAAACAGATTGGCAAGATAGTGATCCCATTACGTTTTTTACTGAAATAAAAGAGAGAATACTGCTAATAAATGGTCTAGCTTACAGCTGTGTTGCACGTACAGAGGGATGGCATTTCAGATTGCTAGGTGCCTTCCTTGAACGCGCTGACAAAACAAGTAGAATAGTAGATGTAAAATACCATATAATCCTACCCTCTCCTAGTCTTGTTGGTTCTCCTCTAGATTTTTTGCACTGGTCGGCACTTTTAAAATCGGTCTCGGGATTTAATACCTACAGAAGACTATATGGATCCTTAGAAGCAGCAAAAGTTATTGACTTTTTAATGCTCAACCCCGTTTTTCCTCGGTCAATACTTCATTGCATTGTAGAAGCTGATAGTTGCCTCAGAAATATCACTGGCACTACTGGTCATAGAGGATACAACAATCCAGCAGAAAAATCAATCGGTGAATTACGTGCCATGCTTGAGTTTACAAGTGTTGATGAGATCATATCTAGTGGTCTGCATCAGTATATCGACAAGGTTCAATTGAAAATAATTGAAATTTCAAACAACTTAAATAATACTTTCTTCCAGCTTAAAAGTAACTTTGTGAATCAAAACTTAATGCAACAATGACATATTGCCTAGGTATTAAAACTAAACATGGTCTTATAGGCCTTTCAGACACGCGTATAACTTCAGGAAGTGAAACCACGACATCCAAGAAAGTGTATACCATTAATAAAGAAAAACACAGTTTTTTTATAATGACATCCGGACTTAGATCTGTGAGAGACAAGGCCATTACCTATTTTAAAGATGTAATTGAAGATCCGACAAAGGACTTTAATAAATTGTATAAAGCAGTGAATGAATTTGGGAATTTAGTAAAAAAAGTTGCACTCGAGGATCGAAAATCAATAGAACAAGCTGGTCTATCATTCAATTTATTTTCAATTATTGGTGGGCAATTGAGAGATGATGAAAGCACTAAATTGTATCTTTTATATCCTGAAGGTAACTGGATAGAAGTTCGTACAGGCACACCTTTTGTCGCTATTGGCAATTCCGGCCCAGGCAATCCTGTCTTGCGAAGATCATTGCGCTACGAAGATACGTTAGAATATGCCCTTAAATGTGCTTTTCTGGCATTTGATGCTACGCGCATATCGGTCAATGATGTGGCTTTCCCTATCCACGCCGTAGTGTTACCTAGTAATTCCTATTATGCAACAGAAACTAAATTTGAAGAAAATGACTTAAGAGAAGTTTCAGAATATTGGAATGATAGACTCAAAAATGCCATACATGAATTGCCCTCAGATATGCTAAACAAAGTTTTTGAGAACCGTTACCTTAACGCATGAATTTAAAAATAAATCATATTACTAAATACACTTATGAGACCGACGTCATCTTAAATCCCCATAAAATTCATCTTACATTACAGCCGAGGAGCTATTATAAAATACTCAATCAACACACTCTTATTGCTCCTAGCCCAGTAGGAAAAATAAATCAAATCGATTTAGAAAATAATGCCTATACCCAAGTATGGTTTTCGGGATATACTAATGAATTAACAATTGAAAATATCAGCACTATTAGAACTGAAAAATTCAATCCATTCAACTTCATTTACGACAATTCCTTTCAAAAAAAAGCAGAAGCATTTCATTATGGCTACTACGACAACCCATTGATACAGTGCTATTTGCACATTGAAATAAACAAAGATATTTACACCTTTACCAAAGACATTTACCACTCAGTAAATGATGTTGTATCTTTCTTGAGCAAAATCAATGAAACTATATATAGAGATTGGAATCATAAAGTAAGACTACAAGCCGGCATCCATTCACCCAATGTAACTTTTGGCGCAAAAGAAGGTTCTTGTAGAGACCTCGCATACATGTGCATACACATGATGCGTAGTGTTGGACTAGCCGCAAGATTTGTCAGTGGATACGCCTACAACCCAGAAACTAGCAATGAACACAATCTGCACGCATGGGTCGAGGTATATTTGCCAGGGTGTGGATGGATTGGCATAGACCCAAGTCTAGGATTATTCACCGATCATAATTTTTTTCCTGTAGCCGCTAGTTTTGATCCTTTGCTTACAGCACCTGTTATAGGTACTTATGGAGGCGAAGCAGGGTCTGTGTTATTTACGGATCTAATGATTGAGGAGTTCCTATGAAGCACATTCATACATTCAGACCAAGAGGTGACTCTATTGTATAGAGATAAATGCTGTATAATAACAACGCATACCAATGACGCCAATTAAGCAATCATCTGATCTCCGTTGTTTACTATATAAATTGCGCTAGTATCTTACCGTTGAAGCTTTTTGATTTCAGCATTTAGCTTTTTGAAGACACCTTGCTTATGAACTTCATCAAGCATCTCCACGATTTTATCGATTTCTCTGTCCGTTATCTTGTGGTTGCCTGTAATCGTTTCAAAACGAGAGCGAATAATATGTTTCCGTATTTCGTCAACTGAGGCCTTATTATTTACCATGTTAGACACTAACGAGCTAGACTTCGCGAATTTTAGAAAATCTCTATTAATCAAGAGATAAGAAAAATCACCATTCTTGTCCTTATAACTGTTTACAATCTTATTGTAGTCTTCGCTAGACACGACGACAAGTTCTTCTTCCGGTTCTTCATCAAAAACCTCCACATTTTCTACTTGTGACCTCTGCCCACCCAGCATCTGGAACTTGTGATGACGAGCGTAGGTAAGTCCATCAGTAAGTCTAGCCGCCTCTGCATAAGCTTCATATGGGATAGCTTTTGGCGCATTGGCAGGCACTACCGGCCTTCCTGTTGTACGATCCATTATAGCCATTCCCGGTTGGGAAAGTCCAAACTTCATGATTACTAATCCGGTCTTACCACCCTTAAGCTTCTGTCGATAGGCTACGGCCTCAATAGCGCTAATTTCTACAATCTTCGTTCTGATCATAATCTATTTTTGACGCAATAATAAGTTATCAAACTCAATAGTCTACTCAATAAATGAGCTTTAACTAATTATTATCTCTATTCCATAATAACGCTACCATCCGATTAGCCAAAGTATAACATATATAGCCATTGCATATTTTTAGAAGTTTGATAAGCTATCAGCTATTCTCCTCACGACAGTCAATACAAAATCAGCTATTCCTCAACTATCTGTTCATTTTCTTATTTTCAGTCCTGATGTAAATCAAAGGGTGCTGGCTATGGGCGTAAAATATAAATTGAGCTTCAACTTTCCGTCTAATTAATAATGAAAAATTTTAAAAAGCTCAACGCTCTACCACCTGATCAACACGCTACCCCATGTGAACCCACTGCCAAATGCCGCCAGGCATACCAAGTCTCCCTTTTTCACTTTGCCGAGATCTCTGGCTTCCGCCAATGCAATCGGAATAGAAGCAGCCGTAGTATTCCCATATTTTTGAATATTATTATAAACCTTGTCGTCAGATAGTTTTAGTAAACGCTGGACGAACTGGCTGATGCGCAGATTGGCTTGATGCGGTATCAACATATCGATGTCAGAAGGTTTAAAGCCGGTTTTATTCAATGCTTCCATGATAACCTCCGGAAATTTGGTAACCGCTATCTTAAAGACCAACTGCCCATTCATATTGGGATAAATGAGTCCATCATCGAGCATCTTTTGTGTCAGATAGATACCTCCCATACTATCTTCATCCGGAAATCCATACTTATCTCTATCGCCATGATACCCACCATGCGATCCGGGTGTAATCAAGGCTAGTTCTTCTGCGTGCGTACCATTGGCATGTAGATGAGTAGTAAGAATACCTTCTACGGGATTATCAGTGGGCTGTAAGACCACCGCTCCTGCCCCATCGCCAAAAATCACGGTTACATTGCGCCCTGATGTACTATAATCAAGACCCATAGAATGCATTTCCGCACCTATTAGTAAGACATTCTTATAAGTGCCCGTTTTGACAAACTTATCTGCGATCGATAATCCGTAAATGAATCCAGAACATTGATTGCGTATATCTAGTGCACCGACCTCTTGCTTCGTGATACCCAGTTCACGTTGGACAAGCACACCGCAGCCGGGGAAAAAGTAATCAGGACTTAAAGTAGCAAAAATGATAAAATCCACATCTTCCTTGCTAATTCCCGCGTCAGCAATCGCTCTTTCGGCAGCCCTTGCACCTAGCGTCGTGGCTGTTTCTTTATGTTTTTTTGCATATCTCCGCTCTTGAATACCGGTGCGCTCTTGTATCCATTCGTCACTAGTATCCATGAATTGCGTCAAGTCATGATTTGTAACAACTTGGTCAGGAACATAATAGCCGATTCCGGCAATCTTTGCGTTTAGCATGGCAATTGTATTTGAGAGGGAAAGATATAAAGTCTTTTGAAGTAATATAGGCTAAGTGAAAGTAACTTAACCCAATTTGCATCCCAGTATGTAAAGTATATGTTATTTGCTATCTTGCCCACTTGTTAAAAAACCTTACAAATGAGAATATTATTCGTCCTCTTTATTCTTGCGAGCTCTAACTTAATCGCCCAAAAGGAAATCTTAATACCCGAGCGTTTTCAGTTCGATCCCCATTTAACATACAACGAGCGCATACAGTCCCCTGCTAAGTTCCTGGGGTATGAGCTAGGCGTAAAATATACTCCTTATGCCGCCACAGAACAGTATTTTAAGTATCTGGCGCAAGCATCAGATAGAGTGCTATTAAATCAGTACGGCGTAACGTATCAAGGACGAAAATTATACACTGCTGTTATTACATCTCCTACAAACATGCAGTATATCGCTAAGCACAGAAAAGACAACCTGAAGTTTATGGATCCGGCCCAGACCAGCCCGACGGAAGCAGAAGCTCAGTTTGACACCAAGCCCGTGGTCATTAATCTGTCGTACAGTATTCATGGCAACGAAGGATCCACTACCGAGGCAGCCCAGCAAGTAGCTTATAGACTTGCTGCTGCTGACGATGATGAGACGATGATGGTACTTAATAACAGCATTGTCATCTTATATATCTGTATAAATCCTGATGGGAGAGATAGATTCGTTTCTTGGTATAATGATGTTCAACGAAATGTAGTCGCTACCTCCCCAAAAGATCTGGAACACTACGAGCCATGGCCCAATGGACGCGTAAATCATTACTGGTTTGATCTCAACAGAGACTGGGTATGGCTAGTGCATCCGGAATCTCGTGGACATATTAAAGAGTATCAATTGTGGATGCCACAAGTACATGTGGATTATCACGAGCAAGGTTATAACCAAAATTACTTCACTGCACCGGGCACAACACCGCGCAATCTTCTTCTCCCTGATAATTACGAAGCACTGACTGATACTATTGGCAGAGCCAATATTGCTGCATTTGACAAGCATAAGATAAACTATTTCACTCGTGAGGCTTTTGATTTCTTCTACCCTAGTTATGGATCGAGCTATCCATCTGTTATGAATGCAATAGGCATGTTGACAGAGCAAGGAGGTATCGGAGGAGGAACTGCTATAGAAACAAATGATGGACAAGTTTTGACATTGAGACAAAAGACCTTTGATCATTATTTGACATCCATGGCCACACTTGTCAAAGTCGCTTCTGATAAGGCTACCTTCAATCGCTATGGTTATGAGGCTGGCAGATGGCAGAATTCTAAAACCCCGATCAAGTCATATGTCATTGCCGACAATGGCGATAATTATGTCGAAAAACTCATCGATATCTTCCTTCACCACAAAGTGGACGTCACGCATGTTACAAATCTTAATACACGTATAGATCACGACTATCGGACAGGTAAAAGCGGAAATATAAAACTGGATAAGGCTTATGTTATCCATACGGATCAGGCAAGACATATCTTCATTAACTCGATTATGAATCCGCACATGGCGATCGAAGACTCTGTGATGTATGATATGTCCACTTGGGCAGTGCCCCTTGCTTTCAACCTTGAAGCATACTACTCTAATACCAAGATCGCTGCTAATGGTGACAAGGTAGAAAGAATAGAAAAATCGTCGTCATTCCAGAATCAGGAAGATGCTTATGCCTACGTAATCGACTGGAATCAAGAAAATGCACCAAAAGCGCTAGGTATGCTCTGGGCGAAGAATTATCGTGTCCGCAGCCTCGCCGAGGGCTTTTCTGATGGAACAAATAGCTTTAATCCGGGATCTCTCATCGTGCTAGTCGGACGAAATCTGGAACGAAGGGAGAGTTTTGACAGTGATATGACAAATATCAGTAGTCAGGCTGGTGTAAATATTGTAGCACTCAAGTCCGGAAGGATGATGACCGGCCCTGATCTCGCTTCTAGGCTGAGCACACCACTCAAAGCATCCCGAATAGCCATGCTTATTGATGCTCCATTTGATGTATTAACAGCCGGACAGATTTATTTCTTATTTGATCAAGTATGTGAGTACCCGATTGACCGTATTCGCACTTCCGCCTTAAAGCAGTCTGCATCAGGCAACTTCGGAAGCAGATATGGGTCAGTTGATCTTAATGATTATGATGTACTCATCCTACCCGGTGGTGGTAATGGATTAAATCAAATATTTGACTCCCGCACTCGTCAACAACTAAAAGATTGGATTTCTAATGGTGGTACTTTAATAGCTAATCAGACGGCGGTAGATTTCTTTGCCAAAAAGAAAGATTATGACTTGGGATATTTCAACATCATGACACCAGCTACAGACACATCAGAGCAGATGAAATATTTACCATTTAAAGATCGAATCGATTATATGGGCAAAAAGCGCATACCGGGAGCAGCGTTTAATGTACAAGTAGATACAAGTCATCCGCTCAACTTTGGTGTAAAGAAGGAACTTTATGGCTTAGTATATAGATCGAATGGTATTCAGCCGTCGGCAGATTATCAGACTACCGCATTCTTTCATAAAGACGCTAAGTCACTACTAAAGTCCGGCTATGCCTCTCAGGAGAATATCGCACGACTAGCAGGGCAATCATATAGTGCTGTGGCCAATGTCGGCTCCGGTAAGATCATTGCCTTCCCGGAAAATACGCAATTCAGGATGTTCTGGCTCGGGCCGACAAGGATGATGCAAAATGCAGCTTTACTCATGCCCTCGTATAGATAGCATATCTATTCTAGGCACCAACATGTCAAAAGCATACGTGCTTGAATAGGAGCAGTTTTACTATGGATGAAATGCGCGGAACATAAGACCCTGGAGGAGTGCTTATGGGTTTGTCGCCTATTATTATGATTCTATCCTACTTGTGAGACAGATCGAAAAAGCACCACTGATACATGAAAGCCATGGAGCTAATATATCGAACTGAGCATTTTAATAAATGTAATTGATATTCCACAACCATCCAATAAATAAGAGACAAAAGGGCTGATTTACCTCAGCTCTACAGATCTTTTCCATTGAATGTATCAACTCCCATCTAGCTCATCTGATGCTCATTAATCTAGCGAGTGCCTTCTGTCAACGATTTCTTTCAGGAAGAAACGTTGATCTTCAGTTTTATAAAAAAGGAGAACAATACACTTTAATTAATTTAATTCGTCCATCTGCCTTATCTGCGGGGGTAAAAATGTCGCAATTCTTTCTGCTCGGTATAGATTTGATAGTGACTCTTTGGTGCTGTTTTGTTTCACACTTCCTCTTTAACCTCAGCATCCTAAAGTGTCTCGCCCATCAGACGAGAGCGTCTTGATGACCTACACTCGATTATTCAACACAATAATAGAACTGACCACAGTCATTAATGCAGAAATCCATGCTTCTATTCTATCCACTCCTGCATTAATCATCAGAAAAGTGTATCCAATAAAGATTAAATTACAACTTATCAGGATAATCTTAGGCAGCTTGCTCGCAGGTGTTTCATAAAGGTAAACAAAATTGAGTACCCCGATGAATATAGTGGCTATGCCTACAGCCCAATATTCGAGCATACTTAAATCAGGCTGTGACATAAACGTAGCCTTACTCAAGATGTGAAACACACCTATTAAGACCAATCCCAATGAAATAAATCTAAAAAACATCAATCGTTGATTAAAGAGGGCAATATACTACACACGGTGGGATATTCTAGAAGATTCGACAGATAATCATTAGCCCTCAATAAAAAATCCCCCTCCATACATCATAGGTATGGAAGGGGATCCGTCTGAACTGTTAATCGATTTACTTAGCGTAAACAGACTCTTTCTTAAGATTTTTTACTAGAATGTAATAAAGCACCGCACGGTGTTTGTTACGATTGCTCTTACCGTACTTCTCGATAGCAGCATCAATTGCCGCACCAAGAGCCGGCCCATCTGCCATTCCCAGCTTCTTAATCAAGAAATTGTTCTTTACTCTTGCAAGTTCTTCAGGATCAGAGCTTGATACTAAAGAAGCGTCTGCTAAATAAATAGAAGGACCAAGACCTTTGGTTACTGCTGTTAACAACGTTTCGTCGACGGCGATACCAAGACCCTCAAGATCTTTCTTGTATTTAGCCACGGCTTCTGCAAATTTGCTCATAAGATAAGTTTTTGAAGTTTAAAAGTGAATTACTAGGCGAAATATATATATATCTGATGTATTATATCGAAATATATATAAATTTAACATTTAAGATGATTAAACGATATGTCTAAAGCAAGTATTATCTTATGGCCTCGTACAATTATGTGCCTGAAGTAACTCACCTATTCCATTATCCACTTAAGTCGTGCGCCGGTAATCAGACCATAGACATAGATGTCCTTCACAGTGGCATGCGTCATGATCGTCAGTGGGCTATAATGGATGTTTCGACACACAAAGTCATTACGGTCAGAGAAAATCCACGAATCATGAAGATCAAGGCATCGGTATGTGGAGATGTGCTACATCTCAGTGCAGCGGATTTTGGATCTGTCGCTTGTAAGGAAGTCAAGTCAGCATCCATGGTAAAGCAATTCGGTATTTTTAATGATAGCATTTACGGCGAGATATTTTCGCCCGAGGCTGATGAATGGGTGAGCCATTTTATCGGAAAACCGTGCAAAATAGTTAGACCTGCCGCCGCCTATCCGCGCATACCTAAGCCTAAATATCGAGGAGAATATTCACCTACAATTCATTTTCCCGACGCTGCACCGATTTTGCTGATAAACTTAGCGACGGTACGAGATCTCAACACGCGAATAGGAGAATCTGTCGATATCCAACAATTCCGCCCCAATGTAGTCATAGATTATTCTCCCGCTTCATCTGAGGATGATTGGAAAATGATCCGGATCCATAAAGTCAGCTTTGCCGTTACTACAGTCTGTAATCGTTGTCATGTAATTACCATAAATCCCACTACCCTATTACCCCATGCTCAGGGTGAACCCTTGAAGACGCTATCAACTTACAAGAAAAATAACTCAGGCGTTTCTTTTGGTATTTATCTTGTACCACTATCGGAAGGGACTATTTCTAGAGGTGATAGTGTGGAGCTAATCCGTTAATTCTTATCTAAATTGCTAAAATTCTTGATTAAGCACAGCTGATAATGAGCTTTATGATATGTCTATAGATAAATGAAACTATTATAGATCCTACTTTTGCCAAATGACTTTTGGACACAGTGACATAACTCCTTTTATTTCATACCTAAGATATCCTTATTGATGCGAGTAGCAGTCATCGGCGGAGGTGCAGCGGGATTTTTTGCGGCTATACATGTAGGCATAAATTATCCAAATGCAAGTGTAGTCTTATTTGAAAAGACGGGTAAAACATTGGCAAAGGTCAGAATATCCGGTGGTGGGCGATGTAATGTCACTAACGCTTGCACAGATATTTCAAGCTTACTTACGGCTTATCCACGGGGTGCATCGGTATTAAAAAAGGCGTTTAAGATCTTCAATACGGCACACACTATAGAGTGGTTTGAGCAGCGCGGGGTGAAGCTTAAAGCCGAGGCAGATGGTAGAATATTTCCGGTGACAGATAACGCACAGACGATTATTGATTGCTTATTGGGCGAAGCCCAAAAAAATAAAATAAAAATTCGTGCCCGTACCCATGTTGCTCGATTACTTCCCCATCAACAAGGGATCAGCCTCGAAATGGAAGATGGTGCAAAAGAAGATTTTGATAAAGTTATCGTCACCACCGGAGGGTCACCCAAGTCAGCAGGTCTCGCATGGCTAGCATCCCTCGGGCATGAAATAGTAAAACCTGTACCGTCCTTATTTACCTTCAATATACCTGACCCCGTCCTTCACAAACTTCAAGGATCTAGTACTACGAGATCAATCGTCAAAATAGCCGGAACAAAACATCAATCTGAAGGGCCGATACTGGTCACGCATTGGGGCTTGAGCGGCCCGCCTGTCCTGAGACTTTCGGCATACGCTGCCAGAGATCTTTATGAAAAAAATTATGAATTCGAGGTACTGATCAACTGGATAGCCATTCAGAAGTATGATGAAGCACGTCTGATGCTCAAGCAAATAATTGACGAAAATCCTAAAAAACGCGTCGCCAATGTTCGCTTGAATAGCTTGACTGAGAGAATGTGGCATTATCTCTTGACCAAGGCAGCTATTGACCCGGAGCGCACATGTGAAAACATTGGCAGCAATGCCATAAACAAATTGACTACTATCTTGACAAATGACAGCTACCCTGTTAAAGGCAAGACCACATTCAAAGAAGAGTTCGTCACATGCGGCGGTGTCAGCCTTTCAAATATCCATCCCGATAGTATGAAGAGTAAAAAAGGAGATCATCTCTACTTCGCCGGCGAAGTACTTGATATAGACGGAATTACTGGTGGCTTTAATTTTCAAGCGGCATGGACGACCGCTTTTATTGCGGCAAGACTGGGATGATGAACCCGCCCACCTTTCTAAACGCTGATTTTCAGTGTGAAATAATCAATCTCAACTTACTAGTCTCTTGTTAGTATTCTCTATATTTACCCGCGTACTAATGCAATAAGTATGAAAACCAACCATCTCTTCTCGCTTATGCTTATCAGCATAGCGCTCCTAATCGGAACTACCCAACTCATCGGACAGTCCTCTCCTGACTTTAGCTCACGCACGAGTGATATTGATAAACAAGTTATAGAATGGCGACGCCATTTTCATCAATATCCCGAACTATCCAACAGGGAAGTACGCACGTCACAACGTATCGCCGAAGAGCTCAGAAAAATGGGTTTACAAGTAGAGACAGGTGTCGCGATTCATGGCGTGATCGGCCTGCTTGATACCGGCAGACCGGGTCCGACCATAGGATTAAGGGCAGATATTGATGGACTTCCCGTGACCGAACGAGCACCGATTCCTTATGCTTCTAAAGAAAAAGGTGAATACCTCGGACAAGAAGTGGGTGTCATGCATGCATGCGGACATGATACACATGTGGCCATGCTCCTTGGAGCAGCCCGTGTTCTCGTGGATGTAAAGGATCAACTCCGCGGCAAGGTCGTCTTCGTCTTTCAACCTGCTGAAGAAGGTGCGCCTCCCGGTGAAGAAGGAGGTGCATTCCTAATGGTCAAAGAAGGTCTCATCGAGCGATATGGTATAGATGTGATGTTTGGCCAACACATCAATTCAGGAACACCGGTGGGTACAATCAAATATAAATTTGGCGGACTGCTCGCAGCTGCTGATGTGTTTACCATCAAAGTTAATGGCAAACAGACACATGGTTCACAACCATGGGCGGGTGTCGATCCTATTACTACAGCTGCTCAGATCGTCCAAGGTCTGAACAATATCATCTCTCGTCAGACGAATCTGACTAAAGAAGCAGCCGTCATCAGTGTCGGCAAAATCAGCGGTGGCGTGCGAAATAACATCATTCCTGAGTCCGTCGAATTAGTCGGAACGATCCGGACACTTGATACCGATATGCAGGATGAAATTCACCGTCGCATACACCTGACGGCGACAAAAATAGCGGAAAGCAATGGCGCGACTGCCGATGTCGAAATCATTAAATATGTACCTATCACTTATAACAATGCCGAGCTTACGCGCAAGATGTTGCCGTCTTTATACACAGCCATAGGAGAAAACAATGTCATCACCATGCCGGCGATGACAGGCGGAGAAGATTTTTCCTTCTTTGCAAACAAGATTCCGAGCATGTTCTGGTTTACCGGCGGCAGAGATATCAATGCACCAGATGATGCCGTGTATCCACATCATACTCCTGACTTCCAGATTGACGACAGCGGGCTGATACATGGCGTAAGAGCACTTTTACAAGTAACGTGGGACTATATGAATATGTAAGAAAATATCACAGTCATTAAAATTACAAAACATGAATCGCATTCAGATTAACATAATTATATTTTTCGCTTTCATCTTTCTGATGGCTTGTGCCACTAAGCCGGCTATGGACACACGCCCCAGTTCTCAATCAAGCAATACGGTATCAGCACAAGTCGATAACATATTTGATGATGTCGTAACATGGCGCAGACACTTTCATCAATATCCCGAATTGTCCAATAGAGAATACAAGACTGCCGCCAAGATAGCCGAAGAATTAAAAGCCATGGGCATACCCTTCGAGACAGGCATGGCTTATACGGGTGTAGTAGGCGTACTTGATACCGGAAAACCCGGACCTGTCATCGGCCTCAGAGCTGACACAGATGCGCTGCCGGTAACAGAAAGAACGCCGATTCCCTTCGCATCTAAGGAAAAAGGAGAGTATCTCGGACAAGAAGTAGGTGTCATGCACGCTTGCGGTCATGATACACACATAGCCATGCTACTCGGCACGGCCAAAATTCTGAATGACATGAAAGATCGATTAAGTGGCAAGATCATATTTGTGTTTCAACCTGCAGAAGAAGGTGCTCCTCCCGGTGAAAAAGGTGGCGCCAGACTTATGGTCGAGGAAGGTATCATCTCAAAATATGGTATTGAGGTCATGTTCGGACAACACATATCATCCGGCACTCCGGTGGGTATGATCAACTATAAACTCGGAGGCATCATGGCCGCTTCAGATCGATTTACCATCACTGTCAAAGGTAAACAAACTCACGGCTCTCAACCGTGGGCAGGCATAGATCCGGTCACAGTAGCTTCTCAGATCATACTGGGTATCAATAACATTATCTCGCGACAGACTGAATTGACAAAAGAAGCAGCCGTCATCAGTTTTGGAAAAGTGAGCGGTGGTGTGCGAAACAATATCATCCCAGAGGAAGTCGAACTTGTCGGCACCATACGAACACTAGATACGGATATGCAAGATAAAATACACGATAAAATGCGCTTGACTGCTACGGCTATCGCCGAAAGTGTCGGTGCATCCGTCGATGTTGACATAGTAAAGGGCTATCCGGTCACATACAATGATCCCTCGCTGACACGCAAGATGCTCCCTTCCCTGCAAAAAGCCGCCGGTGACGGACATGTTGTTGTTATACCTGCTGTCACAGGTGCGGAAGATTTTTCCTTCTTTGCCAAGGAAGTACCTTCATTATATTTCTTTGTAGGAGGTCGCCCTGTAGCCACTTCCGAAGATCAAGCATTCCCACATCATACACCAGACTTCTTTATTGAAGAGGAAGGCATGCGTACAGGTGTCCGCGCCTTGACACAACTTACCCTGGATTACATAGAGCAGTATCATAAATCAATGTAATAATTATGCTTGATTTTAAAGGTATACGTGTATTGGTTACAGGTGGCACGAGAGGTATTGGCGCAGCCATATCAAGTTTGTTTGCGCAACACGGCGCAAAAATCATCGCCGTGTATAATAGTAATACTGCGCGTGCACAGCAATTTTTAGCAACTCTACCGGGATCTGATCATCGGATCATATCGTGCAATATTGCCGAAGCCGAGGAGGTAAAAGAGCTATTCGAAAACATCAGACTCAATGGCGAACAGCTGAATATCGTCATTAATAATGCCGGTATCGGCTTCCATCACCCTGTAGATGGATGTAGCTACAAAGAGTGGCAAGAAGCGTGGCATAAAATCCTGGCCACTAACCTCACTGGCCCGGCCAATGTCTGCTATCACGCCGCGCAGATTATGATCGATCAAGGCCACGGCAGGATCATTAATGTATCATCTCGTGGGGCTTTCAGAGGAGAGCCACACCAGCCTGCATATGGTGCTAGCAAAGCCGGTTTAAATTCGCTGACCCAGTCTTTGGCTTATCAGCTGGCATCACATGGTATTTTTGTCGGTGCGGTAGCCCCTGGTTTTGTGAATACAGAGTTGGCTTTCGATCGATTACAAGGCGAGTCAGGCCGAGCCATCAAAGCCCAAAGCCCAATGAACAGAGTGGCTACGCCACAAGAGGTAGCAGAAGCAGTAGCCTTAATGGCCGGATCGAATATCTGGATGTCAGGGACCATATTTGATGTCAACGGTGCTTCTTATTTCCGCACCTAGCTGCCATTGTTTATTCTAACGATTATCGATTTCATTAATCTCTCATTTGTCTAAAATACAGCTGGACAAAGATAGTTATTAAGAAGTGCAGCGTACATTTGGTCATCACGACCACATAAACTATGAGCTGGATATTCTCAAGAAAGCCTCGACATGAGACACCCACAAATCTCGACAAATGTCTCAATTGTGGACATGACCTTAATCCTAATGATAATTATTGTCCTTCATGTGGCCAGAAGGCACACTCGTCTAAGATTTCACTAGTAGAGCTGATTAAAGATTTCGGTGAGTCAACCCTCAATATCAATAGCAGTTTTGTCAAAAGTTTACAATTCATACTTGTTCCGGCACGTATCCCTAGAGAATTTATAGAAGGTAAGCGGAAAGTGTTCCTCAATCCTATTCGATTATTCTTCGTGAGCTTTTTTGGATTTGTAGCCGCCGTCAGCCTCACTATCGACTATGATAAAATCAAGATTGATAACAGCCAAGACTTAATCATTGCGCAACATAAGTTATCAGCCCGCCTCGATACTTTGGCTGCCAAGGAAGGTGGTGCAATCAGTCAAGCTCAAGTAGATAGCATAAAGCGCAAGATTTTAACAGAGCACTACGATGCTAAGCATGATACTTTATCAAAAAATATTTATAATACCATCAAAATCGGTAGATCTACAATAGATTATGGCATAAGCAATCTTGATGCACAACTCCTCACCGCCAGTGAGATCATTGAAAAGTATAATGTTACTAATTTTCAACACAAAATACTTTTTACGCAATTGTACCGCGCCAAGAAAAACCCGAGTGGCTTAGCGAAATACTTAATAGGTAATTCTCTCTGGTGCATATTCCTCACTATTGTGCTTACATCACTGTTCTTAAAACTACTTCACATAAGACATAACCGATATATTGTTGAACATAACCTATTATTGTTCCATACGCATGCGGGATTTTTCATCATTGCTACGATAACATTGGGTGTTAATTATTTTCTTCCAGAAGGATTCAAAGCGTACTGGATGATCTCCCTAGCGTTGATGTTATTACCACTTCTGAATTTTAAATATTACTACAGACAAGGATGGATAAAGACTATCGTCAAATATTTTATCACTGGATTTATGTATTACACTTTTCTGACATTTATGATCTTGGTAATTGCCGTAATTAGCTTTGCGCTATATCGATAAAAGAGGCACTTTTGTACCTTACTCCGTAAGTTGATCTTCTATTCAAATCGCATAAGCATCTATGAATAAGATTTATGATACTGTCATTGGACTGGAAGTCCATATTCAACTCAACACATTAGCCAAAGCTTTTTGTGGTGATGATATCACCTTTGGGGCGGAGCCCAATACACAGGTGTCAGCTATCTCCCTTGCTCTTCCCGGAACTTTGCCAGTAATTAATCATGCCCACATCCAAAAAGCAATCTTACTAGGTCTTGCGCTAGGTTGCGAAATCAACCAGGTCAACTATTTCGATCGTAAACATTATTTCTATCCGGATTCGCCGAAGGCTTATCAGATCACTCAAGACTCCCGACCCATATGTGTGGGTGGTACATTGGAAATTACTGTCAATGGTCAAGCCAAACGCATCCGCATACATCATATTCACATGGAGGAGGATGCCGGAAAGACCATTCACGACATTAATCCACATTATAGCCTTGTCGATCTTAATAGAGCAGGCACACCATTGCTGGAGTTAGTTACTGAACCGGATATGCGTTCACCGGAGGAAGTTTACGAGTTTATCTCTGAACTTCAACGGCTACTCAGGTATCTCGGTGTGTCCGATGGTGACATGGAAAAAGGATCGCTCCGCGCTGACTGCAATGTATCTGTCAAACCCGCAGGCAGTAAAGTCCTTGGTACGCGTTGTGAAATTAAAAATGTCAATTCAAAAAAATTTGCCCGTGACGCGGTAGCATATGAAGCGCGACGACAGATTGACATGATCAACAATGACGTGTCATTCAGCAAGCAGACATTGCATTTTAATCCGCAACTCGGCATAACAGAAGCATTGAGAGACAAGGAAGATGCTGAAGATTATCGCTATTTCCCAGATCCTGACCTGACTCCCGTACACATTACCAATCAAGAGCTCGCTCAAATAAAGGCGTCTATACCACAACTACCATGGGAGGCAAAAAATGAACTTATCGAAAAATACAAATACACGGATGATTATGCGCAGCAGCTTTCACAATCTCCCGAGCATCTGGTATGGCTAAATGAACTCATAGCGCGTACTGGTCAACCCAACACCGTAGCAAACGTATTGATTAACAATTTACTACCGGAATTGCTAAAAAACGATATATCCCTTTCAGAATGCCCGCTGGCGGTTGATCAAATAGCGGCGTATATCAACTTACAATCAGATAATATAGTTGCTTCCTCTGTAGCGACTCAGCGTCTATGGCCCGCTCTATGGGCGGCGCCCAATGTTGACCCGATGACACACGCCTCCACTCTGGGACTGCTCATCGAAAAGAATCAAGACTTTCTGAATGATGTCATCCAAGACATACTCTCCAAAAATCCAAAACAACTCAATGAATACCGTAAAGGCAAGAAAGCCTTATTTGGATTTTTTATGGGCGCAGTCATGCGCCAAGCATCCGGTGCAGACCCCAATACACTCAAAAAGAAGTTGTCAAAAGCTCTTGATGCTTCTTGAACTTGATCAAAAAATTACAAAAAAGTACTTTATCCCACTGAATATCAATACAATGTGACAAGGATTGTATATCTTAGCTTTAGATCTTAAGAATAGTAAACGCTCGACCTTTAGAATGATAGATACCAAATCCCTGACTAAACGTTACTACAGCATATCCGAAGTCGCCGAAATGCTTCAGGTGTCTAACTCATTATTGCGCTTCTGGGAAACAGAATTTCCAAGCCTTAAACCCATTAAAGGTAAAAACGGTATACGTCGTTACACGGCGAAAGAAATCCAACATCTCTGCGAAATTCACAATCTAGTTAAAGAAAAAAAATACACTATAGAAGGTGCTAAAGAACATCTTAAATCCGCCAAGACGGCCAAAAGCACATCCTCGACTGAGAACCCTTTCAATACATTAAAAAAAATAAAAACAAGGCTAGAGACAATCTTAAAACGGCTTGATGGGATAATTGGGGAGGAGTGACTTAAAGAGAATACAGCTATAAGGCCACGAAACGATAGCGGCATCTCAATGCACTAAGAACGCATGTCAGAGCATGAAATCTTTATGTCCCGGCACAAGATTGTAATTTGCCGTTCGGTATATCAAAGGTCACCAATTTACACACCACATGTATCGAAGTTTCAGTAGGAGATCGTACTCATAAGACAGCACACCAAGACATTCGATATTTGATGATTACTAGAACAGCTAAGAACGAAAAACCCGGGACATCTTGAGATACTAAGCTTCTTCAAAAAAGGTCAATGCGCATGTCAGTTTCTGAGCAATTCCACAATACCAAAGTTCGAGTCGCTTCCGAAGTATTTGATAATTTTAATGTTTGCAACTATTATTTTTATCCAGGTATTCCTTTCCCCTATTGAAACAACAAGTAGTATGGAATTCAATATACTTGGAGAAAATATCAAGCGAATCGATAAGATCATAATCGACATGATAATTGACGAAGATTGATCAGTCAATTTATTAGCTGAATAAGAACTGATAGCTAAAAAATCACCTACCCTTCCCATTATATGCCCGATAGCCAACAATTTCCAATCCATAGCCTTCCAGCCCGACTAGTTTTCGTGGATTATTGGAGATGAGCTCGATACGTTTTGCTTTAAGCTTGCGCAGGATCTGTGCACCTACACCGAAATCCTTTTGTACCTCACTACGGGTGAATACCGTTGGTGCTTTGCCATCAAGTTCTTTGAGGCGTTGTATCAGATCAAAATTTCGTTCGTTTTGTCTCATTATGACTAGAATACCCGTCGGAAGATCCTTAATCACTTTCAGTGCAGCATCAATCGGGGATTCGCGATCAGTCAGCGAGTTAAAAAGCTGCTCTCCTGCTATCACAGAGTGCATTCTTACAGGTACAGAAGTTGACTCCTCGATATTACCTTTGATTAAAGCCAGGTGTATGTCACTCGATGTGATCTGCTCAAATGCCACGACTTTAAAATCACCGTATGGACTCGATATTGCCGTGTGATAGATTTCTTGCACGATACTCTCGTGCTTCATACGGTATGCCACCAGATCTTCTATACTGATGATCTTAAGATTATGCTTTGAGGCAATTTCCCATAGATCGTGTAACCGTGCCATACTACCATCTTCATTCATGATTTCGACTAATACACCTATTGGCGCCAGCCCCGCCAATCTGGCAAGATCTATCGACGCTTCTGTATGACCTGTTCTTCGCAAGACGCCACCCTTCTTAGCACGCAGGGGAAAAATATGTCCCGGGCGAGCAAAATCACTTCCCACACATTTTGCACTAGCTAAATGCCTGATAGTCTTGGCGCGATCAGAGGCAGATATACCTGTCGTCACACCGTGCCCCTCAAGATCGATCGACACCGTAAATGCGGTCTCGTGAAGCGCCGTGTTCTTATTGACCATCAAAGGCAGATCTAGTGCGTCTGCCTTATCTTCCTCTATAGGCGTGCAAATAAGACCACGTCCATGCGTCGCCATGAAGTTAACTATCTCAGGCGTTATTGTCTCCGCAGCACATATAAAATCCCCCTCATTCTCCCGGTCTTCATCATCTACTACAATCACCACCTTGCCCTCTCTTATGTCCTTTATGGCATCCTCTACGCTATCCAACTTCTTCTGATTCATCAGTACATTTTTTAAAAATTTGCTTTAATGGTCTAGTAACTTCCTCCCAGCAAAAGTGTTCTTGAACAAACTCCTTTCCCCGTAAGCCTAGCTTATTCATGTTTTCAGGCTGCGAAAGTAAGTCAATTATAGATTTCGCCATTCCCTCAGACGTGTCAGAGACAAGCAAATGATAATTCGCACTCCCCCGTATAGCCTCGTTTACAAAACTAGTCGTAACCACCGGTACGGCATGTGCCATAGCTTCAAGTACTTTATTCTGAATACCCGAGCCGGAAAAAATAGCCGCTATAAATAGCGTTATATCGGCAAAAAATGCTTGAACGGAATCAACATACCCGAGGTAATTAACCCTCACAAAATTAATCGTACTCAGTCGGTCATAGTGACCTGCACCGGCAATATGAATGGTGATATCCTCTGGCAATAGAGGTATTAGCTCGTCGAGCAAATAGTCCACAGCACGTTGATTATGTCGGTAAGATAAATTACCGATAAAACCGATCACCTTCTTCCCCTCACGCTTATCTGCCAATGATTTAGGGACATTGACCCCATTATTCACCACCACTAAATCTTTCCTGATACGCTCAGGCATACTGAGTCGATCTCGCTCTGAGATGACTGTGGCATGATCAAAAAACGAAAACATGAACGCTTCATAGTCTTGAACTTTTTTTGTCTCCTGACGGAGAATGAGCCTTGATAGCAGATTTGTGGAGTACTGCTCGGCCAATTTATTTAAGCCCCCTGCATCCATGTAGTCTAGCACTTTATAGCCCTCGACATCCGCGCCGTAAGGAGCCATTCTCAATAACTGCGTATATACGATAGCCGGATCTATCAGCCCTATGTAAGTAATGATCTGATGATGCAATCGCGCATCATAAAAATAGGCCACTTGCAATGGCATCTTGGTAAAATAGGCTCTTACTACGTTAAATAATCGCTTCGATCGACTGAGTGTAAAGTATCTGACTGACGTACACAAAGCCAGCAGTGGCTCGATATGCTGCCACTCTGGCGGTCGATGCGACAAGCATATCAAATAAATGTGATAATCCGCAGAAAGCTCCTTGATCTGATGATATAGTCGCAACTTATCACCCTTGTCCAGCGACCAAGGCAACCGGCTCGCCAAAACGACCAATCGGGGCTTTACTACAACACTCAAAAGATATATTTAGCTGACTTAATGAATGATCGCATATCTCCGTAAAGATCTAATAATTACCAAAATCGGAACGTGCGCAAAGTAACTAAAACATCCTCTGTCGGATTCATGTGTTTTACCTTGTCAACGGATTCAATACCATAAAGTCAGATGCATTAGGATTAAAATCAGCATAATTGATGCCAAGTAAATCACTACTTGTGTTATACTGTCCCAAAGTACGATAATGACTAGACCAATACGGAATCATTTTCACTGAAGAATAACAGGAATTGGCTGGTTCATTATATAAACGAGCATAGCCGTATGATTCTAACAAAAAATAAGCCTTATTCCAATAAACTTCACAATCCGAATGGGATTGAAATACTATCAAGTGAATGCAGATATCTCGAAAATAATCTACCCTTCAACAGCCACTTTCTACAACACAATCTCCTCCCCTATAGCCGGGAAGGCAACATCATTATGTACTTCACCCCGCTCAACAAGCGACTTCAAAAGTCGCTGCGGCTCTCCGCGTGGTTCGTCAGCCAGATCAAATGTGCCGTAATGCATCGGTATCATTAGCCGTGCTTTGGTATCGTTAAAAGCTCTGGCCGCAAGCTCGGGATCATGATGATTGGGCGACATAAACCATCGCGGCGAATAAGCACCGATAGCAATCATCGCTACATCAATATTGGGGAACAACTTCCCCACATCTGTGTAATGACCACCATAACCGGAATCCCCGCCGAAGTAAATCGTCTTACCACCTGCCCTGATCAAAAAAGCACCCCATAGTGTCTTATTGACATCATTCAAGGATCTGTTTGAACGGTGCTTAGTAGGTAAATACACAATCTCTATGTCTTTGTCCGTATTGTACTTTTGATACCATCCGGCGGCTTGTACATCATTACCTTGCGACCACTTCATCAGTAATTCATCCAATCTCAGTCCCGTCAACACCCGGGCACCTGGATTCAGTTTAAACAACTTTTTCAAGGTAGATTTATCGCAATGGTCATAATGCGAATGCGACACGAGTATATAGTCTATATTGACGAATTTGTCTATCGTGCACGGCATCTTAGACCACCGCTTTGTGGCAGGTATTTTGTCAAATACGGGATCTATCAATAAAGTTTTGCCATTTATCCTTACAAAAAAAGACGAGTGCCCCAACCATGCGATGGTATCCCCGTCATGCTGAAGAAAATGATCAGTATAGACAATCGGCACTTCATAATTCTCTAGTCTTTTCTCCTTCTTGTCGGGGTTTTTAGTCAACTGCCATTTGAGAACGTCTTTAAAGCCAATATTTCGACCTTTTTCCAAATTGCGAAAGTGACCCTTGCTGCTATATGGTGTACCCATCCAATTGTCGAGAATAGTCTCCAAATCATCATTGTATATGAAGTCAGTGCTAGAATCGTTTGTTATTGACATAATTGTATCCATTGAGAGAAAAAGTGAAGCTGTTGTTAGAGATTTCTGAATGAATATTCTACGTTTCATAATAGTGCGTTGAGCCAAGTTACACCCTCACAATAGTCTTCAATAGGAATACCACAATTATGTTTAAACATTTTACACATTGTCACATCCTTATCTTACCCGCCAATTAGGAAATGCAAATAGAGAACCAATGAATGCAAAAGAACTCCGAAGCGATAACAGCACCTATACGCAAGCAGGGATTTAGCTTCGCTGATTTTCAATTCGTGCTTCGTAGGACAGAAAAGTGGTAATTTTAAAGTTCAGTTCTCCGTAGGAAGGTCAGTGGTTAAAATCCC
>CAYNFR010000038.1:0-25804 GCA_964396595.1 uncultured Saprospiraceae bacterium | reverse complement strand
GTATCTGCTGAGGGCCTAGAAAATATAGACATAACAAAGGTAATTATGCAGTCAATAGGATTCTTGACATTAGCTAAAACTAGCGTGATTAAGATTACTATGTAATTCTGAGTACCGACATAAAGTCGATCATAAACATCATACCATCAATCTGCTTTCCATCCCACCCTTCGTTTCCATGAAGCGAGCGCTACTTTACGAGATAAAAGGTCTTGAGGTGGTTTCCGCCCTTCAAGTAATATCTGCTCGCGAATTTCTCTTTGTCTATCTTCAATAGAGTTCATTCCAAGAGACTTTCTGCGTTCATTAACTTTGACCACATCATCAACAGGGAGTATGCTCATCTCTAGATTTTCATCCCAGTCATAATGCGTACCATAGAGTTGTGGTTTTTCCTCCATAACCGCTAGTCTGTCTGATAAGTATGCATAATGCCATGCTGGAGCGTTATTGGACTCTACAGCGTCTTTGATCAATCTTAAACATCTCTTCATAAATCCAGGCCGACCTATAGCATGCTGAATGATAAGCCATGCGGCTTCACATGCTTCTTCTCCCATTCGCTCAATAGTAGGATAACCGTATAGACTAATGATATATTCGAGTTCATCTGCATGAAGATTATGCATCTGTTCCATGAGTGGATGATATGTTTCATTATTATAATTCTCATGGATCAGCTCATCTCGAAGTTTGAAATCAGCCTTTTGCATGCCTATAATCCTTTCCGCTACAACAACTCTCAGGTTCTCGTCATACCTATTCTCTTCTAATCTATTCATGGATGAGTCGTAATATGGTATTTGAAGGACAATTCTCCAAGTGAGTGTGCTTTTATCTATGCTGATCGATCAATATAAGATTCCCATCAGGATCGCGCACCAGCACACTAGCCGGGCCAGTTGATAAACTATCGGCCTCGCTGATAATTTCCACATCAGCAGACTTCAAATGTCTTTGTATTTCTCTGATATCAACAAATTCAGAGATATTTCTTGCATTTTCGTCCCAACCCGGATTGAACGTCAGAATATTTCCTTCAAACATGCCTTGAAATAGACCAACAAGTGCATTTTCATTTTTCATGATGAGATAATTTTGAGAGATACTTCCTCCCAAAACATGAAATCCTATTGTCTCATAAAATACCTTTGAAACTTGTAGATCTTTTACACTGAGACTGATGGAGAACGCTCCTAATTTTAGATTGTGTTCACTTTTACGACCATTGAATAATTTATCTTCCGAAGGCATGACGTGCTGAGGATAATTTCTCGAAAGATCAATAGCCATTAACATGATAGCCCCCATCAACATTGTCAGTATTTTAAAGTGCATAAACAGTGCATTTAGTTATCTAATGAATACAAAATTGCTCCTTGTTTGATTACATCACAGACAATTGGGTATAAACTCATACATTACCTACTTCCTGGTACTTCCGTATTCTATCAATCTGTCTGAAATGTCTGATCATATGGTTAATATAAAACTGAAAAGTATCGCCAAGTTTCAATTTTATCCACTTCGAAATGGATATATTTATTTTCACCTTGTCAAGGCTTACTTTTTCAGCTTTTTCCAACAAATCAAGCAGCCTATATTGCTGAGCGATATTTCTTTCTATTACACCTCTGTCAAGCTCTCTGTGTAATGTATCCTTATCTCGAAATGTCTTCATTTTGTTCAACTTCTTCTTTGGCAACATACTTTTTGTAAGATATGCGCCTAGCATTCCACTCTTAAACATCTTATCTGGAGCATGATTGGATTTAAGAATATTCTGTTCTATCTCCTCCAAATAGAAATCTCCATATAAATTCAGATGCTCAAGACATTCCAGTATATTCCATGCCTTATCATGCTCTCTTGTATATAATATTACATCATCAAGAGATTTTAGACCCTCTGCTTGAATAATAAGATTGTTGGTCTGCTCACGAAGTTCTTCGATCAATTGTCTTGAATATACTTTCATAAAAGTGTAATATAATCTTAAAGAATTTAGTGCTCGTGTATACCATTACAATTAATTACAATTAATCACCACTACATCACTCAAGGTTTAATCTTCCAGATTTTATCCGCTAACTCTAGATAACCTGATAATGCAGCAGAACCATACCAAGTATATAATTCATAATCCAGCAATCCCAGCTCAATCGCCTTGTCCTCGCTAATCAGAATTCTAGCTTCTTCATACGTCTTTACATTTAGAATGAAAATTCCCCTGTATGTTTGATCGTTTTTTGCCATTGGGCCTGCCACTATTAAATTCCCCTGACTCACGAGCTTATTTATATTATCCATATGCCCCTGAAAGCTTGCTCTGATCAATTCCTGATCCTGCGTAGTATTAGAGCCTGTCTTAAGAACTACCAATACATAGCTTTTCATGCCATAATCATCCGCTTCATATTGTTCGGCTAGTTTTGGGTCATAATTGGGATTGGCGATGCCGGAAGAATGATCAATAGTCTTCTGCCCAGTTTTATACATAATATATCCGAATCCTCGCTTTCCTCCATCAGAGACTTGTACATAGACAGAGCTATCTGAACGATAGTGATAGGCGATCCGTTTAGGAAAATCATGCTCCATATTTTCAAATACTACTAAACTATCATTGGGTATATGCCCAAAGCTAATTCCCCGACCTTGATTCTGATTTAATACGGTAGCTGTGTACATTAGTTTTTCATCAGCTAATTGTATATCAAGATACTCACTAATGTGTATTGCACCTCCAACAATCTTATATGATATGCCTTTGAGATGAAAGTCATTGAGCTTATCCCAACGTTCATACACCTCTCTATTCTGAACTTTCCAAGTACCGACCAGAAACTCAGCTGTGTGTATTTGAGCAAATACCAAATCAGCTGTCAAGAGACATAAAAAAGCAAAAAAGTACTTCATCGTCCGAATATAGTCTGAATTCTGTCAATTAGAACGTATTTGGTCGGACAGCAGGCTGGTTGTTTTATGGCAATATCTTATTGAAACTATTAACCAATTTGCTGTCGGATGTAAAAATAACATAAAGTTTTTCTAACAATATCGCTAATTGAATAGACTGTTATCGTCAAGACGAATGTAGCGCCAATGGATAGTTTAAAATCAGCAACTCATATCGCCAAATACAACAAAAGTAAAGCAAACAACGCTGGCAATCCCTGGATCATAAAGACCCGTTTGTTAACACTCCAGCCGCCATAAAGACCCGCCACAAAGACACAACTTAAAAAGAAAACTGATACGTTAAAGCGCCATACCGGATCTTCAATAAAGAATGTCCAGACCAAGCCCGCAGCGAGAAAACCATTATACAGTCCTTGATTGGCGGCTAAGGTACGCGTCGCAGGAAACAACTCTTTCGGAAACCCCCTGAACACCTTTCTACCGATGGTTTCCCAAGCGAACATTTCGAAATACATAAAAAACAGATGTTGTATGATAACTATGATGATCAATATAGTAGCAAGAAGAGACATAAAGAACCGTTTATAAGATTAAAAATAGTAGTCAATATGCCATAAAGTTAAAGATATATTGCTTACCATTTATTATGAATTATGACTCACAAATATCAATCAGTCATCTGTCGGCCCTTCACCATTTCTGTCAATGTTCCGAAGATAGAATTGAAACAGTAAAATCGCATTGATAAACTATCTGATTGATTAATCAATTGACCTGAGTCTGAATGCTTTTATTTGGTTAACGAATACCGATATAATAATAGAAATTATTCAGTCAAGTCAGCTGGAAGTAGGCACGCTCCTGCATAGAAGGCATTCAGGGATCAGACCTAATAGATCAAAAAAAGGAATACAATTGTATTTTTTTCCTACTAACCCTTGCCATTAGATGTGGACAAGTATAGAAATATCGTTTACCTTTATAATTTTAAAAGCTTTTAAACAAAAAGGCAAAACCTATCTTTATTATGCACCAAAGAATAGCTCATGTAGCTTTGGTAGTTGAAGATTATGATGATGCAATTGAGTTCTACACCAATAAATTGGATTTTGAACTCATAGAGGATACTCAGCTCAGTGAAGACAAAAGATGGGTGATTGTCGCACCACCTGGATCAACAGAATGTTCATTACTTTTAGCTAAGGCTTCCAATGAGAGACAAAAAGCAAGCATTGGCAATCAATCAGGTGGAAGGGTTTTTCTATTTCTTTATACTGACGACTTCTATCGTGACTACGATAAATTGCTACTAAGACAGGTAACGATTGTTAGACCACCAGAAAATCATGCATATGGTATAGTGGCAGTGTTTCAGGACTTATATGGTAATTTATGGGATCTTATTGAAGTAAATGACCAAAAAAAATGACGTCTCATTTTATAAAGACCACATGTATACTCGAGAAATCATTTGCGTAAATATCAAATATAATGTATAAATAGCGATATGTTTAAGCGGTCTTTAAAGCGATCAGCACCATAGACATCAGGATTTACAATACTAAAGCCTTAAAATCATCGAAAATCCGCGTTTAGAGCAGAAATTGGCAGAGGGCGATCGTACTTTTATCTGAATTTCATTAAATTACCTCGACTTATCTTAGACTACTTCGAAATGAAAGTATCAGACAACTTTACTCAGATCAAATCTTCGGTTACCCCCCCACCATACCCTATCTTCTCGATTCCTACGCTATCAACAATAGCCCCTTACAGACCATTAAAGAATATTTACTTGATGCTAAGAAAAGAAAGATTGGCGCGACTAAAGCTACTCACTGCCTACCGACAATACTTTCCGCAGAATCATATTATAACTAGCGAGCATGACTCAGAAAGGAATGTTATAAATCTTCTATTTATTTTTTGTATACTACTGATTAGTATAAACATTTCCGGACAATCGGAGACCGTTTATGACAAAATAATGGCTAAAGCATTTGATCCTGCGACTTTATTATGGTACGATGCGCCGGCCGAAAAATGGGATGAAGCATTGCCGGTAGGAAATGGGCGACTTGGAGCGATGGTTTTTGGTAAAGCAGGAGAAGAGAGGATTCAATTAAATGAAGAAACCTATTGGTCAGGGGGGCCATACAACACAGTAGTAAATGGAGCTTACAAGGTTCTCACTGAAATTCAAGATTTAGTTTTTAAAGAAAAATTCCTTGAAGCCCATAATAAATTCGGCCGCCATCTCATGGGCTATCCTGTTGAGCAAATGAAATATCAAAGTCTCGCAAACCTACATTTATTCTTTGATTATCAGGATAGTGTTAGTAATTACGCGAGATGGTTGAATCTTCAGGAAGGCATAGCAGGTGTAAGCTATACCGCCAAAGGTGTCAACTATGTAAGAGAAGTATTTGCTTCTGCACCTGACCAATTTATAGCAGTGCGCATCACAGCTGACAAACCCGGCCAAGTTTCGTTAAAGGCCAATCTTCGCGGTGAGAGAAATCAAGCTCATTCTAACTATGGTACTGACTATTTTCAAATGGATCCTCTCGATAAAGATGGTTTAACCCTCACAGGCAAATCGACAGATTACTTAGGTGTCGAGGGTAAAATACGATATGAAGCTAGAATTAAGGCCATTCCAGAAGGAGGTACGACAAGGACAGAAGGTGTAGATTTAATTATTGAAAATGCGGACGCGGTCACACTCTACTTTTTTGCAGCGACCAATTTTGTTAACTATAAAGATTTAAGTGCTGATCCAAAACAAAGGAATGATGAATACTTAAAAGTTCTTTCAAAAAAAACCAAAGAGCAATTAATGGATGCGGCTCTTAAAGATCATCAAGAATATTTTGATAGAGTAGAACTAAAGTTATCTAATACCCTTAATTCTTTTTTAACCACTACCGATAGAATTATAAAGATTCAAATATCCCCTGATCCCTCATTGGCAGCATTGAGTTATCAGTTTGGCAGATACCTTATGATCGCATCATCAAGACCAGGGACAGAGCCTGCTAATTTACAAGGTATCTGGAATGACAATATGAATCCTTCTTGGGATTCTAAGTACACGACCAATATCAATACACAGATGAATTATTGGCCTGTAGAAAGTGGCAATCTTTCCGAGTGCGCAGAACCACTTATAAGAATGATCCGTGAGTTGATGGATCAAGGCTCTCAAGTTGCTCGCGAACATTATGGTGCTCGTGGTTGGGTCTTTCATCAAAACACCGATCTATACCGAGTAGCTGCGCCGATGGACGGTCCGACTTGGGGAACATTTACAGTAGGAGGTGCCTGGCTCTGTACACATTTATGGGAGCATTATCTCTATACATTAGATCTTGATTTTCTTAAGGAAGCATTCCCTATTATTGAAGGTTCAGTCCAATTTTTTATAGACTTCTTGGTCCCACATCCCAATGGTAAATGGCTGGTAACCAATCCATCAACCTCTCCGGAGAACTTTCCGAATAGTGGCGGTAACAAACCTTACTTTGATGAAGTGACCGCCGGCTTTAGAGAAGGCACAACTATATGTGCTGGTTCCTCGATTGATATGCAAATACTTTACGACCTTTTCGGATACTATCTGGAAGCAGCGTTTATCTTAGAAAAAGAAAGTGTGCTAGTTCAACAGGTCAGAGAGGCAAAGGAAAAATTAGTTCCCCCACAGATCGGCAAGGATGGCTCACTGCAAGAATGGACTGATGACTGGACATCACTCGAAGAAAAGCATAGACATTTTTCACACATGTACGGACTATTTCCGGGTATGGTATTAAACGAAAAAAGAACGCCTGAGTTAATTGAGGCTTATAAAAAAGTTCTGGAAGAGAGGGGTGATGCGTCAACCGGCTTTGCACGAGCCTGGAAAATGGCATTATGGGCCAGACTCGGTGACGGGGATAGAGCCAACAGGATTTACAAAGGATATCTCAAAGAACAATGTTGTAGTTCTTTATTTGCCATGTGTTTCAGATCCTTGCAGGTTGATGGGTCATTTGGTGTGACGGCAGCTATTTCTGAAATGCTAGTTCAGTCCCATGACGGTTTTATTAAAATATTGCCAGCCTTGCCGGATGAATGGGCTGAAGGTTCATTTAAAGGCGTATGTGCGAGAGGTGCATTTGTACTTAATTTCACATGGGAGAACAAAACAATTAAAGAATTAATTGTTTCATCCAATGCCGGTGCGATGTGCAGACTTGAATACATGCCCGGATTAGAGATAAGTAGTAATGGAAAAAGTATAGCTTACGAAATATTACCAAATGGACTAGTTGAGTTTTTAACTCTAAAAGGAAACAATTACACTATCAAATTGCAATAAAACATTTAAAATATTAAAAATGATCTTTAAACACGTATTGGCAATCATCTTCTTAACTTTGGTTATAGCAAGTCAATCTTTTGCTCAAAACAATATACTCACATTAGAGGATATTTATACTAATGGCCTTTACAGGCCAAAAGGCATAGGCCAGCTGCGGTGGATGAAAGATAATGAAAGTTATTCCACACTTGAATATAATGCGGATGCAAAGGGATATGACATCGTGCGCTATGATGTTATGAGCGGAACAAAAACAGTTCTTGTAAATGCCAATCAATTACATCCAAAAAACGCAACAAAACCACTAAGCGTTGATGATTATATTTGGTCAGCAGATAATCAAAAGCTCCTGGTTTTTACTAATACCCGCAAGGTGTGGCGATACAACACCCGCGGTGATTATTGGGTGCTAGATATTACTTCCGGAAAATTAATTAAACTTGGGCGCAGCCTAGAAGAAGCAAGCCTAATGTTTGCAAAATTCTCTCCCGATGGTAGTAGAGTGGCTTATGTGAGTAAATTAAATATCTATGTCGAAGACATTGCCACAGGAAAAATTACTCAATTAACAAAAGATGGCGGTGATCATATTATCAATGGCACATTTGACTGGGTTTATGAAGAAGAATTGGATTGCAGAGATGGCTTCAGATGGAGCCCTGATGGCAAAACTATAGCTTACTGGCAATCAGACACCAGAGGCGTGGGCACTTTTTATATGATAAACAATGTGGACTCCAATTATTCAGTTCCTATTCCACTCCCATATCCTAAAGTAGGAACGACTAATTCCGCTGTCAAAGTAGGTGTTATTTCTTCAAAAGGAGGTAAGACCAAATGGTTCAACGTACCCGGAGACGCACGCAACAATTATATTGCCCGAATGGACTTTATACCTGCGAGCAATGAAGTTATGATTCAACAGCTAAACAGATTGCAAAACACCAATACCGTATGGATAGGGGATACAAAAACCATGAATCTCAAAAACATTTTGACCGACCGCGATGAAGCGTTTCTAGATGTTCATGATAATATCGTATGGTTAGATAATAACACATCTTTCACTTGGACTAGCGAAAAAGATGGCTGGACGCATCTGTATAAAGTATCGCGTGATGGACAAGAAATGCAACTAATAACT
This sequence comes from uncultured Saprospiraceae bacterium, assembly GCA_964396595.1. Classification (GTDB taxonomy): domain Bacteria; phylum Bacteroidota; class Bacteroidia; order Chitinophagales; family Saprospiraceae; genus CAYNFR01. Next base: position 17,375 of record CAYNFR010000038.1, on the reverse strand, counting down.
AAGGGCGATTTTGATGTTGTAAACATCAATTGTATCGACCCCGCAGGTGGATATGTCTATTATATTGCCTCTCCACAAAATTTTACGCAGCGATATCTCTACCGCAGTCGGATAGATGGTATGGGAGAGGCAGAAAGAGTTTCTCCTTTAAATATGGCTGGTCAACATACATACCATATATCAGCAGATGCCAAATATGCTATTCACAGTTTTGAAAATTCCACCACCCCACGCCGTATCTCGCTTATCAATCTGAATACCCATTCCGAAATAAAATTGATGGAAGATAATTCTGCTTTAAAAGATAAAATCAATGCACTCGGTCTGCACAGTAAAGAATTTTTTAAAGTAGATATTGGAGATGTCGTACTGGATGCTTGGATGATAAAACCAAAAGACTTTGATGCGCAGAAAAAATATCCAGTACTCTTTTTTGTATACGGAGAGCCAGCCGGATCTACTGTGCAGGATAATTGGAACACGGGTGATAATTTATGGCATCATTATCTTTCTAATGATCAACAATGTCTCGTCATAAGTATTGATAATCGCGGTACACGCACACCCAGAGGCCGAGACTTCCGCAAGAGTATTTACAGACAGATTGGTCTATTGGCCGCCGATGATCAGGCGGCTGCCGCAAAAAAAATATTTGCCACCTATCCATTTATCGACGGTTCGAGGACAGGTATATGGGGCTGGAGCGGTGGTGGACAGATGTCTTTGCACTGTATCTTCAGATATGGGGATATTTATAAATCAGCCCTTGCGATTGCTTTCGTGGCAGATCAGAGACTATATGACAACATTTATCAAGAGAGGTATATGGGTCTGCCTACAGACAATGTCGAAGGTTACCGGGAAGGATCTCCATTGACACATGCGCACAAACTTAAGGGCAAGCTTCTAGTGATGCACGGAACAGCAGATGATAATGTTCATTATCAGAATTTTGAGATGCTAGTAAACGAATTGATAAAACATAACAAACTTTTCAGTATGATGTCTTATCCCATGAGAGATCACGGTATCTATCAAGGTGTTAATACAACACTGCACATGAGACGTACGATGGAGCTTTTTTGGAAAAATAATTTATAAATCTATCATGACTACCTATCCAAGTATTTTTAACGATGTCATTGGCCCTGTAATGAGAGGGCCGTCTAGTTCGCATTGTGCAGCATCCCTGCGGATTGCTCGTTTATGTAGGGATCTCATGGATGAAAATATTAAAAATATTCTGATAGAATTTGACCCGCATGGATCGCTAGCAACAACTCATAAGAGCCAGGGTTCTGACATGGGTCTTTTTGGTGGGTTTTTGGGCTGGGAAGCCCATGATGAAAGACTACCGGAATCTGAAAAGCATATCAGCGAAGCAGGGATTAATGTTTCCATAAATATAGTAGATATTGGAAATATTCATCCTAACTTGTATAAAATCACCTTGTCCAATTCCCATGAGTCGAGATCGCTCACCGCCATATCTACAGGTGGCGGAATGATAGAAGTAGTAGCGATTGATGAAGTCCCTGTATCGATGTCGGGGGATTATTTTGAAACACTTATTTATTGTGATAATCCGGAGGCCATTATTGTTTTTTTAAAGACTACTGTAACATTTGATGAGATAACTATTCATCAAGGTACATCCACTTTTGTAGAAGTTAAATCTCAAGCATTCATCCCTTCGACATTCTTAGCTGAGATGGAGCACATTAGCGGTGTTAAATGTATAAAACAACTAAAGCCCGTATTGCCTGTAATGGCGCGAAAAAATATGACAGTGCCATTCATCACCTGTGAGCAGATGCTGGAATACAATAGGGATAAGAATTTGGCATTGTGGCAATTGGCACTAGAATATGAAAAAGAGAGAGGTAATCTGTCAGCAGAAGACGTTTTTGAAAAGATGCGTACGATTGTTCAGATAATGAAAGAGGCTGTACAAAAAGGCTTGGCAGGAACACATTACCACGATCGTATATTGGGCAGTCAATCACCTGAATTTAACAAACAGTATATCGATGGTAAGTTAGCCGGGGGTGATCTGATAAACCGAATGGTGATGTATGTCACTGCGATAATGGAAGTTAAAAGTTCGATGGGTGTGATCGTTGCGGCTCCTACAGCGGGTAGTTGTGGTGCCTTACCGGGTGCGCTGATTGCTGTTGCCGATTCATTAACACTGACAGAAAATGAATTGGTTAAGGCTATGCTTTCCGCTGGATTAATTGGTGTATTTATTGCTGCTCATGCCACTTTTGCGGCAGAAGTCGGAGGCTGTATGGCAGAAACAGGATCAGGGGGGGGTATGGCCGCTGCAGCTATAGTGGAGATGCAAGGTGGCACACTAGACCAAAGCATTGCCGCCTCTTCATTGTCGTTACAAAACTCTCTCGGAATTATTTGCGACCCTATCGGCAATCGTGTCGAAGCTCCTTGTCTGGGAAGAAATGTCATGGCCGCTTCCAATGCCTTAACATGCGCCAATATGGCATTGGCCAATTATGAACATTTAATTCCTTTAGATCAAGTGATAGAAACTATGAAAGCAGTTGGTGATCAAATCCATCACACATTGAGGTGTACCAATCTGGGAGGACTTTGTGTTACGCCGGCAGCCAAAGCCATAGAGGCCAAGCTGGCAGAAATGGATGTAAGCTTTTTTAAGAGTTGTTAAACGTATTCTGAATGACTCCACTAATCTCAATAAATGTATATTATTTTAATTTATAGCTTCTTGTTGTAATCATCAAGAATGGACAAAAAAGTAACTTTTGAGTATCCGCCATCTACTTTCTATAAAAAAACACTCCTGATTTGCGCCTTATTTAAGAGCTCTTTCGGATTGTCGCAAGCCGATAGTACTTGGCAAGACCCGCCTAGATTGACAATCTCAGGCTTTATGGATGTATTTTATACTTATGATTTTAATAAACCGCAAGGCTCATCAAGACAAACTTTCTTATACAATCATAATCGCCATAATGAATTCAATCTAAATCTAGGTATAATCAAATTGGATGTTGCGAATGATAAATATCGCGCAAACTTAGCAATACAAACCGGCACATATGCAAATGATAACTATGCAGACGAGCCCGGATTATTGAAAAACATCTTTGAGGCCAATATCGGTCTATCTTTAAATAAGAAAAATAATCTATGGTTAGATGCAGGTGTGCTTCCCTCTCATATAGGTTTCGAAAACGCTATTTCAACCGAAAATCCCACATTAACTAGATCCTTATTGGCTGAAAACTCGCCTTATTTCTTTTCTGGAGTCAAACTGAGTATTAGCCCCAATGATCAATGGACACTTGCGGGTCTAGTGGTAAATGGCTGGCAGCGGATTCAGCGATTGCCCGGCAATTCGCTTTTGTCGTTCGGTACACAGATTCTCTTTAGCCCATCAGAAAGGATGAATTTTAATTGGAGTACCTTTATAGGAACAGACGACATTGATGCTACGAAAAGAATGCGCTTTTTTAATAATTTCTACAGCGAACTGATACTGTCAGATAATTTCCATCTCGTAGCAGGACTAGATATAGGTGTACAACAAACGAGTAAAGGCAGTTCGTCATATGATCAATGGTACTGTCCTATTTTGATCGCTCAATACCATGTCAACAAACAATGGAAAATGGCTGCCAGAGCGGAATACTATCATGACCCCACAGGGGTAATCATCAATACGGACATTGCCAATGGCTTTAGAACAACAGGCTTGTCTATTAATATGGATTACTCTCCTACAGAATTATTACTTTGCCGAATAGAGGGCAGATTGCTGAGAAGCAAAGATCCAATTTTTGAAAAAGGACTGGATCTGACGGATGCTAACTTTATAATCGCTGCCTCATTAGCTATTAAATTTTCAGTAACCAATCACTAAGATGCTTTCTGGTCAAAAGATTGGCATTTTTGAGCGAAATTGATCGTGACTTATTGGTTACAACTTTCAGAGCTTTTGAATAAGTGACTAGACCAAGAGATATTAGTCACAACATGATATATGAACGAATATGCGCAGATATAGATGCCAAATCTAAGTAAATAACTACATTATTGTAGGCACTTGTTCAAAATAGAAAAAACATCTATCTTGCCTGAATTAAATTAGATTAATGTATCCTTTAAAACTAAGAATTGCTACACTCGGTGCTTATATCATTATGGTAGCTACCAATTATACTGCCGTCTTATTGCCACTTGGTGGTAGAAGTACTGGACAGATTTCGGATGATTATGCTAACCTATTCGCGCCAGCGGGATATGCCTTTTCGATATGGGGATTAATTTATACATTACTGGGCATTTATGTTATCCGTCAATTTTGGGGTGAGAAAGACCATCATACCCCGAAGATCAACAGTTTATTTATTGTTAATGCACTACTCAATGCCTCATGGATCATCACCTGGCATTATGACTTTATATGGCTGTCAGTCTTCATTATGCTCGGATTGCTGGTATCCTTAATTAAGATAGCAGATATATTCAGAGATAAAGAGAAGAGGGATTCTCTACATTGGATTTCGCGATTGGCATTTGGCATCTATTTCGGATGGATAACTGTAGCCACCATAGCTAATATCACCGTTCTTCTTGTTAAGCTAGGATGGAATGGACTTGGTCTCTCTGAAAGTTTCTGGACAATAACCGTTCTGCTAGTTGGGATGATCATTGGAACATTGAGAATGCGTGTCGATCGCTATGCCCCTTATGGCATGGTGCTGATATGGGCATATGGCGCCATTCTGTTTAAACATTTATCAGCGCGCGGATTTAATGGTATGTATCCTAGTATAATATATACTTCTGCAATATGCCTTGTTGTGTTTATTGGGGTGTTATTCTTGATTAAGAGAAAGAGTACAATTTTTAGTTAGATAGTATCGAACATGTAATATTTAAAGAGTAATGAAGAAAATAATTGGATATAAAGGATATCCTAACCTGAATGCTTGGTTTATACATGTAGAGTTAAAAATTATTTTTATCGTAATTTTTTCATTTTCCATACTCTCTTGTCAACAGTCTGCATCAGATAAGAATAATAGCATATTTGTTATCTCTAAAGAAATACTTCAAACCAGCGATAGCTTAATTCATAATATAAGCCTTGAAGAAGAGACGCTTACAGTCAATATTGAAAAAATCAAAGATCAGCTTGATCCAAAGTTGATTCGAAGGAGTATTAAAGCAGGTTTTTTGAAACAATCAGATTTTATCAACACCCTGCGTGAATTAGTTCTGGATCATTATGAAATAAATCACAAAGATCCTCCGTCGGGCGGCATTTTTAAATGCGCTGATCAATATAGGGCAAACAGCCTAGATATAACAAATCATTTCATCGAAATGTTAAGCTATTCACCTCTCACCGAATCTATCATCGAGCTGTCTATTGCCTTCAACATAAACGAGCGAGAGTTTGAAAAATGCTTGAGTAAGATTTAAAACGCTCAATGTTCTGAGCTCACTACACAATTCTTTTCTTAAACATACAATGAAGAGATTCAGTATTTCAATTCATTCTCCATGACACTGTATTAAAAGATTCACCACACAGAATTGACTAAATATCCATTATCTATCTATATCTTCGCTCATCGTCATCATTTATTTATCGCTCAATCTATTCTAAGGAGACTAAAAAAGGTATTCCGTCATGGCTTCTTCTCGAGACAAAAGGATATTAATTTATGACACCACCTTGCGTGATGGTACGCAGGGAGAGGGTATCTCGTTCTCCGCAATGGATAAGGTCGCAATAGCCCGTGAGATGGATAAATTTGGGTTTGACTACATCGAAGGTGGCTGGCCGGGGTCAAATCCGCGTGATATGGAATTTTTCGAATTGATGAAAGAGGTCTCTCTTCGTCATGCTAAGATAGCGGCATTTGGTTCTACACGCAGATCAGGTATTGCTGCGTCAGAGGATCCGCAATTGGCGCTTTTATTGCAAGCCTCTACACCTGTAGTGACAATATTTGGTAAATCATGGCTGCTCCACGTGACAGATGTGCTCAATACGACGCCTGAAGAGAATTTGAATATGATTCGGGACAGCGTCCATCATTTGAAGCAACATGGTAGAGAGGTAATTTATGATGCAGAACATTTTTTTGATGGATACAAGGACAATCCTGATTATGCATTAGATACCTTGCGAGCGGCTACCGCTGGAGGAGCCGATTACATCACATTATGTGATACGAATGGCGGCTCGATGGTTCATCAAATCGAATCGATCGTCTCAGAAGTCTGCGCCTCACTAATTGATACTTCGATCGGTGTGCATTGTCATAATGATTGTGGACTAGGTGTGGCAGTGTCCCTTGCAGGTATTGAGGCTGGAGCTGTCATGGTACAAGGCACGCTGAATGGATACGGAGAGCGGATAGGAAACGCCAATCTTACCAGCATTATCCCCAATCTCCATCTGAAACTGGGTTATAATCTCAGCTGCGCTACAAATATGACAGGGTTAAAATCCCTATCTAACCGTATCGATGAATATGCACATAAAATTCCTTGGAAACAAGAACCTTTCGTGGGCAAAAGTGCCTTCGCACATAAAGGAGGTGTTCATGCCAACGCAGCCAAGAAAGTAGCACATAGCTATGAACATATTCGCCCCGAGACCGTCGGAAATCATCAACGCATACTACTATCTGATATGGCCGGAGGAAGTAGCATCGCTATGAAAGCTAAACAACTTGGTATTGAAGTAGAAGAGAAATCCGAAGCTATGCGTGAATTCATCACGAAGCTGAAAGCACTTGAAAACAAGGGCTATGAATTTGAGAATGCAGATGCTTCGTTTGTTCTCTTGCTCCACGAACATTTTTTTGGACTGGAAGATGAATTTGAATTAGTAAGCTATCGTATTATTTCTGAAGTAGTACGAGATACTGACAAGAATTTCTCTGAGGCAGTGGTCAAATTGCGCCTTAACAGCGCAAAAGAAATAAAAATTACGGTGGCCGAGTCTAGTGGACCAGTAGGTGCATTGGATAATGCTGCCAGACAGGCCTTTGTCGCACATTTTCCACAACTAAATAATGTCAGACTGACTGACTATAAAGTTCGAATCCTTCAGAGCAATATGGGAACAGATTCGATAACACAGGTCCTCGTAAAATCCACTGATGGCAATTCTACTTGGTGGACATGCGGCGCTAACCCCAATATTATCGAAGCAAGCTGGTCCGCCTTGAGAGATGCCTACAGGTACAGGCTGATAGAAGCAACACCATAATATAGTATGGCTGAACGACGTGAAGATTACGCTTCAAGTAATGCCACTACCCTTGCTGGAGCAGCCGAAGCTCCTTCGATTTTTAATGGAAATACGCAGACTGTAAATCCTGTTGTCGGCAAGGCAGCAAGATTGGTAAGCTGCTCCATGTGACAGTACTCGCGCCTACGACCCACAAGATGTGCTTCCCAAAACAGAGATTTATTTTTCTCTTTCTTAGCTCGCTCGATTAAATGAGGCAGAGGCAGATCCCATCCCCAGGCGTCTATCCCCATCACCTTGATACCTTGATCAATAAGCCACTCCGTAGCGGCGGCTGTCATCCCGGTGCCATGTGTAAAAAATCGCTTGGTTCCCATATATTGATCTCTGCCTGTCATGATCAGGACGATCATTTTTTCTCTGAGTACTATCCCATGTTTATCTAGAAATTTTTGGACATCTTGCTTCGTAATCGGGTCAAAGTCTGCCTTATGTCGCATATCTATAACCACTCCGGGACCAATACACCATTCTAGCGGTATTTCATCTATCGTCTTCGCCTTCTCGCCTTCACAAATAGGATGATAATGCCATGGGGCATCAATATGTGTCGTCGCATGAACACCCATCTTCTCTATTGTGTCGTCCGCCCATCCTGACCACCCTTCCGGGAAAAATTTAAAAGGCAATCCAAACAATCTCAACAACCACTTAGCTTTGTAATGTGGTTTATGTCGGATGCGTACTTTCATAAAAGATGGATCTCCATTATTATATCGGATGGTTTTGGAAAGGTCAATTACACGCATGTGAACATAAGTTTAGCTTCTAAGATTGATAATAGTGTGAAAGATAAAAGTAAGAAAGACCGGATGATATAAATAATCCTAGGATAATTAAAAGATGATAAACCCAAATGATCTGTGGATCGGCGATCGAGTGACTCTCATTAAATCAGGGCGATCAGGCACCTATGAAGGTGTGAGTAAAGACGGTCGCGCTCGAGTTAAAATAGCTAATAAAACTATTCTAAGTCATTTTAATAAACTGACAATCGCACCGGAAGAACCCCTAGAAGATCCCTTGTTGTCGGCCCTTGAAGAAAAGCCCATCACAATAAAAAAGAAGAGAGTACCGACAGAGATTGATCTGCATGTAAAAGATAACGACCCGACTATGTCTCGCGAACCTCAGATGATCATCAGATACCAGTTAAAGAAGTGTGCTGATTTTATTTTGTCTTCTATCGATGCCGGTCATAAGATTATAACCATTATTCATGGCAAAGGCACCGGAGAGCTCCGCAAAGAAGTACACAATATGCTAGCAATGTCTCACGACATACGTCATTATCACCTGATCAATGAAGGAGGCGCTACAGAAGTATGGTTAAATTAACAGACTAAAGAAGCTCTTACATAGGCATGTCATTCTGCTTGACATAGATCACACGTCCACCTCGTCCCTTAGTATCGAAGCACCGCAGAGCTATCGGCGCATCGACAGCCACATCAATGGGCTCGGTATAAACCCGGCTAGCATTATCCGGTATCGTACCATCTAGAGTGTATCTAATCTCTGTACCCGGAAACATCGCATTAGCATAGAGTTTACCATCTCGGATTATTCCTCCGGGTTTAGGTAAATCTGACTCTACCCCTCCAAAAAACTGCGTCAAAACCGGTAATATGCGCTGTCCCAAGGTATTCGCCATGACATTCCATTCTTGTTCTAGGGCTTGTTGCTTAGTACTTACATCAGCTCGGTTATACCAAGTAGAAGCTGCTGCCCAGGCCCTCTCTGCGAAGATCGGAAGATTGGGATACATCATTTCATCAAATATCGCCTCACTGCGTATCGTCTCTGTCCACATCTGACCCTGAATACCTAGGAAACGGCTACGTGCACTTGGTACTAGTCTTGTTTTACGTGCCATAGCACTGGCACTTATGGCATCATTTTCTAGCGCACGTGCAGAAGACTGGAAAATGTCGGTTGGCTCAGTACTCCACATATCTTTGTAATTGACATATCCTGACCAACTTAGCCCATAGTTCTCTGGATCCATATCGTCCGTCATATCAAAATAATAGGCTGATGAGTTGCACATAACCACATCATATCCTACGTTAGCTAGTTTATACACCATGTCTTCTCTGCCATCTCCCCATGTAGCATTCCATACATACGGAATCACTCCATCTGCCACTAATGTCATATCAATCTCTGTCGTGTTATGTCCATCAGGCCCATGCTTCAGAACGATTTCCTCCCAGCCTCCTAAGCGCACATTATATTTACGTAGGATATTGAGCAAATTGAGGAGGTAGTATTGATGAAGATCATCGCTAGAATTAACACTTGCGGTTTCTTTTATAAAGCGTTGGCAGATAGGTGATTTTTGCCATGCACCAAAAGGTACTTCATCACCCCCGGCATGAAATATCTCCATCGGTACACCGGCTTCTCTATACATAGCTACGATCTCGTCGACGACTTTCCCGACAAATGCCATGGCACTTGGTCGGCATACGCAGATAACATTATCATTATACTGCTGCGCCGAAATATACTCGCTCTTATCTTCAGGGTCATGAAGTATATATTCTTCGGCACGTGCTTGATCTCCGGCAGCCATGTATTTGTTATATCTCGCTTTCATCGCAATGATTGCTGCACGAGCATGCGCTGGGGCATTGATCTCAGGAATCACACTTATTCCCCGTGCGTCAGCATAACGCAATATATCTATAAACTCGGCACGGGTGTAATACCCTGTGCCCATAGCATAGCTTACATCAGGTCCAGAGCCATAGGCAGGGTTAAGTCTGTCAGATTCGTCTTTCGTAAATCCTCGACGAGAGCCCACTTCGGTTAATTCAGCTAGTCCGGGTATCTCCAGACGCCATCCTTCATCTTCTGTTACATTAAAGTGAAACTTGTTCAGTTTAAACAATGCCATAAAATCCAGCAGTTGTTTGACCTTATCAGGAGTAAAATAATTCCTACCGATGTCAAAGTGGATGCCGCGATAGGCAAATCTTGGTCTATCTGTGATGGATAAAGCAGGAAGTTCGACAGCGCCATCGCGCTGAGCGGTATACCATATTTGGGCTAAAGAGCCCAATCCGTATATCACCCCATTACGATCACCCGCTGAAATCAAAATTTCATCTGGTCTAATATTAAGCTGATAAGCCTCGGTTGTCAAGCTCTTGTCTAGCTGTATTTTTATTCCCCTTTCCTCCCCAAAACTGACTTGCACAAGTTCGTTTTTATTAAACATAACTTCTATTACTCCTCGGAGATCACTAAAAGATGATGGCAGATTACAAGAGACATTGTTGCTCAGTTTGAAACCTTGCCCCCCGCTTAGCTTCAACGATGTAGGTGTAGGCGTAACAAGACCCACTTGCTCGATGGGCAATATATTCTGAGACGCATATTGATGATAACGAGAAGCTGCTGTTGGCAAATTTATCTTCTCTATACCTACCGCATTTTGCCAATGTACTTTCGAAGGAATTGGTATCTGCCTGTCTGCACTTTCAATATGCAAAAACATCCCTACAGGCCCCATGGCTTCGCGCTGTATAATGCCTATAAGCGTGTATTCAATGATGAGGCTGTCATAAGGATTGATATCGCGTCCTTCACTTGAACTTATTTTGTGGTATTCTCCGTTGATTCGCTCCGCTTGGTAACCTTGAGGCATGCTCGACACATCTACCCTGCCACCCATCATATTGTAATATAATGTCCAGTCCCCTCCGACATATTTTTCCGGCGTGATGTTTTTAATAACCATCCTGATCTGACTCCGATAATTATCCAGATTGATTGAGCTTATTTGCCAATCCACACGCAGTCCTTCAGCCTCCTTAATAGTGGCTTTCTTTTCTCGACAAGAAACAATTAGGCCGACGGCCAATATAAATGTTAAGTATCTCATTAGCATTTGCTTATTATTCAACTTCAATAATTGCCTCGATTTCCACAGCAATATTGCGCGGAAGCGCGACCATACCTACTGCGGAGCGGGCATGTTTTCCCTTATCTCCAAATACCTCTACCATCAGATCAGAAAACCCGTTAATCACCTCCGGTTGATTTGTAAAGTTATCTTCACAATTAACCATACCTAGCACTTTAACGATCCGCTTGACTTTGTTTAAGTCACCTAGTTCGTGTTTCAGCACGGACAGTTGAGCTAGCCCTACCAATCTAGCAGCTTGGTAGCCTTCTTCAATAGTGATATCCCGTCCTACCTTACCTGTGACGAAACCACCCTCAGGCTTAGTAGGTCCTTTTCCGGCTAGAAAAATCAGATTACCTGTTCGAACAGCATTAACATAGTTCGCTACAGGTGCACCGGGTTCAGTTAGTTGTATACCAAGATCATTGAGCTTCGCATCATAATCTATAAGTGTGACATCTGCCGCTTCATTAGAAATATTAACTGAGATATCAGGAGAATTACATCCTATAGAAAGTAGGATGATCCAAGTATAGGTGAATAGATTCTTCATAAGTCAAATAGATTTTAACAAGTCGTCGAGTACAAGATTGTGAATCGAAGCGTTAAGTTACGTGGTTACTAATTTAAATCTTTCTTTCTGGCATGAAAAAAATCTCGTTAATCTTCATGTTCCTATGCTGCATCGGAATGATAAGTGCTCAATCCAAGAATTTTATCGATAAGTCTTATCTCGAAACCACAGCCACAACTGACACACTTCTTACTCCGGATAGAATTTCCTTATCAATCACGCTCACCGAAAGAGATACTAAGGGTAAAATTTCTGTCGAAGAACTTGAAAAAAGGATGGAATCAACACTAAAAGGAATTGGGATTGACATCAGTAGACAATTAAGTCTAACAGATATTGCCAGCAATTTTAAAAAATATATACTACGATCCACAGAGATTTGGAAGCGTAAAGAATACCTTCTAATAGTTTATGATGCTGAGACAGTAGGAAAAGTGATCACATCACTTGAATCAATAGATATTTCAAATGTAACACTGAAAAAAACCGAGTTCTCAAAAATTGAAGAGATCAAGATAGCACTAAGACAGAAAGCAATAGCAAAGGCTAAACTCCAAGCAGAAACAATGCTACTTCCGCTTAATCAACAATTAGGAAAAGCGATATTCATATCCGATAACAGCCATAATAACTATAATAACAATGTATCATCCGCATTATCGGGAAGAGTAGGTGGGATTCAAGTTCGCAGTTATTCTAGTTCAACAAGTACGCTAGAATCTAACTCAATAGAGATAGAATTTGAAAAGCTCAAAATAGAGTCAACTGTAACAGTTTGCTTTGCGCTGGAGTAAGAGAAAAAGCTTATCCAGCATACGCTGAATCAGAATCCGACAATTTACGAATCTATTTAGTGCTCTAATATAATAGTTGTATACTATAATAATATTTTTAAATGTCAGACGAACTACCTCCTTACAGCTATATTCGTATCATTAAAATGATCTATCAAGATTCTTGTAGTTGTCTTTATTCCTGTGGACAAAGTTCCTTCGGTATCAGGATAATAGTATGGGGAGTGCAATCCGGGAAGTTCATCCGTAATCACTACTTCCGGTCTTACTGACCCGAGCCAATACATCACTGTCGGAACCTTGTGCTCTGTTTGCCCATAACGTGAGAAATCCTCACCGACCATCATTGGCGCAGCCTCATGTACATTTCCTTCTCCGAGTATATTAGCTGCAGATGCCTTTATTGATCGGGTAAGATCAGGATTGTTATAATTAGCAGGCGTATACCCGGGATCTTGGATGATCTGCGGGTACTTATCCTCGGTTAATCCAGCAGAAATGGCTATCCCTCGAGTGATTTCATGAAGTCGTTTGTGTATCAGCTCTCTCACTTCATTTTTATATGTTCTGATCGTAAGTTTTAGTTCTGCGACATCAGGAATGATGTTGTGCTTCGTGCCACTGTTTAATGCGCCTACGGTTATAACCGCATGTTCGAGTGGATCAATATTGCGTGAAACGATGGTCTGAATTTCGAGAACAATCATACTTGCAAGGACTATCGGATCGACAGATTTATGAGGTACAGCACCATGTGATCCGACGCCATAAACTGTGATATCTACACTCTCTGCATTGGCCATAGAGTAACCTTCACTGGCAGCTATCTTCCCTATATGTAAAAATGGACTGACATGCAATGCCACACCCATATCCGGCACGCCAAAACGTTCGTACAATCCGGCACCAAGCATCAATTCCGCACCGTAGCCAATTTCTTCCGCAGGCTGTCCTATAATGACCAATGTCCCCGACCACTTTTCTTTAAGTGCTAGCATCGTTCGCGCCGTACCTAACCATGTCGTCATATGCATATCATGACCGCAGGAGTGCATGGCTCCAGTCTCAATTCCGTCAAATACTGCTTTTTTATCACTGGCGAATGGCAGCCCGGTTTTCTCATACATGGGTAATGCATCCATGTCGGTTCGATACAGTATTTGCGGGCCATCCCCATTCCTGAAAATACCGACTACACCATAACCTCCTACTCGTTCGTGTACTTCTAGACCTAGCTTTCTTAACTCAGCGGCAAGAAATGCGGAGGTCTTTTCCTCTTGGAGGCTGATCTCCGGATTTTTGTGAAGATGTTTATATATCGCAATTAACTCCGGCAAATTCTCGTCAACTACCTGATTGATATTGTTATTGAGGTCTTCGTTCTGTCCTTCATGCGACATTAAGGACAGCCAAAAAGCAAGAATAAGATGTATATACATAGAGCTGTGTTTAGCTCAAAATTAAAAAATATAAACGAGCTAAGCGGCTTTTATTTCAAATTGACCTTGCTTGATCAAGTGTGACAGATGAAGCGCGAGTTTTGAATTACGTTGCTTATTGTTAAGTACGCATACCTGCCGTATACCCATCAGCTCTGCATAAGAAGCCGTATAAGACGAGTTGCCTACGATTGTAAAAGACCATTTAGGACTGTAGAGTGACTCTATAAGCATTTTTGTGGCTGTCGCATTATATTTTACTGAGCCTGTATCTCGTCCGTTTGTAAACAAGGTAAAACGAAAGGCTTTGTCAATCGTAGTTAAGCGGTCTGCTACCCTGAGCATGCCCACAGTCTGTGCAACAGCATCAAACAAAGGTGCTCCGCCCGCATTAACAGAATCGATTCTGTTATAGACGCGATCATCCATCACCGACATGCCAAAGAAGGCCACATGCACGGTCTTATTCTGAAGCGTCACGAGGGTTATGCGATGATCTTGATGCGGATTCATTCGCACCAGCATTCGAATATGATCAATACTCTCGTAATATGCCTCTACAAGCCGATTTGGCTCAAATGGTGAAGCGTGTGTTCTGTCTAAGATACAAACGTGATTAATTTGCTGAGTTGTCATTGTTCTAATATTTTTTCGTTCAAGAATGATGCAAACATAACTTCTACCGTGCACCCTATGTGCATGATAAAAAACAAGTTGAAATTCTTCGTTTTTTTAAGCACCACCTATTAATACTCAATTAATAGAACAGTGGACCGCTTTGATAAGGATAAGCTATTCAGTCATATATGCGAAGGCTAGGCTACTGCGATTCGTTGTCTAGCGATGCTTTCTACTATTGATCGAACAGCCGGAAGACTATTAAAAAGCTGTTCATAAGTGTCGATCACAAAATACTGTTCCTGAAAATGCTCCTTAATATACGGCGTTGCCATGATCCTAACCGGGTCAAAATTGATATGTGTCGCTTTGTCAGATAGACAATAAACGGATTCACCACTTGAAGATAGTATGCCGGCACCATAAATCTTTAGTTGACCTTGTTCTCTGATCAAACCAAATTCTACCGTATACCAATATAAACGCGCCATAGCTTCCACTACAGAAGGATTTTCAATATACGCCAATGTTATCTCGCTCAGCCCCTGCAAATAATCACAAAAAAAAGATTCACTCAGAAGTGGTATATGCCCGAATACATCATGAAACATATCCGGCTCTTCTAAATATCTAAGTTGCTCCATACTGCGTAGCCACGTCGTGGCAGGAAACTCCTTTCTGCTGAGATGCTCAAAAAAAGGCTTATTGTCAATCAAGCCCGGAACCACATAGATCTGCCATTCGGTAGCATTGTGGAGGGCTTTATTGACGTCATCAAAATTTGGGACACGCGTATCTGTAAATCCACATTTCTCAATTCCACGCATAAATGCAGCAGTAGCCACTTGAGGTACATGCTTCATTTGTTCACGAAACAATATTGACCATACTTGGTGATCTTCAGGTGTGTATTTCTGATATTCTTGTCTCGTCATGCTGAGAAAATATTATAGTTGCTATACTAATTATTGCCGTTCAAATATATTATGATATATGCAAATTGTCAAGTCCATTGACAAAAAAATCATCATATCAACTGGGTATACTTGTGAATAATCGAATTAAATGAATAGATATGCTCGCTATTCGAGATCAAATAAACAAAAAAGCTTATTTGAAACTGACAGCCTTCTATATTCACCGCTAGGCATTGCTACCGTTGATGTTTATGATAGAAATGTCATGCTTTAGCAATTAAGTGAGATTCGTAAAGATTGTATCAATGATTCGAATGAATTCGATATAATCTTGTTGATCAAGACCTTTCCATCCTTGTTTACGAGATGCCAATACTTCAGGATAGACTTTCTCTACAGTAGCCCGACCTTCAGCAGTAATGTTAATGATAAACTTACGCCGATCATCTACGTCTACTACTCGTTGCGTTAACCGTTTATCACATAGTAAATCTATGATACGAGTGACTGTAGGTGCATTTTTGTAAGTGCCTTCACCCAGTTCAACCTGAGATTGACCGTCTTTCTCGTAAAGCCTACTTAATATTAGCCACTGCTCCGGTGTGATATTAACACCCAATCGCTGAAAACGCTTACTCAAGTCAGACTTGATAGCTCTGACTGCCCTATCGGCATAATATCCGAATATATATTCTTCAGATTCTTCCCTTTCCATTATACAAAATTACGCATCAGAAGTGACTTTGAATCATGATTTGGTCGTTAGATATCAATCAGATTGATATTGAGATCTAGTTTCTCAATTATCAGTTGTGCTCTAAAGCTTTCTATGCTGACTTTATTCTCCCAAGAATTTTGGCTGTCGTTTTTGTAAGAATGCCATGACTCCTTCCTGGTGATCGCGAGACTGTAGTGCTTTCACTTGATTATTAGCCTCTAGAATAATGGTTTCTTTTAAGCTATGATCATATGCATGATGAAGTGCCTGCTTCGTGATAGCCACGCCTATGGGTGGTCTTAAGGCTAATGCTTGTGCCCATTGTTTAGTCTGTCCTATTGCCTGTCCTGAAGGCACAAGTTTATTGCACAAGCCCAATTGATAACAGGTGCTTGCTTCTATTTTATTTCCTTCTACTGCAATCTCTAGCGCTTTACTATACCCAACAGCGCGAGCCAAAAGCCATCCCGCTCCTCCGTCTGGTCCCAGCCCTATATTGATAAATGCAAAGCGTAGATTTGCCCCTTCTTCCATCACCCTGAAATCACATGCTAATGCGATGGCAGTACCTACACCCGCAGCGGAACCATGAATTGCACCTAAAACCAATTTTGGGCTATTGATTATGCGATTCACTATTTCGCCATAATAATTAACAATGTATTCCCCTGCCTGTGACACATCTTTTGATCCAAAGTCCTTCATATCCGCACCTGCACAGAATCCCGGCCCAGCGCCGTGAATAACTATAACCTTGACATGATTATCATGATTGAACTCCGCCAATCCATCTAACAATCCTGTGGTCAAATCGTGATTGGCAGCGTTATAACTATGGGGTCTATTAAGGGTAATGATCCCGACCGATTCTTCGATGCTGCAAATTACAGGCTTACTTAACTCTTCCATGATTGATTAGATTTCGGGCAAGATAAGAACAGAAATATATACTCTCTCTTGAATAATTGTCGATTGGTTTTGATTTGATATAAGCTTCTATAAATCATATGCATAGAATTGTAAACTATTGGTGAGGCAAATTTTTGGTTTCGCATAGACAACATCGCAATCTCGCCAAACA
>CAYNFR010000037.1:26041-26249 GCA_964396595.1 uncultured Saprospiraceae bacterium | reverse complement strand
GGCCCTCTTGTCACTAGTAGCTAACCAAGCTCCTCCACCTGGTTTCGATGCATTACCTGAAGCAACGACAAGCTTTTCATTAGGAGTAGTGGTGCCAATTCCAAAATTTCCAGATGATTGTTCGACGGTAACAATTGGCGATATACCAGGCCCGAAAAAATAAATATAACGATCTTGTCCTACACCAAAAATCATACTTGAATTTAAT
>CAYNFR010000037.1:0-26031 GCA_964396595.1 uncultured Saprospiraceae bacterium | reverse complement strand
CCAAATATTGAACCTCGATTAATAGTGATATCATCATTAGTATCCATTCCAAAGACTTGGTGCTGTGTGTTATCTGATCTTCGACTATTAAAAAAACGTCCATTATCAACTAAGATATCCCCATTTGCGACTTGAAATTTAGTAAGCGGCGCATCCACCCCTATCCCCACATTCCCATTACTAGCCACCTTTAATGCCGGTGCTTGAGCAGATAGTGCGATAGTTGTCAGCGTAAATAGAAAGGTAAAAATTAAATGTTTCATTGTGTTAGTATTAATATTTGACATAATTTTTTGGTTTTTAACATTCTCAAAGGTAAGTCTTATTTCGCAGTGTCATATCCCCATTTTTGGGGATATTTTAAGCAAGTCTTACACTTTTTTCCAAGTGTCTCTTGCTCTTAAAGCACTAAAGTAATAATAAAACCAAATATGATGCCATTTTTTTCATAAAAATTAAGGGATTAC
Organism: uncultured Saprospiraceae bacterium; assembly: GCA_964396595.1. GTDB lineage: Bacteria > Bacteroidota > Bacteroidia > Chitinophagales > Saprospiraceae > CAYNFR01. The sequence continues at coordinate 25,564 of CAYNFR010000037.1, read as the reverse complement.
CTTGATTTTTAGTATAACTCGTATTTATGATACTTGCATGGTATAGAGCCATTAAAGAGCTGTAATTTCTTTGATGTTCTTAATCCGACATTTTTCATAGCAGCTATATTGCCACTGAATATCCAGGCTGTCCAGCCGCGATATTGCTGTTTAAACGTATCTCCGATGTTCTTGTGCAGTAAGTTGATATCATCATCAGGCATCAATCGCTCACCATACGGGGGATTTATGATGAGTGTGCCTGAGCTAGCCGGTGGTGTGCTGCCGATAAAATCACGAATATCTATATTCACTTCGTGCCAGTTCAGATGTCTGAACAGTTGCTTCGTCTCCCGCGCTTGCTGCGGATCAATGTCGGTCCCTATGAGTTCTGTACCCAATGGCCGTATGGCCGCTTGCGCTTCCGTTTTGACGCTGTCCCAGATCAGACGATCATAATCAGTCCATCTCATGAATCCAAAATCCTCCCATCGCAATCGTGGTGCCATGCCTCTTGCGATCATATATGCTTCGGCAATGATGGTGCCGCTTCCACACATCGGGTCGTATAATGGGGTGCGTGTATCCCATCCACTGAGCAAAACCAGTCCTGCTGCTAGAACTTCATTGAGTGGGGCAGCGCGCTCTGATTGCCTGTATCCGCGGCGGTGGAGCGATTGTCCGCTGCTGTCAATGCTGATGGTAAAATCTTTTTCATGACAGTATATATCTATCACTACATCCGGATTCTGGGTGTCGACAGAGGGTCTCCGGCCATATTGTTCCCGAAATTGATCGACTATTGCGTCTTTAATTTTTTGGGATAAGTAGAGGCTGTGGGTGTATATGGACGAATGTGCCACACAGTTAATCTTAAAAGTCTGGTCAATATCCAGTATTTCGGACCAGTCTATACGCCGGATACGTTTATAAAGCACTTGTTCATTGTGCGCCACGAAGTCTTTGATGGGTTTTAGTATGCGCAAGGCTGTCCTTGACCACAGATTGGCTTTATACAAGGTCTTCAGATCACTTTTGAATTCTACGGCTCGCTGGAGCACACGGATATCAGTCGCCCCCAGTTCTTTCAGCTCGTGCGCCAGGACTTCTTCCAGACCGGCCATTGTTTTGGCTACATAAATTACTGTGTCTGTGCTCAATTTAATATGCTCTTATTGTCCAATACAGACATTCCTTATGGTAGTTCTTACTTTTAATTAATACCTGCTTTAAAAGTCTTCTCCACATTGGGATCTGTCAGAATGATAAAATCTCCCAGATGCTTATAATTTTCCCAATCGATATTACCCCAGTCTTCTGCCGGACCGCAAGAGATAACAAGGCTTTTTGTCTTGGGGCGGAAGTTCTTGAGTTGTTCGATTATCGCGAAGTACTCGTCTGTATGAAATCGTCCGTTGAGATGAAGCACACGCTTGCCTTTATTTTTTTTGAGGTAAGATGCCACACTGTGAGCCATGGTCGCATCCCAGAGTGACTGAGCGGCGATCAAGTCAAATCCCCCCATAGGCATCATGACAGGAGGAGCAGCATGTGTACTGTCGGTGCTGGCTGTCGGTGGATGCCCCATAAGATCATTTAGTTTTTGGCGATAAGCGCCTTCAGCTGTTTTATAGGGCAGGGGGGCAAAATGTAGTTTGGCTTCTTTTGATAGGTCGCGCAGGGCAGCATTGCCTCCACGGCCGGCAAGATTAGAATATCGACCAGCGGCATTCGCACAGATGACATCGAGTTTTTTTTCTTTAGCCAGTTCTACTAGCGGCCGATAGTCTTTATAGTTAGACCATACACGCGCATCTTTCAGAAAATGTCTCTCGCGTATCTTGTCGCTCAGGTATTCATCCATAACGATCTGTACATCTCGATCAAACATCTCCAGCGACAAAGCCATACTTGATCCATACCGCTCCACCAGCTTGGTAAACAAGGCATCTTGCAGGAAGTGGGCAACAGAATCATTATGCTCCTCACCGAAAAATATGGCTTCATAATCCCTGAAAGCAGAGACTATATAATCAAGCGAGATTTCACGATCTGACTGCGGATGATAAATGCGGTAATGGTTTTCATTTAATTGGGCCGTAAGGCCCAATGTCTGCCCACACAGCGTTAATATGACAGTAAATAATTTATTCATAATTAACTCAAGTTTCGCTAGTCATCAAAGATAAAAAATGAAAGGTTTCATATTAACATAATCTATTGACAGTCAATATATTATAGGCTAAAATGTTTACATATTGATGAAGCAAGTTTTTCCTGATGGCTTGATTTCTCCTTTTTTAATCTTGCTAATGTACACAATCCTTATAAATCACAGTTGATGATTTTGTAGTTCATCTTCCCAGTTTGCTACGCTCGTACATGTATTTATATCAGTATGACGTTTTTTATGGATTATAAGACCATATTACCCTCAATTCCCCAATTCCGCAATTCCCCAATTCCTCAATTCCCCAACAACTCACATCCCTACAGACTGCCCCAATATCTTCTCAAAAACCACTCAATTCCCAATAATAATGCAATTACGAAAAATATCGCTTTCTTATCCATAAGTGATCTGCTCGTAGTGGTGGCAAAAATCACTGGCTTCAAGCGATTATCATTCAGTAATTGATCGCTCAGTAAGTCCCATTGGCCGGGATAGTAAACGGTCGCTTCGGTCTGCTCTGCCAGACTATATAATATATCGTGCTGCGCAGTTAATTCGGCTAGCTCGTACTGTATCTCACGAACTGTAAAACTGCCCGTTGATTCAAAATTTTCCCCGCCATAAAATGTCGAAGCCTTAAAGCTGTATCTTCCTGGTGTCAGTCTTCCTATATTGATGGAGTAGTATTTATCCGTGCGATCAAACACATATTCATAGCTATCACCCGCAGGATCTGTTAAGCTGAGTGAGACCTCGCTCTCGTTGACAAGCACGTAACTATTATTATATAGCTCGGCGATGAGTTGCACTTCTTGATTTTCGAGAATGATATTCTCAAGACTGGAGGCTCTGAATCTTCTTTTATCTTCCTTCGTCGAGGTATAGCTAATAGTCTTATCTAGTAGCTCGCTGATGATATCAAAATTCTCGTTTTCGAGATAATCATATAAGCGCCATCGCCAGATGCCCGTAGCAAAGAAGAAGGTCTTCTTCTTTCCGTTCTTATCAGAAAAAGCGAGTAGGGGATAATCCGTCTCAATGCCACCGATCTTCTGATTCATAAGCACTACCGTTGTAGAATTCACTTGATAATCACCGAATGGTGAATGCACAGGCGGAAATCGACTAGTCAGTCTTTGCAATTTATCCGTGAGCGTAAAAAGTGAAAAGTCTCTTGTCAGACCCGCTTGTGTCTCAGTGGTATTGGCGGTGGAGGCTCGCAGGGTGTATATATCTTGAATTTTATTGAATATTGCGATCTCTGTTTTATCTCCTACAAAAAACATCATCGGGGTATTCGTCCGGTCAAATTGTTCCATCATGCCGTCGATATTCATATTGGCCGTAGGCGTATTATGCCAGATGACGAGATCGGTCTTGGTCATTTCTTGGGGTGATAGGCGGCGGGTGTAGGTATTGACCTCGTAATTCTTGTTAGCTGATAGGACGCTCTTGAGTGCGGCCAAGTCCGGATGAGGAGCACTGGCAACGATTGAAATATGCTGCCGGGCATCGAGTACTTCTATGAATAGATCTTTGATATTATTAGCAATGTTTTCTTCTAAGCTGATGGTTGACAGCCTGAATCGGTATTGGGCTGTGCCCGGTGTGTCGAATGATAACTTGACATTTCGTGTAGTGAAAAAATTATCGCTAGTGATCGTGATATCTTCTTCATGAATGGTTTCATTTTGGCCGCCGGCCAATATTTTTTGAACCGTGAGTCGGCTGCGTTGATTGGAAGCATTGTAGGCTTGGATATCCACCATGGTCATCATTTCGTCATAGAGATAAGCGATGCTATTAGCCAATACTGATTTGACTTGCACATCGCGCTTCCGGGTCGTATCTCCCAATGCAATGCTATAAATAGGTGTTTTTTGAGGGTTATTAAAATAAGCGGGATTACGCCCATCATTGTATATCCCGTCAGTCGCCAGGACGATCGCGCCGAGATTATCTCCTTCGTACATATTGACAGCGTAACCCAGAGCGCTGTGTATATCTGTAAAAAGATCATTGTAAGTGAGGCTGTCGGACTGTGTATGTGGGCGGACATTTGCCCCAAAATCATAAAGATTAACTTCATACCGTTCTGACAATTTGGCTTTAAGCGCATTGATGTCCGGCATCGGAGCAGAAGAAGGATTTTTTTCTACCCATTGACCGACGGATTGACTGACATCGTGCAAGACGGCTATTTTGGGCTTTTTGACATCCTCTTCGGTATCTCTGAGCATCGGGTCGAGGAGAAGGAACACTAATAAGGCTGCCGCCAATGCCCTACACAAGGCTAAAAAGCCTTTCTTTAAACGGGCATTCCCTTCCAGATTACGCGATCGAAAATACATCGCTCCGGCATAAAATACGGCTGCCAGCAGGCAGAAGAACAAGAACCAAGAAGGGTATTGTAAACTAAAATTATTCACTTGTCGTGTTAATTATTCCCAAAGAGATGTCAAAGATGACAATTATATGAACGGAATACGGTTATTTTTCTTTATGTAATTAGTCAGTAAGATGCATTCTGGTCAAAAAATTAGTCAATTTTTTATTAGACAAGGCTTCTTTTTGAGGAAATAGCAGCGCTATTCGCGAAAAAAGAGCGGCGGGATAATAGGCAATGGAGATTTTTTGAGCGAAATAGATCGCGACTGAATTGTTACTTCTTCTATATTGCGATCTGTTTTAATTGCGATGACGTTATGTTATTACATTGCGAATCATAGACAAAGCAAATTTATGTTAAGGTCAGTCTTGTTGTTTCTTTTTTTGATAGCATCTATTCTTCCGCTGTCAGCCTCATATCTATTCATACCGATGACAGATGAGGCACAGCGAAGTCACCTCAAGGCTTATGGGTTGACTTATTGGGTGCTAGAAAAAGGGGTGGATGCCTACTGGCTATTGAATTATCAAGGCGGGGCTTTTGCCTTTGAGCATACCAAGATTTTCGAAACCGAATGCAAGATCAGAGATGTCAGCTATCGCGTGATATCTGATGCGGAATTTGCTGCTATCAGAGAACAAATAGCACATCCAGAAAAAAACCAGGAAGTCATCAAGCTTGAGAAGGCGCCTAAGATAGCGGTTTACACACCTGATTTTAACGAAAAAGGCGAAAAAATTCAACCTTGGGATGACGCTGTGACCATGGTGCTGACTTACGCAGAGATCCCGTATGATGTTATTTACGATCGCGAAGTGATGGAGAACAAGTTGGCAGAGTACGATTGGCTGCATTTGCATCACGAGGATTTTACCGGACAGTATGGTAAGTTCTACCGTTCCTATCATACTATGCCATGGTATCAAGCGAATCAACGCAAGATGGAAGAGCTCGCGCGTAGTCTGGGATTTAATAAAGTTTCACAGATGAAACTGGCGGTAGCAAAAAAGATTAAGGAATTTGTCGAGGGGGGTGGCTTTATGTTTGCCATGTGCAGCGCCACAGACACATACGATATTGCCTTATCTGCTGAGGGTGTGGACATCTGCGATGTGATCTATGACGGCGATCCCGCACATCCGGATGCACAGAGCCATATAGATTATAGCAAGACCTTTGCATTTAGAAATTACACATTAGTCAAGAACCCTGTCGAATACGAATTCTCCGATATAGACATGTCTCCACCCAAGAGACAAATAAACCCGGAAACGGATTACTTTACGCTGTTCGAATTTAGTGCTAAATGGGATCCCATCCCCACTATGTTGACCCAGAATCATACCCGCACTGTTAAAGGATTTATGGGGCAGACAACAGCCTTTGACAGAGAGTTTATCAAACCTGAGGTATTGATACTAGGAGAAAATAAGTCGCTTAATGAGGCGAGGTATATCCATGGTACTTATGGCTATGGTACATGGACTTTTTATGGAGGACATGACCCGGAAGATTATAGGCACTATGTAAATGATCCGGAGACAGACCTTAACCTCCATCCTAAGTCTCCCGGCTATCGCCTCATATTGAATAATGTCTTGTTTCCAGCGGCTAAGAAAAAGAAGCGGAAGACCTAGTGGGGTGTTGGCTTAATGCTGAGATAAACGAGTCAATGCTATTGGTCAAACCCCAATGTCAGTCTGAGCCGATACGAATTTTTGTAAATTTGCTTTACCTCCTAGAAAGTGATCGTATTATAAACATCACAAAAGGGTAATTTAACGAAAGGAGTTGGGGAAGAAACACTCGACGACAAAAGAATTCATCATTATTGATCAATTGTTGATGTACTTTTAGAAATGCGTGCTAATAGGAATAGGATAGAAGCTCGATTTGATTATCGTTTACCCGATGGGGTTTTGACATCACTTTACTTATATCTGGAGGAGAGCTCTGAAAAACGCAAGGGAGAGAAAGCGTATTTGAGTAAAGATGAGGAAAAAGAACTATTGATAAGCTACATCTACAATAATGATCTATTCTATAATCCATTGCCTTTTGCCACTTATTTGGATGAGGGAGCTGAACAGAGGGTTTTTCTTCAGCCTGAAATGGGTAATGTGATCAAGCTAAATGATGCCATCTTTTATGTGAATTGGTCGCAATACTTTGAAAGTCTTTTGGTACATAATATATTGTTTCCTGAAACTGCATATGATTTTAATGGTTTCGTTATTATCAACGATGTTCTTTATGCGGTGGTAAGTCAAGCATATATAGAGTCTTCATCTCCCACTTCTATTGAAGCCGTCAGGGCACTAATGAAAGAGAATGGATTTATAGTCAAGAAGAACAATGATTACATCAATAATGAATTGGGGCTGATTATCGAGGATCTACACGAAGAGAACGTTTTGACAAGGGAGGATGTTCTCTTTATGATTGATACCATAATTTATTTGAAATGAATGATAAAGAACCGATAAGACTATTTGCAGATTTGGCGGAAAAACAGAAAAAGCTTAAAGCCAATATGAAGCCTACGACCCTAGAACAAGCACGTGCCATAATTAAATGGCTGAAAGAGCTGCGCCAAGCTCCAGTCGATAAGCGTCAACGCTGAATTGCCGAAGGAATTCGACAGCGTGTAGGTGAAACGAAAAAAGCAGGGATTATTCAATGCCCCTCCTTCTTCTCCCTTCTGATAGGGCGTAAAATTTTACCCCCTCTACCTTCTACCTTTAAACATAAATTGCCCTCTCATCAATATCACCCCCATGTTGCAATCACATCCTTTCGCGATTTTACATGCTGGCCGAGGGATACATTAACCTTAGTACCTAGAGGCAAATAGATATCCACTCTACTGCCAAATTTGATGAAGCCCATTTCGCCGCCTTGGGTTACCCTATCGCCTTTTTTGGTGTAATTGACGATCCTCCTCGCTAGTGCACCTGCTATCTGTCTACAAAGAATCTCCCCGATTTCTGAGGTATACACAGTGGTATGTCTTTCATTTTCGGTGGAGGATTTAGGATGCCAGGCGACTAGATATTTGCCCGGATGATATTTTTCGTACGCGATAGCACCGTTGATCGGGTGATGATTACTATGGACATTAATCGGAGACATGAATATGGAGACCATCAATCGCTTGTCATTAAAATATTCTCCTTCTGTGGTTTCTTCGATTACAACTACCTTTCCGTCCGCAGGAGCGTAAATCAGTTTATCGTCCAAGCGCGGAACTTTACGATCGGGATTTCTGAAAAATTGGAGGACAATAATTATCAACAATATTGTCAATAAGAAAACAAGATTATTAAGCCATGCATATGGAGAAAACGCGGATGCAAGCGCATTCATGATCCCGGCGAAGATGAGCACTGCAATAATCGAAACCCATCCTTCTCTATGTATTGTCATCATATAGAATAATTAAGCGCGAAATATAATATGACTATCGGAATCGCATAAATAAAACTGTCAAGTCGATCAAGAAAACCACCGTGTCCGCGTAGCAACGTGCCACTATCCTTAATACCCAATGATCTCTTCCAGCGCGATTCAGTCAGGTCACCTACCACACCTGCCAAACATACGATAAGTGCTAAAATAATCCATTGCGCAAATGTGAGCACAGGTATATATGCCGCCAATACGCTAGTGACAACGAGTGCAAGTAGCACCCCTCCGACAAATCCTTCCCAGGTTTTACTCGGAGAAATGCGTGGTGCTAATTTATGGCGTCCAATAGCACGCCCCACGAAATAAGCTCCCGTATCACTCAACCATATCAGGATGAACATACCTACGAATATATAGTTGATCTCCGAATAGTAATGCAAGGACAATGCAGCAAGGATAAAGCTCGGCGACAAATAAAGCAAACTACCTACGGCGCTAGAAAAGTCCGTATATATTATCTTATTGATCCTAAATAACTGAATTGTATTGAATAACATCAACAGAGTACTGATTAGAGCGATCCATTTAATCGAAGCATGTGGCAATAATTGATTTCCCAATAAAGGTGAGATCATTAACGCCGTCGTGAAAAAGGCGACTGCAATGGATGCTATCTCGAGCTTCTTCTTGCCTGCAGAAGTTGCAAACTCTTGATGGCACATCATATAAAACAATACGAACATGACCGTAGCTGAGAACACACCATGATATAGGCATCCCAATATCCCTAGCACATATACTATGGCTACCGGGATACGCTGTCTAAGGTCTTGATTCATAATCGGGACGATGCTGCCTAATATAATATGATAAAAGGCCAAAAGTAAGCAGTCCTGATAATATTATTGCGGCAAGAGGCACTGTCTCTGTATTTGTCAATTGTTCTTCTATGTCCAGATCTAGCATATAGACTCCCAGCACCTGAAGGGAATTATTTAAAAAGTGGAGTAGAATCGGCACGATCAGATTACCGGTGAAATAATAGCTATAGCCCAATATCACACCGATAAGTGTCAACGGCAAGAATCTCTCTGCCTGCATATGAAAAGCGCCGAATATAATCGCCGCCAGCCATACAGCTGTGTGATAATTCGCGAACTTCGCTTCGAATATCTTCTGTAAGATACCTCTGAATATTATCTCTTCTCCGACACCAGCCAATATTCCTACTAATATAAGTGTAACAGCCAGGTCTCCAATACTATTCATCTTGAGCGCTTCTGACATCAATTTAAAACTCTGCGATTGACCGGATTTCAACCACTCAGGTAGAGGAAGGCTCTCGCTCAGTTGGATCAATCCCGTCATAAATGGGTAACAGATCAAGAGTATGAACCCCCATTTAAGCAAATCTTTGACTGCAGGGTCACGTGTAATATTGAGAAATTCTGCCCATTTATTTTTGTGAAAAATAGCCACGAAGATTACCCCGGCGCCCGTAAACATTAAAAAATGATTGAGCAGTAAACCCCATCTGAATGCTGGACGATGATGATCTTCAATATGTATATTTCCGAGATTCAGTAAGTCTATTCCCGCTGACATCCATATAGCACCTGCCACCATACTGCCCAGTATCATCATTCCTATCATGATACCGATGAGGGCTAAAATTTGCTTGAGGTAGCTACTCATACTAACGTTGGATAATAAGTTTCTTCGAAATTTGATCGCCTGTAACAAACTTTACATTTACTAGATAAAGTCCATTATTCAGCTCGCTGATATCGGTATTGTATCTTAGAATATTGGCTGCGCCAATGATTCTTTCCTTTTTCACGAGGCGACCATAAAGGTCAATGATCTCAATCAATAGGTCTGTGCTAGACTGCTTGAGATCAATGTCGATATTTAGTGCAGAACCATTATTGGGATTGGGGTAGATGTTAAATCTGTTTTCGACAATAAAGTCTTCTACAGAGGTACTTACATCTTGAATCTTGAGATTGTCGATTGCCCATCCCCATCCGTTGACAAACGGATCGGAGAATAATCTGAAGCGTATAAATACAATGTCATCTACTTTGAAATTGCCACGGCTGACCATGTTGATGACACGCTTTCTAAAGAGAGTCGGACTTCCACCCGCACTATTGTTATATGCGGTGCGCCATGCAGGAACAGCATCGGAATCGTAACCATCTATGAATGGGAGCCATTCGTTAGTGCCGAGCAACTTACCCTCGACAATTACATAATCCCAAAATTCATCATCCCCAAATCTCGTACCCGGCTCACCAGGTTCCACAAGTACTATTTCATCGAACTCCATTAAGGGGTCTTTTTCTCGTATGATGATCGGAATTTGTAGTTCGTATGTCAAGTTCCTAAAATTGCCTTGGCCCGCTTCCGGATATGGATGGTCACTGTGTATAGCATTGTCATTAAACAAGGCAGGTCTGGTGATTCGAAACCCATTGCCTTCAAAATCTGTCGTGCTGGCATTAAAGTCATTGACATAGCTTACAACAGCTTCTTTGACTGCTTCGACGGTCACATTAAAGAATCCTGCGAAGGGCAGTCTGGAGGTATTGGCACTTTTCGCTCTGTCAACAGCCACTATCTGATATCGAAAACTTGTGCCTTCGGCCAATGGTCCATTGGGAAACACCAAAATAGCCTTGTAGTTATCTGTCGTGTCTGTCACCTGAAACCCGGTTTGTCGCTCCATCATAACCGGTGCTTGCTCTACGCCGTCGAGTGTCCAGTTGACTTGAGCGGAAAGAACTCCTGTGAATACATCAGTAATCTCTGCCAAAATGTCGAGTTGAGAAATATCTGTGTTGATCTTATTAATTCTGTCGTGCGAGATAATTGGTCTTATATTATCCAGCCCGTAAACAAAAGTGAATTTGTTATTAGGTGCTGAGCCCGGATTGGTGAACTTTATATTGCGTCTGTTTTTGACTGTAAAGTAGTAGCTGTATGTTACTTCGGCATTTGGTGCAGGCAGATCAAACTCATATAAGCCTGTGGTCGAATTGAATCGCAAGTCCGCTGCTATATCCTCCCTTGCGAAATTATCGCGCGAATAATGAATTTTCAAGCTGCTGCTATCTATTTGAGAATCAGAGATCAACTGCATCTGCAGTCTTACTGGTTGATCCAGCTCTTCATTGCCGGGTAGCGGATTGTGCAACAGATAAGTCATGTCCCATCCCATGTCGTACATGATATCCAATGCGACGCCGGCACTACGTTCGACCTCTCCTCTATTGAAGAAGGGAGTCATTAAGGCACTATTGGTATTGTTAAATGTCTGCTCGTCGAGGTGGCTGATACTAGATCCTCCATCGAATATTGAAGGCGCATATAATTTAGCTCGATCTTCTTTTGATATAAGGTTAAAAAATAGGTTGTTGCCTTGGAGGGCAGTAGCCATGGTAGTCGTACCATCCGGAAAGCTTGTAAGCTTATTACCACTCGAGTTAAAGATAAAATCAGTGAAAATGGATATCGCATTATTATTCCATACCCCGATAAAACCTACAGGTGGGGTTTCTTCATTTAATCCTACCGCTGCCGTAAAACCCAGTCCATGCATTACTTCATGAAGAAGGATAGATACAAAGTCAAATTTTGACCCGATGCCACTTGGGTTATTAAAATCGTAATACCAATCAATCGTCGAGTTGACAGTGATAACCACATCCGGATCATCTAACGAATTGAGATTAAATCTGCTTATTTTTTCAGCAAGGGCTACAGGATAAACATGTTGCGGAAATGGGGCATTAGGGAAGCTGGAATAGTTAGCTCCTGGTAGTGCTCCTGCGAGCGGGCCTTCACTAAGTTGCTCCCAATTGAGTTGAATATTAATGGGTATCGGTGTATCAAACCATTCTTGGATAATCCCAACAACACCATCTTCGAATGCCCTGCGTGCAACCTGTGGAATTCCGCCATTAAATGTAACCCTTATCTGTGTTTCTGATTTCTTGTTACGAGAAATTTTAGTCGCTGGCGAATGATGATGTCTCACCTCATTAGAGCCCGGACAGAAGATCATTGGAGGTGTGTATTTTGACCTTATTGGTTTGTCAAATTGTGCGCTTAGCACATTTCCACTCCAGACTAAGAAAAAGACAATAGTAAAGGTACGAATAGCAGTCAGCATAATTATGAGCTTATCGATGATGTAACAAATCTAACGAATCCATCTTGATTCTGAGACTTTATAATATATCTGTCGATAAAAAGCTATCAGCTACAAAGCCTCTAGATCAAATGGTATCATTCCTGAAACACATTTTAAGCCAAAAGTATAATAAAGCGCAAAACATTTTGAGCTAGACACTTTATCCGCCCATCATTCGCATTCCTCCACGTCCTCCACCGAAGGGGCTTGAACTAGTATTTCCAAATCCGCTGAACGAATATCCGACTGACATCATAAAATATCTACCTATTGACACGATGCGCGTATCTTCGACAAAGTTGATGTTAGCATTTCGATTAATATTTCTGTTTTGATTCAGTAGATCGAAGGCAGATAATGCCACACGAAGTTTCTTGGAAGGAAGGAGGATTTTGGAAACATTCGCTTGCCATCTTGTAATGGTGACTCGGTCGCCAAAATCTTCTTGAGAATATATGTTGCTTCTGATGTCCGTGCCTAGATTCCAGTTATTTGGTAAGTTTAAGTTTAATTCAGAAAAGTAACTGTAGTTGGAAAATTGGGCATTGAGGTCGCTATTAAGATTGTAGGCTGTCTTGTTCCATGACCAGTTCACCCCATAGGCTATGTCTACTAGTTGTTTCTTGGAGTTGTCAAGCCTTACGCCTATCGTGTTAGAATACCTATTAACCACATTCTCAACACCATTGATGAATAGGAAATTATTATTGTGACCGACACTATTGTTCATAGAAACCCGATGTTTTATGAACTTCAATGGTGTATTAAAATTCATAAACATATTACTTGATATGGAATAGGGTGTATTGATCGGTGTGGTCGTTTGAACAAAAAACTCGTCTATTGTGCGTGCATTGACAATGGGATTGTGGGTAAAATTAGCATTGAAACCCATAAAGAATCCTGTGTTTGTAAATTGGCTGAAGCTATTGTAATTGAGATTCAGTCGGTGTCTATAGGCAGTTCTAAGCTCAGGATTTCCTATATAAATATTGAGCGGATCTGAGTTGTCCACGATGGGCTGAAGTTGTTCTAGGCTGGGCTCGTTAATACTTGTGTTATAGTTTATACGCAGTGATTTTGATCTGCTGATGTCCTTGGTGTAGGCGAGATTGGGCAATATATTAACGACACTTCTCTTGATTGGTGGTGTTTCTATAAGTGGATTAAAGGCATTAATGATGCCATTGAGGGTAGAATGTTGTAAAGCCGAACCCACAGTCAAGCTTGCCGTATTTTTATTAATCTTATAGTTAAATCCTGCGGATGTCTGGGTAAAATCACGATTGTATGCATTGCTTAAGTCGGTATTCAATCTTTCTGTAGGGGATAATGCAGGGAATAGGTCGAAGAACAATTTTTCGAAGTCATTGCTAAAGTTTGATCGATTTACATTGAATTCCAGATAGCGTCTTTTGCCGAGTGGCTCGGTGTATGAAAGTTTGATATTATAATTGTTCTGATTATTCGTCTGATTTTGATTCTGAAGTATATTAATATTTTCTACTCCCAATGGTCTGTTGAATTGATTTTTATTATCAACATTACCTAATTGGGTCTGACCCATTAGGCCGAACACAAGATTTGTGCTAAAAAATCTGCCCTGCTTGCCGAGTTTCTTCATATAAGTGGTATTGATATTGAAAGATAATCGATCAGACTCAGATGTGTTTTGTTGAAGACCTAGGCTCTGTGTTCCGCCACTTTCATCATAATTGGCAGAGTTGGCAGTTCGGATAGAACTTCCAACATTTAATCCTGCGCTAAGTCTTACGATTAGATTTTGGGTAGAGTCAATCTGAGCGCGTAGGGTAGAGTTGAAATTATGGTTGCTATTGATATTTTCGAGCAGTGATTTTTGTTCTGTAGTAAAACCACCATTTACCAATAGGCTCTGCCTGAAGCTTTCCTGGTCAAGGATATTGTTAATGTTGTTTGTAAAAAAACTGTTGTTCAGTTTGATTTTCTCACTGATATCTACGTTTACATTGAGGCCACCGGCGCCGGTCTGGACGATACCGTCACCTAGTCCAGTGCCTATCGGAAGGTTGGCATTCATTCTGCCACCGCCACCTCCGCCGCCTCCCATGACGTTACCCATTCCACCCATAAAACTCACATAGTCTCCAAAGGAAAAACCTTGTTCATTAACATTGTTATACATGCCGATGGCGCTGATCTGTGTCTTTTTGGTAAATCGGTTGATGTTAAGATTAGTCTTAAACCGGTTTTCTGTTCCATATCCCCCTGTGGCATTACCAAAGTATCCAGCTTTTTTGCCGTCTTTGAGAATAAGGTTTATTGTTTTCTCGCGTTGTCCGTCATCAATGCCGGTAAACTGTGTCATATCAGATCTTTCGTCAAATACTTCTATTCTCGAAATGGCATCTGCGGGCAGGTTTTTAGTCGCTATTTGAGGATCTTTACCAAAAAACTCTTTCCCATCTACCAAGATCTTTTGCACTGTCTCACCTTGTGCTTTAACACTTCCGTCGCTTTCAACTTCCATTCCCGGCAATCTTTTGAGAAGCTGTTCGACATTATCTTGTGGTTGTGTGGCAAAAGCATCCGCATTATAGACAATGGTATCTTTCTTGATACGCACAGGAATGTAACTATCACTTACGGTGACTTCCAGAAGCTCTTGGGAGATGACCTTCAGCATTACTGAACCAAGGTCAGTATTCGCTGTGAGAGAAATAGCCTGGGAATATTCCTCGTATCCTAGATAACTGATATTGATTAAATAATCGCCGGATCTAATGTCATCGATTAGAAAAAGCCCTTTGGCATTGGTAACAGAAAAACCTGCCATTACGCTATCTGCAGCATTTAAAAGAATCACAGTGGCCATTTCGAATGAAGTGCCGCTGCTGTCAGATACAGTGCCCTTGAGAGTGAATTTTTGTGCGTGAACATGCCAACTGATGAACACGAGTATCAGGTGAAGAAAAAGTTTTTTCATGTCAAAGATTATGCTAAATAGACAAAAAACAATCCTAATTTGATTGAATAAATCTGAATCCGCCACCACCTTGCTCCCGCATTTCCTTCATTTTTTCGCGACGAATTTTGTCGAAATCTTCCCGCGAAACTTTTTTGCCTTTTTTTGGCCGACTGATCTGATCGTTCATGTCATCATTCAATTTCACTTCTGATGCAGTCATAATTCTCTTTCCATCTGCATACGCTACTTCTAGGATAATACCCGGCAATCCACCGAATACATCCGGGCCATTGCTCACCGGTATCTGGGGCGAAAACCAAGCAGATACCAGTGTTGTGTCGTTGATCATGGTGGTTGCTTCCATGACCATGTAGCTCAGTATTTGTTTTTTATCACCTGTTACTTTCCAGTTATATTTCATAAGCTGATCTTCTATCAAAAATTGTTTACCCATAAAATCCTTCGAATCGGCGAAGAAGCCTTCATCAAGATTCTTATAGGTTTGATCATCTGCCGACATAGCTCGATTTCTGAATCGCATACGCATTGCCCCTCCGGGACCATCCATATTGACATCTTCATCAGAAGCATCTTGTTCGCCTAACTTGTAAATGGATTCAGAACCACTGAAAACCAAGATCTTATTTGCTTTTATTTCAGGAGGAATTTGATCCCTAAATTGCGGTGGGACATTGGCTGGTACGTCTATCTTAATTGTTTCTCGATACACAATAGACCCGCTCTTTTGCGCTGAGATAAATGATACGGTTAAGTGGAATGATAAGAACAAGGAGAATAGATGCTTCATTGCTAATTAAATTTTTATCGTAAATAGTGTGGTAAAGGAAATGTTTATACGTTTAGACCTTGCCAAATTGATAAGGTTTAATTAAACATTAACTGTATATCTTCAATATGGTGCAGAATTAGCCTTTAGCCATCTTTAATCATCAAGACTGCCGTGCTGTTATTACTGCGGTCGGTCTTCCCCTTCTACAGGATGTGGTGAATGACATTTCTTTTATTTCATTAGGTAGTTCACCTGTTGACGATCGAAATAAAGATGATCTGTAAAGCGATTTTGATACTTGCGAGAATTGTGCGTAATCACGTCATGTAGGCTCAGTGTTAAGAAATTAAGAATTCTTTGTAAGAAGGTGACTATTTTATTAAATAAGCTGAAATTGTGTCTTTTTGGATTCGTTAAGGATTACTCATAAGATCGCAGTCATAAATTATTATTTTTTAACGCTTTACGTATATTTAAATCTATTATATATCTTATGGGAAAATTTGAAAAGTATCTTACAATATGGGTTTTAGCCTGTATAGTAGCAGGCATAATCCTAGGGAATGTCGCAGGAGATAGTATTAATGTGATAAGTGAGTGGGAGATAGCCACGATTAATATACCCGTCGCCATATTGGTCTGGCTAATGATCTATCCTATGATGGTACAGATAGATTTTTCTTCGTTAAGAAATGTTGCAAACAACTGGAGAGGCTTAGGATTGACTGTGGTGATGAATTGGCTGGTTAAGCCATTTACGATGGCTTTTTTCGCATGGGTATTTTTTAGTAAAATTTTCGCGGCATATCTCGAGCCGGAAATGGCAGAGCAATACATCGCTGGTGCCATACTGCTGGGAGCTGCGCCATGTACGGCGATGGTCTTCGTATGGTCATACTTGACGAAGGGAGATGCGAATTATACTTTGGTCCAAGTCTCCGTGAATGATTTGATACTTCTGGTAGCCTTTATACCGATAGTGCGTTTTCTCTTAGGTGTCACCAATATTGATATCCCTTACAACGTATTGTTCACTTCGGTGATCATCTTCGTAGCCATACCTTTGGCTGGGGGTTATCTGAGTCATAAATGGCTTATGCGCACCAAAGGGAAAGAGTGGTTTACTCAATCCTTCCTACCGACTTTGAAACCCGTATCCATTATTGCCCTATTAACAACACTGGTATTATTGTTTTCATTTCAGGGGCATCGTATCATAGAGAAACCCTTTGATATCTTGTTGATTGCTGTACCGCTCACGATTCAGACATATTTTATCTTTTTCGTCACATGGTACTTAGGAAAATATATGAAGCTTGCGCACAATATATGCGCTCCTGCAGCAATGATTGGCGCGAGCAATTTTTTTGAATTGGCGGTAGCTGTCGCAATATCTCTTTTTGGGCTAAATTCAGGTGCTTCGTTGGCTACTGTGGTGGGTGTTCTAATAGAGGTGCCCGTGATGTTATCCCTTGTTGCACTTGCTAACAAATGGTTTTATACAATTCCTAATAAAATGAAAAATAGAAAGAAAGTATTAGTCCTCTGTACAGGCAACAGCTGTCGCAGTCAGATTGCCCATGGCTATCTAAATCATTTTGGTAAAGATAATATTGAGGTTTACAGCGCAGGTGTTGAGACTCATGGCGTAAATCCGAAAGCTATTGCTACGATGAAAGAAGATGGGATAGACATATCTCATCACACTTCCAATAACATGGACGAGTACGTTTCCCTCGATTTTGACTATGTAATAACGGTCTGTGACAATGCTAAGGAGAGATGCCCATATTTCCCCACCAAGGCTCAAAAATTTCATCATAACTTTCCTGATCCGGCTGGAGCTAAGGGTACGGAAGAGGAAGTGATGGCACAGTTTCGCGAGGTGCGAGAGATGATTAAGGACTATTCGGATAAATTTGTGAGGGACCATATCTTGTAGTCTTTTTGATAAGATAGTTTTATATGGCGCTGAACATTTGGCTTCCTCTTTTGAGTGCAGCTCTAAATGGCTCGTAGTGCCAATGCACAAAAAAAAGAAGGGCTCACTTGATGAGCCTTCTTTCTTTAATCAAACTGTAATATGAATATGTACGGAAAACCTTATGATTTCAGTGGATAAGTACTTTTCGCAATTGCTTCTGCGGCGACCATCCTGCTTAGGGCTTTGACATTTTTAATCGGATAGGAGGTGAATGTATTGATACCGGAGAGAAACCCTGCCTGCAGTTCCTCTTTGACGAATGAGCCCACTGCTTCGATAGCTGATTTACGTATCTGTTCGTTTGCTTCACGGAAATAAAGTTCAGTCATCGCCTTTTTGAGCTCATTAGGATGTTTAACATAGCGCAGATAGCATGATTCTGCGAGATAGGTGGCGATGATTATATCAGCAACGGACATCATTATTTCTTGTTCTTCGCGAAGATCTAGCTTGCCTTTTAGTGCCAGTTGGCCGAGAGAGCCTATGAGCATAAGCGCGAGTTTTTTAAAATTTTGTACGGCGCGTGCCTCATCGGAAAGTTCGGGAAGATGACCATTACCGGAGAGAAGCTCCTGCTGTACGGCCATTGCAGGTGCAGCGAAATCAAACTGCCCGGACATCGCTCGCTTAAATATAGTGTTGATCATCAACATTTTGTTGATTTCATTTGTCCCTTCATAGATTCTAGATATTCGGCTATCTCTATATGCGCGTGCTGCGCGGGTCTCTTCACTGAAGCCCATCCCGCCATGTATCTGTACACATTCATCGCATACATAATCTAGGCAATCGGTCATTGCCACTTTGAGAATTGAGCTTTCGAGGGCATATTCTTCTGCTGCTTCGAGCTTGGCTTTTTCACTGGGGAGGCCCTCTTGCTTCATGGTATGGACGTGATGGTTGATCAGTCCGGAGGTGCGGTATACGGCTGATTCGGCGGCATAAGTCAGATATGATTGCTTCGCAATTTTATATTGGATAGCGCCAAACTCGGCAATCGCCTTACCGAATTGTTGTCTGTCTTTAGCATAAGTGATAGATAAGTCTATCAATCCGAGAGCTCCACCCAATGCTGCCGGGCCGATTTTATACCTTCCGGTATTGAGCACATTAAAGGCGATCAAGTGACCTTTGCCGGCTGTACCAAGTAGGTTTTCTACAGGAACAGGTGTGTTTTCAAAAAATACCTGACGCGTGCTCGACCCTTTGATGCCGAGTTTTTTCTCTTCTGCGCCGAGGCTCAATCCCGACATATCTTTTTCGACTATAAAACAGCTGAAGTCTGTCCCATTTATTTTGGCAAATACCGTAAACACATCAGCGAATCCGGCATTTGATATCCACATTTTCTGTCCATTGAGAATATAATGTTTGCCGTCAGAACTGAGATCAGCGCGTGTTTTCGCTGCAAGCGCATCGCTTCCAGACCCAGGCTCGGTAAGGCAATAACAAGCAACTTTGTCACCGGTGATTAAATCAGGCAGATACTTTGCTTTTTGCTCGGGTGTACCGAAGTACAATATCGGTAACATTCCTATACCTGTATGCGCACCAAATGTCGTAGAAAATGCACCTGTGATTCCCAACTCTTCTGTTACAATGGCATTCGCAATAGTATCAAGGTCAGTGCCTCCATATTCTTCAGGCATGTGTGTGCCCAAGAAACCATGATCGCCAAGTGTTTTTAATAGGGTCACATTGTGATGATGCTCCCCGTACTCCATTTTATCCTCGAGTGATCTGACGTCTTGAACGATAAATTGACGTAAAGTCTCGCGTATCATCGCATGTTCCTCGGTACAGTCCTCAGGCGTAAATATCTCTGATGGATCTGTGGACTCTATCAAGAAATGAATGCCCTTCTTTAGACTATTGGTAATTGTAGCCATAATATTTACTTTAAGTATAGTTATTTTTCATAATTCTGAACCGAATTTAGTCATTTGCCTTATATATATCAAGAGACAAGTTAAAATAAATGTACTCAGAGTTAAAAAAATATTTCGAAATATACAAAAGTCTAAGGATACTTGCTTGTTATAGTGTCGGCAATAGCCCTTTCATCCCTTCCTTCACTAAAAAAGTGTTGTATTAAGAAGGCTATGAGAATATTAGCTTCATTTTAACAAACTATTTCGAGTAAGGGTCGTTAGATTTGAGATACTAAATAATGGCCTATCATCTAAAATGGCCTATCATCTAAGGGATTATGCTAAGTCAATCTTTATCACCATGAGCCACTATTTCTTAATCGGGTCGGTCGTTTGTCTTGTTTCCTTGAGTTTATCCGAGACCTTATTAGGACAAAGAAATCTTGATAGAGCATCAATCAATCATGTCCGCTTGAGTAATCGTCTTTATGTTCTTGAATCTAACAATGGAAATATCGTAGCCATGATAAATAAAGATGGACGATGTCTCCTCGTGGATAGTCCACCTGCTCAATTATATCCTAAATACAGAGATAAGTTAAAATCACTCGGCACAAGGCAGATAACTTCGATCATCAATACACACTGGCATGCGGAGAGTGTAGGATTTAATGATCAGATACGAGAATCCGGTGGAATGATTGTTGCGCATGAAAACACACGTGAGCGCATGAGCACAGAGCAAGTATTATCTGAGGTGATGATCCCACCTGCAAGGGATGAAGCATTGCCTATGATTACCCTTACCGAGTCTATGACAATATATAATTATGATGAACCTATTATGCTTCTACATGTGCCACGGGCACATACGGATAGTGACGTCATAGTGTGGTTTCCTCAAAGCAATGTGATGGTCTTGGGGGATTGTTTTTTGAATGGGCTATATCCTTTTATTGATATAGAAGGTGGTGGTTCAGTAGAAGGTCTTATCAGGGCTATAGAAATGGCATTGCTCCTGATCGACGAAGAGACAAAACTTGTTCCTGCCCACGGATCTATCGGCAATGTCGATGATCTTCAAGAGTATTTAAAGTTTCTCAGAGTGATCAGAGATAAGATTAAGAAAGCCATTTTAACGCGTACAAAGTATGAAGATATAAGTATTGTCGAGCTCGTGGCAGGATTCGAAAAATGGAAATGGGCTCTAGTCAATGGGGAGCAACTCAAGAGGAACTTCTACGAAAGCTTGATTAGCGAGAAAAAATATTGACTCTTCAGGCACGGTTCATAAAATGTGCAGCTACATGCCCCTCTTTTATGCAAAAATAATAATCAAGCTAATCACGGCTCAATTAAAAATCTAACTTCGCAGCTCGTTATATCAGGTGCAATATGGCTACTGTTTCACTCAAAGGAATGCGCTTCTACGCTTACCATGGATATTATGAATTCGAGCGCAAGATCGGTAATAACTTTATCGTCGATGTAGATATCATCACGTCGATTAACCGTAATCCCAACGAGTTTATCGAATCAACGGTTAACTATGAAGAAATTTATGTTGTGGTTAATCGCTTCATGCTGCGTAAGTACAGGTTATTGGAGACATTGGCTTTTGAGATAGCTACTGAGATCAAAGGGATGGATAGCAAAGTGGAGAGTGTTAAAGTCAGTTTGTCTAAACTTGCGCCGCCGGTAGGTGGAAAGGTGGATCGTGCAGTGGTTACTATAGAGTTGTGACAAGAGTCTGAAATCATTATGTAACACGTCGGTCATTGACATCGTCTTTTGGATTAGATTTGCACACAAATAAATCGTCGCACCATGCGTATTAGAATTATATCTATCTTTTTAAGCTCACTAATTTTTACGGCTTGTCCATCTTCATTGGGAGATCTTGTTGAAGCACCATTAACCACTGCTGATATAGCCCGTGGACTGAAGGAGGCACTCAATATTGGCACGAACGATGCCGTGAATTTTTTGTCTGCTGTAGATGGTTACTATAAATCACCTTACAAGATTATTCTTCCAGAAGAGGCGAGAAAAGTGACAGATAGATTGAAAATAATACCTGGATTTAATACAGTCGAAGAGATAATGCTTGAGAGAATTAACCGTGCTGCAGAGGATGCTGCCAAGAGTGTAGGACCGCTTTTTCTTGAGGCCATCAAGACTATGACTATTAATGACGCCATGAGCATATTGATGGGAGAGAAAAACGCTGCTACAGTCTACCTTCAGTCCAGGACTAATGAAGAACTTTATAACAGATTTCAGCCCATCATATTGAATAGCTTGAATAAGTTCAATGCAGTAGATTATTGGGAAGATGCGGTGAGTAAGTATAATCAGATCCCTTTATTGGGTAAGGTAAATCCCCGACTCGATGATTATGTCACACAAGAGGCGCTCAAAGGGATGTTTTCACTCGTGGCGCAGAAGGAACTTGGTATTAGACGAGATGTGTCTCAGCGTGTAACCCCATTACTGCAGAAGGTCTTTAAGAGACAAGATCCCGCATAGTCCTAGTCTATGTCAAAGCCGAGTCAATATTCACGCGAAGAAGAAATAGCGAATGTGGTCACGCACGCCCTGGGTGTATTATTCGGTTTTGTAGCGCTTCCGTTCACGATAATCAAAGTGGGTAAAACGGATAATGTCTTCTCTTTGATAGGGGTTGTGGTATTTTGTATGGGTTTCGTGTTGATGTTTTTATCAAGCACGCTTTATCACAGTATGATAGAACAAGAAGTAAAGTGGTCACTGAAAAAACTAGATCATATCAGTATATTCATCATGATCGCCGGAAGCTACACGCCATTTATTCTAATTTATTTTATGGTGCCGATAGGCCTCACATTGCTCACCGCCATGTGGATACTGGTGGCACTGGGCACTATATTTAAACTCTATACCACCGGAAAGTTTAGATATATCAGCACTATGATTTATGCTGCCATGGGCTTAGCTGTATTTCTGATTTCAGATAAATTTTTTCCACTTCTGCCCGCGCATGTGTTTTATTATATTTTGCTGGGGGGTATTTTATACCTTCTTGGGATCGTCTTCTACTTATGGAAAGTAGTTAAGTACAATCATGCCATATGGCACTTATTTGTGCTGGCAGGAGCTATATGTCACTGGTGGGCAGTTCATTGTTCGATAGTCTGACTATGCATTATTTTTGGTCGATAATATTAGCTCTCGCGTTGCTATTTAATTCATGTCAGGTGGATACTGCTTGGACTGAGATAGAACTACCAACGACATCAAGTGCACAACCTCGATTGTTTGCAAATCAAGGAGGGGAGATATGTCTTAGTTGGTTAGAAAACCTAGGTGACGAAGGTTTTAGTTTGCAGTATGTGGTATTGTCTCAAGAAGAAGCGTTAAGGCCGATAGAAATATCGCGGAGTGATTCATGGTTTATCAACTGGGCGGATTTTCCATCTGTGGTGGTGAGCAAGCAAGGTTGGTGGGCGGCACATTGGCTTCAGATGAGTGGGTCGGGGAGATTTGATTACGATGTACATATCTCTACCTCTAGTGATGGTAAAGTGTGGTCGCCATCTTTCATCATACACAAAGATAGTGTTGCAGCAGAGCATGGATTTGTCAGTATGCTGCCATTAGATGATGGTCATATTATGGCAGTGTGGCTTGATGGAAGACATACAGGCACTCCCGACAGCCTCAATCCTATACACGATCATGGTCACTATGGGCAAATGACACTCCGTACAGCATCATTCGATCAAGAAGGAAGATTGCGCGACGAAAATGAACTTGACAATAGAGTATGTGATTGTTGCCAGACTGCTATGGCACTTACGAGACAAGGCTCCATTGTAGCTTTCAGAGATCGCAGTAATGAGGAAATAAGAGATATTTCTATTATCAGAAAGTTGGGAAACGACTGGACGCAGAGTAGGACACTCTACAATGATCATTGGTTGATCCGTGGTTGTCCTGTCAATGGCCCGGCACTTGCTGTCTATGGAAACACAGTGGGCGCATTATGGTACACAGAAGGAGGCGAAGAGGCTTCCGTTAAGCTCGCGATAAGCGCCGATAATGGCTATGAGTTTTCTGCACCTATACCGGTGGACAACACAGATCCGATAGGTAGGGTAGGGATAGAAATGGATAAAAATTGGATATATGTCACATGGATTGATTCGGGCAATGACCTGGGAACTTTAAAAATGGCCATGTACGATCATCAGGGAAATTGGCAGTCGCAAGAAGTCATCACAGAAATCAGCACTACTCGAAGAAGCGGATTTCCGGTAATAAAAAAATCCAAGAATCACTTGTACATTGCATGGGTAGAACTCGGTGAAGACAAGCGAACACGTGTACGTGTAAAGTACAGAAGAATTTAATTTTCAAGTTTTTTGACCACTCTTATCAGGTCGATTTTATTATCGGACAGTTTCTCAATAATGAACTTAAAATCGTTGAGTTCGATGATTTCACCCACCTCTTCGGGAATCCTCCCTGAGGTCATTACGAGGTAACCTGAAAGTGTCTGATAGTCTCCCTCTGGAAGATTAAGATCTTCAAATGTCTCATTAAGATAGGACACTTCTTGACGTCCACTGAATATGAATTCTGTATCAGAAACTTTCACCTCAATCAACTCTTCTACATCATGCTCATCCTCTATCTCACCAAAAATCTCTTCCAATATATCTTCAAGCGTAATGATGCCCGCCGTGCCACCATATTCATCTACAACACATGCTATATTCGTATTCTCACGGATGAATTTTAGCATTAAGTCCTTAGCGTTCATAGCTTCTGGAACAAATGGAATACTCAAGACATGTTTTTTAATGGTCTTTGGGTTAGAAAATATAGCATGGTGGTGGACATATCCCACAATATTATCGATGTCTTGATCGACTATGATTATCCTGGAATGCTTTGTCTCAGCGAATAGCGCGATCAACTCTTCTAAGGGTGAGTCTAGATCAAAATACACTATTTCATTTCGCGGGATCAGGCAATCGCGAACTTTTAACTGATTAAGATTCAGCGCATTCGTGAATATTTCTTTGTCTATGTCATCATCAAAATCTGAAATAGTTTCGTCAATATAATGATATAAATCCGCCCTAGACAGTGCCTCTGTCAGTCGTTGTTCAGTCTTGTTAATGAATAATCCCATGATTAGATTAGTAAACTTGAGCATAAACCATGTCGGTAGCGCAAGAATGTATTTAAACAGCTTTAGCGGATAGGCAAAGAAATAAAGTGATTCATTGGCGAAAAGCCTAAAAACTGTTTTGGGGAGAAACTCACCAAATATCAAGACCACAATCATGATTATCAAGGAGCTAATCAATAAGATTAATATTGGGTTAGTGATATATCCTACGTAAATAGGAGATATGAACTCTGTCATGAAATAGGTCAGGATGACAAGTGCAATATTATTGCCGACCAGCATAGTACCCAGAAAAGATTCCGGGTGATCATAAAAATGCTTCAAAATATAGCCCCGCTTAGACCCTTTTTCATGTTTGATTTCTATTTCGAGCTTATTGGCAGAAACAAAGGCGATTTCACATCCCGAGAAAAATGCTGAAAGAGCTAGGAAAGAAATGATGATGATCAGTAGCGTAATCATAGATTAAAGATAGTCATTATACATTCTCAATTCCTTATTGGATCAGGTGAAATAGAAAGCTTAAGTGATTTTTTAGCTTATGACGCGTAAATAAGAGACATATATCTATCATGTTGAGCCGGTAAAAAGTGTCGGGATGACAGGATTTGAACCTGCGGCCACACGCCCCCCAGACGTGTACTCT
>CAYNFR010000036.1:0-30662 GCA_964396595.1 uncultured Saprospiraceae bacterium | reverse complement strand
CTGTGATCTTCCATGTTCTTGTCAATACATAGCTGTCCTCACATACACCATTCTGTCTTGTCTCCCCTTCATATGTGATGGTTACATTATCGTCACAATTATCTGTCGAAGTAACTTGAGAAGTCTGTGGCGCAGGAACGGCATCACACTCTACAGTAGTATCCGTAGGGAAGCTTGTAAATACAGGCTTAGTTGTGTCAACAATTTTAAATAAAGCAGTTTTTGTAACCGTATTACCACAGTCATCTTTGATCGTGTAAGTAACTGTTATTTGACCGGTTCTGCCGCAATCATCTGACAAATTATTGAAATTGTAATTACTTGTTACGGAAACATTTCCACACTGATCCGAGGAACAGCCTTGTAATTTAGCGATATTGGCTGCGTTCCATGCGTCAGCAGCTTGCTTATTTGCCGAGTTGCCAGCGCATTCTATTGTTAGTTCATCCGGATTACAAGAAACAGTAGGAGCTGTTTTATCTTCAACCGTGAATGTAGCCGTCTTTGTAACTACATTTCCGCACTCATCCTTAATAGAATATGTAACCGTTAATGATCCTGTTAATCCGCACAAGTCACTTAAATTATTAAAATCGTAATTGCTTGTTACGG
Organism: uncultured Saprospiraceae bacterium; assembly: GCA_964396595.1. Lineage (GTDB taxonomy): Bacteria > Bacteroidota > Bacteroidia > Chitinophagales > Saprospiraceae > CAYNFR01. The sequence continues at coordinate 30,050 of CAYNFR010000036.1, read as the reverse complement.
TTACAGAACCGCATACATCATTCGAACAATTCTGAAGCTTGGCTATATTAGCAGCATTCCATGTGTCGGCAGCTGTCTTATTACTTGAAATACCATCACATTCGAAAGTTTGATTATCCGGGTTACAAGAAACAGTTGGAGCTGTTTTGTCTTCTATCGTAAATGTTGCTGATTTGGTTGTTTTATTTTCACACTGATCAGTTATAGTATATACAACAGTCAGTGCACCCGTAAGACCGCATAAGTCACTTAGGTTATTGAAATCATAATTGCTTGTGACGGTAATTGATCCACAAACATCACTTGAGCAACCTTGAAGTTTGGTAATGTTGGCAGCATTCCAAGCGTCGGCAGTTGACTTATTCCCAGCTGCACCGACGCATTCAATAGTTTTGTTATCAGGATTACATGAAACGGTAGGAGCTGTTTTATCTTCGATTGTTAAAGTAGCTGTCTTAGTTGTAGCGTTTCCGCACTCGTCCGTTACTGTGTATGTGACATTAAGGGTGCCGGTCAATCCACACAAATTGGAAAGATTATTGAAATTGTAGTTACTAGTCACTGTGACATTTGAACAATTATCGGTGGCACAATTCTTTAACAATTGAATATTACTATTATTCCATGTGTCTGCTTCTGTTTTGTTACCAGCGGCACCTTTACACTCAAATGTTTTATTGGCTGCGTCACAAACTACAGGTTTGACATCATCCTTCACCGTTATTCTTTGAGATTTTGATACGGGTGGATTACACTCATCCATTACAGTCCATGTCCTTGTAATTTGAAAATCACAAGGGTAGACACCTGTCGTATCAGCTGTAAATGTTGTTACAAATACGCAATTGTCAGAAGCTGTGACATTGGCTACAGCCGGTACTTCATTGGCACATTTTAAGTTAAGGTCCGCTGGTACACCTGTGAGGGTAGGAGGTACATTGTCATTAATTGTTATCGTCTGTGTGCAAGTAAAAGTTTGAGTTTCGTTTTCTGTGATAATTCCACAGCATCCATTGACCTTTAGCTCATCAAACTCCCATACGCTTTTGTTATAACCAAAGTTTGTCGCGTTATAGCCTAAAATTTCAAACTGGAATGTAGTTGCACCGGAATACATAAAACCAGGGATATTACTAAAATCAAACTCCTGGTGCTTCCATGCTCTATAGGAAGTGTTTAAGTCAACATTCTTATAAATTTCAACGTTATTCTTTAGAACTCTGATACCAAATTTTCTAGCATAGTTAGAGTTTCCAAAATTTTCATTTCGGTCATCGACTCGATGCATAAATGAAATACCAGAAAGCCTTCCTTCGTCTTGAGCACCAAATTGAACCGTAAATTTAATAGCTGCATTAGCGTTATTTACAAATGAAGAGCTACTTATCGCATCTACACATATTGCTGCTTCCGGCGATCCGAAGGCACCTTTAACACAAGAGCTTCCTGCTAAATTAGTTACATTGGAAATCGTTGCATTATTACATCCAGAAGTGTTCTTCTTTGTTGCTTGTAATCCGGATCCTGAAAGTGGCTGAACCCCTTGGGAACATTTTTGATTTGCATTGGCAAAGCTCCAATATGCCAATTCCTTACTGACACATGGGTTTTCAATAATTCTTGTGACTGATGCCGTCCACTTTCTTTTGATTATTACAGGACAAGTACCTGACACATCGTCGCTGTAAGAGAACACCGCATTTGGGTCACACGCCAATGTGGGATAACCGGTATTATCGGGATGAGAACTTTGATCACATGATATTGTCTTATTGCTTGGACAGACCAAACCTCCAGAAACTGTTACTTTTACTTGATCAGATGCTGTACATCCTGCACAACCAGTTACTTGAACAGTGTATGTGGTAGTAGAATTGGGACTCACAGTTATGGAAGGTGTGGTAAAATTGCCTGGGGTCCACAAATATGTAACACCATTGTTCACTCCGCCCGAGCCATTTCCAGAGCAAGATTTTTCCATAACAACTCCTTGATGGCTTGTGCCCACGAGATCATTCCACTTCCCGTTAGTATACATCTGAAGATAATGTTCATTACCGTTCCAGTTATTGGGTTCCCCTGCTGCCCATTCGGTATATGTCAACGAAGTTCCATCCCACCACTTCCATACTCCTTCTTGTTGAGCATCTGAGGCACCTAACCATATGCTGTGACTGATTTTAGACGCCAACCACTGATTTTCTCCTTGCGTTTCTATCTTTGCCAGTCTTCCTCCTCTAGATTCAACAAAGTGCTTTGCATCTTGATAACTAAGACTTTGGCCTGCGGCAATGAAGTAATGTGAATTACCATATGATCCTAGATAGGTCATGTTCGAAACGGTCCCTGCCGGACAAGAGGCTGATGATGCGCAAGTCTGTGACAACATGATATTTATGTCGCCATGTAACTCTGTACTCCCACGTTTCGCTGTGAACCAACCTGATGCACCGAAGCCTTGAGATGTTTCATTCGCACCATTACCTAGCTGAAAAGCTGGTCCCATTCGCGTGAGCGTATATATTTCTGATCCACTCTTTAGTGTACCGGTCATACCGGTATAATATACCCATCCATTAGTACTGGTATTGCCACAATTATTATTTTTTGGGCTACCTGCCGGCATTGTTGTTGAATACCCTGAATACGTAATATCTATTTCAAATGTCTTGTTTGTTCCACTATTTGTGGCAGTCCCTGTTAAACGTGCTGTACCGTCACCGCACTCTTCCCATACAAGGTTATTATTTCCACGGTAGTATTTACCATCTAGCCATAGAGAATACACTTGATTATTGGTACAATGCGTAGTATTCGACACTTGTCTAACACAACAGTCACAATTGGTTTCACCCGACACAGAAGCAGATAAAGTGACTTGCTCCCCTGGGCAAATCGTTACATCTTGTCCTGCATTGACACTAAAGTCTGTACATCCTGCGACTATATTAAATGAAATTGTCACTTCCTCACACATTTGTCCTGCGCATCCGGTTACATTGAATACCTGTACCTTGACTTGATAACTACCGTTTCCTCCATTCCAGTTATTGCCGTTTTCGGCACCGCCGGGAAAGGTATAAGGTACATAGCTCTCACAATTCAGTACAACCCCATTGACACTTATTTTTGCTGACTTCGCACTACTATTAGTGACTGCCTCTAGGTAGTAATTGGCGGGTAATTGAGATTGATTAATAGTCATGCCATTGGTGATGGTCAAAACTTGAGATTGATTGGCTTGATTAACAATTCGCAATGCTGTCACTTTTGCATCGCAGGCAGGTGCACAAGTTGTTCCGCCATAAAATGAAAAATCAGCACAATCGGTATTGATTGCACCTGTAAGTCCAAACCAAGCTCTTATCGCAAATTCGTTCGCTGCTCTTCCCTCGCCTGAACCATAACCCACTTGAACACCTTTTTTCAAATTAGTAGGTATATGATGCATGTGCGCTACTTGATTCAAATTGCATGAACCAACTCCTCTCCAAAAACTTTTTGTATTGTCTATTATATAATAAGTCCATGTCTGGTGAAGATTGTGTTCATCTTCCATATACTCACCGCCTCCTGCTGACCATTGTGTCCAATTCTTGGGATCTTTAAGATAAAGACAAACTTCCCATTCTTCGCAAGTATTTTGTGCGTTTCTTATCCTCGTAGTTACTTTGGCAGTGCCGTCAGAGCAATATTCGATAGTCGCCCCACTGAGCGAATTAAAATTAGTGTGGGTTGACCAGTCGCAACCTGCACCAGGGCCTGTAGCCCATCCAAACCATGCGCCTGAGAATGTGCATGAATTAGACACTGTACAATTCTGGCAAGTAGGGAGTGGGTTTATCTTTTTCCACTGAATTAAATTTTGATAGTTGCCCGTAGCTTTATAAAATATGAGTGTATTGATGTTTGGCCAGGCAGTTGTTACAGCATTTGCGGCAGCTTGAGCTATTGAATTATTACTACCGCCTGTTCCGGCGAAATACCAGATAGCATTCTGAACATCGTTAGTATAATTAGCATAATTGGAAATAATCCAATTCATTCTTGAGGCAGATAATCCGGATACGCCTACTCCTGTATGATCAGTAATTGTATATGAATTATCGCCCACTTTTGGTTCGGGAATACCTTCCTCAATACACATACTCATGCCACTATACTTTAGGTTACAAGAAGCATCGAACTCAGCTATACAAAACCATTGACCATTGACTGTCCGTACAGAATATGCTCGATTCGAATATACATTGGATATCGTATAGGTTCCTCCCTGACAATTATTTACAGTCTTCGATCCACAATATGTGCTCTTCAGATCATTGACTTCGATCGATTTCTCATTTACAAATCCGTATTGTATCAATACAGGCTCTTGCTGAGGTGTCGAGGATAGACCATCTACCTCCCTGATTAACTGAATAGAATAATAATTGCCTGGCAACATGTTGTTTAGAACTAATGTTCCATTTTGCGCACTTAAGCCTATTGACTCTTTGACATTATCTGTGAATTTATGTACCCATCTTATTGTATAGGTACTCGTCAAGAGGTTTGAGTCTTCAAACACAATGGTCATCTTTCCATCTCGTCGGCCTGTCAAGCTTTCATTTTCGACGCTTACGCTGACAATTTTTATCTCATTATTCGCATATGCATTCGAAATCCTGTCACCTTCGTTCAATGTTTCGAACGCATGAATGGGGGATACAAAGACGAATAGCATCAATGTCATGATGCCTACGAATGAATTTAATAATCTAAAGTTAGTGTTGGTAAAGTTTTTCATCATGTTAGGTTTAGATGAGATGGAAAGATTATTTCTTGAACAATTATTAACAATTATGCGGGGATAAGACTCCAGCCATACATTTTCAGGAAGATACCCAAAGTGATAGCCACCGGGTATAAATGATAAAATTCCATCAGAAGCGATGTGCTTCTTAGGAAGTTTGCCTTTAGCATCAATTTTCTCTTGTTCGGAAACAAGGTCTATTGAGTCGCTCAGGTTGATAATAGCATCACTGCCTTTCGTACACTCCGGATCTTGATCTTCGGAAGTACATAAAGAATCAGTGCATTTTACTGTTGGGTAGATATACACAATAATAAATATGTTAACTTTTTAAAATACTTTAAATAGTTAACAATTGGCTTTCTTGGGGTAGACTTCTTTAAGACATCATTTTTTCCCGAAGCCACTACTCGCGGGATAGAAAAAATGTCAAATAATTGTCTTTTCGATCAAAATACCATAATAAGGGTAGATAATCTATGATCGTCTCATCAAGACTTGGGGTTTAACACTGCAAGATATGTGCTATCTCACTGCTTTCTATGATGGTTTATGTCAGCTATTTGACAAAGCATGAATATTAACATTCATGGATTAATAATGGCTTGATGATAGCATATTGGGTAATGAATAGTCAAATAAATCTTACATTATCACAAGACTGCTTCACATCAAATTATGCTAAGACACCGGGGATACTCTAGAACTGACAATAATCAACAAAACCTTACCATCAAGAATTCCTGATGAGATTGCCTCACAATCATGCACATATAACACTGTTGTCTAAGCTGAATAAGAAGTCAATTCCTTCTAAAAAAACCGATGTGGGGATTCATGATAGCTGTACGGCATGCTGCACAAAAATTAAACATAAAATCTATCCAATAATTATTCACTGGAGTCGAATACGCATGTGTCGTAACTCGTCCCCAAGCATCAACCACAGGGATGCCATTACCTACGATGCCATCTTGATCCGGATCTGGAAATTCGACTTCTGCCACATCAAAGCAACCATCCCCATCGGCATCTAGTTCATATGGATCATATATTCCATCTGGGCTTGCCTCACTATCTCTGATCATATAATTAATTACACCCAAATCCGGAATTGGTTCCAATGCGTCATAAAGTCCGTTGATCCCAGAAAACAAATCCGCACTATCGATTATACCATCAAGATTAGCGTCAAGTGCATAATGGCCTGCTTCCACCAAATCATAAATCCCGTCATTGTCGCTATCAAGATCAAGAGAATTCACAATGCCATCTCCATCCGAGTCTAGTAATCCATTACACAATTCTGCAGAGATCGTAAAATCATCAAACCATGAACTGCTGTCCGGATGCGTCGTTTTATTATAAAGATAAACTCTGAAGGTATATGCAGTGGAAGGTCTGAGATAGAAAAAATTGTCATCAGCTTCTTGAAAACTACCTTCCCATTGAGGATCAATGGTCTGATCTATCGTAGTTTGATCCATTATTAACTTATAACTCGTAAATCCGTCATCTGATACTAAAATAGAAAAATCGTAGCCATAATTATTCGAGCCTGCGTTGCTGTCATACCCATGTTTCGTTTGTGCGAATTGCTTGAGATATACGGCATTTATATTCACATGTGTAGTAAAAGTATATTGGAGATAATCACTTGCTGCCATCGCTGATGCGAGATTCGGTTGATTTATACCCGGTATTTTGATCAGTGCGTTTTCAATGAAAGCACTCAGCCCTGTCCCAAATTGAATCGGAGCAGCCGATGCTACCACCGTTGGCTGAAAAATCTCTGCCGAGGTAGTATTGGAAGGAGTGTTATGAGACCACCATAACAGTGGTTGTATATTGCCATTACAAGAACTCTCATCTGTATCCTTGATCCCATCATTATCATCGTCAATATCACAAGGGCGCAATACCCCATCCCCATCATGATCCTGTATGCCGAGTGAGGGGTTACTGACACAGAAAGACATATCGCCAATATTGATACCATGAAAACCAGAAGGGCAAAAACTGCAATCATCCCATTGAATAGAAATAGATGAAATCCCATCTATATCAAATAGGCTAATCGTAGCATTGTCTATCGTAGTTATATCATTTGTCGCGTCAATGGTCAAAGAGCTTGTAGAATTTCCCGAAATGCTAAAAGATAACAGACCATCATTATCATAATCATTTGCTTGTGCATAGATGATTACTGGATTTCCAATACCATCTATAGCCGTAATAATTAATCGATCACCAGAAGATCCAGCATAATTGATGTGTCCTATCTCGAAGCTGACTTGATCTACGGGGATGTTAAAATTATACGTTATGTTAACGCCTGCAGCAAGGAATCCATCTGTTCTCAGATCTAGGCCTGTTATGCCGTTGAATGTTCCCCCTTGGATTAGATTAAGGCGTGATGTCTCTCCTGTAATATTCGCAGATAGATTCACACCACTATTGTTGACATTTGACTGACTTCGCGATAGCGCCATTGATGTCCAACTATTATTGATGGTAGTAAGTCCGCAGACGACCTGACCATCACATATATCACCCACAAGCTCCACACAGAAAGCATCGAAATACGCCGCTCCACCACCAGCATCTTTCGCTCCATAGATGGCAATATGAGCTGTATTAGGAGGGGCTGTCATCGTAGCTACATGAAAGTTGTACGTATTAAAAAAGACTTGTCTGGCTTGTCTTCCTATTTCGTTCCAATTGGCATCGTAATAGATCAATCCGCCTGAGGCGCCCTCAGGGCCGGTATTTTTGGCATAAAAGCTGACCTTATAGGTTTGTCCTGGCAGGACACCTGGTATATTAATACCAATTCCACCAGCACCTCCATTCACCAGAACGGCATTCGATCCTTGATAGGCATCGTTTGTAATGCTTGCATTACCCCAATTAGTCCAACTAGCCAATCCTAACTCAAAATCATTGTTTGGAATCAAGCTCGAACTACAACTCCACAGTGACGGCAATGTTCCATTAAACAGTCCAAAATCAATACTACGCAGATCTGTAGTGGAGTCAAAGCTTATTACGGGTGTAACAGGTTCTTCTGAATCAATAACATTATTATTACCTACTAACGGGTGAGTGGGCACATATCCACTTGGTATATCAGAGATCGCTAAAAAGTAGTTACCTGTAGGGAAATCAGAAAATATATATTGCCCTCCATTTGCGGAAATAGTCCATGTGTATTCGTTGTCACCTGCACCGGGTTCAGCGATTCCATTACCATTAGTATCTTCATATAGACCTATTCTGACCCCATCGATACCAGGTTCGCCACCGTCTTGAAGCCCATTACCATTCAAATCATCCCATACCAAGTCGCCCACTATCGGTAGTGTACCTTCCTGTGTCTGAATACCTACCTTGATCGGTTCGGCAGGGAGGAGGGTAGAACCATTTGTGGCGTTATTCGCCACATAGGCGAATGAGTTCCACGCTACTTCACCACCGGTAGGGGCATTGACGGGTGCGCGCATCTCCCATTCTAAGACGATGGAATCGCTCTGATTCAAGCTTACCCCGAATAAATCAAAACGAAGGGCGGTCACAGAGGTAATATTTGTCGGAGCTACGCTCGTCCATGCCGGGACATTACATCCACTAGGAAATGGTGTCGGATTCCCTCCCGCCAACTCATCGCGGCAGGGATTGGTTACTGTCGTATATTGTACTGCTACACCAGGTGGTGGTGTAATGGCTTGAGCAAGATTAGGCCTCCATTGTGAGCTGCGAGGTGTAGAAATGTCTAATATTTCTGTATCTCCGACATATGGAAATATATCGATTAGTTTAATATTATCTATGGGTGTCGCATTTGGGTTGCGAAGAACTATTCTGTAGTTGCTGAGACCACCAGGCACTGTAGTACCTACAGCAGGATATTGCGAATATGCTGCATCTAAGGTACCAAGAACCTCAATTTTAGATTGGATTCCAGCTGATCCTGGAGGCCTTACTACCGTAAAGAATTCATTGTCCCAACAATAATCTGAAGCGAAACCATTAAGAAAATTATTAACATCCGCAGTATTACAGGAAGCATGGGTGGATCCTGTCGCATTAAAAAAATATTCTGCAACTGCTACCCCTTCGCTAATGCCTGGATTCAGTACGACATCAAAGTAAAATGCGCAACCTTCCCAAGATCCGTTCGCAGGTATTGTAAAGTCATTCCCAAAGCTGCTGTCATAGATTACTCGTGTGAAATTCCGACCATCAAATGTCGTTCCTGTTTCAAATACCGGACTTTGCCCCATGAATGCTCCACAAGTCCACGCTTCGGAGTGGCTTCCTGGTATGAATGACATATTAGGGGGCAGAACGAGGGTCATCACACCACCACGAATATCTTCCGTCATATACTCCTCTTTGTAGTAATCATATTTTAATTTTATGGTGTCCCCTATATTGGCAAAAGTTATGTAATTTTCATTCAAGTCATGAAAACTTACATAACCTCTTATTTCATCTATTGCCAAGGCATAATTGATGGTAGCTGTATGACAAGACTGGGCCGATATGGGACTGCCACTCACTGTACCTGTGTAATCCGCACAATTAGTATATGTATGTCCGTCAGGGAGTGAATTGGGAATATTGGCGTAAAGAATTAAATTATTCCTAAATCCATCTTGGTATCTCAAATTGTTAAAGATCATGTTACCCGGGACAGTACCTAAGTCTAACCTGACTTGACTTACGCTAACGCCGGCCGGCAAGCCTAGCCCGCTGACATATCTTACCAATCTTGAACTCAGATTAAAATTGATCCAGAGATGCCAGACGCCGGGATTATCTGAACGCATATAATACAACTGTCCCGGATGATTGACAAAGGGCAGCTCCGGAGTTCTGATTTGGTCTAGGGTAACATCCGTAGGTATCACATCAATAATCTGATAATTGTCAATGATGTTAAACCCCCCATTCCCGACACTTATCCCCCAATACTGATAACCTCCGGGTAGCTTTTCATTTTGTCCTCCCTTAGCATTATTAAAGTTCGTAGGACTCCATCCGCTTGAAATGGTCGAGCTTGCTGAACTTACCACCGTACCCGCATTGGACGAGCTCGCTGTAGCGGTATTATTAGCTACTGCACCCGTACGTCCAGCAAAGGCAAACATTACTTGTAGGTTAATCTGCACACTCGATCCTTGTGCCAAGCCTGTTCCTCCTGATCCTCCGTTAAAGCTTATTGTGTATTGACGCGTCCAAGGATCGTACGATGCCGAGGCGACTCCTGAAGGTAGAGGGCTGGAGAAGCTTAAAAAATCTAACGGCCCGGGAAGCGTCCCCGTGATACTGATATTATGACAGTCGCCTGTCGTACTATTGCACGCTATATCAAAAATATAGTTAAACGGAATCTCTGCCGCAGGATTTATATTCGAAACTGATTGAGAAAAAGATAGGGTTTGGCTATAGCAAGCCCCTTTAGATATCAATAATAAGCAACACAAGAGAGTGCATTTTTTAGCGAAGGCACTAGCCGCACGGCTGATCATCATAGCACAACGATAAGTTAATATATTTTGACCCATAAATTGCCAATAACTATAACACTTCATTTCTCACTATCCTTCATGACACCCTTCATTATTCTGTGCCCCCACTACATTCGACTGAAATTCGTTATGTCATCACATAATTCGGCTCTAAATCTCCCTTATGATCCACATCATAGAATTGCTTAATCAATCCTATAACCTCTTCCATGTCGTCCAAAATCGGCAACATATCGATATCTTGGGGTGAGATGTTCGCAAACTCTTCGAGCATGACCTTTTTTATCCAATCTTTCATTCCTCCCCAAAAATCAGTTCCGAACAAGATAACAGGCACAGGACTGATCTTGTGTGTCTGAACCAAGGTCAACACTTCGAACAATTCATCCATTGTGCCAAATCCTCCGGGAAAAGCTATAAAAGCCTGAGCATACTTGACAAACATAACCTTGCGGACAAAAAAGTATCTATGAAAGACATTCTTGTCGTTATCAATATAGGGGTTGGAGTTTTGCTCAAATGGCAAATCAATATTTAACCCCACAGACATTCCATTGGCCATCTTGGCTCCTTTATTACCTGCCTCCATGATACCCGGACCGCCCCCTGTAATGACACCATATCCTTCATTCACTAACAAGGCAGCCATATCTATAGCCTTTTGATAATAGGGGTGATCTGGCTTAGTCCTCGCTGAACCAAAAATAGAGACACATGGTCCTATACGGTTTAGTTTTTCGAAGCCCTCTACGAACTCCGACAGCACTTTAAACATAGTCCAGCTATTCTCTGCATTAAGCTGATGCCACTCCTTTCTCTTTTTTGCCATTGTATATTTTTTAAACTGTCACACTTTTGTATTGCTCATACAACTGTTCTACAAAAGCTTGTATCTGATCAATATTGTCAAATCTGTCGAATAAAGTAGAAAGCTCGTTTTGTACATTATTACTCGACACATAAGAGCTAACATCAGTATGTGTGATTGTGTTACCCGATAGGATAATTAAACGCTCTACCACATTTCTTAGCTCCCTGATGTTCCCGGACCAGTTAAACTTCTCAAGCGTCTGAATGGCTTTCGGATCAATCTTTTTTGTAGGAATATTGTACTCTTTACAAATCAATGTATTGAAATGCTCGACAAGCAAAGGAATGTCGTCCTTGCGCTCACGCAGACTGGGTACTTTAATGATTATCACAGCCAATCGATGGTATAAATCCTCTCTAAAACGTCCCCTTGCGATCTCCTGCCTAAGATCCTTATTAGTCGCAGCGATAACACGTACGTTTACGCTGATTTCTTTTTCGCCACCTACGCGGGTTATTTTATTCTCTTGTAGTGCGCGAAGAACTTTGGCCTGTGCACTGAGACTCATATCCCCTATTTCATCAAGAAATAAGGTTCCTTCATGAGCCAACTCAAACTTGCCCGGTCGACTTTTATGTGCAGATGTGAAAGATCCCTTTTCATGTCCGAATAGTTCACTCTCGATTAATTCTGAAGGAATCGCTGCACAGTTCACCTCGACCAGTGATTTGTCACTTCGACCACTACGCTCGTGAATCCATCTGGCAACTAGTTCTTTCCCTGTACCATTCTCACCATTGATTAGTACACGCGCATCCGTAGGGGCGACTACCTCCACAGTCTTTTTGATATCCATGATGGCATCAGAATCGCCTACTATCTCAACCGTGTTACTCTTCTGAATCTTGCGCTGTAAGACTTTCTTCTCGGTGATAAGAGAAGATTTATCCTGCGCATTGCGAATAGTGATCAAAAGCCTGTTAAGATCCGGTGGCTTCTGAATAAAGTCAAACGCGCCTTTTTTTACAGCTTCTACGGCCGTATCAATATTTCCGTGCCCACTCATCATTACGACAGGGGTATCAGGGCGAAGCACTTGCAACTTCTCTATCACATCCATGCCATCCATTTTGGGCATTTTGACATCTAGAATTACTACATCGTATTGATTTTGCTTCATCTTAACCATGCAGTCTAAGCCATCCACAGCTTCTTCGACTTCATACTTCTCATACTCGAGGATCTCCTTTAAGGTTGCTCTGATACTCTTATCGTCATCAACTAATAAAATCTTTGGCATTGATACTATTTATTTATAATACATTATGAAAGAGGCTGCAATATATTATTATTTATTATAATATGTTAAACAACAAACATGAAATCTTTGTTTAAACCAATAAATAACTTGAAACTATAGAAAATACAGTCTCATAGAGCGCTAAAAGCCGCCACAATAAGCGTCTTCACCCCATAATACAATGCTGCTTCGTCTATATCAAAATAAGGTGTATGAACCGAGTGTCGGAATCGCCCATCTGCTGACCCAGTACCGAGACGCAAAAAACACGCGCTGCATTCCTTCGAATAAAAAGCAAAGTCCTCTGAGGTCATGCGAGGAGCCAACTGCACAACATGATCCTTGCCTAGGTGCGTGCACAATGCATCAACCACATTAGCAACCAACTCAGGATCGTTATACAATGATGGATAACCGACTTTCAGATCAAGCTCAATTGACGCACCGTGTGCATTGGCGGTATGAGTGACTAATTCTTTGATTAAATCATGTGCCTTCAGTCGCCATTCGTCATCAAACGTCCTAAAGGTGCCCTCCATTCTGACCGTCGATGGAATGATATTGGTGGCGCCACCATCTGATTGAAACTTCCCAATAGACAATATAGTAGGTATCAAAGCTGATGACTTACGACTAGAAATCGACTGTAAGGCCAAAACTAATTGAGCACCGATAAATATCGGATCAATAGCAAGATGAGGCATTGCCCCATGACCTCCTTTGCCATGAACCGTTATAAAAAGCTCGTCTGCAGAAGCCATGAAATGACCTGCAAAATAGCCAATTTGACCAACTTCCAATTCCGGATGAACATGTAATCCGAATATCTTGCTAACATCAGGATGGGTCAAAACACCTTCTTTAATCATCAAACTTGCCCCACCGGGCAATTTCTCTTCTCCCGGCTGAAATATCAGTTTAACTGTACCTTTAAGTGAGGACTCATAATGCTTAAGAATCCTTGCTGCCCCTAACAAGCATGTTGTATGCACATCATGCCCACAAGCATGCATTAGACCCGAATGTTGAGATTTATATGGTGCATCATTAAGTTCATTAATCGGCAAGGCATCAATATCAGCTCGTAGAGCGATACATGGTTCTCCTCTACCGACTACCCCTACGATGCCCGTTCCGCCTCCCCAATCGGAAGTATAGGATATACCCCACTCATCAAGCTTCTCTTTAATAAATGCTGATGTATTATATTCATGAAATGAAAGCTCCGGATGTGCATGTAGCCATCGCCTGACCAAGACAAGATCGTCAAGATAACTAGATACTAAATCATCAACTTCTCTATCGTAAATCATGGCGCAAATATCAATCTATTTTATCAGCTTTCAGACAGCAAAATCACTCAACCATTATTAAAAGGGAAACTTAGTACCTCATTCACTTTTATTGAATGACTAGCTCAAAATAACGTTCTTAAGTAAAAAGCCAAATCCATATCCACATATATATAACGCCACTCATACAGATTAATGAACGGATACCGTCATTATTTTTTAAACAAGTTATGCATAACAATTCTAATATTACACAATATCACTTGTAGCTCTCCGATCCATGAATAATCATCTATCGACACCTCATCGCTCTCATATTGAGAAAGTTCATCCTTCGTCACTATAAATGGAAAGTGAATACCTAATATAGATCTATGATACTCCGAAATTCGGCTTTCAACAAGAAAGGTGCGGCCTGATAAAACATCGAGTATATTATAAAGAGCCTTTCTATTTACAACATAACACAACAACCCGACGGGTAATAAAAAAGATAGAAAAGTCGCCTCCACTAAACGCTTACTAAGCAATAAACCGCGTACGACCTGAACATTTATATTATTATAATCAACTAGATACCCTCTATCATTTACAGAGGATAGGACAAGTGTACTATTTATGTAATTATTAGAAATTGCTATTAGGCAATCATTACGATTAAAGAATAAAAAATTAACGATAGATGAATATGAAAAAACGCTCGTATCAAAAACCAATATGCTCTCCTTCAATAATTTCGCCCTATCATCCAGGGCAAGCTCAGACGTAAAGTCCTCAACGTTGTCTTCTCCTTGGAATCCATATAATAGTGCATCGTTGATTGAGTCCATATAATAGCTCTGCCTCCTTCGGCTAAAAAAAAAGTATCTGAATAGTCCTGAAGATAAAAGGCTAAAAACACTGCTTGACAGCACCACAACCCTGCTAAATCGATAACTCTCAGTAGCTAAACTGTAAAACGCCATAATTCCGATTAATACCAATATTGAGGATCTTAGCCACTTGTATAAGGATAGTTTTTCGTCAATATAAATAGATGAAATCCACAAAATAAGTATATAAACTATTGACAAAAAACCTCCGATTAACATTACAATATCGAGAGGAAAATAGCTCGTGTCATGATAATAAATATAACTCCATAAATAAGAAAAAAGAAAAATGTTCGCAAAAAACACAGACAAATCTATTAGTAACCATTTAATCGATTTTATGAAATCCAACACAAAATTAATGGCCAGCATAAATATGGAAATCGTCTTTATAAATACTTTTGACAAACTACCCAATGAATACCATTTTAAAACATACAAATACATAGAATTATAAAAATGAAATCGTTGCTTCAATGACAGTTTATCAGAACTTTCACCTTTGAGATGTATAACATTAAGGCCCGTCAGACTATAATTCTTATAGCCTTTAATCAAAGATTTATGACAAACGTCAACATCCTCACCGTACATAAAAAATCGCTCATCAAATCCGCTTATTTGCTCAAAAACTGATTTATGAACAAATAACAACGCGCCGGGCAAAACAGGAACTTCTTCTATATCATCCTGATTCTTAATCTCGTAATAATAAGCGCGAACTAAATAATTTCCTAAACCTAAAAATTTAAACATGGCATTAGCAATCGTAGGGAGATTTCTAGTTGATTCTGGGAGGCGATTTCCTCGACCATCTATCAGCGTACATGATAAAAAACCTACATTATCCAAGCCCCGATAAGCAGATAGCAATGCCTCTAAACTACACTCGGGAAGCAATATGTCTGGATTGACAATCAAGACATATTGGCCTCGGGCCACATTAACACCTTGATTGACTGCCTTGCCGAACCCAAGATTATCACTGTTTGCAAGAAGTATTACATCCTCGTAAAACGCTCTGATAAAATCAACAGTGCCGTCACTTGAGTTATTATCGACAACAATAAGCTCGCACGAAATACCATTCGTGGCTTTGGAGATACTATCTAAACAAAAAGGCAAAACATGCCTTGACCTGTAGCTGACAATGACAATGGATATGGTTACAGTCACAAATCAAATCTAGGAATATTTACACAACTAATGACGGGACATGTCATATAAGGTTCTACTTGCTATAGACTTACCTAAGGTAAATTCATCTGTATACTCTAGCTCTCCACCAAACGAAATACCACGCGCCAGCTGGCTAACCCTTATGTTTACGTCTCTGAGACACTTATTGATGTAATAAATCGTCGTCTCTCCCTCTATCGTAGGACTCAAGGCCATAATTAACTCAGATATCTCCTCGGCCTTCACTCGTTCGATCAATTTATCAATATTTAATTCCTCAGCCCCTATTCCATCAAGTGGTGATATTAAGCCACCCAATACATAGTACAGACCGTTATACTGTCCGGTATCTTCGATTGCCATGACATCTCTGATCGTCTCAACAACACAGATAGTGCGAGACTTGCCGAGTCGCGTCAGACAGACGTTACATTGGTCGTGATCAGAGATATTATTGCAGGTCTGGCAAAACTTAATATCTGATAACAACTTAGACACCGGATTAATGAGCTGCTCTATTACCTGATCTCTATCCTTCTTAAGGAGGTGTAGAGCCATGCGCATAGCCGATTTTCGACCTATTCCCGGTAATCGAGAAAAAGCATTCACAGCGTCCTGAAGTAATTTTGAGGAAGATGACATTAAAATATTCTCTTATATAAACCATCACAAATATAACATGGACACTCAACTCCATGACACGATTCTCATAATTTTGAACAATTAGTGTATTTTGGCACTTTGATTGATTTATAGCGCAAAAATTTGGTCAACGAGAGTTGTCATAGCTAGATTTGTGCGAAATAATAAGAACAATATTCTAAGCTACATATTATGGCCGAAATAATCAGAATGCCTCGATTGAGTGATACGATGGAAGAAGGAAATATCATCTCATGGCAAAAAAAAGTTGGAGAGAAAGTAAATGCCGGGGATATCCTAGCCGAGGTAGAAACAGACAAGGCCACCATGGATCTTGAGAGTTTCTTTGAAGGAACCTTGCTATATATTGGTGTAGACAAAGGAACTGTGCCTGTGGACGCGATCATTGCCATAATCGGTAACAAAGATGAGGACTACAAAAAAATATTGGCGGAAGCCAATGACAATCAGTCAGTTACAACTAATACAGAAGCTCAGGCCTCACCAGTGGCTGAACATGCTGTTGCTGTGCCTGATATGACAATTGTTGCAGCTGCAGAAGAATCATTAGAATCGCGTGTCAAAGCATCTCCATTGGCCAAAAAAATAGCCGAGGATCACAAGATGTCATTGACGAATCTCCAAGGCTCTGGTGAAGGAGGGCGAATAGTTAAAAAAGACGTAGAAGATCTCATTGCAAAAGGATCCGGAACGCAAGCGCCTAGTGTGCCTTCATTGGCTATAAGCCCTGGTCAGTCAACCAAGATTCCATTGACACAGATGCGCAAGACAATAGCTAAGCGACTTGGTCAAAGTAAATTCACCGCTCCGCATTTTTATCTCACGGTAGAGATCAATATGGATCGTGCAAGTGAAGCAAGGGCTGCGGCCAATGCCTCCGGTGGTCTAAAGATTTCATTTAACGACATAGTGGTGAAAGCATGTGCATTGGCACTTAGAAAACATCCATATCTTAATGCTAGCTGGACAGATACAGAGATAATCTTAAATGGCGATATCAATATAGGTGTGGCTGTGGCAGTGGAGGAAGGACTACTTGTACCGGTAGTCCGCAATGCCGACCATAAATCTTTGAGTCATATCAATGCGGAAGTAAGAGATTATGCTACACGAGCTAAAGACAAAAAACTCAAACCCGAAGAGATGAGCGGCAACACGTTCACAATATCCAACCTTGGTATGTTTGGTATTGATGAGTTTACGGCTATAATTAATCCTCCGGATAGTTGTATTCTCGCCGTAGGTTCAATTGTCGAAAAACCCATTGTCGAAAATGGATCTATCAAAATAGCCAAGATCATGAAGCTTACGCTTAGTTGTGATCATCGAGTTGTAGATGGTGCCAAAGGAGCTGAATATTTACAGACCTTAAGAAGCTATCTCGAGAATCCTCTAACAATGTTGGTTTAAGCCGTTGGTGGTACGATCACAAGAGCAAATCCGCAGACTCGAAACTAAGTAGATCCTATAGGACTGAACTATTTCGTGATCAATTATGGCTTACTTGATAGATGATGAGTATCAAAACTGATCGAATAGGAAGGGTCTTTTAGACCTTTAATGTTAACGAAGTTCTATTTGGTCATACCATTAGAGCATTCACTGTGGACAAAAAAAGCGAGAACCTGTTAACAGAATTCTCGCTCAGACACTTCGTAAACAATATAACTTAGTACCCCGAGTTCTTTGGAGATTTGACAGGGTTAATTTTATATTTAGATCCCGGTCTTGAAGGCCCGTAGGTTTTCCTCCCTGCATCTGGTCCTTCAGGTCTTTCCATATTGGAATCATCATATTCGCAGACTCTGAACTCTACTCGTCTGTTCATATACTGCATAAATTCTTCCTCTTCGCTAGTGTAATGATTGTCCTTGAGGTGGGCGATAAGAGGGCTGTCCTTACCTCCGTACATAATGTTAAATCGTGATCTATCAATACCATAATTATTCACTAAGTATTCTACAGCTTCATTCGCTCTCTTGTAAGACAATACACGATTATAAGCACTCGAACTTCTCACGTCAGTATGTCCATGAGCTGTGACGCACATGTCCGGACATTTCTTCATGACGTAAGCAATGTGATGGAGATTCGCATAAGCCTCCGGTCGGATACCATACTTATCCAAATCAAAATGTATCATCGGCAAAAACCAACTACCGCATGTATTATATATTGTTGTTCCATAGACGACATTCTGAGAAGTAGTTACTCCTCCTCCTGTTACTCCGGTAACTGTGCCGGGTATTCCCGCAGAGGTGGCTGTTGTACCGCCGGATGTGTTATTGATTGCTCCACCAACAGTAGAAGTTCCGGATATAGTACCAGGTGCGATCAGATTGCCTGTAACCGGATCACGAAAACCACCACTTGATTGCACACCATATCCTGTATTGGCACATAGATCGCAATTATTTTTAATGATATTGATTACATCCGATTCGGATAAGATGATCGGCTTATCAACTTGAGCTACACCATATTGATCAACAGGATACCCCGGTGGCGAGAATGGCTCTCTATCCTTACAATCGATGATACCGTCTCCATCACTGTCTAGAGCTACCCCCTTCGTATCAACTATGCACCCTTCGGGTGTATTCAATTCAAGATCAATAAGATCGAGCACACCATCATTGTCTTCATCAATCCATTCAAACTGTGGACGCGCTTTTACTTCTGCTATGTCATTAAACATGTTCTGAAGCGGATTTATCCAATAAAGCGGCTCTACCCGCTTATTAAACTTGCCCATATTTATACCAAGACGGAGGCTCGTATAATGCGCCATGTCGAGATTATTAGACTGATCCAGTGCGGTGCGGAACTTTATACCATCGAGATAATCATTATCCGATGCTATTAGTTGATGCTCTATTCCGATATTAAGTCTATTAGAAATCTTGCGAGACACCCCTACAGAGGCAGTGAAAATGGGATGAATGTTTATATCATCTTTAATACGAAACACACCCTCTTTTTGAAAAGCTTTTGTCTCATAAACACCATCATATATGGATCGTAGAGCCGATTTAATTTCATCTCTACCCGCTTTAGTATTAAACAACTCTCTGGTAAATCCTGAACGTTCTCGTAATGCGGGATATGCATTGCCGTTGCCATCGAGTAAGTCTAGCCGCGTATCATTGTGATCAAGTCCAACACCGAGGGCCACATAAGTATTCCACTTATTGCGCTCTTTGTGGAACATCAAGTTTCCGATATTGAAAACTAACTGCACCGCGCCATAATAGTATCTGGTACGATAAGAAGGAAACCATGAATCATTTACAGGATTGGCACTGCTATAGGGCTCCCAACCTTGAAATTGGTTGTTTGACTCTACGAGACCACCGCCATAACTTCTATGTCTCCAAGGCTGAGGCTCAAGCCCTGTCGCACTTCCGTAAAACGCCTCAAATCGGACAGAAGTAAAGTAAGTAAGTGCCTTCCTCAAGTGCAATCCAGCACCATATCCACCAGGGATAGTAGGGTCAACATCGCCGTCTATAAAAAAATGTCCTCCATGAATGCCTAGCTCCCACATATGCTTTGGCTGGGAGCTGTATTTATATTGACCCAGACGCCATTGCCTATTTTGTTCAGGATCTTTGGTCATATCATCTGTGATGACCGGCGCTAACCACGGACTCTTCTGTGAAGGAACTATACTCGTAGAGTCATTTTGTCCGAATGAGATATGTCCCATCGAAAAAAATAAGACTATAAAAAATCCTAGTCTGAAAGTTTGCATGTTCTTAATGTCTAATTACGAATGTCTCAATTAGGCCTATTGACACTAGCCAGAAGCTTTCAGGAAGGTGGTCTACTATATATTATGATAAAAAAATCATATATATTAGCCGCTAAGGTACAAACCTTTTACATATTAAGAAAAAAAATATTTTTTTAACATATTAAATCTTATTGATATATTTGACAGATGGAAAAAAATCTATTTGAGCCAAGCTCAATACGTCTAAAATCACACGAAGAAACATCCCTCAACCCAAATAAGATGTTTCTCACCGGAGAGATGCAGAAGTCGGATGTGGTGCGTGAGCAATTATTGAGCTTACAAGCCTCGGGGTTTAATAATTTGATTGACAAAGGCAACATCAGTCCGGAATATGTAGAAGATTACGCCTTATACAACAATGAAATCGTTGAAAATGAGCGTACTGTCGGCATTGTTATCGGAAGTGATCGTATGTTAAAGTCACTTGCGGCGCATATTAGCAATGATGAGTTACAGCAAATAACTGTTGTCAGTAATCGAATTTTTCTTGATCACGCCAATGTTACGCATATTGGTATTCAAAATCATCTGGCAGAGCAGCCTGAGCATTCTGAAATCATTCGACTTTCAAGTCTTCGCGACAAACCTGAGATGGCAGAAGTAAAAGTCAGACAAGCGGAAACGGTCATCATAGATATCGCAGCTATACGTAGAGGTGATAATCTCGGCTGTCTCCAATCCATGACATCTGGACTCACAATAGAAGAGATATGTCTCCTCGCAAAATACATAGGTGCGGCCACTGCGCTGAGAAATGTGTATATCGTAGGACTTGATGTCAATGCGGATAAGTGGGGCATGATGGCACAAAACACTGCCTTGATTATTTGGTATCTGCTGGATGGCTTTACTATTCGTCTTACAGAGATGCTCGATCCCGAAGACATTTCCAAGTACGCCATCCTACCTTCCAATCTTGAGCAAGAGATCACCTTCAAGCGACATCAACGCACCGGTAGATGGTGGATTGAAACATATAGTGAGCACTTCGAAACATACGTCAGTATGGCGTGTTCTCCTCATGATTACGAACTTGCATGCGCCGATGTCTTATCTGACAGATTACTAGAAGTACTGGCCAAAGCTTAAGAACTATAACTGACTTACAATTTTTTCCAATCCGATACCTCTCGATCCTTTGATCATGATTGAGCGATCGGACCAGTTTTTCAATATGCCCGAATTAAAGAGCGCCTCAGTTGATGGAAAACATTGCCATCTTTCCTCTGCTAAGTTATGGAATTGAGCCCCAACCAAGATTACATCATCCCATTGCCGTTGATCAATTATAGCAAGAATTGATTGATGATTTTTCCTGGTCTCTCGTCCCAGCTCTAACATATCCCCCAATATCAAGCATTTATTATCTCCAAATGAAGCGTAAAAGCTCTCTATTGCAGATCTCATACTCGATGGATTGGCATTGTAGGCATCGAGAATGATACGGTTTCGTGACGTTTGGCGAAATTCTGACCGCATATTCTTAGGACGATACTGAGATACCGCCGTGAGAATATGCTCCTGGGCTATTCCAAAATAATTACCGATTGTTATCGCTAGGGCAATATTGAATCTATTGTAATCCCCGATCAGGTTTGTTTCAGCTATCCCGATCAGTGTGCCATCAGCAAGGCTTAATTGCAAACAGTTATTTTCTGATGTTGACCACGATAACATACCCGCCGGAGTCTCTTCATCTGTATAGCCAATACAATCACCAAAATCATCAAGTAATCTTAGAAGATACTTATCAGAAAGATTTATAAAAAATAGGCCATCCTGACGACCTCGCACATGATCAAAGAGTGCTCTCTTTTCATTGAATACACCGGTTAAACTTTTTAATTTTTCTAGATGCCCCGCACCAATGTTCGTAATTACGCCATAAATGGGATCCGCAATTTCGCACAATAGCTTGATGTCTCCGGGCTGATTAGTCCCCATCTCCACTATTAAAAATTCACAATCAGAAGGTGCATGAAGAATAGTGAGCGGCACGCCTATATGGTTATTAAAATTACCACTAGTGGCAGCCACCTTATACTTTTGACTCATGACTAATGTCAGAAGTTCCTTACTAGTAGTTTTGCCATTAGTACCCGTTATACCTAGTACGGGTATCTTCAGACTATCTCGATATTTTCTCGCTAGTAGCTGTAATGCATGCAGACTATCCGAGACTACTAAATAATTATCTGTCACAGCATATTGTGGCTCGTCTATGACGGCCAATATAGCTCCTTTTGCCAACGCATCTTGGGCGTGCTTGTTTCCATTAAAATTCTCCCCTTTCAGCGCAAAAAAAATCTGCCCATCAGTAAGTGTGCGGGTATCAGTGCTAACACCCTTTGACTCCTTGAACAAACTATACAGTCTATCTAACTCTTTCATATCTGATCGCTGCTTAGCAAATAAAACGACTATCGCGCATATTTGATATATGAAAGTATCACATTCCTTAGCACTTCATGACAATGTTAATATGATACGTTCATTAATCACTTGTATTCATTTATATAAGCGTAACTAATCAGTTGCGATCAATTTCGCTCAATAAAATCCCATATCCTATTATCCTGCCGCTCTTCTATCGTCAATAACGCTGCTATTCACTCAAGAAGGAGCGTTGTCTAATAAAAAATAGACTGATTTTTTTGACCTGAAAGTATCTGACTGATTAGTTACATATATGATATTGTGTTCTTATTCAGACATCGAAATGCTCAGAAAACTGATCATCATTTATTGTTCAATTGTAGCTGCCCTCCACGTTCATGGACAGCAGGCCAATAGCTTGAATGATTGGTTAGAGAAATTCATTGAGGATTATATTGATTTTAATGAACTGGGAGAGGAATTAGATCTCAATACGCTTCAAGAAGATATCCTGACATTTGCGCGTAGTCGACCTGACTTTAATAAGGTGCGATATGAGACTTTATTACAACTATTTTTCATTACTCCTCAGGAGGCTATGTCGATCATTTCTTATTTGGATGAATATGGCCCACTGATCAGTCCATACGAACTACAAGTTATTCCTGATTTAAGTATAGATAAGGCCCGGGCACTTTCATGGATATTCGAAATTGGCTCTAAAGATCAGGCAAATAATAACCATACACTCCCACTGAGCATCGATAATCATCAGATATTTTACAAGACTCGAGTACCAATTGAGCAGGCACATGGATATCAAGAAGGTGGCATTTATCAAGGTACACGAGATTATCAATACCTCAGAATACGCAAACAGAGTGCGACAGGATGGTCTGCCGGTCTCACACTAGAAAAAGATGCCGGGGAATCATGGCAAGATCTAAAAAATGGCTTGTTTGACTTCACATCAGCTTTTGTTTCAAAAACTAATATCACTAAAGCCATACGTCAAGTGGTGATTGGTGATTATAGAGTCAATCTTGGACAAGGCCTTCTTGTCAATCAATCTCTTCGTATCAGTAAATCAAGTGCCGTCAATCAGGTGATGCAAGGCGCATCTGTCATCAGGCCATATACTTCCGTTGATGAGAATAATTTTTATCGAGGCGCATCGATTAAGATAGAACCTACACGCAAGACCCAAATCATGTTATTCGGTTCAAGTCTAGCCAGAGATGCCAGTAGCGTGATCGTGGATGATGAAATGATAGGTTTCAGAACCTTGCAGACTTCCGGATTGCATCGCACAAATGCAGAAATCAACAATCGCAATAGCCTTAATCAGCATACACTAGGTGGCAGTGTACAGTTTAATCCATCTAGACGAGTGCAGCTAGGATTCAATCAGCTTTCTACATTTTTTAGTGTTCCACGAATTCAAGCATCGGAGCTGTATCGTCAACCGGAGTTTCACGGAAGTTCGGTGATACAGTCTAGTATGGATCTACGCTGGTTTACAAATCGATTTACCGCTTTTGGTGAATTGGCACGCAGTGCCAATGATGCGTTGGCAGGTGTCAGCGGCTTGATAGTCCCCCTTGATCGCAATATTGACCTCTCAGCTGTTTACCGTAACTACAGCAAATCTTACCAATCCATCAATGCTAATGGGTTCAGCGACTCTTTTGGCGCACGTAATGAAAGTGGGATTTATATTGGCCTATCGGCCAAATTAAATAGTCGCTTGACGCTTAATACTTTTATAGATCACTGGCAACATGAATGGCCGCGATTCCGAGTAGATGCACCTAGCAAAGGAAACGAATTTCTAGCGCGACTAGACTATCGAATACGAAAAAGTCATTCATTTTATGTTCAATATAGATACCGTGTCCGTGAAGAGAATAGCAGTCTCCCCTCTCCGATCAATCGTCTCACACCACGCTCATTAGAGCGACTGAGAATGCACGGCGAATTGATCGTTTCACCTACACTTACGACACGTAGTAGAATTGAGTTTTCGAGATATGTTAAAGATGGTATTAATGACAAGGGCTTATTAGTTTTTCAAGACTTTTTGTGGCGTCCTCCTCGCAAACCACTTTCCATTACAGCTAGAATAAGCTACTTTGAGACAGATTCATTTAATGCAGCTATATATGCATTTGAGAGTGACCTTACATACGAATTTCAAATTCCGGCATTCAGTGGAAGAGGATTTAGATATTATGCCGTGTGTAAATATCGGTTCAATAAATTTCTTAAAGCTGAAATCAAATATGCACAAAGCATATTCCCCAATCTTGAAAATATCGGTAGTGGCGCTAATAAAATCGAAGGCAATAGACAAAGCATTTTCAAAGCACAGATCATCGCCAATTTCTAGTGATTAATTTGCCACTTACGCATTTGTTTATGTCTAGTTATACAGTAAATATTTGCTACGAATACTTTTAAATTTTTCTAAACCATTTAGCCAGCTAGCTCTTATTTCCTCCTCACTAAGTCCATCCTTGATCTGCTTGCGCAATGCATCAGTACCGGCTAGTTTTTCAAAAAAATTGTTACTCAAGAAAAACTCCTTGCCCTTAGAACTCAATACTTGATGCGCATGTAGGACATAACTAAGACTGATAAGTGGGTCTTGATATAGGCTGTCAATATTTATTTGACTCAGATCTACACCGCCACAGAGCTTATTCATATGCGCGGGAGACTTGGCACCGTCCATAGAAACCGGTGTAAAGCTAAAGTTAGATTTATCCATATCTGGATGTCCGTACACTTGAAATTGTTTTGTTGTTCCCCGCCCCTCTGAGACATATGTACCTTCGAACAGACAAATCGATGGGTAGAGTAATATGCTTCGTTGATTGGGAAGATTGGGGGATGGGGGTATCGGCAGCGAGTACCGCGTCTCTCTATTGTAATGACGACATTTTATGATTTCAAGATCAGCCTGTACACCTTTTAAAAGCCATCCTTCTTGATTAATCATAAAGGCATACTCACCGATAGTCATGCCGTACAATATGGGAACTGTATGTAGTCCCACGAAGGATTTATTAGCATCCTCCATAACCGGGCCGTCGATGCGATGAATATTGGGATTAGGCCGATCGAGTACGAGCACTTTCTTACCATTCTCAGCGGCAGCTTCCATCACATAGTGCATCGTGGATAGATAAGTAAAGAACCTTACACCTACATCTTGAATGTCAAACAGGATAATATCCAGCATTTTCATATCCTCTGCGGCAGGTTTCTTAGCTTGACCGTACAATGACTTAATCGGGATGACAGATCTATATCTACTATTCTCAATTATCTCTCCGGCGTCGGCTGTGCCCTTAAATCCGTGCTCAGGTGCGAAGATTACGGTAATATTAATGCCCCTAGCTAGTAAAGTATCTACCAAGTGTCGCTCACCGACTATACTGGTGTGATTGACGACTACTCCGACTCTTTTTCCCTGAAGCTTGGGGAGATATTCATCCATCGCATGAGCACCAGGCATAACCTGTGTATCGAGCTTATTGTTCAACACAGGCGTACTGGTCTTCGCCAAGCAACAGAACTGAAACAAGCTAATATTTAAGGCTAAAGCCAATATAAGATTCCTACGCATGACAAAAAGATTTTGATCTGATGTTAATTTTCTGATTTGTACTGTAAAAAGGCAAATCGCGACCTATACATCTATTGTGTATTACGTAAAAATAGCTTTGATATTTGACCTTGGATGCATTTTTCTGATCTCCATACAGCTCCTCCCCGTCCCGTAGCTGAAAATTATGATTTTTAGAGATACTTGGTTCATTTTCGAGATCCATGACAAGATTCACCCAGACAGGGATATCGTAAAAGCCTTTTAAAAAATAGTAACCAGTCAGTTACGATCAATTTCGCTCAAAAAAGGTCCATTTCCTATTATCCTGTTGCTCATGCACGAAGATCAAAAGTCTGTCCTCTATCCGCATAGATGATTCCTCTGGACGAATTGATCAACAAGCCATAATGATCATTTAATCCATAATCAATAGTCGATGGGAGATCCCCACCTTGTGCCCCAATGCCCGGTACTAATAAAAAATGATCAGACACCGCATCACGCACTCTTTTAAGATATTCAGACTGCGATGCTCCGACGACAAACATAGTATTGTCCGGTGTGCCATAGATTGCACATTTTTTAAGACAGTCTAGAATAAATATTCACCATTTGCCATAGGCAACATTTGGAAATAGAGTATGCCTGTATCGGACGTAAGTCCAAATATTATTACCCATTTAACATCAAATTCAAAAAATGGCCGCAATGAACCCTGCTCGTCGCAGTTTATAACTGCGATGCCATACATTAAGAATTTGTAATTCTTAATAACCGGACTAAGAAGTATCTTTGTTTTAAATGTATTATTTTCCATGCATGGACATAAAATTCTCAATCAAAACCTGATAAGGGCATGAGTTCTAGCGGACTGGAGATGACGGGCAGTTGGGCAAATGATGAAAAGGTGGATTATAGTTATCGATACAACGGCAAAGAGCATGTGGCAGCCGCCACGCTGGGATGGTATGACTATGTGAACGAGGATGTGCGAGACATAGAGATGTCTCGTGGCCGAAGAGAAACTGCACTATCGCCCCGATATCGCCAGATAGAGGCGCGAGTAGTAAGGTGGTTTTATGATTCAGCTATAGGCAGGTTTACGGGGGTGGATCCACTGGCGGAGAAATATTATAATTTGACACCATATAACTATGTAATGAATAATCCTCTTATCTATACTGACCCATTTGGGTTAGATACAATGAGGGTGCATGTTTTTGATCAAGCAGTTCGCCCTAATGATAACGGTACAGCTGGAACCACATATACAGTTGATATATATGTTTTTGATGATGAGACTGGAGAATTGAATGGGCCTTATTCTGGAAGTAGTTATCCTAATTCAGTTTCAAATTCTGACAATTCTACTACCGCAAATACTGTTAATGCAGGGGAGCATGAATATAACAATGACTCAGGACATAAAGGCAGTACGAAGAAAGGATTAAATTTAGTTGATTCGAATGGTAATCGGAACTCTCCAGGAACAGATCCTGAGGGAAATGATGTGACAATGACTAATGTTAATGTACATTCTGGTCAAAGCGATAAAGGAAATTATAATAGTCGAGGCTCGAGAGGTTGCATTACATTATGTCCTAATGACTCAAATAATTTTTTCGATAATTTTGATTTTAGTGGAACGAATAGCAATACAGGTACTTCAACTGGTACAATTAATATTAGCAGAGGGAATAAAGCACAAGGAATTAGAAATCTAAAAACAAAAGCAAGCAATAGAAGAGCGGAGTATTCTGAAATATTACAAGTTTTATGGCATGAGTATTAATATTTTAAGATTCATATTCTTGATACATTTATATAGTTGTTCAAGTAAGGTGAACATTGTAAGTGTCAATGTAGAATGTAAAAAATGCGATTTTTCTATATTGACCCAAGCAGCAGAGCAGGAGGATTATAAACCTGATTTTATAGATGAAATATTTTGTACTATTGATACTATTTGTTTTCGAAATGTAGAGTTTGCTGAGTTTAGTAATGAGATCTTGTTTGAAGCACTGAACAAAAGCCCAAATGCTTTTATTAAGATATTGCAAAATCAAAATCTTAAGAAAAAAGAATTAGTGTTAAACGAACTTGAAAACCCTGTGAGTGATGCCATTGACTTGGATAAAATAATATCGAAGATAATGCGTCAAAAAAATGAACTATCTTCTGAACTAATTAGTCGATTAGAAAAAGCTAAAAGTAAATATTAAGAATACGCTAAGCTGGTTTTTACATTTCTAAGCACAGCATCAAGATTATATAAGACACATTCCTTGTCCTTTATGGGCAGGGAATTTATCCTTGTTAAGCGTAAGCTATGCCTGCGTCGAAGTGTAAGGCAAAATCTGTTTTGCGTATATTGCAACACTTAAGACAGAGAAGAAAATGCCAACGGGATATCAGATCACACGATAGGATGGGTTGTATTGTCAACGAAATTACAGTGGATTAAGCGCCTTAATAAATATTGACATGATAGAGCTTTAATGATAGCCATTCACACAATACAGCGTTTTATGGTCACACCCACGCAGGCGCAGCCTACGCCATACGAGAAGATCTGCAAATGAGCAGGGGTTATACAGGGTCGATGCATTAATACGTCAGTATTTGATAACTTAGTAGTAACATAAAACGGTAGAAAGATGGGTACATATTACCGGTTTATGAGACTGTAATATTGGCATTAGATTGAAGGGTCTATTGAAATTTTTAAACATTACATGATACGTATCACGTAATGTTGTATATTTGTGGCGATATTAGATTCAGATAACGATTATGCTATCCTCTTTCTCTTGTAGAGAAACTGAAAAGATTTGGAATGGTTTTTTCTCAATGAAATTTCCCTCTGATATCCAAGCAAGAGCATTACGTAAGTTACGCCAGCTCGATGCTGCTCTTAATTTGGAAGACTTAAAGCATCCGCCGGGTAATCGTTTGGAAGCCTTAAAAGGAGATCGAGATGACCAAATGAGTATACGCATTAATCAACGCTGGCGTATTTGTTTTATCTGGGACTCCGGTCAAGCATATAATGTACACATTATAGATTATCACTAAAAATATTGTATATGGAAAATCTAATTAAGAATCCTCATCCAGGAATAATTTTAAAAGAAGAGTTTCTACAAGAGATAGGTATGTCACAAAATAAACTGGCGGACAAAATAGGAGTTCCATCTAATCGTATTCATGCGATTGTTAAAGGAACACGTAGTATAACTGCAGATACAGATTTACGATTATCAAAATTCTTTGGATTGTCAGAGGGATATTGGTTGCGATTGCAAAACGCTTATGATATTTTAGAAGCCAAAAGAAAACATAAATCGTTAGTTCAAGGCATTAGCCCCTACGACTACGAGGATAATGTTTCATAGTGATAGTTAGTATCAATTCTCCCCCACTTTTCGGCGTAAGCTATGCCTGCGTCGAAGTGTAAGGCATAATCTGTTTTGCGTATATTGCAACACTTAAGACAGAGAAGAAAATGCCAACGGGATATCAGATCACACGATAGGATGGTCTGTACTTTATTACTATTCAGGTCATAGATTGGGTAGATATATTCACTCGTCAATGTTATCGTGATCTAGTGATGGATAGTTTGGACTATTGATGAAGATCCAAAGGCTTACAGATCAATGCTTATGTGATCATGAGTAGTCATATCTACGCTATAATAAGTGCGCTAGAGGCGAATTTGTCAGATATGCTTCGAGTCTTTAAGCGGTACACAGCGACACAGATCTTAATGCAGATCGAGGAAGGTACAGAAAGCAGAAAGGACCGGATGTAAGA
>CAYNFR010000035.1:0-32694 GCA_964396595.1 uncultured Saprospiraceae bacterium | reverse complement strand
TTTACAGCTGTGAGCTTATTTGCCATAAGTTTTACATTGGCCGTACTGATGTTGATGGTCTCCTACTTGCAGAATCAGTTTGGCTCTAATACCCCCATCTCTGATGCATCGTCATTGGTGTATTTTAAGCAACTTGAGCAGAAGGAGGTAAATCAAGATACTACGTGGAGGCTCGATTCATCTTATGTAAATGATGCATGGGTGATAGATAGTACATTTGAGAATATTGATAATGCTAATTGGACTTCGAGATCGGGATTTCATATTGATTTTCTGAAGGAATATTTTTCTCTTGAAAAGCTTACTACGGCAGATAAGATTTGCTATTTATCGGGATGGGGAAGTTATAATGTTTACCACAATAACAAGAAGTATGAAATTGGTGCAGAGCATGTAGATGAGCATTATTTTAATGTATTTGATTTTAAATTAATAGACGGGCGATTTTTGAATGCGGCGGACATTGAGCAGGTAGCTTTTAATGCCGTCATCACAGATAGACTAGCTCGGGATTATTTTGGAGAGGAGAAAGGTCTCTTAGGAGAGATCATTGAAATCAACAAAAAAGAGTATAAAATTGTCGGTGTTGTAAAACATTCTGGACTAAATAATCTATACGTTAATGGCGATATATTTCTGCCTATGACGGTAATTGATGCAAGCAAGGAGAGTCAAGGTTACTTCGGCCCATATATGGCTGTAGCGAAGGCTCGAACCAGTACAGAATCATTATTTGAAGAAATTGAAAAGTTGACAAGAGACATTCCGTTTCTTGACCCCTCTCAGAATGGTGGTGCTCGATTTAACAGAATGCGTGTCATAGTCTATGACCATATTCATCTTCATGCAGAGGATTATTTTTATGCAGATAATCCTACCGAGACAAAGCGTAATTTATATAAGCTTGTAGGTTTAATGTTGTTACTTTTTTCAGGCATACCGATGCTGAACCTGATTAATCTCAATATTAGCAGGATATTAGATCGTTCGGCAGAAATTGGTGTACGAAAGGCATTCGGAGCACATCCTTCACAGATCATGATTCAGATAGTTTTTGAAAATTTGATTCTGACCATTATTGGTGGTGTGATCGGACTAGCCATCGCCCATGTAGTCATGTATTATGCGAATAATCTGAGATGGCTGGATGCTATGAGGCTTGATTTTAATTTGTCGGTCTTTATGATTTCTATATTGGTTGTCCTTTTATTTGGAATCCTTTCGGGTATACTGCCTGCATGGCGGATAGCCCGATCAAATATTGTTGAATCTCTAAAATATAAATAAGATGATCTCTCAGATAATAAAAATTGTTTGGAAGAATAAGGGGCAGAATGCGATGCTTCTTTTGGAGATATTTCTCAGCTTTATGATCTTGGTAGGGGTATTAGCATTTATTATCTCGAATGTTGATAAACTCAGGTCTCCACTTGGTTTTGAAACAGAGAATCGTCTTGTCGTATTGTTTGTGGGATATTATGAAGAGTTTGACAGAGACGAGTACAAAATAATCATTGACAATCTCAAAGAGACTTTGGGCAATACACCCGAGATAAAAGCGCATTGTTTTGGTAATTCTGTGTACCCATTTAGCTGGAATAATTGGTCAAGTGTCACGGAGGTTGATAATGTTCGATTACAATACAATTTGGCTTCATTTGAAGAGGTTTATGAAGAAGTAATGGGGCTGAATGTGATCAGGGGTCGTATGTTTAATAGACCTCTGGATGATCAAGCTGTACAGGAGGTCATTGTTAGTCAACTATTTGCGAAGCAGTTTGGTGATAGGGATATATTGGACACGGTAATAAATCTTAATGGCGATAAAAAGATCGTGGGTATAGTTGATCATTATAAGTATAATGGAGAGTTTACAGAAGAGGATCCCATGTTACTTTCATACCAGTCACCATATGATAGAGAATATGCGGAATCCTTGTATATAGCATTGCATGAAGGCACACCGACTATATTCGAAGAGCGACTTTCTCGGATTATACAAGAAATCACTGGAAGAGATTTTATCATCAGAAATCTAGATGAAGTCAGGCATCAACGAAGTAAACCTACATGGTTGTTTATCATTATTATTTGTTCATTGGCTATTTTTTTAGTGGTTAATGTCGCTGTAGGCTTGTTTGGTGTATTATGGTATAGCATCAACAAGCGCAGATATGAGATAAGCATTCGCAAGGCTATGGGCGCTTCTGAGGCGAATATCATGGGGCAGTTTGTAATGGAGCTGATGGGATTAGCCATATTGGCACTTGCAATAGGTGTTTTAGTCGTCTGGCAGATGATACATTTTGAATTAGTGAGTTTTTATGATAGAGCACTGTTTTATGAAGGAATGCGCTATGCACTGATATTTATTTTATTATTGGTGTTGGGTTGTGCAATTTATCCTTCATGGAAGGCTGCCACATTGTCTCCTTCAGAAGGATTAAAAGAAGAGTAAGGATGGTCACAAATGCTTAATAGAACGTTATCCCATAATAGGTGAATAGAGTATTGATCGTAGATGATGACATAGCTGTCTGCACCAGTCTTAAGCTATTGCTGGTAAGGAAGGGCTATGAGGTAGAGAGCATCCATACACCCTCCTTACTAGAAAGAAAGTTAGTTGTGTTTCAGCCTCAGTTAGTGATACTCGATATGAATTTTTCGATAGATACTAGTGGGAAGCAAGGTCTTAGAGCTTTGGAAATCATCAAAAATATTGACCCTTCTGTCGCTATAATTTTAATCACAGGATGGGCTACCGTTCAGCTTGCTGTAGAGGGTATGAAAATGGGTGCGGGTGATTTTTTGGCGAAGCCATGGGATAATGATGCTTTGATGCGCTCAATAGAGACGATATTAGCCATTAAGGCCAAGCAAGCATCTCATGCTGAAGATCCCGACGGGTTTATGCGTACTTTCATTGGGAGCAGCCCTGGTATTGTGCAAATCATTGATCAAGCTTTAAAAATTGCTGCTACAGATGCTTCGGTACTGATAACAGGTGAGAGCGGTACAGGTAAGGAGCTACTTGCGGAGATGATACATCAGCATAGTACTCGATCAGGGGAAGCTTTTGTTAAAGTTAACCTCGGAGGCATTGCTACTTCATTGTTCGAAAGCGAAATGTTCGGCCATCGTAAAGGTGCTTTTACAGATGCACATAGCGACAGGGTAGGAAGGTTTGAAAAAGCACACAAAGGGACTATTTTTCTGGACGAAATAGCGGAGCTCGATGCATCTAGCCAAGTAAAGCTACTTCGCATACTCCAAGAAAAAACATTTGAAAAGCTAGGGTCGAGTAGTTCACAAAAAGTAGATTTCAGAGTCATTAGTGCGACAAACCGTGATATGCGGGCGATGATCGATCAGAAGCTTTTTAGAGAGGATCTGTTTTATCGCATTAATTTGATCCAGTTGCACTTGCCGCCACTGCGTGATCGGCGGGAAGATATTCCGCTGCTGCTTGATCATTTTGTGGATAAAGTATGTCGTAATTACGATATCAATAAACCGGAGATAACTGCTCTTGCAATGGAATGGTTGACGCATCAGGAGTACCCTGGCAATATTCGTCAATTATCGAATATTGTAGAAAGAACCATTCTTATGAATATAGGAAATTTTAAAATCACTGAGCAAGATTTTAAAGATCAGCTTAATCAATCTAGTTTAGGTACTATTCTAGTGGGATTACCCGATGTAGGGCGAATGAGTCTGGATGAATTAGAGAAGCAGATGATTTTGAAAACACTTGCCTATCATAATAATTCTATAAGTCAGTCTGCCAGATCACTCGGTATCACGCGTAGTTCACTCTATCGTCGTCTGGATAAATACAATATTTCTTATGAGAGTCATTCATAAATATGGCCTCTATATCATCCTACTACATGCTGTTTTAGGATTCTTGATCTTTTATAATTTTGAAAACAGATGGCTATGGATAGGTGTTCAGCTAGCGATATTGGGCTCTCTATATTTGGGATTGCGTTTTTTTTATTTGATGGATAGCCCATATAGGAACTTAGTTTCGAGCATTGAAGATTTTGAAAAACAAGATTTGAATGTTTCGCTTATCCCGATTGGCGATCCTATCATAGATAAACTTGTGATTAAGTATAACGAGATAGTTCATAAACTTAGTGACGAAAGTCTCAGACTCGATGGTCAAGGTAAATTTTTGGAGGATCTTATTGCCACAGCACCGATAGGAATTATTATAACAGACTATGATGGCATGGTATCCGATATGAACCCCAGTGCGGAGCATATATTGGAGATGATGTTTAGTCCTTCGCATCTTAAGGAGGTGAATGAGATAATTAATAGGATACGATTGCATTTATCACATGATGACGCTGATTTCCACTATAAAAATAAACGATTAAAGATCTCTAGATCGAGGATTCGGTATAAAGGGTTTATCCGTGATTGTATACTGATGGAAGATATTTCCAACGAGATTTTGCATGCGGAGAAGGAAGCCTATGGTAGAGTCATACGGATGATGTCACATGAAGTGAATAATACGGTAGGTGCAGTCAATTCTATACTTCATTCGGTGCGAGAGATGATTACGGAGGCAGAGGGAAGCGAAGATATCATTTCTTCCATCGATATTGCAAGCTCGAGAAATATGAACATGGGTCAGTTTATTTCAAATTTTGCCTCGGTCATTCGTCTTTACCCACCACATTTTCAAGAAGTAGATATTTACGAGCTAGTTATTAAAGTGAGTCGATTGTACAATAGTGAAGCTCATCATCGCAATATCGGCATATCCCTGTCCAAGGATGATTCATTACACTTCGTAATCCAAATAGACCCTGTACAGATGGAGCAGGTGTTATCCAACATTGTTAAGAATGCCTTTGAATCAATTGATCATAATGGAGAAATCACGGTACATGTTTCAGATTCTGGCAAGAAGGTTATGATATCGGATAATGGCAGGGGAATAGCAGATGAAACAATTAATAAATTGCGTAACGTACCATTCTATTCTACTAAACCGACCGGACAGGGGGTAGGTATGATGTTGATTAAAGAAATCTTGTCGATGCATGATGCTTCCTATGAACTGAGCACACATGAAGATGGTTTGACCAGATTTGTTGTACATTTTAGATCATGACAAATTCTATGAGTACATTATGATCGAAGGATTTTAATACTGGAGTTTACCTTGTGTGAGAATGAATTATGAAAAGATTGATAGTTATTTAATTTAAGGTACTATTAGAACAATATTAGTGCAATTTACTCCTGCCGATGGGTGCGGAGATATCATCGAAGAACAGAATATTTGCTTTCTGTCCATAGCGGCATATTGCTACTTCTATAGACTGTCAGAAAGGGCATCAAGGTACTTGCCTAAGTCATAGACGGTGCGACCTGTGTACTTGTTATTTTTCTGGAAGTTCTGAATTTTGGACTTCATGTTTCTATCAAATATTTTATCGAGATCTTTACCATTGCTTTTAATCACTACCTGATCACCATCCTTATATTTTGCAACGAGCGTTTCTGTTATATCCTTAAAATAGGGCTGGAGATCGCCATCGGAGCCATAGGTAAAGTTGTCCGTCGGACGAGGCTGAACAAAGGTTTTGTTATAGATACGAAACAAGGATATGTCACCCTGGGTGATCGCCTCAGCATAGTGTATGGCATCTTTATAGACTAATTTGACGAAGGTAGTGGAAGGGTTTTCTAGTGTTCTGATTTCGAAAGATGCTATCTGATGATCATTAACCCAGATTTCTTTGCCCTCGTGCAGGACTAGTAGCTTGTGTGAGCTGACATCAAATTTTGCCTTTTCGATTTCTCGCACGAAACCTTTATGATCGGTCAAACGACAATTACTCCAGTCTGCTAATAGGTATGGGTGGCCTTTAAGTTTGTTCGTGCCATAAATTAAATCACCATTCATTCCTGATAGTACCTCCGCATTGCCTATCACGGTCTGCTGTGCTATGATGGTGAAAGTCGATAAGAAGAGGACAAGAAGACTTGTTGCTGGTTTAAGAATGTAGCGCATAATATGTTTATTGTGAGGTAGCGAAGTTACGTCTATAAATCTCCCAATATTGATATATGGTCTATTTTAGCATTGTTTTAACCGATGCTTGTTTTAACTTTGATGGAGACAAGGATGTTGTAGAGTATATGAGTTTAATGTTCATCTTGATGAATCTTGGTTTAGGAATGATATTCGCAGGTACTGCTTATATTGCGCGAAGGTTTCCACCAAAGGATATTAATCATTTATATGGATATCGTACGAGACGATCAATGAAGTATCGTGCAAGTTGGGATTTTTCGCAGTCATTGTCTAATGAAATTTTTAAGAAGGTCGGTTATGCTCATTTCACTATAAGTATATTGGGCTTTGTCATTGAATTTGATCAATTGATCGGTTTGTTAGTCACCATGTTGGTAATGATGTTTTTGGTCTTTGGGGGAATATGGTATATCGAGCAACAACTTAAACAACGATTTCCCGATAAGATATAAGATATATTTATGTCCTCTCCCCATTATTCACCCATATTCCAGGCTGGTGATTTTTATTTTATCAGCGGACAACTTCCCATCATTGATAGAGCAAGCTTGACGATGCCGGATGGGATATACGGGCAGACGATACTTTGCCTACAAAAGGCCGAAGCATTATTAATCGATAGGGGACTTGATCGTCATGCGATTGTAAAAACAACTTGTTTTATCACTGATGGAGAAGGTTGGGACGAGGCTAATCGAGCGTATGCCGATTTTTTTGGGCATCATAAACCTGCTAGATCTATAGTGCCTGTACCGAGTTTACACTTCGGTTGTCTTGTGGAAATTGAAGCGGTAGGGTTTATCAGGAATGGATGAGTAGAGAATATTTAGGGACTGGAGAGTAAGAAAAAATTAAGGCGAGCGCCACAATTAGTAATTAATGCTGGAACGATACTAGCAGTTTAGCCCTATAGACTTTGGATTTTAATTATGTCGCCCCGAAGAGGTTTATTTCATTATTTGATAGCCATAATCTATAATAATTATACACATTAGGGATTAGATATTGAGTAGCATATTAATTATTATGAGTTATGCCCAAAAGGCCAATTTACTATTTTACTTCCGCTCTTTTTATCGTAAAGTGATCTGCCATACGAGCGAAAAATATGTCGTCTTGAGGTAACTACTCTGCTATATAAATTCGGATGCTAAAACCGACTTATCCATGATCCTGCGGCATTAGTTAGCTAATTTTTAACACCGGCTTCATTGAATGCCGGATCATCTTGTGGCATCGTGTATTGGTTGCCCTTCCTGCCAAAAACAGACAATCTCACATAGCGTTTCGGATTTAATCTGAAATCCTGAAGGAGTAGAGACATGTGCTTTGTAGCTTCTTCGAGATTGGAGTATATATCTGGGTTGCTCAACAACTGTCCGACGGAGCCTTCTCCTTTGTCAATTTTGCTCAACAGACTATTGAGACTGTTAAAGGATTCATTCGCATTGGCGACAGATGACTGCAGATCGTTGAGTAGGCCATTGGCAGAGTCCATAGTTGTTCCGGTTTTGGATAAGGTGCCCCCTATGTCGGCATCAGCCAATTGTTTGCTGAATGAAGAAAAGTTTGATATCAGATTTTCGAGGTCATCCTGTGACTTTGCGAAAGTTCCTGTGACGACAGAGAGATTGGCGGTCGTTTCATTGAGATTTCGATAGGATTGTTTCAGAAGTTGATCTAGATTGGCCGTCAGGCTGGCAATATTCTTCATAGCAGCTTCCATACTCACAAGTGACTGGCTGATGGCATTATCTGCATTTGTATCCGTAATCCGATAGAGAATTGTGTCCATAAGTGGGCCGGCTTCTTGCCTCAGCGTGGCAAAAAATGCTGCGCGTTCGTCTTTGCCGATTATCGCGTCAAGAAATCCTCGTACATCACTTTGGAGCCGTTCTCCTCCTACGAGACAGTCCGAGCCATTACATTGGCGATTAAACTTCAAGATGATTTTTTTAGAGCCTACCAGACTGTTATCAGAAGCAAGTACAGCTTTCGTATCATCAGGTAAACGAAAATCACCTTGTATATCGAAGGCGACAATCATTTCATTGACGTTGCTGGGATTGAGATCAATTTTCTTGACAGCACCTATTTTAAGACCATTTATCTCTATTGGCGAAGCCACTTGAAGTCCTTCTACATCATTGTAAGTGGTCGTAAAACTAAACCCTTTCTTGAGTAAATTTCGGCCTTTAAGGTATTGAAAACCCCATATTGATACTGCCAAAGTAAGTATGCTGATAATACCGATTTTCAGTTCTTTAGACATGTCTTTGTTCTTAAAAAGTGCAAAAGTAGGCTTAAATTTTCTGTTGTGTTCATTCGGCACCCTGTAGAACGGCCACGATTGTCGAAAAGTTAAGCAGTCCTGTCAGATTAACGTCATTATTACGGAGTCAGGTGTATTCCAGAAGATGTCTAGACTAATAATTTTATCATTCTGCGAGCTTGGTTTAGTATTTGTTTAACATTACGTATCGAGTACGGCGAAAGTATTCTAAACGTTATACGGATATTTGCGCCGCCAAACATACGCATGATTATTAGGCATATCCTCAGTACGGTAGGAATGGGTAGCACAGCTATTAAGTATGCTAGTGTGCTGGCAATCTGTGTAATGTACGCCACCAAT
This sequence comes from uncultured Saprospiraceae bacterium, assembly GCA_964396595.1. Lineage (GTDB taxonomy): Bacteria > Bacteroidota > Bacteroidia > Chitinophagales > Saprospiraceae > CAYNFR01. The sequence continues at coordinate 23,992 of CAYNFR010000035.1, read as the reverse complement.
GTCTTGCATAGTCAGGATACTATCGCGACTTTTCGTGGGATTCAGCTTGATACGAGTAGCCGCTTGATGCGTACTATAACGTCAGAGAATAATTATGAAGAGCGCGATTCCACCATAGATGCACAGTCGGATACACTACTTAATGAACTCGATGTCAGAGAAGGAACGCCTTCCGATCCTGCGGTTGTGCAGCCCAAGGTTGAGTATGGAGCTAAGGATAGTAGTATAAATGACATCACGGGTAGTAGAGTTCATCTTTATGGAGAAGCATTCGTCCGATATGAAGAGCTGGAGATAACGTCAGATTATATTCTGTTCAATTTTAAGACACAAGAGGTAGAGGCTTTTAGCAGAAATGGAAAAATAGGTAAACCTGTATTTAAGACGGGTGATCAGAATGTCAACGCAGATCGGATCAGATATAATATCAAAAGTGAGAAAGGGCTTGTTCATGGCGCAAGGGTGCTGCAGAACAATCTCTATGTTCACGGTGCTGTCACAAAGTTTATCAAAGCCGGCGCAGATAGTCTTCATATCGACGATGTGGTGTATAACCGCAATGCGCTTATCACTTCATGTGATGCGGATCATCCTCATTGGGGTATCAGGACGACTAAGTTAAAATTGATTCCAGACAAAATTGCCATCATTGGTCCTGCCAATATGGAGCTGGCGGGTATCCCTTTACCGCTGGTGATGCCATTTGCGTTTGCACCTTTATTTGACTTCTCAGGAGGGGGTACATCAGGCCTAATATTTCCGCAGGATCCGATTTATCGCTCTCCGGAATTGGGATTGGGCGTGCGGGGCTTGGGATATTATTTTGCCTTAAGCGAAAGACTCGACTTGAGTGCGCGTGCTGAGCTGTACACACGTGGGTCATGGGGACTCACCCTCAATAGTAATTATCGACAGCGGTATAAACATTCAGGATCGATCAATCTAGCGATATCTAGGCAACTCAGAGAATCCCTAGGTCAGTTACAACCGAGTGTAGATAATTCCTACTCCATTACCATCAACCACAATCAAGACCCTAAGGCGCACCCCTTTCGCACGATAGGAGGGTCTCTGAGATTTACCGTCAACGATTATGACAGACGAAATTTTGAAGTAGCATCTGCGCAATTAAATTCACAGATTAATTCAAATTTTAATTATAGCTACAGACTTAGCAATAAAGTAAACTTTAATGCCGGTATTAATCATTCGCAGAATACACAGACAGGCTCTATATCTTTTACACTGCCGCAAGTCCAACTGAGAATGAACAGAATTTTTCCATTTAAGCCAAGTAAGGGTTCGGTAAATCAACAGAAGTGGTACGAGAAAATAAATGTTCAGTATGATGGTAAGTTTCAAAATGCGGTTACTACGGGAGATTCAATTCTTTTTTCATCAGAGACATTGGGTTTGTTTAGATCCGGTTTCACCCATCGAATGGAGACGGCATCATCTTACAATTTATTTGAGCATGTCACTTTTAATGTTAATGCAAATCATGATGAATTCTGGTATCTGCATACGACCGATTATGAACTAGACGAAGATGGCAGACCATTGCCTGTGGCAAAAACGGGCTTTAAGACCCTCAGAGAATCTAGTATAGGTGTCAATCTGGCGACTAATATTTTTGGTACCGTCCAAATGTCCAAGGGACGGCTGCGTGGTCTGCGACATCAGATGACGCCTAGTGTAGGGATCAGTTATCGCCCGTCCAATTCCGGGAATTCTCAAGAATTTGTTTACGCTAGTCCCACGACGGGGCTGGATACGAGTATCATATTCAATCCATTTCAGAGCATTCGCAATACTAATTTATTTAATTCAAGATCGCTGACGGATGGTGGTTTTTCGATTAATTATGGCATAGCCAATACATTTGAAGGGAAGATGTTTTCCAAAAGAGATAGTACGGAGAAGAAGTTTAAAATATTCAACTCTGTAAATCTCGGTGGTAGTTATAATCTCAATGCCGATAGTCTTAACTGGAGTCCTGTAAGCCTGACGGCCAATGCCCAAATATTGAAAAATCTAGGTACACTATCGATTAATGGTGCGATGGATGTCTATGATGTCAACGAGCGTGGTCAGCGTATCAATAAAACATTGATTTCGCAAGGAAAGGGCTTAGTGCGATTTTCAAGTTTTACAACCAATTTTTCGACCACTTTTACATTAAAGCAGATCCGGGATTTCTTTGCAGGAAAGAATGTCGGAGATGTTAATTATGCGTCCAATACGGATGGTCGCAATGTCGGATTTAATGAAATAAGAGAAGTGGCGGATGAAGAGCCTCTTGATGCTGTAATTATTGAAGATGATGACAGAGAACCTGAATTTTTCTCTTGGTTTGCGGATTTCAGACTGTCCTATAATATTCGTCTAAATTTCAATCCAGCTTCCCCCACAGAACAATGGCAGCTTTCTACACATAGTATCCAGCTGACTAGTAGCATGATCAAACTCACGGACAAATGGGGTATGCAGGTAGGCAATTTATCTTACGACATCAGAGATAAGCGATTCGTGTATCCGAGTTTTAGTCTTTCGAGAGATCTACATTGTTGGCAATTAAGCATCAGCTGGCAACCTGCCAATCAGACTTACAGCTTCTTCATCGGGGTTAAGGCAGCACCATTTTCTGACTTCCTCAAGTATCAAGGAGGCAAATCTCAGTTCGACTCGCGTCGTTTCCGTTAGTCTCACACCCACATCAGTACCTAATACTAGGTATTCGGTCTTCGTATTTTGTTAGGCTTATTCATGATAATGTGTATTTGTGACGCGGGTATCGGTGCTTAGGTTTACATAAAAACAGAGACATGCAAAAACTTGTACTTATAGCTTTAATGTTACCATTACATTTTCTTCTTGCAACTGAGCCGGATACATCCAGGTTTGTACAATTTCAAGAAGTCACCATCGTCGGCGATCGCGCAATGTCGATACCGGGCTCAGGTAGTTATATCGGATCACTTCAGTTACAAAAGCTTCATCAATATGATGCACAAAATGTACTTCGTCTTGTACCGGGAGTAACCATTCGTGACGAAGAGGGATTTGGGCTCAGGCCCAATATCGGATTAAGAGGAACTTCTGTGAACCGCAGCGAAAAAATAACCCTGATGGAAGATGGTATTCTTATAGCTCCTGCACCATATAGTGATCCGGCAGCTTATTATTTTCCTACGTTTACAAGAATGAGTGGAGTGGAAGTGCTGAAAGGTAGCAGTCAGATAAAATACGGACCCCGAACGGTAGGCGGTGCGATCAATTTTATTTCTACACCCATACCTACTAGTTTTCAAGGCGGGGCAATGCTTAGTTATGGAAGATTTAATACAAATCAACAGCGTCTCTGGCTAGGTGATAGTCGGGAAAGACTTGATTATGTATTTGATGTGACACGTCTCGCGAGTAGTGGTTTTAAAGAGCTTGATGGGGGTGGCAATACGGGTTTTGACAGAAGAGATGTGATGGGGAAGATTCGGTTTCATACTGGCGATGACGCTAGCATGTATCAAGCACTCACACTTAAGTTCGTCAATAGCACCGAAGATGGCAACGAAACATACTTAGGTTTGACTTATGATGATTATCGAAATAATCCCAGAAGACGATACAGTGGGACTCAACTAGATGCACTAGATATGTATCATAATCATTTAACACTCAATCATACCATAATACCAGTGACAGGCCTGACCATCAGCTCGACCGCCTATTACAGCAAGTCATTCAGAGAGTGGGCAAGAGGGAATAATTTTGGCGGTCAGAGCATCAATAATATACTTGGAGATCCCGAGGGACGACGCGCAGCCTATAATGTGATGACAGGACAAGCAGATGGTACTATACTTTATCGTGCGACTAATAGAACTTATATTTCGAAAGGAATACAATTCAATACCAACTATCTATTTACAAAGGACGAGTTGACACATAGAATTGAGTTTGGCATCCGTCATCACTACGATCAGTCTGATAGATTCGGCACGAATGCTAGCTATAATATGACAAACGGCAAAATGATTCTTGATGTAGGCGGCATTAAAGGTAACAGCGAGAATCAGTTAAGAAGTGCAACAGCGACGTCGTCTTTTCTTACCTATGATCTTAAATACAAGGGATTGAAACTTAGCCCCGGGGTGAGATATGAAAGGATAAGTTTAGGTCTTGAGAATTACGGCACAGCAGATGGTGAGCGTCTGGGCACGGCGTTGCGCAGGGCGAGTAATGATCTGTCTGTATTTCTGCCGGGTATCGGTATTAACTATGAGCTCGGTCGGGAATCGAGTATATTCGGAGGCATACACAGAGGTTTCTCCCCTCCGGGAATGCCATCTGTCACTTCCGCAGAAGGACAAGCCAATCCTGAGTTATCGACAAATTACGAGCTTGGATTTCGTCACATAGCCAATGGTTTCTCTATGCAGGCTACCGGATTCCTAAACAATTTTGACAACATCCTCGGCTCTGACAATGTATCCGGTGGAGGTATTGGTACGGGAGACATGTTTAATGCGGGAAGTGCGCTTATCAAAGGGATGGAATTAAGTGCTTCTGTTGATGTATTAAATAGGGAAGGGGGCACTACCAAGTATAAATTACCGATCTCTATTGCCTATACCTATACCTCCGCAATATTCCAAGAAACTTTTGTGAATGGTGGAGGAGACTGGGGGAGTGGCTTGATCAATAAAGGCGATAACATTCCATTTGTGTCGCCGCATATGCTGACTACTATAGTTGGTTTTGAAGCAGGGAAAATTGATATCAGCTTGACGTCTAGGTTCACAAGTGAGACCAGAGTCAAGCCGGGGGCGAATGAAAAAATCTTGCCTGGTGATGGGGTGGGGTTTGCAGAGGTAAATGCATTGCCCGGGTTTATAATAATTGACTTGGCAGTGAATTACCGCATTTCTAAAAAGCTATCTGTTTATTCATTTGTCAACAATCTTATGAACAATGATGCCATAGTTGCGAATCTACCTCAAGGATTTAGACCTGCCATGCCACTTAGTTTCAATATAGGCTTAAAAGCCAATTTTTAGAATTACTTGATTAAGATTCTCGAAAATTATAGTATCTTTAAATATGGCTTGATGTATTCTTACACGCTAATATACTAATAATTAAATAATTATGGGTAAGTAGAAATTCATTTTATTTCTCTTTTTTGACTACCGAAACTTGTGCTATGACTTGTACGAATACCATACAAGTTCATTACTAGAATCATAGTCACAAGAGTATTGTTATCAAGTGCTCGTTGTTATTATGGATTTTACTTATGACATTAAATATGAATTCTTGATAAACCTAATCGACAATCTCACAAAGACAAAGCTCAGAACTGAGACATTTTATAACTTATCAGCAAATGATTTACAGAAATCTTACGCCGCAGGTAAGTGGAATATTCGAAAAATACTGGTTCATTTGGCTGATGCAGAAAGTGTATTGCACGAGCGATTAAAGCGAATAATTTCAGAGCCTGATAAAGTAGTATGGGCTTTTGATCAAGATGCTTGGTGCGAAAAACTGAATTACGCGTCCTTTCCTTTAGATGTCAGTAAAGCCATATTTTCCGCCAATAGACAGTCAATAATTTATCTTGCAGACAGATATTATCGAGAATTGGGGCATATTGAGTTTGTCCATAGTGAAGCCGGTATCAGAACTTTAAAGCAAGAGTTTGATAAAGTAATCGATCATAACGCAGCTCATCTAAGGCAAATCGAAATAGCACTACTATTGATGAAGTAAGTGTTCGATCTGCTACTACATTTCAATTTCCTTCTGAGGTGATGTCAGCTTACCCATTTCTGGAAGAAGGGCATTGTCAACTCCTCATTTTCTTAAGCCAATATCGCATTAAGCCAGTCACACTCATGTCTGCGGGATTGGCAGCTTGATAGGCTGTAATATCAGACTCCGAGAGGCCTGCTTTTTTTAGAGAGTTATCGACGAATTTCATGAAATGCGGCAAGCAATCTTCGACAGAGGATCCATTGAGGGCATAGGGTTTGACGAAGTTCGCATATGATTGGAGGCCATTTCTTAGTTGCTCCATATGATCGCTACGCGCATCGACTTCGCCATAGTGCGTGAGATAATATGTGTCTATATGTGTCAATGACTGTATGCGGTCAATAGATGTTATCCAGTCTTCGATGTTTATATCGGGTGGTGGGCATGGTGGAATTACAGGACCTTTATTTATGCATACACCACCTACGTCACCTGTAAACAGCATGTTGTCCAGCTCCCATGCGATATGATGTTTGGCATGGCCGGGAGTGTGGTGTGCGGTAAATTTAAGACCGTTATGATCTATGACGGCGCGATCTTCGACCGCAGAAATGCGATCAGACGCGATAGGCTTGAGTGTACCCCATAGCATGTCCATGGCCGAGCCGTATATCATCGTGGCAGAAGCCAAGAGCTTAGTAGGATCAAGGATGTGCGGATATCCGAATGGATGCACATAAACATGTGCTCCTTGCTCGGCAAAACACCATGCTGCACCCGCATGATCAAGGTGGATATGCGATAAGAGTACGGCTTTGACATCCGTGAGCGTATAACCCAAATCTTCTACAGCGGCACTGAGTATGGGCAAGGTAGAGTGGGGGCCGGATTCTACGAGAATTACGACGCCATCATATTCAATCACAAACGCAGCAATCGCATTTGTCTGACCGAGGAATTTTAAATCGATGGTATGAACCTTGTATTTCATTTGCTTTTAGTTTTAAAAACCCACAGTCGGGTGCATGAGTTGATATAGTGTGGAAGGCCACATGTCATTAAAAGCGATAAAAAAGAACAACACGCCGAATATCGCACCCCAGAGATGCGCCTGATGATCAATATTATCACGTTTCTGCTTCGATGCCCAGGCAGAATATGCAATGTATAGTACCGCAAATACGATCGCCGGTACCGGAGGGAATAGAAACATTTGCCATGGGGCAAATAAAGCATATATAAATACCGTCGCACTTGTCACGCCCGACGCACCGATAGAGGCAAAGTGCGCATTGTCTTTTTGAGAAACAAAAGTGCCCATGTTCGCAAATATGATCGCTATCATATAGAAGCCGATATACATCAGACGCCCCATCAATTCTCCTCTGTCATACACAAGAAAGCTTTCTAACAATCCTCCGAACTGATATAACACATACATATTGATAAAGAGGTGGCCTATACTGCCATGTACGAACCCCGAAGAAAGCAGTCTGTGATACTCATAATGACGATGCTCAATATATGGTCTGTGACTGAGTCGGTTGAATAACGACATGTCTTTAAAGCATCGCCAAGATATCAGACAAGTGCCGGCGATAATAATCAGGGTAATCGGTGTATCCATAAGAATATGTAAGTCTCTTTTTTGTAATTATTTTATTTCCAGTGTTTTTTCGCTTCTTCGATTTCCTGCACTGACAACAATGGTGTATTTGCCGGATTGTAGATAGTAGCTTCCATTTTGTGCTTGTTTTGATACATCGGCTTTGTTGTCTGTTCTGGATTTATTGTAAACTGATATTTTGTCATGATCTATGGACGTATCATATTTATATAGATTGATTCCTTTATGTGCCTTAACCGAATGGCTGAAAACAGTTTTATTCTCTGCATTTAGAAGTTCCAGTGTTACATTTTGTGCCGCTGGTGAAACAAAAAATATGTCAACATTATTAGACCCGTATGATGAGAAAGAGCTTCTTCTATTGCCGACATTTGGTCGGTATTTTATATTCGGAATATCCACTAGCTGTAATTTGTCTCCCATAGATGCGTATAGTGCATACAGCGGCTTAAGATCATTGAGATATATCGATCTGCCATGAGAGCCTATGAGTAGATGTTTATCGCGTTCTTGAACGACAATATCATGCACCGGCACATTTGGTATATTGGCGCGAGCCATTTCAAAGGATTTGCCTTGATCAAGGGATATGTATACGCCTCTGTCTGTACCTACATACAGAATATCTGCATAATGAGGATCTTCTTTGATAACATTAACCGGCTCTTTGGGGAGGTTAAGACCGAGTCGCTCCCATGTATCTCCGTAATCATTGCTACGATATATATAGGCATCAAAATGATCATGTCGATAACCATTGAGGGAGACATACACCCGACTCAATTCATGCGCAGAAGACTGAATTCTGGAAATCCACATATCTTCCGGCAACCCAATATTTATGGATCGCCAGCTATGCCCACCGTCCGGACTGACATACACCAGACCGTCATCACTTCCTGTATATAGCAAGCCAAATTTCAATGGGCTCTCATGCATCGCTGTCAAGGTGCCAAAGGCTACATCACCAATCCTGCCGCCTAGAGTCAAATCATCAGAAATGCGCGTAAAATCTGAACCTTGATTTAATGAGCGGAAGAGATAGTTGCTGCCCATATATAAGATGTCCTGATTGTGTACAGATAAATGAATAGGCGTCTGCCAATTCCATCTGTATGGGCTCTCGCCCAATTCATGCCTGGGGGTTATATACTCTCTTTTTTGGGTGGTCGTATTGATGCGGAAATAGTTGCCAAACTGAAATCCGGTGTAGACAATATCATTCGTCCGCGTATCGATCTGTACCTGCATACCATCCCCACCAAGAAGCGCTTCATAAGGATACCTGCCCGTTTGTTGCCACTCAGTGGATGGGCTATAGAGATGTGAGCCTTTCCACACCCCATTGTCCTGGAGACCGCCATAGACATTATATGGTGTGGCATTGTCCACAGCGATATAGTAAAATTGCCCGACCGGAGGGGAGGGATTTTTTAGCCAGCTGTCGCCTGCATCATAACTGGTGTTAATGCCACCATCATTACCGAGGAGGAGATGATTTGCATTGGCAGGATTGATCCAGATCTTGTGATGATCTACATGGACATTATCCCCGTTTATATTGACGAATGTTTTACCTCCATCTATGGATCTGAGGATAGGTACACCGGCTATATATACGATATCCGGCTGTGTAGGGTGGGTAGCAATTACACCAAAATAATATCCATAAGTGTAATACAGACCGTCTAGAAAACCTTCATGTGTCTTGCGCCAAGTACGCCCTTCGTCAAGACTCACATAAAGTTCAGCACCTATCACATCTGTTTCAAATAGTGCTGCGTTGGCATTATCAACATATTTCTTAAGATCACTCACGGCTGTTTTTCCGGATTTTACATCTTCTTTGAGCTTATCGGCATTATGTTTTTGCGGAAAATTATTGCGTCTCAGATATTGATTTAAGTCATCGTCATCGAGTTTTAAGAATGTAGGTACATCCATGTTTTCAAAGTCATTTTTAGTCAACCCAATACTGACAGGGGACGCAGTTTGTGGCTTGGGATCATAATTGTCGATCAGCGCATAAAGACGTGTTTCCGCATTATTTCTTGACATACCGAGGCCGATTCTTCCTGCGCCATTGCCAGAAGGAAAGCCACTATTCTGATCGATGATGTTAACCCAGTTCTTAGCTCCATCTACTGATTTGTATAGAGCGGAGCCTTCACCGGCTTCAATAAAGTTCCATGCCTTTCGATCACGCTGCCAGCTAGCTGCATAAAGGATATTACTGTTAGATGGATCCATGATCAGATCAACTACACCTGTTTTTTCATTGACAAAAAGGCTATGCTCCCACGAATCTCCGCCGTCTGTGGAGACATACACCCCACGTTCAGGATTGTCTGTGTACAGATGTCCTAATACTGCGACGATTATGCGATTGGCATCTTGAGGGTCGATGAGTATTTTGCCGATGTGATGACTTTCAGGCAATCCTTTATAAAGCCAGGTAGCACCATTATCTTGGGACAGAAAAACACCTACACCTGCATAGGAAGAGCGACTGCTATTCACTTCGCCGGTACCTACCCAAATTTCCCCATTCCCCCAATTAACCGCAATCGCCCCAATCGTCATGACTGCTTCTTTATCAAAGATGGGGGAGAAAGTGGTTCCATTATTTCTGGTTACCCACAACCCTCCGGATGCATAGGCGACATAATAATGTGTAGGGTCGCTAGGATTGACGGCGATATCAACCACACGACCACTGAAAATAGTAGGTCCGATGCTCTCAAATGTCCATTGACTGAGCAAGCCTTGTTGTGTTTTTTCAAACGCAGTAATGGACATAAGACGGGCATCACCTATCTGGGCGAAGAGGGTAGAGACCCCTATGTACAGTGTGCCTAGTAAGAAGCTGTATTTAAGCATACGAGAGAGAAAATTCATTAGATTTATGATTTGAGCAATCAAGGTACAAACACTGTGTGGAATCAGCTATATACACAGGTGCAAACTTTTTGTTCCGAATCAAGAGTGCTAAGGTCTAATGTCGGGTCAGTAGTTCAAATAGGGAGTTAAGCAATCTATAATGATCAATTTTGCTCAAAAAATGCCAACTTCAATAAAAGTTATACTTCATCCAATAAAAAATTTTAACACGACTTGATAGATTGGCCATGTCACCCCTGTGAGGTTTGTTCATTTTTTTGATTTCATCAATCTTTAATAATTACATCCCCTAGGGACTTTTCAAGGTGTTTCTAACCGAGCTATCTCTGTCTTCATCTGCGCCATCTGCGAGAGTTAATATTCGCCACGACAACATCTTAGCGACCATCTGCCATATCTGTATCTTCTACGTTCTATAGGGATAGAACACAGATAATGCAGATCAAACTGATGAACATAGATCTGTTAGCGATCTAAACTCTCGTCTACGCCTATCTATGTTTTTTGCGGGAGTAAACAATCAATTAAGGTCGCGAGGAGATTTACTGATTCGAATATTGAAAATCTGCTCGGGTAACAGTCACTACATTAAGTTTCACATAGAAAATTGTAATATCACAAAAAACGGCATCAACAAAAAAGCCCGATGATCGTATATCTCGGGCTTAATAATTTTTATATAAACCTAGCCGGTTTAGTCATCCTCGTAACTCTTCTTATCTAATTGCTGAAGGCTATCTAAGCCTTTAATGTTTAATTTTTTAGATAAAGCACCTAGTTGATTGAGATTGATTATGCCATCAATCTTGATAAAGACGTTTTCTTTTTCGCCGTGAACGAGTAGTACTATACCATCGACGATATCATCCGATTTTCCCGGGCCCGTATAAAGCATAATGCGCTCTTCTTTGTTTTTTACAGAAACGAGATTATTCAGGTTTCCTTTTATTAGATTATTAATCTCGTTAAAATCACTCAGGGATGCATCGCTTTCTTTGATGTAAACTTTTAACATTTTAATATTACGAAGCATTTCTTTTAGCCCCGGTTCTTCGCTGTCGAGATCCAAAGAGGCAAGCATTTTAAACATCTCTCTATTGACAGATATTACAGCATAATCATCTCTGTCTTCTAGTTTGTCAAAAAATTTATCGACTGCCTTCTGTCCGAAGCTCATGTTGATACTTACGAATATCAATATCAATACAAGTGTATTTCTCATAATATATGGGTTAATAATTTTTAGTTTAGAATATTAGTTTTATTAAAATTTTTCATGCTTATGTCTATGGCCTCGTGTCCTTTGTTAAGACTGTTTGAGACGATTGCTAATGCAGCCTTAGTTGCTTCCAGCGCTCCTTCTATATCAGCTTCAGCATATACGGTCGGTTCGTTTTCTAATTTTGGATTGCCAGTATAAAGCCAATATGCGCTTAATATTAGGCATACAGAGGCCGCTGCAGCTGTAATTATTGACCATGACCATCTTATATGTCTAGATCCACTTGCTCCTATTGTCCGTTGTGGTGCTATCGATTGTTGATTTTTATAATAGCTAAATAGGGCTGTTTCCAGATCATCATTATGTGTAGTTGTAAAATGATTCTTTAAAAATTTCTCTTCTTCTAAAGAGCTCTCTGAGCTCCAATATTTGTCAAGAAGCTTATTAATATTATCCCTTTTCATTTATTGATATTAGTTTAATCAATTTATCCTTTTTGAAAATTAGTTTCATAAAATTTACTCAACTTCTGTCTCAGTGATATCCTGGCTCTGTGAAGATAGACTTTGACTTGGTCTTCGGTCATTCCGGTAATTTGTGCTATGTCTTTGTAGTTATACTCTTCGATTTCTCTCAGATGGACTACTTGTTTTTGGTTCAAGGGTAATGCATTGATTGCATCATGAATAATCGACATAATGTCAGATGACACCATGGATTGTTCAGGATTTAAAGCTTTGTCCATGACACCCACATAGCCATCAATGTCATCAATATCCATTTTCTTCTTTCTCAACACATCTAGCGCAAGGTTGCGTGTTACAGTCATACACCATGCTTCCTGGTTGTCTAACTCACCGAACTCTGCTTCCCTTTTCCATACCTTTACCATCACTTCTTGTACAATATCCTCTGCAGTCATTTCGTCCCCCACGATGCGCAGGGCATAGCGATATAGTTTATTCTTAATGGCCAGTATAGTATTCAGCGTGGCGATGTGTTGTCAGATTTGTTGTATTGACGGAATTGAGCGTAACTTTGTTACAGAAAATTCGCTAATAGTTGCTAAAGATAATAGATAAGCACTTTGTTAAAGGGTTTATAGGTCCCATCATCTTGGCATTTTTTGTGGTGGAGTTCGTGTTGGTCATGCAGACCTTATGGAAGACTATTGATGATATCCTTGGCAATGGTTATGGCGCATTCGACTATTTGGATCTTATTGGAAGTTTTAGTGTAGCCTTGATTCCTTTGGCATTGCCATTGACGATATTGTTATCTAGTGTGATGGTGTTCGGTGATATGGCGGAGAAGTACGAAATATTAAGTCTTAAGTCAGCAGGAGTATCTTTTGGGCGGATGCTCTTATCGGGATTGATTGTTGCCATTCTTGTGGCGTCATTCTCCCTTTTTGCCTCCAAGGAGCTAAAGCCGATGGCCAATAAGCGCTATCTTTCGAAGATGAGAGCCATGAAGACAAATAAGTTGACCTTCGTCTTCGATGAGAAAATTTTTAATCAGGAGTTTAATAATTACTCCATTTATATTGATCGTAAGGAGTCAGATGGCAGAACAGTAAAAGGAATCTTGATAAGCGATTATACGGATCCAGATAAAACCATAGTCAATGTTACTTATGCGAAGACTGCAGAGTTATTCGTTTCCGCTGATCAAAAATTTTTGATAATGAACCTTGATTCCGGGTATCAACTGATGGAGTTAAGGGCGACCGCTAGCAACCCATCAATGCGCAATTATGATCTGGGTGCCCGGGAGGTACGGCGCGTAGAGTTCACACATATGCAGAAGTCTTTCGATTTATCCAAACTTCTAGACTTGAGCCGCGTAAGTGTTGATTATCAAGACTATGATTTTATGACGAGATCTGAACTATCCGAGCGTATTGATACGCTAAGAGGAAGAATAAGGGAGGTGATTACATCTAACAGACGTCCTTATCAGGTGATGGAATATGCCCAAAAAACAGATACCTCATCTATCATAGAAGAAGGTCATATTCTAGACACTGTAGTGCTGGACGTAGATGGCAAGGCCCAGAAGAAGCTGAGAATCGGAAATGTGGTAATACCTGAATCCGTGCTTGAAAATACGGCGACTCTGACCAAGATCAAGGCTGAAGAAAAGGGAGTGTCTATTGATTTTGACCGAGCTGGGGATCCAGATGTAAAGAGTTTGTTTGATATCGCGATCACGAAGGATCTCAAAGACATGATTGATCCTATAAAGTCTAATATCAGAGCCATAACTGATAACGTAGAAAACAGACAGTCAGAAATCAGATCAACCCAAAACGAAATAAGCAAATATCAGCTGAGATATCATCAACAATGGTCATGGGCAGCAGTATGTATTGTCTTCTTATTCATTGGGGCTCCTGCAGGTGTGATTATTCGCAAAGGCGGATTTGGTGCACCTATGCTCATAGCCACCGGTTTTTATATCACTTTTATAATGCTTTACATCTCTGGAGACCGACTACTCCGCAGTGGCTCGCTCAACGCTATCGAGGCTGCATGGATTCCTACTGTGGTATTACTTCCGTTTGCACTTGTATTGAGTTACAGAGCATTCAAGGATACGCCTATATTGTTTTTGAGGTAGGGTGAGGGGGGGGCTACGAATTGGTTGATTTTGGCATTCACGCTGGTTTACTTGTTATCCCCTTTTTTTTATTGAATTATTGGGCGACCGCCCAATAGAATGTACTTCTCTTACTAGAGAAGCCATAGTCATAACACTTAAAAGTAGAAGACTAGATGAAGGATTTTGCCTTTAGTTATCAAAAACCAAAATAGTACACGGGTATTACGACTGGGCTTCTGTGAATTAATCAGTGGATTTGAAGAATATCAAGTCCACATCAACACTTTGATTTTGAGTAACTTATAAAACCATGGTAGAATAATCCATTATTGAGTGGCCTCCAATATCCGGGGAAACAGAATATTATTACCTTTTAATGTCCTTATTCGGAATAATATTTTTATAACTAATTTTTAACAATTTTTTAATACTAATTTTAACTTTCTGACTACATTAGCCGCGATAAGCTCATGTGAGCGTCTATTGTTCATTAATCGTATGAAAAACTGTTTATGAAAAAATTATGTCTTACGAAGTTCAAGTCTTTTTACTTGACCGGATTGATGGCTCTCTTTGTCGGAATCGTTTCCGCCCAGGTGAGCGGTGTGGTCAGTGACGAAAACGGAGACCCATTGCTGGGTGCTTCTGTTTTTGTAAAGGGTACTAATATTGGTACAATCACAGACCTCGATGGTTCTTATTCAATCGATGCCGGTCCTAATGCATTCTTGATATTCTCATTTGTGGGGTATCGGGTGCAAGAAGTTCCTGTTGCGGGTCAATCCGTCGTCAATGTTTCTCTCAGTCAAGGAGAACTTCTCGATGAGATAGTTGTCACGGGTTATGCCACGCAGCAGAAGAGAGATCTTACAGGAGCAGTTGCTACTGTGAGGACGGAGCAATTACTACAGATTCCAAGTAGTAATATCAACACTCAGTTACAAGGTAGGGTCGCCGGTGTAACGGTAAGTGGTGATGGGCGTCCGGGTAGCGTGGCGAAAGTGCGGATACGCGGTTTCTCCTCACTTGGAGGATTTAATGATCCACTGTTTATTGTTGATGGTGTGCCTACCACAGATGTCTCTACTCTAAATCCCAATGATGTAGAGAGTATGTCTGTACTAAAAGATGCCGGAGCGGCATCCATTTACGGATCACGTGCTGCCAACGGGGTTATTCTTATCACCACTAAGTCTGGAACTAAGTCTGGGGTTAAAGTAAACTATGACATGTATGTAGGTGCTCAATCTCCCTCTGTAGGCAATCTAAAACTTCTCAATGCTAAGGAGTATGCAGATCTGCAATGGCTGGTGTATAGGAATGATGGTACAGTAGAAGACCATCCGATTTATGGACCATCGACTAATACTAACCCGACTCTTCCTGCATGGGCGGGCGATACGGATTGGTTCAATGAGATTTCGCAGAATGGTCTTATTATGAACCATGATGTCTCGTTATCCGGAGGAAATGAAAATGCAAGTTTTTATGCCGGATTAAACTATTTTAATCAAGAAGGGATAATCATGACTAACTTTGCACAACGTTATAGTGTACGATTAAATTCACAATTTAAAGTAGCGAATGGTCGGATCACTTTAGGTGAAAATCTTACGATTACCCATAGGAATGGTCTTGGCGTAGCTGGAAATAACACCGAAGGTAGTCCGATCTCAAGGGTATTTATGTCTCAACCTATCATCCCTCATATCATAGACAAGCCTACCCAAGGAACGGCCAGATTTTTTGAGCGTGGTGACTTTGGTGGAACAGGTATATCGCCAAGAACCGGAAGCACACCCAATATCTTTGCCGATCTAACTAGAGCACAGGATAACCGCCAGAGAGACATGCGACTGATTGGGTCCATGTTCGCTTCAGTTAACTTGGCAGAAGGTCTTGAGTTAAAAACTACCTTTGGTGGAACCTATCAGAACGGCTATAATACAAACTGGGTAGGTGCGACGTATGAAAGAGCGGAAAATCAGGCAACTAGCGCTTATTCTGAAACAGGATTTTATAATGCTGATTGGGTATGGACCAGTACCCTTTCATACAACAAATCTTTTGGGTCACACAAACTTCTTGCTGTTGCAGGTTACGAATCATTGAAGATAGGTATCGGTAGAGGCTTAACAGCTAGCCGGGCAGGTTATTTTTCAACGGATCCTGCCTTTAGAACGGTAAACAATGGAGCGGCAATTACAAATGCAACTTCTTATTTTATAACACCTAGATCATTACTATCTCAATTTTTGAGGGCGGATTATTCATTTGATAACCGATATTACTTAAGTGCCACTGTTAGACGAGATGGATCGTCTGTATTCGGACCAAACGCGAAGTATGGTATATTTCCATCTGTTTCTGCCGGTGTTCGCGTAAGTGATTTTATAAGTGGTGTTGACGCCTTGGAAGATCTAAAGATCAGAGGGGGGTATGGCACTATGGGTAATCAAATACCCGTGAGTCCGCTGAACCAATTTAGTTTGTTCGGAGGGGATCCTGCAACGTCATTCTATGATCTCAACGGTACAGGTACTTCATCGTTGCAAGGATTCAGGCCGACAAGTCTAGGGAACTTGGAAACGCAATGGGAAACACAGACAACCACAAACATAGGTTTTGATGCTTCTCTATGGAACAATAAACTATCCATTTCTTTTGACTGGTATAATAAAGCGGCATCCGACCTGCTCGTAACAGTGCCTTTATCCGCTATTTATGGTGCAGCATCCAAGCCAGCATTGAATGTAGGTTCTATGAAAACAACTGGGGTCGACATCCAGCTGGATTATCGTACTGACCTTGGAAATGGTTTAGGACTAGACTTGACAGGAACTTTTACCACCTACAAGAATAGACTTTTGCGCTTCGCGGATGACGTAACATTTTTTGACACTAATATCCAAAGTACTCGCATAGGTTCATTTACGCGTAACCAAGTAGGTCAACCTTTGTCTGCTTTCTTTGGTTATGATGTTCTAGGCCTTTTCCGTGATCAAGCTGATGTTGACAGATCTCCTGTACAAGATGGAGCTGAGCCAGGCTTCTTTAAATATGCTGATACGGATGGTAACGGAAGAATTACTCCAGAGGACAGGGTATTTATCGGTGATCCTAACCCAGACTTTACGTATGGATTGAATATCGGATTAACCTATAAGAATATTGACTTCTCGGCATTCTTGTTCGGATCGCAGGGTAATGACATATTTAATTACAATAGATGGTGGTTAGATTTTTGGCCTTCTTTCCAGAACCAAAAGAGCGCCGCTTTGTTATATGAAAGTTGGACGCCACAGAGACCGGATGCTACCGTTCCTAAAGCCTCTAACAGATCTAACTTCTCAAATAATACACAATCTGTGAGTTATTATGTAGAAGATGGTTCATTCTTAAGATTGAGAACGATGCAGTTAGGTTATACTTTACCTACATCATCGTCTAAGTCTATAGGATTGGGTAAAGTAAGAGTATATGCTTCAGTGGCTAACTTATTTACTATCACAGGTTACTCAGGTATCGATCCTGATGTTAACAATGCCGGGGATACGGCTTTTGGAGTGGATTTTGGTAATTATCCTCTGACAAGAACATATATGTTTGGATTGAACATTGGCTTTTAATAAAAGAAAAAATTTATAATAAAATGAATTTTAGAAAATTTAAAGTAGTGATTATAGCATCTATTATGGTGCTACCTTTTGCTTGCCAAAAGGAATTTCTTGAAATCTCACCTAAAGGAGCATTAGATGGATCAGTTTTAGCTAATCCTGAAGGTATTAATACACTTTTGATTGGCGCCTATTCTATGGTAGATGGGATTTCAGCAAATGGATTTGGCTGGGAATCAGCTTCTTCTAACTGGGTGTATGGCAGTATTAGAGGTCTTGAGGCTAATAAAGGAACTGATTCCGGTGACCAGCCGGATATTAATCCTATTCAGACCTACAGTGAGACTGCCACTAACCCTTATCTGAGGGTGAAGTGGGGTGCATGTTACGAAGGTATTTCTCGAGTAAATGAGGCGTTGAAGGTATTGGCTTTAGCTGAAGCGAATGGTTCTATTAGCACTGAGCTGGCTAACTCTTACAGGCTACAAGCCAGAGCATTGAGGGGCTATTATCATCTAGAAGCTTATAGGGTATTTGAGAAGATACCATACATAGATGAGACCACAGACTTAGCTACTGTGACCAACAATGAAGATCCTCGTCCAGCGATAATTGCTGATCTTCAGGCAGCTATAGCACTACCCAATCAAATGGATCAAATAGGTCGATTTAATGGAACCGTCGCTAGGGTGTTCTTGGCAAAGGCCTTGATGCAAATGAATAGGGACTATGCCGGAGCGAAAACACATCTTGACTGGGTTATCGCCAACGGTAGTAAGCCTAATGGTGCACCAATAGGCTTTGATCCTAAGTACGGTGATGTATTTGATGCGGGCAATCGCAATGGCATCGAAGCTGTATACACAGTTCAGTATTCTGTCAATGATGGTTCAGGAGGATGGAACGGTGGATGGGGAGAAGTACTTAATTTTCCTTACAAACCTGGTGGAGCATCACCTGGAGGCTGTTGTGGTTTCTTTCAACCAAGTCATGATCTAGCCAATTCGTTCTTGACTAGAGATGGTCTTCCCATGCTCGATAATAGCTATAACAGTGCACCTCTGAAGACTGACCAAGGGCTTACTCCGGATGCGGCATATACTCCCGATACTAGAGAATTAGATCCTCGTATAGACTGGACTATTGGACGAAGAGGTATTCCATATCTTGACTGGGGACCTCATACTGGATCGGATTGGATCAGAGATCAGTCTTATGCCGGACCTTACAGCCCTAAGAAGCAAGTATTTAAAAAAAGTCAAGAAGGTCAATTCACTGAAGTAGGTAACTGGACTTCCGGCTGGACGGCTAATGGATATAGAATGATCAGATATGCTGATGTGGTGTTATTACTAGCAGAATGTCAGATAGAAACGAATGATCTGGCAGGTGCTCGTGCTAATATCAATGCCGTACGTCAGCGCGCTTCCAATCCTGATGGGTTCGTTAAAAGTGACGATGGGTCTCCGGCAGCTAATTATAATATTGCCCTATATCCGGCTTCAGGATTTCCATTCGACAGTCAGGCGAATGCAAGGCTTGCTCTTCAGATGGAGCGTAAACTTGAATTGGGTATGGAAGGCCACCGTTACTTCGATCTGCAGAGATGGGGTAATGTCATTCCCGAATTAACACGTATGTTAAGTTATGAACAGACTGTATTAACTTCAGTGTACGGCGGTGCTGCATTAGGCCCTGAGGATAAGAACTTCCCGATACCGCAGACTGAGATTGACTTAACTGCCGGACGATTTACGCAAAACAGATAGTTTTTATCATATTTTAGATAGTATTGATTATTAGGGAGCCACACATAAGTGTGGCTCCCTTTATTATATCCCAGAAGGAGATATTTTATTAAATAGGCAATATTGTTTTCAACAAAACCTAGCCTCGCATGCTTTATCTGAATCAAAGCACAAAATAATCTTAATGATGATATCATTAAGAAATGGATTCTATTGGAATTTACGCGTAATCAGCTTTTTTCTCATCAAGCCTTAATTAATATAGTTGCCTTCTAGAACCGAAGTGACATCACTGAAGCTTTATTTGAGCGTTTATTTTATTCTGACATGTAACGACTATGGTTATACCTTTGTGACATTATTTAATATCTAGCGTATATCTATGAGGACAGTCTGCGTTTCCTTGGTTATAATTACCTTTCTTATTTTAAGCGCTTGTAAGAAGACAAGTGAGGCGGTATTTGAACTATTGTATCCAAGCCATACTGGAATCTTTTTTGAAAATCTAATCATCGAAAAGGATAGCTTCAACATCATGCAGAATGAGTATATGTATAATGGTGGAGGTGTAGGGGTAGGAGATCTGAATAATGATGGTCTTCAAGATCTGATATTCACTGGAAACAAGGTTTTGTCCCGAATATATCTAAATCGAGGAGATTTTATATTTGAGGATATTACACATCGATTTGAGGGTATTGACAGCACCCAATGGGTGAGTGGTGTGACCGTCGTGGATATCAATAACGATGGTCTGCTCGATATTTATTTGGCTTGCACAGGAAGCAAGGATCCCGCTTTGCGTCGAAATCAACTATGGATAAACCATGGGATCGACGAGGCAGGATATCCTTCTTTTAAAAATGAAGCTTCTTTATATGGCATAGATGATGAAGGATATTCTGTGCATGCGTCTTTCTTTGACTATGATCTCGATGGTCATCTTGATCTATATGTTTTGAACAATATAGTTCGCCAAGAAATACCTACAAATTACAGACCTAAAATCATTGATGGTTCTTCTATTAATAATGATCAACTCTATCGCAATCAAGGCAATGGCACATTTATAAATGTTACTATCGAGGCAGGGATTTTGTACGAGGGATTTGGATTGGGCTTAGCTGTCTCTGATATCAACAAGGATGGCTATCCTGATTTATATATTAGTAATGACTACTTATCGAACGATGTATTGTATATAAATCAACAAGATGGCACTTTTAAAAATTTAATTGAACCATTACTTTCCTATCAGTCAAGATTTTCAATGGGCAACGACGTAGCAGATATCAATAATGATGGTCTTGCTGATATCTTCACTGTTGATATGCTTCCTGAAGTTTACTATCGTAAAAAGCAAACAATCAATGGTAATACTTATTTATTTCATTTAAACAATAATCATTTCGGATATCAGCATCAGTATGTCAGGAATATGCTCCACATGCACAATGGTTTCATTGGTGGTGAATTACTACCATTCAGTGAAGTGGGGCAGCTAGCCGGTATCTATGAGACGGAATGGAGCTGGTCTCCTTTGTTTTTTGATATTGATAATGATGGAGATAAGGATCTTATAATTTCGAACGGGTTTCCGAAGGATTTAACAGATAAGGATTTTACAAACTACAAATCAAAAAATTATGGCTATTTAAGTGGTGATTGGGATCTAATACCGAAAATACCAATAGTCAAAGTATCTAATTATATATACGAAAATAGAGGCTTTCTTGAGTTCAAAAATCGGAGTAAAGAATGGGGTATGAATATCCCTTCATTTTCGAATGGTGCCGTATTCGTAGATTTAAACAACGACGGTTATCTCGACTATGTGACCAATAATATCAACGATCCGGTCTTTATTTTTAAAAACCAACTAGGCACAGCAGCGGATAAGAATAATTTCGTGCGTTTTAGATTAATCGGAGAAGAGACTAACCCCATGGCCATAGGTAGTAAAGTGACCATTTATGCAGGGGGTAAGATGCAATATTCAGAATTATTTTTGGCACGTGGTTACGTGTCTTCTGTAGAACCTTATGTACATTTTGGTCTGTCCAAGGTAGAGAATATTGATTCTGTATTGATTACATGGCCTGATGGACTTACCTCTCGTATTCTTGGCCTTTCGGTTAACACAGTTCATACCCTTAGCTATTCAGAGTTGGATAAGTCTAGAATGTCATCTTCAACGCCATCCAATTACACGTTCCAAACCATTACACCACCTACTTACACGCACAACCAAGAAGAGTATGTTGACTTTTTTCAAGAGCAGAGGATCATTCAGCATATGTATTCTCAGATTGGTCCTTTTATGGCAATAGGAGATTTGACCAATGATGGTGTGGAAGAGTTACTTGTCAGTGGTAGTGCTAGTCAGCCGATGCAGATTTTTCAACTTAATGATGGCACATTCAACAATTTGTCTATTGACGGTCTCTCCGGATTACAAACGGCTACTCAGTCGGGACTATTGATTGTCGATATAGATAATGATGGTGATAATGATATAATCGCTATATCAGGTGGATATCAGCATGTAAATAAGGATGAGTATAAGCAGCATATTTTCATCAATGAAAATGGCACATTTATAAAACGTGAACTCCCCATACCTGGCTTTATTGCGTCAGTTGTTATCCCAATAGATTTTGATAAAGATGGTGATATGGATTTATTTATTGGAGCAAGAGTAGAGCGAGGCCAATTTCCGAGGTCTTCTCCTTCTTATTTATTGATCAATGAAAATGGTCAATTTTCAGCAGATAGAATTTTATCCTTTGACTTAGGCATGGTGACTGATGCAGTCGTGAGTGATTACGACAATGACGGATGGCCGGATCTCATGGTTTCGAGACATTGGGATAATGTGACTATTCTGCACAATGAAAAGGGAAAGCTGTTAAAGCAACAATCTTTACCAAGCTTAGATGACAAACAAGGTTTGTGGAATACGATCGTAGCTATTGACATCGATGATGACGGAGATGATGATTATATCATTGGAAATCTTGGACAGAATCACCGTTTTACAATTACGGATCAATATCCTCTCCGTGTATATGCCATTGATATTGATGACAATGGTGTAATAGATCCGATAGTAAGTTCATATTGGCGAGATATACGAGGTGTGATGACAGAATATCCTGTCAATTATCTTGACGAACTGGCCAGTCAGTCACCTTATTTCAGAAAGAAATTTACAAGTTATACACAGTTCAGCTATTGTACAATGGATAGTATCCTGGATCGCCGGGCAGTATCTGATTCAGATATTCATTTTGTAAACACTACTTCTAGTTATCTGCTTGTTAATGAAGGAAATGGCAAGTTTAAATGGATGGAACTACCTCGTGAGCTGCAGACTTCTCCAATTAAAAAAATGCAACTATGCCCATGGCCAGGCAGCAGCGTCAACAATGTATTGGTCTGTGGAAATGATCACACCTACGACGCGTCAACCGGTCTGTATGATGCTAACAAGGGCTTTATTTTGTCCTTTATTGATGGTAAAATGAAAATTCTTTCTCCACAAGAAACCGGATTTATTGTAAATGGTCAGGTAGAAGCCATTGCTAAGATGAATCAAGGCGGTATCTATCTTATTGGTGTAAATGGCCGTGGAATCAGTGCTTTCAGCGTCAATAATGGCAACAGGTAGAAAACAGATATCAATCATGTATTAAGGATATTTCGTCTTGTGGATGATCTCATTCTATGGACGTGCCAATTGCTTGTATCAATTGCATGCCTGCATGGAGTGCTGACAATGAGGTAGAGGCATTAAATATCTATTTCCAAAGTGGACAAATGCTTGTCATTTTCATCCTCTTAATATCTTCTCCATTTTTCGACCTTTGGCAAGTTCGTCTACCAGTTTATCAAGGTAGCGGACTTGTCTTGTTATATGATTATCGATCTCTTCAATTCTATATCCACATATTACACCCGTGATCATGTGGGCATTAGGATGCAGAGTTGCTGTCTCAAAGAAATTTTTAAAACTGACTTCAGCTTCTATAAGTTGTTTAAGCTTTTTTTCATCATAGCCTGTTAACCATAGAATCACTTGGTGGAGTTCATCGATCGAACGACCTTTGTTCGACACCTTAGTGACGTAGTGCGGATACACTGAGGAGAAAGTCATCTTTGACATTCGGTCGTTGTGCTCGTCTGTGGGTTTCATAGTAATGATTTATTTTCTTGACCTAAAGAATAGCGATAACATTGTCAATTAATCGGATCCTATATCTTTTTAAATGTAATTATAGTAAATAACTCATTATGAAATCCACTATAATCTCTATTGAATGATTAAGCCCTTATCTGGATATTTCATTGATACGACTTACTTTATCATATATCCGATGCTTGCTGGTGAGACCGACAATTCAATCATCTATTGGAAAGACCCCACATTTATGTGGTCTCTAGGGCACTTGGATGACATAGTGACTCGTCCTGAAAAAAGTTTACAGTTTTTATTGTTAATCCTGTTATTCATTTA
>CAYNFR010000034.1:0-33576 GCA_964396595.1 uncultured Saprospiraceae bacterium | reverse complement strand
ATCCTTATCTTCTTCATGGACTGATCTACCGCTTTTCTTACACATCCAGATATACGTATATATCGTCTCATGACTCACAAAGTCTCCAAACTCTAGCTTCCCTTGGTCTGGCCCCACATTTATGTGGTCTCTAGGGCACTTGGATGACATAGGTAGAACCATAAGCAAGCTCTTTAAACGTAAGTAAAGATAATCCCAATAACATAATACGTTTTTTGCGGGCAAAGATCCGTTCAGGATATGGTTTTAAGATAAATATGAATTAACATGTAGTATACTATATGTTATCGCAGTATGAATTTTTCACTAATTATTCTTTCGATAATTGATGGCTTCGTAGTAAAGGAAGCTTACATTCGCGCTGGATTAGGATGATCTTTTTATATGTACCCGGGTCGATTGCGAAGCAGTGCGTTACGATTTCTGATTTATTTCTCCTTTATTATAGGACATGTAGCAGCAGTCTATGCCCAGCAGGATTCTGTTGCACCTGTGATATTAGATCCAAGACCTCAGTGGTTCGATAAGATAAATATTCGGGGATATGTTCAGATACGCTATAATAGACTTCTGGAGACTAATGAAGACTTAAGTTGCGAGCAGTGTGATCGTTCATGGGGTAAAATTGCGGTTTTTTTATGCGTCGTATGCGTATAATTTTCTTTGGCCAGATACATAAGAATGTGTATTTCTATGTTCAGCCTGATTTTGCCAGTAGCTCCAGTGCGGATCGTTTGCACTTCGGCCAGCTTCGCTATGCATATTTTGATATCGGTGTCGATCCTGATAATGAGTTTCGCTTTAGGATAGGTCAATCAAAAGTGCCATTTGGATTCGAAAATCTCCAGTCAAGCCAGAATCGTCTTGCTCTTGATCGAAATGACGCCCTCAACAGTGCTGTATCCAATGAGCGTGATATAGGTGTCTTTTTCTATTAGGCGCCAAAGCAGAAAAGAGCATTGCTCTCTAGGTTGGTGTCAAGTGGCTTAAAGGGTAGTGGTGATTATGGTCTCTTTGGGCTAGGTATTTATAATGGACAACTAGCCAATTCACCTGAACTGAATAATTCACCGCATGTGGTTACGCGGTTTACTTATCCCATGGAGTTAAAAAATCAGATCATTGAATTTGGTATTTCAGGATATTCGGGTCAATATTTATTGGCCAATTCTGCTATCAGCTCTGGCGTAATAGTTGATCCTGATAACAGTTATACAGATCAGCGAGTAGCAGCTAGTTTTGTGCTATATCCACAACCTCTAGGCTTTGTGGCTGAGTACAATATTGGAAGAGGGCCGGAGTATGACAAGTCGCTTAATGCCATTACTACCCAGAATCTTAATGGTGGCTTTATTCTTGCTAGCTACATGTTAAAATAGGGTGCGGAAGAAGTGATCCTACCCTTTGTAAGACATCAATTTTATGATGGCGGGAAAAAGCACGAAAGGGATGCTAGGAGTTACACAGTCAGAGAGACAGAAATAGGCGTGGAATGGCAGTTCAATAGAAATTTTGAATTGGTTCTGATGTATACATTTTCAAAGAGAAGATTCGAGGATGCGCGGAACAGGGATAATACGCAAGAAGGCAGCTTGTTAAGAGTCCAAGCACAAGTGAATTTCTAATTTATGGAATTATACATTCATGGAACTTCAAGAAAAAGTGCCGACAAACGACTTCCTTCATTTGTCGAGCACATCATGAACTTTTATCTGCTAAGAGGAGACTACTAAGACAGTGAGTAAATCTGCATTATTTTAGCCAATTTGCTTTCGAAATCGATATTCAAATCGATAAGTTTACCTGTTCTCATATCAAAAACCCACCCATGTACAGTCAAGCCTCTTTCTTTGATAGCCATCTGTACTACTGCTGTTTTTATCACATTGACACACTGTTCTTGCACATTCAATTCTACTAGTCTGTCAAATCTTTTTTGTTCATCAGTAATGGCGTCAAGTTCTGCTTGATGGAGTCTATAGACATCTCTGATACATCTTAACCATGGGTTCAGTATTCCGAGATCCACGGGTTGTAAAGATGCATTGACACCGCCACATCCGTAATGACCGCATACGACTACGTGTTTCACCTTAAGATGTGCTACCGCGTAGTTAATCACGCTCATGACGTTGAGATCTGTAGTGACGACCATATTGGCGATGTTTCTATGTACGAAAAGGTCTCCAGGCTCTGCACCCATGAGATCTTCTGCTGTTACTCTACTATCTGCACATCCTATGTATAGAATGTCTGGATTTTGGCCCTTAGCAAGATTCGTAAAATAGTCCGGATTTAATGCGAGTTTTTCGTTAATCCATGCTTGGTTGTTTGAAAATAATTGCTTGAAGTCCATATAAAAGGTTTAGTAAATATTCTATTTTAATTAGGCCGAAAGAGATTAACACTCAACTTTGACGCTTGATCTTTTAGATAATAATCTCTCCCGGCGCACCTAGCGTCTATCAATTATGGCTAGAAATATCAGGAAATCATGACCTACAGGGTCAGTACAAATAAAAGACATCTTTGACAAGATTGCAAGAAAAAAGGGCAAATTCGGTTGTCTTTCGACTATTTGCTATTATACGATATCAAATTTCTTCAATAACAGAATCCCCTTTGGCACCGTCGCCAGAAGTCCATTGCCAGGTTTCATATAATCTTATTTTGCCATCAGGCAATAATTCAGGTATAGAATGGCATACACCCGTCCTCAACTCGCCGAGGTAGTTTACTTGGTGGTAGCGTATGTCTATACAGCCTCTTTGGTCAACTATACCTATAAGCTGCCCTAGGGCAATTTTCCCACCTGAGTAGGTCGCACTGACAATATTCTGATGCTGCTGATACCTAAAAAGTGTTTCCGAAGAAGTTTCACCGAATGATGAGTTGTCGACGGTTCGAAATGTTTTATTATTATAATTAAAGGACATCTGTAGTGGCTATCAAAATTAACACCTTAGGCCTTTCTCTGTTTCTAAAAGCTGATATCATTGAGAGCGATAATGTATTCTATCCGTTGATTTGCCGTGATATCATACACTTCTGCTTTAATAGATACAGGATTAGCATCCCAATCAATGGTTAACATTCCGAAGTGATTTTCCATAATAGGACCTTCGATTCGGTTCTTGTTGGGTGTGGCGAAATGCCAGGTAGAGGATATTCCACTTGCGGTTATATCATAGATTGGATATTGTTCATCCTTGACTAGTCGAGAGATTTCAGCATAATGAACGTCGCCGGTAATAAAAAGTACTCCATTGGCTTTTGTTTTTTTGATGAGATCGAGCATTCGTTGTTGTTCATGAGGAAAATTGGCCCAGGCTTCGTATCCGTTATATTCAATGCTGAATTGGGTGCCACTTCCTATGATTCGCACATCTGCGGGAATTTGAAGTTCTTTTTCAAGCCAGCGCCATTGTTTCTCGCCTAGAAGTGTAGAATCACTATTCGTGTGAGGTGCATAGTCCAATGGATAAAAATATCTACTCTCTTGCTTGATCGATCTATCATAATGGATTAAATCATCTCTGAATGTTCTATTATCTAACAATATGATTTGCAGTAATTTATCTCCGTATGGATAGAGGTAGGAGGTGTATATCCCTTCTCGATTTCGTCTGGCGCTCTCGACAGGTTCATCAAAGAAGTCTAGGAAAATCTCCTTTGAGGCTTCTTTGTGAATATAATGTCTGCCGATATCATTCCATCCATAATCATGGTCGTCCCAGGTAGCTATAATCGGCACATTTCTTTTTAAGTTTTGAAAGCTAGGCTTATCAGCCAATTTTTTATACTTGGCTTTTAACTCTTCCATATCATACGTATCACCGTAAATATTGTCTCCTAGAAAAACGAATAAGTCAGGATTATGATCTACTATAAGGTTGAATATCGGCAATTCATGGTCTTCGTGTCCACAAGAGCCAAAGGCAATTCTGGTTATGCCGTTTTCTGCAAGCGGGGCAGGCTTACATCCACCGATCATTATAATAGTAATCCACATCAGGGATAATGAAAGTGTGTCTAATGTGACGTACTTTTTCATGATTTTAATATTAGGATTCATCTTGATCTGATAATTGAGATGTTAAGTGGAGAATGTTAGCAGTGATAAGTGCAGGTTCTCCTATAAATAGTTGAGATCCCAGGCCACACACATTTGCTCCGGCACTTAGCCATTTTTTAATCTCTTCAGGATCTGCATGAATGCCACCGGTGACCATTAATTTTATATTCGGCATGGGGCCGCGGAGTGCCTTTATATAGTCATAACCCAATATTCCGGCAGGGAATATTTTGACTAACTCAGCTCCTTGTTCTGTGGCAGCATATATTTCGTTAATAGTCATTACACCCGGTATCCATAGTATTCCGGCCGCTTTACAGTATTGGGCGACAGCCCCGTTACAGATAGGCTGAACAATAAAATCTGCTGAAGCCTCAATAAAGTTCATTGCCCCTTCGACTGTGTAAACAGTTCCTACACCTAGTCTGAGGAAAGGTAATTCATCCCTGAGTTCGTCTTTCAATCTCTTAAAATGGGCGAGTGCGTGATTTCCACGATTCGTAAATTCAAACACCCGGATACCTGCATTATAGCAAACTCGAATAATATTCTTACACATGTCATAGTCGTCATGATAGAACAAAGGCAATATTTTCGATTCAAGAATTTCGGTAAGTATGACTGATTTAGAAGCTTTATTCATGCGCAGAAATAATTATTCTCGTCATAAAAGTAAACTAAATTGAATGAGCAAGTACTTCGGCTAATGTTATATCAAGGTAGTCACCGGAACGAGAAAGTTTGATAATTGCACTTCGTGTAGCCAAATCAAGTATTTGATCCGTCGCCCAATCAGCACGTAGCCCATATATCAATCCTGCCATAAAACTATCACCGCTACCCACAGGATCAGTAATAGCACTTATGTTGATGGCATGGGTCAGATTTCCAATATTGTTGTGAAATAAATACGCCTGATAGTGTGGGTTTTTATACTTCGTCATTCTGTAGGTTAATCCTATGGTGTGACATTCTGGGTACTGAGCGGTCAAGGCTTTTTGACAAAATATTGAGGCTCCTTCAATATCATTTTGGCTAATGGACTCTTCTGCTAAGGGTATCTGTAGCAGTTTGTTTACAGACCAAATATTACCCATTATTACATCACAGTATGAGACTATTTTTTTGAGGATGTTAGCGTATTCTATATCCTTATTTTTCCACAATGCTTCCCTATAGTTCAAGTCTATAGATATCTTGATATTATTTGCCTTTGCCTGCTCTACGATTTTCCAAATGGCAAAAGATGTATTGAGCGACAATGCTAAGCTGATGGCAGATACATGTATCCATGAATTGTGCGCTAAGATCTGTTCTATATCAATGTCAAGATCTGATAAAGCACTAAAGCTGGAATATTGACGATCATAAATGACTCCTCCTAGATTAATGTCTCGGCCACTTGGCAAATAGTAAATGCCTATACGCCCATTTTTACGGACACTAGGTGAAATGTCAATATTGATCGATTGAATATGAGACAGAATGTCTTGAGCCACTACATTATCCGGTAAGGCAGTGAGATAGGATACATCTTCTCCCCATGTTGCAAGAGTCGCTGCTACATTTAACTCTGACCCACCGAGATAGACTTTCATTATGTTCTTCTTTATCCACTCAGCTCCTAATTCAGGTACAACACGCAATAGTGGCTCGCCAATGCACAAGATTTTTCCCATATGTCTTAATCTCTGACAAAGTAAAGCCTAAAAAAAGCAGGTACGAAGTATTCGCTATATTATCTTATTTACAATCTTATTCTATATCGCCATATACCTCTTGCCGGGTAGAGACTTCACTAAGCCTTTAAACTCGAGCTGTAAAAGATGGGAAGAAAGCGTACTAAGATTCATGTCAAGTGTGGCGTGGAGTACGTCTATATGTACGTGTTCATGCTGACGGAGCATACCTATGATCATAATTTCTTCATGCTCAAGCGGTTCGAAGAGCAAGGGTTGTATGTGTTTCGGTTTGCCGCTTTCCCATCTCATCATTCTGATGATATCACGTGCCGATTCGAGTAAATGTGCTTGATTATTTTTTATCAATCTATTGCATCCGACCGAAGATTTATCGGTTGTTCTGCCCGGAAACGCAAATACATCTTTGTTATAGGCATTGGCGAATTCTGCTGTAATTAAGGATCCGCCTTTGGCAGCGGACTCTATGACGATGACTACATCAGATAAAGCTGCTATAATGCGATTTCTACGCGGGAAGTTTTCGCTGTCCACACGACTTTTAATCGGAAATTCTGTAATCAGTGCCCCTTGGTCTGTGATTTTCTCACTCAATCTTCGGTGCGCTGCCGGATATATTGTATCAATACCAGTTCCCATGACTGCTGAGTTGGGGATATTTAGTTCAAGACATTTGTTATGGGCGTGACTATCTACGCCATGTGCTAATCCACTGAACACGTGAATATCATATTCTGCTAGTTTTTCTAACAATTCGGAGCAAGCCACTTCGCCATAAGGAGTCGGTTGTCTGGTACCTACGATTGCAACGGTACGGTGATGATTCCAACCTGCCTGTCCTTTGTAGTAAAATAGAATTGGTGAATCATCATAATGTTTAAGCCGTGAAGGAAAGGCGTCTTCTAGGAAGAAACTCACACCTATCTTGTTCTTGACTATATATTCTAAGTCTTCAGAAGCCAAGGCTATAGGGTCAGCATCTTGAATATTTTGAACGATTACTTCGCCAATATTAGGAATCTTGAGGAGGTTCTTCTTTTTTTCGGCGAATATGGCTTCGATACTCCCACAATAGGCAATAAGTGTTTTGGCGTTTTTAGCGCCTACCAGGGGAATTTTGGTTAAAGCTATTTGATAAAGTAATTCACTCATATGAGCTAGGCAGTATTTGTTATTTTGTGGATATATTGCGGTGTGGTGGTAAAAATAAAAGAAGCATTATGATAATTGTATTTTTTCTTACGACGAAATGTTATTAAAGAGTATCTCAAGTTCGAATAGGATTGTTTCTTTCTCGCACGTAGTGAGAAGTATTGTTGTATTGGTATGCGCAACATTGGTCGTCAGACCAGAGCTTAGTGGACAACTCAATGTCCGAATCGGATACAACAGTGCCTTGCCTCAATTAACAGAGATTAATGATGCACTTAAATCATACATGCCCATGGATCAAGAGATCGTAAAGGGGTTTGGGAATCTGTCTTACATGCACGGGATCCAGCTCGGGGTGAGATATCGAGTCGGTAATTATGCATTTACGCTGGGATGGGATAAAGTGTCGAAGAAGATGACAAATCTTGCCCTCAATCGACAGACTGAGGTCTTTAGAGAAAGAATTTATAAAGCGGATGTCGCCAATATTCATGTAGGTGTGGAGAAGTATATAGGTAGACTAGGTTATGGGGCTGAGGTGATTAATAGCCGTTTGTCATTGGGAAGGACGGTAAGTAATAATACATTATCTCTTGTAACGGATAGGGACTATCATCTCAAGCTGAAAGCCATTTGGACATTATATCAGGGAGATTTTATCAGTTTTATGGTGCAACCATATTATCAGTTTGGACTTAATGATCAGGATATAAGTTTGTTTGCTCGCGATCTTAACAGCAATGCCGGTGTGGTGATGATGCCTATGCGTATCTGGGGTGTCAGCTTTGTCTTTAATAATGGAAGACAACATTAGGACAAGAGAGTTACGTGGCTAAGCCCAATTACGGTCGTCTCGTCTGCAGGACGATCCTCCAATTACGAATTACGGTCGCTTCGTCCACAAGACAAGACTGCCACTACGAATTACGAATTGCGGTCGCTTCGCTCCAATCAGCAATAGAAGAAAATTGGCAACCCGTTCAGAACTATCAGAAGTTTCCGATTAATCCTTTGATACTGCTCATGATCATTTCGACACCTATAGACATAACGATAAAGCCCATGATGCGGCTTATTGCTTTAATCCCGGCTACTCCGAGGAGTTTAAATAGATATGGTGATGTTCTTAAAATAGAATATACCAATATCGTCAATACCACCAATGCAGCAATGATAGCTGCACGCTCTTCCCAGTCATCATAAGAAGTAAAGTATCCGATCATCAGTGAGATAGACCCTGGCCCGGATAGTAGGGGCATTGCCAGCGGTGTAAAGGAAATGTCCTCTCTTTCTTTTGCTTCTTCTTTTACTTCTGCGTTGATAGAACGCGATTTCTCCAATCTACCACTCATCAATTGTGCACCCGAACCAAATAGTATGATACCTCCTGCTACGCGCAGAGCAGATAACGATATACCAAAAAATCCCAGGATAGCCGTTCCAGCAAGGAAAAAACTCAACAGAATAAAAAATAGATAAATGCTTGTATTCCGGGCAATGACGTTACGTTGCTCCCGGGTCTCAGTATTTGTCATACTGATAAATACTGGCACAGCACCTAATGGGTTAACCACAGAGAATAATCCCCCCAATACAGCAATCGCTATTTCGAACATTATTAGTGCTGAAGTTTTTCGAAGAGGAGACCTATGGCTTTTGAAAGTTGCTCTTCATGAGTTAAAGCTGTCGTATCGAGTGTGACGGCATCCTCTGCTTTTCTAAGTGGTGAATCTTCTCTTGTGCTATCGACATGATCTCGGTGCTCGAGGTTTTTTTGTACTTGCTCTCGGTCTGTGTCCATACCCATTGCTTGTAACTCTGCATATCTCCTGGAGACACGCTTTTCCATTGAGGCGGTTACGAAGAGTTTGAACTCAGCGTCAGGAAATACAACTGTACCTATATCTCGGCCATCCATCACAATTCCTTTCTTCTTACCCATGGCTTGCTGTATGCCAACAAGTTTTCTTCTGACAGAGGATATGGCGGCCACTTCGCTTACGATATTCGCAACCTGCTGACTTCTTAATTCAGAAGAGACATCTACTCCATTAAGATAAATGAGTTGATGCTGCGCTTTTAGTTTAAACGACAGATGAATATTCTCAAGTGCTATGGCAATAGATGCCTTGTCGGATAAACTTACATTGTTTTCTAAAAAATATAGTGCTACTGCTCGGTACATTGCACCAGAGTCCATGTGGATAAGATTTAGCGTCCGGGCGAGATCTTTTGCAAGGGTACTTTTGCCCGCCGAAGAGAACCCGTCAATGGTTATAATGATGGGATTCGCTTGCAGATAGTCTAATTTTTCTTTAAGGCTCAGCAAAACAAATTGGATTGGCAGTAACAATAGACGTGATTAGTATTCGTCTTCGTTAAACAAGAAGTCGTCTTTGCGCGGATAATCAGGCCAGATTTCTTCCATCGACTCGTACAATTCCCCCTCGTCATCAAGTTCTTGAAGATTTTCGATCACTTCTAAAGGTGCGCCTGAACGGATAGCATAATCTATCAGCTCATCGCGGCTTGCAGGCCATGGAGCGTCTTCCAGGTGGTGTGCTAATTCGAGTGTCCAGTACATATTAATTAGTGTATTTGTCGGTTATTAATTATCAAATATGTCCTATAAAACAAAGGCGCCTGAATTAGTTCCAATGCCTGCGTTAATTAGCGCACAAAAGTAAAATTTATATTGACCTGTCCAAATGAATTTTATCAAATGGCATTCTTCAGTCTTCAAAAATCCCCTGATTATATGATCAGCATAGCGTCTCCGTAGCTATAAAACCTATACTTTTCTTTGACTGCTTCATTATAGGCGTCCAATAACAGCTCACTACCTGCAAAAGCGGCAACCATTATCAATAAGCTAGACTTGGGTAAGTGAAAGTTTGTTATCATACTGTTGGCAATGCTAAAATCATAGTTAGGAAAGATAAACTTGTTAGTCCATCCTTCTGCAGACTTGAGATTGCCACTTGCAGAAACAGAAGATTCTATAGAGCGCATGACGGTAGTGCCTACGGCGCAGATGCGTTTGTTCATAGTTTTAATGGTATTTACCTTTTCGGCTGTTTCTTCGGGTATCTGAAAATACTCTGCATCCATCTTATGTTTAGAAAGATCTTCTACATCGATAGATCTGAATGTTCCAAGACCGATGTGTAGTGTCATTTCAGCGAATTCAACACCTTTTATTTCCATTCTTTTGAGGAGCGTTTTCGTGAAGTGAAGTCCGGCTGTTGGAGCGGCTACAGCACCCACTTTTTTAGCGAAAACTGTTTGATAGCGATCCAGGTCTATTTCTTCGGTCTCTCGTTTTATATATTTGGGGAGGGGAGTCTGTCCTAGTTCTGCCAGGATATCCCTGAACTCATCATCTGTACCATCAAAGTAGAACCTGATAGTTCTTCCTCTGCTGGTGGTATTGTCCACCACTTCTGCGACCAACCGATCCTCATCAGCATCGTTTTTGAAAAACAATTTATTGCCGACTCGGATTTTTCGTGCAGGATCAACTAAGACATCCCACAATTTATTTTCGTTGTTAAGTTCTCTCAGTAGGAAAACTTCTATTTTAGCTTCTGTCTTCTCTTTGATACCATATAGCCGCGCTGGGAATACCTTGGTATTATTAAATAGCATTAGATCTTTTTCGTCAAAGTAGTCAATGACATCCTTGAATATCTTATGCTCTATCTTGCCGGTATCTCGATGAATGACCATCAGTCTTGATTCATCTCGGTCGTGAGCAGGATATTCGGCTATTAATTCCTCAGGTAGATGATAGTTAAATTGAGAAAGTTTGGCTTTCATGTGAATTTGTTCTTTACGAATTATAAAAATGAGTCAGAAGTGATCATTTTAGTCTCTATTTCTGCCTAAACACGATATAAAGACCACCATTTCATACCTTCTGCGCAAAAGTTGCGCAAAAATATACAATTGCTACTATGTATGTTTTTTTTTATCTATCTAGAATCATTTCGAATCTTTTAGTACCACTGTTTAGCACAAGTTGATAGGGCTAATATGACAATTTGTCGAAATACTTCTGTTAACAAGAAGCATATTTATGATCTTCGACATATAATCTATTCCGATGCTGATATTGCGTATTATCAAAGAGAGTTTCAGAATGGCAAAAGGCCAGCTATGGGGTAATAAGCTACGTAGTTTTTTATCCTTGCTGGGCATATCTATAGGTATTTTTTGCATCATTGCGGTAATGTCTGCGGTGGATTCTCTGCAACGGAGCATCGTATCTGGATTCAACGAGCTCGGCTCGAATATCATATACATCGATAAGCAACCTTGGACGGAGGACCCTGGACAGAACTTCTGGAAGTACCTTAAGCGTCCTAATCCTACCCTCGCTGATTACGAAACGATAAAGGCCAAATCTAAGCTGGCCAATAATGTCGCTTATTGCTATTTTACCGGCAGTGGCACGATAAAATTTCAGAACAACAGTCTGGACGGGGCAGTTGTCATGGGATCCACTCAGGAATACATGGATATTCAAAAACTGAATGTCACGCAAGGAAGATTTATGACACCGGCAGAGTTTAACTCCGGTGCTAATGTCATCGTGATCGGAGATGAGGTAGCTAAGAAAATATTTAATCAGATAGACCCTCTAGGTAGGGAGATTAAAATGCTCGGTCAGCAGTTCACTGTGATTGGTGTACTTGAATCGGAAGGAGATGATCCGTTTAATTTCATGAATTTTGATGATGTAGTATGGATGAGTCTAAAGACTGCGCAGCGATTTTTTGTCGTAAGTGACCCGTACGCCACTAATCAAGGAGGTCAGCTATTGCTGGCAGAGGCTGCAGAAAATGTCTCGTTAGAAGATCTAAAAGATGAATTGACAGGAATACTCCGAGGGGCCAGAAGATTAAAGCCCACTGAGGACTCTAATTTTGCGCTTAACGAGGTGTCCATGATTGTTGATGCGATCGGAGGTGTATTCAGTGTGCTCAATCTAGCCGGATTTGTGATTGGTTTTTTCGCTCTTTTAGTAGGTATCATCAGTGTGGCAAATATTATGTTCGTATCTGTAAAAGAAAGGACAGGTATGATCGGAGTAAAGAAGGCATTGGGCGCAAAGCGACACTTCATACTTAGTGAATTTTTAGTCGAAGCCATCTTTTTATGTCTCGTCGGAGGGGCATTTGGTTTAGGATTGGTATTCGTCGTGCTCAAAGTTATCTCTGCTAATATTCCCTTTGAGATGAGTATGTCTGTCTTCAATATATTTATTGGGGTAGGGGTGTCAGTACTGGTAGGAATTATAGCAGGCATGCTTCCGGCACTATCTGCCAGCAAGTTAGATCCTGTCGTCGCCATGAGGCACTAACAATCTTGTCCTATTTGATTAAATTCAGTAATTGCGCGATAATAAATGCTAAAGGAGCTTTTTGGTCCAATTACCCAATAGTCCGAAAATACCCCCCACGACTCCGGCAATAAATCCTGTTAGAAAAAGCACTGTAGAGCTTGAGAGATTGCCTAATATTTGCCCGAGTAGGGCAGCCATAGAGTTATCAAAGTTTTTGTCGGCAAACCATGCTTTCGCCGTCCACAAGACAAAAAGTGTCATAAATGACCATATAAACGCTTTTGCCCCTCCGGGTTCGAAATAGTACCCTATTCCAAAAGCAATAAAGGCTATGACGTACCAAGGCAAAAAAAGTAAGCCTATAAATGATATAATCAGTAATGACAGTGTGAAGTATAATAATCTGTGCATAGGGATATTCATTTTCTTGTCTGAAACAGCGTCTTAGGATCGTGTATTCAATGTAAGTGTTTGTGTTACGGTTTTAATTTCCTCTGGTTTCTTGATAAAGCTCAAAGGATAATATTCCCCTTTAGCCCAAGGCGCGATCATGTTTTTGTAATATTTACTGCAAGGATTGCCTGATTGACCACCGGGGTAAATGCCATAAGCCTTTACATCCTCTTCTAGACTAACAACCATTCGCCAGCTGGGTCCCGTGGAGGAAGTCGTGGCGTTGATAGCATCTCCACAGCCATCTGACTCTACGCCTAGCTCTGAAAGTGCAGGGACGCGGGTCAGATGCATAATATTGAGATTGCGATGCTTACTCCATGTCAATTCAGGAGATTTGTCTAAGAGAGTAGTCATCTCTGCTACTGCTGCTTTAAAAGAAAGTAGTACGATGTCTATGGCATTTTCTTTCTTTTCTGTATTTACTAAGTCAAAGTATTTGTTATCAGAGTCGTGCAAAATCAAGTCAAGTAAGCGCCAATCTTCCGGGTATTTTACATCTAAAGTTTCTCTGAGGGCATCTATTTCATCCCAAGTATGACTGGCTAGCTGCTTATAGAACAGGCTAAATAAGATCGGCTCTTTTATATCCGCACGATAGCTGTAATCCCAGTTTGTCAATGCCGAATACCATTCTTGTTCATCAGAGGTGAGTATATCGGGAGATACTACCTCTCTGAGCATCATGATAAAGTCACGAGCTTTGTAGGACACCGAATTCTGATGCAGTTGTTGCATATCGGCCGGGCTGAATGTTGCTTTATAAGCAAGCGTATCATTGATAATCCTATTTCGATGCCTTTCGAACATACCTGTAAAATAATAAGGATAGGTCGAATCCGCACTTACCTGGTTGGCCGAAG
Organism: uncultured Saprospiraceae bacterium; assembly: GCA_964396595.1. Classification (GTDB taxonomy): domain Bacteria; phylum Bacteroidota; class Bacteroidia; order Chitinophagales; family Saprospiraceae; genus CAYNFR01. The sequence continues at coordinate 19,986 of CAYNFR010000034.1, read as the reverse complement.
AGACAAAACCTCTTGTGGGATTAACAATCTGAGGCACCTGACTCTTAGGTATCCATGTTTGCCAGTTATTGCTGGTGCGATCCCCGTATTCTACAAATCGGCCATCATTTTCACTTTTAGCCGGAAACAATCCATTGACTCTCATGGCTATATCCCCATCTACACAGGCAAAACCAAAATTCTGTGCAGGGGTGACATAGGGCTCTGTTGCTGCAAGAAACTCCTTGTAGTTAGTAGCACGCATGGTATTGACGAATACAGAATATTCTGTTTTATCGTTGCCATCATGACATAACCATCTCATGGCAAGGTCTTGCGTGCCGTCGACGGATTCTTTGTAAACGGGGCCCCAGTAAGTGTGTTTAATACGATCAATATAGGGTTTAGCTCCCTTTATTTTTATCGTTTCGACACGTATTTCTGCTTTGCGCTCTTGTCCATCAAGTCGATAAGTCATTTTATCTGCGTCCACCCATTCAATGGCAAAAATATCTAGCACATCTTGCCCTACATTCGTCTCGCCCCAAGCAATGTTTTCATTAAATCCGATCATAATTCCCGGTAGTCCGGGTACAGAAACGCCATAACTATTAAACTCCGGGGTCACAATGTGAATTTCTAACCATATGGATGGCAAGCCTAAGGTCAAGTGAGGATCATTACAAAATATTGGAGAACCGGTCGTTGATTTATCCCCACTCACGGCCCAGGAGTTACTACCGATGCCTTTTACGGCAGGAAGGATATTTGCCTTGGGTATTGTTTTGTCATAAAACCGCTGTGGGGTATTTCCGAGACCATTGATTGTGACAAAGTCATATGGATTTTCAGTAGGAATAATAGGGGTCTCTATGCGCTCTCTTTCTTTAAATAGGTAGCTAAAATCCTCAAGTCCTAGACTCAGAGATAGATTTGTATTAAGGATATCATCATGGCCATAGGCCAATGTTTCTGCCATATACTTAAAAATAAGCGCAGACTGTAGATCACTCCATGCACGCGGTGATGCATCGAATAGTTTATACTCAAATGGAAAGTCTTCAGGCTTAAGTTGGGAAATATAAGCATTTACCCCGGCAATATATCGCTCAATAGTGCTATACTCTGCTGTTTTTTCCCACCCCGCGACTGCATTTTCAGCGGCAAATTGCATCCCTTTTCTGCGCTGTCTAATGTCATATTCTAGCGTACGATCTCCTAGAACTTCTGATAGTTCTCCACCGGCTGCACGCGCTACGAATTCCATCTGAAAAAGCCTGTTTTGGGCTTCTACATATCCTTGTGCGAATAAGGCATCACCTAAGTTATTAGCAAATATGTGAGGCACCCTTCTTTCGTCATAAATGATCCTTACTTCGGACGAAAGATCTTTTGCGAATGTAGTTAAGTCGTTCTTCTCAGCCCGGTTATCAGATACCCAGACACCCTTAAAAGGATTTAAAAATTTCCCCAAAGGCGGAAGCGGCGAGGCTCCTATATTAACATTGCCATTGAGAAATAGAACCAAGACTATCCCTAGGAGGAAAGTCAGGAGATATAAAAATTTGCTTAGCATGAAAAAATAATTTGAAGAAGCCCAATATTAGTTGTTTTTCCTAAGAAGAGAAAATTAACAATATAAAATCTCCTAGATATTAATCAGCTATATCTTTTAAACATAAAGCTTGCCGACAACTTCATGGCACACATGAGAAGGGGCATGGCGTCTTTTTTCTCCTTTTAATACAGTTTCTACATTGTCAAGGTAGATGACGTATTGCATATTAGCATAATTCTTGATATCTTTCCATTATATTATCAAAATAACAACTCAGCACCATGAAACAGATAACATTAATTACCTTGAGTTTCTACTTTTTCCTTCCCTTTATTTCGGCTCAGAAGTTTAATAAATTAAAATTTGGCAAGATTGATCCTGCAGATCTTGAATTAACCGATTGCCCGTTTGAGCCAGGTGCCGAAGCTATGGTGCTAGACGAGACTTGTGAGATATTTTTTACAAGACACGATAGAATACAACTCTTCATGCAAGTGCATAGGCGTCTTAAGATTTTTACCCAGGCAGGACTCAGTCGCGGCGAATTTAATCTGCCTTACAGAATTCGAGCAGAGGGTATTATCGGACTTGAAGTACAGGTGATTCATCCGGACGGTAAAGTTGACAAATTATCTAAGGACAATATTTTCACTGAGAAAATCAATAAATATTTTAACCAAATAAAAATTACTTGCCCTAATCTTCAGCCCGGTTCGATTATTGAATATCAATATAAATTGAAGACAGATGATTATTTCTCTTCACCGGATTGGTATTTTCAAAAGGACATTCCTACACGTAATTCGCAGGTATTGTTTAAGGCACATCCGGGACTTCAATTTACTCCATTACTTCAACTTCCGAAATATATACAGAATAAAGATGGCGTATACATTGCTGAAAACTTGGTATCACTAAAACCGGAACCATATAATGATCGTCCGAACGATTTCAAGTGTAAGATAAAATTCCAGATCAGTGGATACCAGAGATCTAATGGAGCGTTCGAACCTTATATGGCTGATTGGAAAGCTATATACCAGTATTTTGATAAGAGCTTAGATTTTAAAAATGGCTTTTTCAATCCGAAATCTTCTAAAAAGACCTGGGAGGCCATTAAAAACGAAGTAAGCGCCTTGCCAGATGACATATCCAAAGCAAACTACATTTTCCAGTATGTGACGGACAATGTAAAATGGAACGGCAGGTTTACCTTATTTCCTGAGGGCAACATCGACAAAATATTTGATTCAAAATCAGCGGGAAGTGCCGCCATCAATGCAGCTATTTCTAATCTTCTGAGGAATAGTGGGTTCACGTCGTATGCCATTATCTCAAACCCCGTCAGTGAAGGCGGTATAAATAGTTACTTCCCCGATCTTGATAACTTCGGACATGTCTTCGGCATGGTAATATTAAATGATGAACGACACTTCTTCGATGGCATTTATCCGGAAATGACCTTTGGACAGCTCGGTGAAGAAGATATGCTGGATCAAGCTTTTTTATTGGGTGAAAATATCTATACCTGGATAGAATTACCTCAGCAAAAGTACGAGAAAGTGGTGTCCATAAGAGCATCCATTCACGATGATGGAAGTATGCTGTGTGATGTGAGTGCCAGAATGGGAAAACTTGCTTATACAGTCGAGAAAGAAAAATACAGTAAAGATGAGATAGGCAGATATTGGTTGCCGCGTATGTTAGCAGATCCCTCTCCATTGAGCATTCAAGACTTTATAATTACCTCAGATGATTATGTTTCAAAAAATATTAAATGTAAATTCAAAGTTAAGGGAACTGATTTAGTGGTGATTGCAGATGATTTAATGTACATTCCGATAAACCTATATTCCAGTTTTAAAGAAAATCCATTTAAAGACGGAAAAAGAATTCTTCCGATCGATTTTAAGACGTTTCTTATGGAGAATTATGTATTTTCATTTAAGATACCTGACGGGTTTATTATTGAAGGACTGCCGGAAAGTATTAATATGACGACTTCTGATAAGTCTCTGACCCTCTTAATGACTTTTACCCATAACGCTGACAACTCGATCGTTATAAATAGAAAACTGAATATCAACAATACGCTGATTTCACAAATTCTTTATGATGAAGTCAAATTACTCTTCGACGAGCTCATCAATAGATCGAATGATATGGTCGTCCTTCGCAAAGAGACTAAATAGTTATCACATGAAAAAGGGGATTGTCCTAGTCTATCTGTGGGTTTTTATCACTGCCAGCAATTATGCGCAGAATTATGCTGTGAGTCATATCCCGGAAGCCTTAATGCTCAATGCTAAAAGCGTCGTGCGCGATCGATCCATTAATTTTATCGTAAAAGATGAAAGCCATTCTTCGTATCTGCACAAGGAAGTAATAACATATTTGGATAAGAAAGATGATGATTTTGTATTATCGTTTGCCTATTCTGATCTAAGAAAAATTGAGAATATTTCTGTAAAATTATACGATAAAGACGGCAAGCTGCTGAAAACGTACAAAAAGAAAGATTTTAGAGATATAGTCGATTTTGATTATTCGACTTTTTACTCAAATATGCGTACAATGTATCTGAGCATTAAGGTGCTTGCCAAGCCATTTACGATCGAAACAGAGATCGAATGGGCGTGGAAATATAGATTCGACTATCCGGATTATCATATCCTAAGTATTTATCAGCAGAGTGTTGAAAAATCTAGCTATACTATCCAGTTACCTAAGGAAACCGAAATCGTGTACAAAAATATTAACACAGACTTACCTGTAACGACCATAAGGGATTCACGGTATGATCATTACTCTTGGCAGGTAGAGAACCTTCCCGCAATAGAATATCAACCCTATCAAGATCCGAGGAGTATTCAATCAAAAATTATAATTTCCGGAACGAACTTCATTGTGGATAAAGTCCCCGGAGGCATGAGAACATGGAGTGATTATGCAAAATTCACTTATGACTTAAACAAAGATACGCGAAATCTCACTCCGGAAATTACCGCCTTGGCTAATGAATTAGTGAAAGAGGCAACAAGTAATCGTGAGAAAATATTGGCTATTTACAATCATGTTAAAAACAAGATGCGCTATGTAAATGTCATGCTGGGTATCGGTGGATTTAAAGCCCATGATATTCAGTACGTGCATAAAAACTCTTTTGGCGATTGTAAAGCACTGACTAATTATACGATGGCCCTGCTGAGTGCTGTCGGGATTGAATCTCACTGGGCGTTAATATATCGCGGTAGTGATGATGACCCCTTAATAGTACCTGATATAGCAAGTCAAGTATTTAATCATGTTATACTCTACATTCCGGAAGAAAATCTATGGCTTGAATGCACTTCTAAAAATCTACCCTTAGGATATATTGGCGCAGACAATATGGATAAACTCGCTCTTCTCATTAAAGGAGGTGGTGGAGAACTCTTCGAAACACCCCAATCATCCTCCATCACCAATGGCTATTTTCTTGACGCACAAGTGAATATTAACACAGATGCTAGCGCGCAGATAGATCTTAAAATTGACTATGAGGGTTCATCGCATGACCCCGTGCGGTATTATGTCGATAACCTAAATGAGAAAGATAAATCTATCTATTTTCAAGATTACATAGACATCACCCCACAACAGATCACCGCATTAGATTTTCAATATGCACACGACTCACCCTTTGCTTCAATAAAAAGTTCCTTCGATACCCACAAGATCGGAAGCTTTACCGGTAACAGACTATTCTTGGGCACAAATACGATTGATCGTTTACAGTTGACTCCCCGGATCGACACATTAAAAGCGGAGACCTTCATACTCAAGTCGAGCTTTGTCGACGAAGTCTTAATCACTTATACATTACCTGAGACATTTAAAATTGAAAATTTGCCGTATTCGACTATCGAAAGGAGTACACCTTTCTTCGATTATGTTGCCAGTCTACATGTGGATGAAGGCAACATAATCTCTAAACGCCGCTGTCAATTCAAGCCAGGTACTTTTGCACGCGAAATTTATCCTGATTATCTTGCTTCCATACGCGAATTGTCAAAGCACGAAAAGGCCCGAATAGTGCTTGTGAAAAAATAGCCTTAACCGGTGATATGGAGCGTCTTATTGACTAGAGGTACTCATGTATTACTATTGGCAGGAATCGCTTTAGGGCGAAAATTGTGGTTAAAAAACAGGCATGCCGTTACATCTCCAGTCACATTGACGGCTGTACGACACATTCCGAGCAGATGGTCTACCCCGATGATCATGGCGATGCCTTCTACAGGTATTCCGACACTGCCCAGTATAGAGGCTAGTATGATTATCCCCGCACCCGGTGCCGATGGCGTGCCGATCGAGGCACCTACAGTAGTGATGACGAGTAGTAAAATCTGTGTCATGGATAAGTCAAGATGATACACCTGCGCTAAAAATATAGCCGCAATAGCTTGATAAAGCGCAGTTCCATCCATATTGACTGTCGCTCCGATGGGAACAATTAATTCAGAGACTTCCGGGGATACATTGAATTTCTCTTTTGTCGTCTTGATCGTCATGGGCATGACGGCAGCTGAGCTAGCCACTGAGTAGGCTAGTAACAGCAAGTCTTTCATGCTGTGGTAAAAATAGCGCAAACCAATAGGCGTGAAATAGTGAATAATAAGGCTGTAAACGATCATCAATATGATCAGACCGATAAGCACGGATGTTATATACATACTTAAGCCAGCCAGCGCATTCAAACCGATTTTTGCGGTAACTTGAGCGATTAACCCGAATACGGCAATTGGCGCCAGCTTCATGGCCCATCTCGTAATCGTCATACAAATCTCTTGAACGGCATAAAGTACCCGAAGTAATGGTCCAGAGACATCATCCTTGAGCGAATTCAGAGCCATGCCGACGATTAATGCGAATATGATTATGCTCAGCATCTCGCCCGACATCATTGATTGAAGCGGATTGATCGGCAGAAATCGGCTGATAATCTCGGGTATGTTCGTAACTGTCCCGGTTGATGATGATAAAACCATATCGTCTTCCACTCTTAAGCGCTCACCGCCTACGTATTTTCCGGGCTTCAGAAGGGAAACAACGAGCACGCCTATTATTATCGAAATGGTCGTCGAAAGAAGAAAATAAATGCCGATCCTAGGCCCCATCACTTTGAAACTGTCTTTGTTATCACTACCGCTTATCCCTTGAATTATCGATGTCAAGACTAGTGGAATCATCACCATTTGAACTAATCTGATAAAAATGCTACCTGGCAGGGCCAACCAACTAGTTATCGAGTCACTCGTTTTGTTATCGATGTAATGATTATTTGGGCTCAAGACGACACCCACGACTATCCCGGCTATTAAGCCAAGGATGACCTTAAGCCATAAACGCCCCTTAACTAGAATTTGAATCTGAGAGTATAGGTCAACAAGACTTGGTAGATTCCTATCCATAACATTCTTAGTTCTATTCATGACCGTGATTGTCGATGTCTAGGCTAAATATAGGCATATCATCAAAATTGGTACGCGAAGTCTTTTTATTTACGCAGAGTCTTTTTTTTCACGCAAAGACGCAAAGTCTTTTTTTACGCGAAGGCGCAGAGGCACAAAGTGATTTTTCTATAGTCCATTAACGATTCTCGAAATTCCATTTTTTATCAATACCTCGTTGAAGGTGATTAACAATCCCAAGTTCAATCCTGTCAATTTTAAATAGGTCATTACTTGTTTTTGGTGAACGGGTGCAATGGTTTCGACTGATTTTATTTCAATAAGAATTTTATTTTCTATTATCAAATCTGCTCAGAAACCTAGATCCATTTTGTCAGTTTTCCCCATCCCTGGTATTGCTCGTTGTCGGGATACATCAAGTCCTTGCTGTGATAGTTCATAGCTTAGTATTTCCTTGTATACAGATTCAAACAACCCAGGACCAAGTTCTACATGAAATTGGGTAGCAATAGTCAACTATGATTGTGGATGTTTCGTTTTCTATCATTCGATTTAGTTACTGCGTATAAAAATATTAGATGCAAAAATATCTCAACGACTTTACCGCCTTTGCAAGCGACTGAGTATTCATGGATATATCTATTTACCCAATGGCTCAGTTGTCAGCGTGTTGTAATTCTTTTTTAGATTCCATGAAGATCACCTACTAATACATGCAATATGTGTAACTTTCCACTCAGAAGAAAATTAATACGCGCATGAGAAGTTTCTATTTACTTTGTATTATCAATTCCATTTCTTTTTTTGCATTTGCTCAGTTGGATATCGGTTATCAGATGCCTCATCAAGATATTCGAACATTGGCGGATGTGGAGATGCCTCCTAGTATTTCCCTTAGTCCTGATGGTACAAGAGCTATTTTAATTTATCGTGATCAGTACAAATCGATTGAAGAACTTGCGGAGCTAGAATTAAGGTTAGCAGGTCTTCGCATCAATCCGGCAATAAATGGCCCTAGCAGGGTGAGATACAGTAATAAGCTCGCTATTTTCAATCCCTCTACCCGAGAGACAGTCGATATCGAAGACTTCCCGTCTAGAGCTAAGATTTCAGATCTCAGCTGGTCGCCGAAACAAAACTATGTCGCGTTTACCAATGCTACACCTCTGGGACTCGAGCTGTGGATTATAGATTATGTGCGAGCAAGGGCTCGAAAGCTTACAGAACCGAACTTGAATGGAAATATCGGTAGTGTGTTCAGTTGGATACCCGACGAGACCGGACTCTTAGTAAAAACCCTAGCGACTGATCGTCCTACATTGATAGATAGCCGATCCAGTATTCCTACCGGGCCCAAAGTTTCTATAAACGAAGACGGCCAAAGGGCGCAAAACCGTACTTATCAAGATTTATTAACCAATAGTACAGATGAGAAGAATTTTGAAACGCTTGTAACGAGCGTACTCGTCTCGGTGAGTCTTGATGGCAACCAACAATTATTCAGAAAGGAAGGCATGTACTCACGTGTCAATTTGTCGCCTGATGGGCAGTATGTCCTAATTTCTGAAATTAAGCGTCCTTTCTCGTATATCGTTCCATTGAATCGATTTCCGACGAGTTATGATGTTTATGATAGTGAAGGAAATCACGTCTATAATATTGCAGAGCAACCGCTGATGGAAGAACTTCCCAAAGGATTTATGGCCACACAACCGGGCATGCGTAGTATAAACTGGCGTAATGACCAGCCGGCTACGATCTATTGGGTTCAGGCATTGGATGGTGGAGACCCGGATGTGGAAGTCGATCATAGAGATGAAGTATGGGAATTATCGCCTCCATTTAATGGCGATAAACGCTCACTAGTTAAGACTCAATTGCGATTTAATGGGATATTATGGGGTACTGATGAACTCGCTATCGTACAAGAAATGTGGTGGAATAACAGGACGGCGCGCACGGTATTTTTTAACCCCTCGGATAATAGTTTGGAGACTGTGTTGTTCAATGAACGAAACTATCAGGATAGATATAATGATCCAGGAAATTTTGTAATGACACGTAACCAGTACGACAGACTTGTATTAAACTTTACAGAGGCTAGTACACTGCTCTTGATGGGAGAAGGGTTTAAGCCAACGGGTAAGTTCCCTTTTATAGATGAGTATGATCTTGAATCACTCACGACACAGAGAATCTATCAGTCTGGCGAAAGTGAGTATCAGGAGGATTTTGTCAGTGTCATTGACATCAACACCGGCGACGTATTGGTGAGGCGTGAAAGTCCTACCATCTACCCAAATTATTTTGTACGAAATATTAGAAACAACTCTCTTCGACAGATAACTAATTTTGAAAACCCATTTAAAGCGCTTGAGCGGGTTCATAAGGAAATAATTCAATACCGACGTGAAGATGGTTTGGAGTTATCTGCAACACTTTATTTGCCGGTAGGCTATGACAAAAATAAGAAGGAACAAATGCCTATGATCATGTGGGCGTATCCGCGAGAGTTTAAAGACAGGAGCAGTGCAGAGCAAGTTACGACGAGTGCCAAGGCTTTTACATACCCTTCTTACGGATCACCGATTTTCTGGGTTAACCGTGGATATGTGGTTTTAGACAATACAGCGTTTCCGATTGTAGGAGAGGGGGAAGATGAGCCCAATGATAGTTTTGTCAAACAACTTGTGGGTAATGCGAAGGCGGCAATTGATGCAGTTGATGCACTTGGATATATTGATCGGGACAGGGTCGCAGTAGGAGGACACAGTTATGGTGCCTTCATGACTGCCAATCTACTCTCTCACAGCAACTTATTTGCTGCGGGTATTGCCCGAAGTGGTGCTTATAATCGGACGCTTACGCCATTTGGATTTCAAAGTGAAGAACGAAGTTATTGGGAAGCGCCGGATGTGTATAACACGATGTCACCTTTCATGAATGCCCATAAGATGAAGACGCCTATGTTATTGATTCATGGCGAATCAGATAATAACTCTGGCACATTTCCTATGCAGAGTGAGCGTTATTTCAATGCTCTCAAAGGTCTCGGAGCGCCCGTAAGACTTGTCATGCTGCCACACGAAAGTCATGGTTACGCGGCCAAAGAGAGCATTATGCATATGCTCTGGGAACAAGATCAATGGCTCGAGAAATATGTAAAAAACAAGGCTGAAATAAAACCATAAAGTTGTATCGGCCTGACGGCCAATGAGGGCAGCGGGTTTGTAATTCACCGATGAATCACCAGCGTATTCATGATGCGTTCAGCTTCTTCTAGATAATTTTCATATTCATCTATGGCGGCGGTGAAGGTCATAACATATGCATGATCACCGCGAATGATATAGCGTTGCTGCCATTTCAGGTGATAGTCAAATTGTACTCCCGAAAACACCATTAAATGGAAAGCTAGTTGATTTCTATCAGACATACGTTCGCTTCGCTCAATCTTGCTATCTTGTATCATAGTATTAATCTGCTGGTGTGATAAATCGACGAATCCGTCTAAATCGATATTCGCACTGCTGAGATCTTGAATGACCAAGTTGATATTTTCTCTGAACAAATCAAACTGTGAAGAATTAGACGCGAGTAGGACGAATTTCATACCCATATGACCTGAGGTATCGATATCATAATAAGGCGGATATCTTATGGAAAAATTTTGTTCTTGATAAGTTTTCCATTGATCAGTGACCGGTAAGGAACTGTTCTGCCCGATTAAAAGGACAGAAGAAGCCATGGTCATTAAAGCAAAGAATATTCGAACTACCAAAGAGGTCATAATTACTAATTGTAAAAGCCAGATATCAAAAGTAGGACATTTATAAATGACTTGAGTATAGTCCCATCTCAAGGTGCGGGAGGATATTTAACTACGATTTACTTGTCTGGTCGGCGTGACTACAGCGAGTGCTGACGAGGCTAATTACCTAAATCCCTTACCAAAACATCGCGTATATCACTGCGAGCAATCCGCAAATGATAATAGCAGCAATGTTAAATACCTGACTTGTCGAGAAGAGTACATGATCCACACCGAGATCCTTCGCTGTTGACTCAGGACGCAGTTTAGAGATAAAAACCATGGTAGCGACAATGATCAGAAAACACAGACCCATGCGGTTGATGAAAGGGATATCCGGGAAGAAAAATTTAATTCCAAGACTGAGTGGGATAGCGATGATTACGGCAACAATAGCTGACTGTGTTGTCGCTGGCTTCCAGAATAATCCGACCATGAATATAGCCAAGATGCCCGGACTGATAAAGCCCGTGTATTCCTGAATGAACTGAAATATTTGCCCAAAATTTTTCAATGCCGGTGTCATTATGATGCCTATGACCAAGGCTACTGCAGCCATGATCTGGCCGACTCTTACTGCCTGCGTTTCTGAAATGTTTTTTTGGAATAAAGGCCTGTGAATATCAAGCGTGTAAATCGTCGAGGTGCTATTTAGCATTGAACTCAGCGAAGATCCTATCGCTGCAACAAGTGCGGCGAGGGCTATACCTTTAATACCAGTCGGAACATAATTGCTTATCACCCAAGGGAATGCCTCATCCGCTTTCATGATTTCTGCGCCGAGATAGAATGCAGCTATTCCGGGAATTACCACAATCAGCGGCATCAATACTTTAATGAATGCAGCGAAGGCCATTCCTTTCTGCGCCTCATCTATGCTTTTGGCGGCGAGGGCTCTCTGGATAATATACTGGTTGATGCCCCAATAATATAGATTGGCAATCCACATTCCACCTATGAGGACACTAATACCCGGAAGGTCTGCATAAGCAGATTTTGTTTGGCCTGTCTCGACATCTACATAGGTGCTAGTCTTGTCAAATATCAAGTCAAATTTTTCAGGCAGCCGTTCGTACATGAGCATAAGTCCCTTTAGAAATCCTTCTCCTCCACTGACGGCATTGACCACCATGTAACTAGCCACCGTACCACCTATCACCAGGACAATGACTTGTATAACATCTGTCCATACCACGACCTTTAAACCTCCGAATATCGAGAACGAAGCAGAATATAGCGCCAGCCCTATGACGCCCCACATCAGCGGGATTCCTATGACATTTTCAATGGCAAGCCCCCCGAGGTATAAGAGGGCGGTGATATTAACAAATATGAATAGCAATACCCAGAATATAGCCAGACCCGTGCGTACGCGATGATCAAATCTCTTTTCAAGAAACTGAGGCATCGTGGACACATTGTTTTTGATAAAAATAGGCAAGAACCACTTCGCCACTACGAGTAGGGTGGCAGCCGCCATCAGTTCATAAGAAGATATCGCCAGCCCTATGGCAAATCCTGAGCCTGACATGCCTATCATCTGCTCGGCCGAGATATTGGAAGCGATCAATGATCCACCTATTGCCCACCAGGGCAAGCTCTTATCGGCAAGAAAATACTGACTGGCGGTTTGATTGCGATTGCGATAGGCATAGATGATACCTATTCCGATCATCGTCAGGAGATATATGCTAAAAATACTCAGGTCGAGCGTCGATAGTTGCATGAATGTCTATTTTCTTAAATCGGCCTAAATATAAACATTAAGCGTACAGTTCGGTATCATGGGGCTATTTGAGTAGATCTTTTTTTAGGGGCTTGCGTTACGGTTATGTTGCGTTGAGTTTACTTTACTTGGTGATTTTTGCTTATATGTTAGATATTAGAAGTTAAAAGAGTTGTCGCGGGGCATCGTGGAGAAGTCAAGTAAATCGAAGGAGCAAGCTGAGTCGTCCAAGCTTATTCTACTTAATCCAAAATGGTGTATAATCGGCACAAATAGTGATAAAACAAGTCAATGGGATGATAAAATGAATACATTTTGAACAAGAAATGGGGCTACGGATTAGTTATGCTACGGTCAATCTATTATCAATGACGCAAAATTCTTTGATTTAATATCCCGCATAGATATACGTTTATGATATAATTATAATTAAACTTGAAAACTGTCGCGTTAAAATTAGACGAATCGATCTTTTTGGTAACCGAAAAGACTTTATCGCAAGTATAAAAGCCTCGTCATCACTACATGAATGAAGCGATTGATTACTATAACCGACTTCAGCACAGCGAATTACTTGAGAAACGTTTAATGATGGAGTCTGATTTAATTAGAAATGATTCTGTTTCCGTGCTTAAGGATTTTGAAGAGATTGATCATGTCGTCTAGACAGTATGAAATATGGATCGCGGATTTGGACCCGCAGATCAGAACTAAATCGGGAAAAACCCGACCCTTCTCGGTGGTCGTGCAGACTGATCTTCCTAAATACGTTTCTCACCCTTCTGCCATTATTTTGCCTTTGAATATAAATGTCAATAGCGGTACTAGGATTTTAAGAATTTTAATTGGAAAAAGGGGGAGTCACAATAGATCAGGAGCGTGATATAATGATTGAGCTGATTCGCGTGATCGATAATGACTGATTGATAAAGACGCTTGGTATTATTCCGACAGATTTAGCAAATTTAGTCAAGGAAATTGTACGGATAGTTCTTGATTTAGAATAATGATAGAAGCCATACCACTCAGAAGAGAGCACAGAATATATCATTTGTCAGGAGGTAATGATGACATGCTTTCGGTTATTCATTGCAATAGTATAGGGATATTCTCTATTTCACCTTATTTGTCACACATCTGAATCCTGTATGACTTAATCCGGTGTCCGGTGCGGATTTCATACGCGCTGAGGTGCGGTAGCCTGCACAGTAAGAATCATTGCATAGAAAAGAGCCACCGCGCAAGACTCTTTGGTACGCATGCGATAGCCCGGGATCATAACTGAGGGGAGGTCCCTGAGGATTATGGTGAGATTTTCTATCGTTTAAGCAGCTATATTGATCATGGTGATACCAATCTTCACACCATTCCCAGACATTGCCGGACATATCATATAATCCGAATCTATTGGGCAGATAAGACTTTACCGGTGCTGTTCCGTCATGTCCATCTTCAGCTGTGTCCACAAATGGAAACTCTCCTTGCCAATAATTACCACCTGTAGTGGAAGGGTTGAGCTCATTGCCCCAAGCAAATATTTGCTTGACATCTCCTCCTGCAGCAGCATATTCCCATTCTGCTTCGGTAGGAAGTCGTTTTCCTGCCCATCGTGCATAGGCTTGAGCATCGTACCATGATACATGAACCACAGGATGGTCTTCTCGTCCGTTTATATCGCTACCGGGTCCTTCAGGCTGCCGCCAATTCGCGCCCTTAACGAATTTCCACCAACTGTCTACACTCGGATTTTTTACTTGATCAGATGATGGTTTGATAAAGACCAATGACGCGGGAGCAAGAGCTGAATCTGGTGGTGAAGGGGTGCCGGGTGGTACTTGAGCCATGATTTCTTCAAGAGATATGGGTCTCTCGGCTGTCGTAACATATCCAGTGGCAGTTACAAAATCTGCAAATTGTCTATTTGTCACCTCTGTTTCATCCATCCAGAAGCTGTCAATATATACCCGATTTACGGGCCATTCATCAGATTTGGGCTGACCAGAAAATAGATTAGAAGCTATGTCTTGACGGGGTTGTGCTCCGTAACTAAAATAGCCACCTGGGATCAGTAGCATGTCATCTGTCTGCGTTGAACGTGGCCTTATTTTTTGAATTTCTTTAAGTAATTCTTCATTCGTATGCGCCCATCCCTTTTCTGTAATATAATGACACATAGTGCCGGCAGCTAGGAGATCTACTGCTTTATCTCCATGATTGCATGATATATGGAAGGTTGTCGTATAGAGCAGGAATAGAATTATTGGGCGGCAGCCCAATAAGATGTTTGAATTCGTGAATCTCTCAAAAATATGTTGAAAGTGAAATTTACCACGCATTTTTTAAAAAATTTATCCAATTTTCTGAACAGATATTTTTGATATCTTCATTGCTGTAACTTCTTGACTCCAGTATTTTTACAATTTTGATAACATCGGCAATGGTATCCATATCATTGGGCGATTGTTCGCGGCCGAAAGCGCCATCAAGATCGCTGCCTATGCCTACATGCCTGCTATTGCCGGCTAGCTGACAGATATGGTCGATATGATCCGCAACGGAGTGAAGAGTTACACCCATCTGAATTGGAGTGGATATGCCCCGTACCCAATTGGGCTTTAACATCCATGCGTCGAAAGCAATGCCGATGACCCCATGACGTTCAATGATTTTCAATATTTGATAATCTGAGTATTGGCGCTGATGGGGTACTAAAGTTCGACAATTGTTATGACTTGCCCATAATACGCCATCATACTTATCAATCGCGTCATCAAAGCATTGGTCGCTCAAGTGACTCATGTCGAGAATCATGTTCAGCTCAGACATTTTGCGCAACAGTTGCTTCCCTCTCTCAGGGAGTCGCCCATCAGACATCGTGCCGTATGCATATGTGCCCGGTCCATAATGAGCAGGGCCGATAGCTCTGAGACCATTTTCATATGCTTTTTCGAGATGGGCCATGCTGAGGATGGAGTCGGCGCCTTCCAGACTTAAAATAAGACCAATAGGTGTCTCGATCGGATTATTTTGCCATGCTGAGAGATGCTGAAGTAGGGTAGCGTAGTCTTTAATTAAGTTCAAATGTCCTGCATCCATCATCGCCTGATACCATGCAAGTTGTCCTTGTGTCTGCGCCCATGCTTGCTCCGGTGAATTCCAGCTCGCACCGGGGAGAGTGTTGTTTTTCTTGGTATATCGCGCTATCAATGTCCCTACGACGACACCAATATTACCTGTGCGCAGACTAGCAAAATTCACCATCCCCTTGCCTCTATCAGGGCGGTCATTCATGTCTTGTTCACACGATCTTATTTCATCAATTGATCGAGTGAGATCACGATTCCATTCCATAGCATTCATGGACAAATCAAGATGCGCATCAAATATCATGGGTGCTGTTTCCATGGGATTTATCAGTTCTGAATCACTCTAAGAGGCAGGCGTTTACGCGCTGTGATTGTCCAGTTATCAATCACTTTGTGGTTTCTGACTATTATTGCTTCTTCGTGTAAAGCAACAGTAGGGCAGACATGCCATGGAATGGCATAGGAAAGTTTTCCTATAGGCCACTGATCTACGTGATCGGTTTCCACGGCCATATGCTCTTCACTATGTACACTTATTTTTGCATCGGGTATCTGTGGGAAAAATGCAGGTGCGACTTTCATCTCTGAGGCGATGGCTTTATGACCTAGATCCAGACAGATCGTGTCGGTGGACGGTTTGCTTATCACGCGAGTCGCTACCACGGCAGCGATTTTCATGGGAATATCCGAGAATCTTGATTGGTAGCCATGATCCCATATCAAGGTAGTGCCTGGCGACAGTTGTCTTTCAGGATATCGTGCGTGGTTCATAAAGCTTACACTTCCTCCATAAACGTTTTCGAACGGGGCGGTATACACTTTGGATATTTGTGCGATAATATCATCAATTCCTGAGCAAGCTGCCTCTACACTTTGTTGACGTGCGATTGGATCTTCATCGCGAATATGACCATCATAAATGTGTAGCCCTCTGAAACAAAGATTTGTCGTGCCATATAAATCGCTAAAGAGTGCCAACACATTCTCCTTCGATGTGCCGGTTCGATTCATACCTACATTCACATCGATAAATAGGTCAACTTTACGATCAGTAAAGACGGTATTCCATGAAGTAATCAGGGAAGGATGATCTATTAATGCAGAAAATCGGGTCTTAGGATATTTATCCATCAATGTACTCATAGCACGAATATTCGGTCCGACAAGAGGGTAAGCGATTAAGACATCAGGCACATGAAGAGACCCTAGTAAAGCCGCTTCTGCTAGGGTGGCACACTTAAATTTACTGATGCCATAATCCATCTGGAGAGAGATTATTTCGCCGCACTTATAGGTCTTAATGTGTGGGCGAAGTCGTTGCACATCTCCAGCAATAGTAATCATCTGATGGATATTATAAATGATGTGTTCTTCATAGAAGAGTAGAGATGGGCTGAGCAGATCTTCTTCATTATCTATAACAAACCACTCTTTCATATCAATGTAATTCGAAGATGGCTTCTATTTCTACAGGAATATTGCCGGGCAATATCATACCTACGGCACTTCTGGCGCCTATGCCGTTTTCCCGACCCCATATCTCAGCCATAAGCTCTGAGAATCCATTGATGACTTTGGGATGGTCATAAAAATTGGGCGCGCTGTTGACCATTCCGAGGGTTTTAATAATACGCTTGATCCGGGATAGGTCATGAATTTGGCTCTTAATGGTAGCGAGCATAGTGAGACCTACTTGTCTCGCGGCCATATATCCTTGTTCCAGACTCATGTCTGACCCTACTTGGCCGACGATCAGTGTGCCGTCATTTTGCATTGGCCCTTGGCCGGACACATAGAGCATTTTATCTGCCACTAATACCGGCTTATAAACCCCCAAAGGAGGTGGAACAGGAGGCAGGCTTAGATTTAACTGATTTAACTTTTCAATTACATCGATCATTGTTTGTGATTTAAATATTATAAGAGCCAATGCAATATAAATATTCCTAAAAGCCCTACCACAGATACAGTTGTTTCCATAACTGTCCATGACATGAGGGTTTCTTTTATACTGACATTAAAGTATTCTTTGTACAGCCAGAAACCACCGTCATTAATGTGAGACAAGGTAATACTTCCGGCGCCAGTCGCCAATACCAACAATTCGGGGGATACGCCTGCACCTGCGACCATAGGGCTCATAATGCTTCCGCCTGTCAAAGCTGCGACGGTGGCACTACCTACGCTGATGCGCACAAGTGCAGCTATCAACCATGCCAATAGGATGGGGGATAGGCCCATTCCTCCGAGTCGACTTCCTATCATATCACTCACACCAGATACGACCATAACTTCCTTGAATGCGCCTGCTCCCGCGATTATCAATAGAACCATAGCTACGCTCGAGGTCCCTTCTGCTAGAACTTTCATAAGCTGTGACATTGTTCTTCCGGTCTTGATACCAAGCATGTAAATCGCAATTAATACAGTGAGCATCATGGCTATGGCAGGATTGCCAACTCCATCTATCCAAAGGGAGTTGGTCCCTAATTCTTTCAAAAGAGAAGCTCCCGCTATTAACAATACCGGCAATAAGGCGATGAACAGACTTGTGCCCGTACCAGGCAATGTATATCGATCATCAACTTCAACAATGTAGTCCCGTGATAAGCTGGGCTGAATCCTGATCATAGTCTTGGCCAGAATAAATTTTGCCGACAGTATGGCAGGTATGCCTACAATGATTCCATAAACTAACGTAAGCCCAAGATCAGCACCATACATGCTTGCTACCGCAGTAGGAGCTGGATGAGGTGGAAGAAAACCATGCGTCACAGATAGTGAAGCCAACATAGGTAAACCTACATAGAGTAAGGGTAGGCGTGTGTTATGTGCGATAGCGATCACAAGAGGAACCATGATGACAAATCCAACCGTATAGAACATAGGAATTCCTACTACAAACCCTGTGGCTATTAAAGCCAACTGGATATTCTTGACACCAAATAGCTTGACCATGCGCTCGGTGATGAGATTCGCCGCACCACTCACAGCAACTATTTTGCCTATCATGGCACCAAATACCAAGATCATGGCTATCGATCCTAATGTCTCCCCTATGCCTTTCTGGATGGCATTGATTGACGTGTTGATGGGCAGACCATTTAATAAGCTAACGGCAAGGCAGACGATCAAAAATGAAAGAAATGTGTCAAGCTTGACATACGTTACAAGCAGTACCAATAATATTATCCCTAGTATAGCAGAAAATAGAAGCATCAAGTATCATCTTAGCCGCGATGCAATATCACTAAAATAATGCAGTTGTTATCAGTGTGTGCAATGGATTATTGCACTTCATCAATTTATACCAGCAAGTTGACCGTAAAAAAGATGACCAAATAGATCCATAGTCCATCCAGAAAATGCCAGTATATGCTCAATACAGTCAAGCGCCGCTTCTTATGCGGGTCTGAGAGATACAATAAAACACTGGCAGGTTCCACCAATTTCTTTTTAGCATCCCATATAAAATAGCCCAAAAATGGTAGGCCACCGATGACATGAAGAAAATGAACCCCGCTGATAACATAGAGATAGCCCGTCAATGTACTCGACGTGATGAGAATGTTCATAAAGTACATCTGTCGCCAAGCGATGATTTGGAATACCAAGAAAATTAGTGTTAAGATTAAGCATGCAGCTAAGCTTAGCTTGTAATGGCGCGTGTCATCGTTTTCGTAGGCTGTTTTTGTTCGTTTCAAAAACAGACTGGAAATGATTAAGAAAATGCTATTGAAATAAAATAAGATAGGTATATCGAGTGGCTTTTCACCATTCTGAACACGACTGTAAATGTAGGCAAATGTAAACCCCAGAAACAAAGCCGTAACACTTGCTAGGACGAGGGTGATTAAGATATATAGTGGGTGAATGAGATAATTTCTTTCAGGTGTCATGATTTAATAGGTCATCTTCGTAAAGCTAAACAAGATAAAGCCCAGCTAGTTGAGCAGGTGAACATAATAATCAGGATAAACTGTTGTTAAGCACCACTTCATTGATCGCCATTCCTGCGCAACGCTCGGCTTACTGTAGACTTGTCTTTGTGTATAGCTTTTGCTATTTCTTGTTGATTATAACCCTGCTCTCTCAGTATACTTATTGTGTATCTTTATTCCTGTGTTAAGTATTTCATATTGGCAAATTGGAAGAGAGACAATATAAAGACTTTACCATTCAGGGGGCAGGGGATTTGCTCCTTTCCTTTGAAAAAACTAATAGAGCCTTTTTAATCTTCCCAAAAGTTGCATTTATGACTTGAATCTAAGAATTGAATCTGATTGTTAAAAAATATTACTACTTTTGATCTAAGAAAAAAAAACAAACTTAATTTTGATCAAATGACGCTGCGAATATATCCTTTGGATTAT
>CAYNFR010000033.1:0-36323 GCA_964396595.1 uncultured Saprospiraceae bacterium | reverse complement strand
ACTACAATACTATTGGCTCTGTGATAATCAAATGAAATTATCTCAGATGCGTCAAAGATCCATGTGAGTAACTCAATGTATCCGATATGCGTGGTGTAACATTTTATCTTAATGAAGCCATGTATAAAGATATAGGAAGGATAACAAATTTATACTCATTGGCAAAGATGGGTTTATTGCCCGCTGATTGTCGAAGAGATAGCTTGATTGGTCGCAGCTTATTTAATCCCGAAGGGATGTAATTATTATAGATTACTGCCATCAGAAAATGAAATAAACCCCGAAGGGGTGACATAGTTAATCTAACCATTGGAATAAAATTCTTCAGTGTTTGTAATTTAATATTTATGAGGGATGTGTTGATAATCCTCTTTGAATGTTATTCTCCGATGCTGTTCTGCTTGGTACTCACTGTACTTATATAGATGTGTAAGCTGAGAGTGGGTGTCTGAAAGAATTCCTTAACCATCTTGCCATTAGAATTTTCTTCTTATAAATTGACCCCGTTTCTATAGCGCATAATTATTAATTTGCAATTTTATTAAACCCAGTAGTTTAATCCGTTTTTCGCTTGGGTAGAGTTATTTTAAATCTATCTTTTATATCCTGAACGCGATCTTGAATCTTGGCGCCTATTGAGTCAATATTGCCAGCTTTTATACTGTCGATGATGGCTGTAGCATCTTGAACGATTTTATCTTTTTCGGCTTCCAGTTCTGCTTCGTAATGTGAGCGAGTACTATCTACTTTCGTCCGAACGACATTGATGGTGCTATCGGCTATACCTCTGAGGCTATCTTTGACATCAGAGATACGATCTTCTACTTTGCTAATAGTAGTTTTTATTGTGTCTCGGACTTTAGATTCTATTTTTTCTTTTTCTTCGACAGCACGACGCTCGATCTCAGCTGCAGCGCTTGACACAATATTGCCCGTCTTTAATCGCACATCCTTTAAGCGCACAGAGGGACTTTTGATATTGCCGTCCATCGCTAGCTCGAGTTGGATTTTTGTATCAGGAGCGACCTTTAACCAATCTCGGTTAATGTTTAAGGTTGTCTGTGCTTCGGATAGCAGTTTGTCTAGATTGATTTTAGAGAAAGGTATATCTACGACTATGGTATAGTCCATCAATTGGGTAAAACTATGCGTACCGGAAACATTGAAGTCCAGATCCTTGAAACTAATAATCGTCGGATCAAGTCTTACTTTGCCATCATTGACAGCAAAATATCGGTTGACATCTCTGAGCAACATAGCCCCGGAATCATCGGCATTCGTAAATCTGTTAACTACTTCTTTTATAGGCTCAAGTGATGATATTGACGCCCCTTTTGTCAACATTTCGCCATAGGCGGTGATCGTATTGAGGTTCGGTATGAAGTCCTTGCTTAAGGAAGACTTCCAATTGAGCACAGAGTTGTATTTTCCTTTCAAGAAAGGTGCTATGGGTAATAATTGGTTGAATAAGTTAGTGTTCTGTGCTGTTTCTGAGAAGCCGAGATCCACTAGATTTAATGACAGATCAACACCATAGATATCAGAATGGGAACCATCAAAGTTCATCGTCATTTCTATTTTACCACCGAATATTTTAGCTTCGTTATGAAGGCTGATGGATCTATCGGCGAGCAATATTTCACCCAATGCAGAAGAAAGGTCGAAGTTTTTAAATTTGAGCTGATCCACACTATATTCTATCGCCAATGCGAGATTGGCCGGTATCAATTCTTCTGACTGATCCGTTTCTTGATCGGCGTCTTGCATGAAGGGGTCTAATGAAAAACGCTGACTACGCAGATCTAGGCTTCCCACTAGCGTCTCTCCATTAAGTCCGTAGCCAAGTATGTTTTCAAACATACCCGTTCCGGAGAATGTATTGCCCATAAGGTCATCAACTGAAAAGCGGATTCGGCTGTCCCCATTGTTGAGATTGCCTTCTGCCGAGACACCTTTAATGATGTAGCCATTCTGACGTATTTCGTCAGCTTTGAATTTTCCACTTATGTCTATATTCGGAATTGCACTATAATTTTTTTCTTCATTCACAGGAAGGGTTTCAAGATCTATGAGTCCTGCCAGTACATTGACCTCTCCACGTAGTATATCATTCTTGCCTGCTGCCAGAGATAAGATATCATTAATATGACCATCGACACGCGCAACATTGACGGCATCATAATAAATGATGTTTCTGAGGTCAAAGGCAAGAT
This sequence comes from uncultured Saprospiraceae bacterium, assembly GCA_964396595.1. Taxonomy (GTDB): domain Bacteria; phylum Bacteroidota; class Bacteroidia; order Chitinophagales; family Saprospiraceae; genus CAYNFR01. Next base: position 34,110 of record CAYNFR010000033.1, on the reverse strand, counting down.
CACCTTCAGATGATGTGGCATTCAGAGACTCGATAGAAGTAGTAGTTTTTTGTTTCTCTATCATTTTAAAATCGCGGACACCTAGTCGGATACTTGGTGTTTTCCCTTGAGATAAGTGAATGTTATTGGAAGCATCTGCTTCGAAGGCCGCTTTGATTCCAGCATCAAGTTTGCCCAATAGTTCTAAGTCGTTCACCATAGGCACACTTGCGGACCAGTCTGCCAGGTCAAACTTCGCTTCCACATCAAGACTATATAGTTCACGACTGCCTAGCCTATCGGCGATGATGTCGCCCTTGATAAATGATTGGTCGATTTTAATATCGAGGTTTTTTACTTCCACTTTTTGATAAGGCAGATTCTTCGACTTATTAATCGCATGGATATTAGCCCTTACTTGTTCAATGCGTTTGGGTAGGGTGGGGTATGATATTGCACGACCATCCGCAGAGATTTTGAGATCATATTGTGGATAAGGATCTGCTGTATGTCCATTGATATTGGCCGTCAGGCTAAGACTTCCTTGGGCTTTTAGCCCCTTGACTTCTTGTTTCATCGTACCGGGTATAAGCGCTATTAGGTGCGCTATGGATGCATTTTTTGCTTCGATATTAAAGTTGTAATTGTATCCACTATTATGCTCGTTTATCGAGCCCGTAGAGCTAATAGGCATCGAGTTGACAGTAAAATCGCCCTCCGTCATCTCTATGGTACTATAGTCGGTATTCGTTTTTAGCTTTGTATTGCCGGCAAGAGCCAATTCATATCGCGGAATCATTCGGCCATATTGAAGTACCATCTGTGTTGCAACTGCACTACTGATCAACATTTGATCTTGGTTTAATTTGATGTCACCTTTGATATTAAGATCATTCAGGCTCAATTGGGTAGCCTCCATTTCATCGATATAAAGAATGCGCGTGTTACTGATAAAAAATGACTCTATATCCAATGTGCCTGTAGTCTCTTCTGATTCTTCTTCGTCTGCAAAAAGGGTATAGTTATTCGTTCCGTTCTTAAAAGTTTTGATTTTGATGAGACCGTCCTTATATTCTAGCTTTCGAATAATTATATGTTCTCGATTCATAATAGCTGACCATAAATTTAATTGTAGAATAAAGTCGCCTCCTTGAATAAGTCGGTCGTCGGCCATATTTATATTGTCATGCAGTTCGATGTCAATCAAGCGAATCCCTAGAAATGGAAACGTGCGCAATAAACTTACATCAGCCTTATGGTAAGTGAATGTACCTGTAATCTGCTGATTGATCGCATCAACGGCAGCTGCGGCAATCTTTTCTCGGTTTATCTCGACTAGTGCTACTGCAAGTACGACAAGAAGTACTAGGGCAAGAAGAATACGAAGAAGCCATTTTTTCATAGTTCAGGGGTATCTTTTACATACATGTGACATAGCTGGGTTCGGATTATAATATAATTCGATAGTTATATAACGAAGGATGTATCATCTTTGGGATAATGTCGGTACCAAATATTCATAATGTTCTAGAAGTAAGTAATCTCTATGTGGGTTTTCGCCACAAGGATGAAGATAAGTGGGTCGTTAAAGGCATCAGCTTCGATATGCGTAAAGGGGAAGTGTTAGGCATTATAGGGGAGTCTGGATCAGGTAAAACCATAACCGCACTAACGCTAATGAATCTGTTAGAGAAGCAAAAGGCGCTACTGGTGGAAGGCGTCATTTCTTATGATTTATCGGTCGGCAAGAGGCTGGTTGAAATGCCTGATAAGCATGATATGATGGCACAATTAAGGGGGAAATCGCTTGCTTACATATTTCAAGATTCATTCATGGCATTCAGCCCTGTAAAAAAATGTGGTGACCATCTTGTAGATGTTATCAAAAAACATCAAGGTTTATCCCATGCCGTATCAAAAAAGAAAGCCATTGATCTTTTAAAAGAAGTATCACTCAATGATGCTACATCACTGTATGATCGCTATCCGTATCAGCTAAGTGGCGGGCAGCTTCAAAGAGTCCAAATCGCCGTTGCACTGGCAGGAGAGCCTGAACTTCTCATCTGCGATGAGCCTACTACAGCACTCGATCCGATTACAGAAAAGGAAATATTGAATTTGCTTAAAAAGCTGATCGGATCACGGTCGCTATCGGTAATATTTATCTCCCACGATCTCAATGTAATCAAGGATATGTGCGATAGGGTGTTGGTCATGCATCAAGGCGTTATAGTGGATCAAGGTGTATGGACAGCTATGGAAAATACGACATCTGACCCTTATTTTAGGCAATTACTAAGTGGCTTACAGCCAATGAAGGAGACCCGAAGTGTCGTGGCTAATCAAGCAGATCCGCGAAGGATAGCAAAATTGTCAATCAAAGATCTATCTCTCAACTATAGGAGACATGGACTTATGCTTGATAGAAAGGATAATGCTAAAGCACTTACCAAGCTTAAGCTGGAATTACACCAAGGCGAAATATTAGGTATAGTAGGCGATTCCGGATCAGGCAAAACAAGCCTTGCCAAATGTATTGTCGGATTAGAAAAACCAGATGAAGGCGTTATTCAGATAGATGGGGTGACAATCTCACATTCCAATAGAGATTATTATTCCCTTGCCCGAAAAGTGCAGATGATCTTTCAGGATGCTTACTCATCCCTAAATCCAATTATGACCGTAGGCGACCAAATCGAAGCGGTCATTAATCGACATAAATTGCTTGCAAAAGCTGAGTCGATCGAGCAAAAAATTGATGGACTACTCGCTATGGTCGATCTTGATGCCACAGTTAAAAATCGTTTTCCCCATCAATTATCAGGAGGACAACGACAGCGTATTAATATAGCCAGAGCCTTGAGCTTGTCGCCTGAAATATTGATTTGTGACGAAATCACTAGCTCATTAGACTTCTTGGTTCAGGAAACCATCATGCAATTCTTGTTGAGAATAAGAAAGTCTAATAATATCAGCATCATCATGATCAGTCATGATCATAGTTTGATAAGTAGATACTGTGACAGGGTAGGTATATTAAAAAACGGATTGTTAGAAGGGCCGATCAGTATTGATGCTTTTTTATCTTGATTTGTAGGAAGCCTGTGAATGGTCACTGTGACTTTATATATGTGGAAATCTGTTTGATCAGTATCATCGACGTACTATCATTTACCTACTACGGAATAAAGAATTCAAGCAAACATGTAAATTTTTTAACAGTTTTGTAACATTCTCGAAACTTATTCGTCTTTGATGTAGTTTAACTTTTATCTACTGAATACGTACATTATGACAAAGAAGCTTAAATCCAATAGCAGCCTTCTTTTTATTGTATTCTTGATCGTATTTGTATCGACCATTGCTGCGAATCAAATACACACGGTTAGTGTAATCAAGACGGGAACTAATGCCTTCACAGAAATCAGCGCTAGTGAATCCAATATGGTGGTTCAGGTCTTTAAATACGTGTTGTCACTACTGAGTTATTCGTTATAATCTTCGTGCCGTTAAGAAAATCTTTAATAGGCATTCTTTTGCGACCCTCTTCTTGCAACTCAAGTAAATGTATGTATCCGTCTGCACATTTTATTTTCCAATAATTTTTGCCATCACTTATGCTTGATCCCGGAGCAACTGAATCTGAGACTAGCTCGAATGTGGTTGTGATTAGCTTGATTTTTTTGTCTGAAATAACAAACCAGGCAGATGGGAGGGGCGATAGACCTCTAACAAAATTATGCACCTGCTCAGAACAACGTTTAAAATCAATTTCGCAATTTTCATGAAATATCTTTGGCGCATGAGAGGCTATTTGGTCGTCCTGCTCAATCAATGTGATCGTACCCGATCTGACCATGTCCATGGTTCGCACCATTAACGTCGCACCTATAAGCTTCATACGATTGTATAGTGATCCGAAGTTGTCATTGGGCATAATTTCTATCTTCTCTTGTAGCGCAATAGTGCCTGTGTCTATTTCATGACGTAGTTTGAATGTGGTGAGCCCAGTATATTGCTCCCCATTTATTATTGCCCAGTTAATCGGAGCAGCGCCCCTGTATGCAGGAAGAAAGGAGCCATGCAGATTGTACGTACCTCGTGGTGGCATATTCCATACAGTTATAGGTAACATTCTGAAGGCGACCACCACTTGGACATCTGCCTTAAAATCGGAAAGCTGTTTCAAAAACTTCTGACTTTTGAGATTAGGTGGTTGAAGGAGAGGTATATTATTGTCGATGGCATATTGAGACACATCAGATCGCATTATTTGTTTAAATCCTCTTCCACCCATTTTGTCCATAGCGGAAACTACAGCGACAACTTGATGATTGGCCTGAATAAGGGCATCAAGCGTTGCAACGGCGAAATCTGGTGTGCCAAAAAATACGATTCTCATAAGCTGTTAGTTCTTCATTAATAGTACTTTAACCAAGCTAAGAGTGCAAGGTTAAACATTTTGTGTGACGAAATTGTAATTTTACAGTCTAGATGAAGCTTAACCATCCTGTCACGATCAGTTTAAACTGTTTGGTTATCAATAATTTAGAACAAAATAAAGAATCATTTGATATGCTTAATGTCTACAATTATATGAGTGCCAATAAGCTCTAAATATCGGATACATGTATAGACCTTTGTGTGTTGTTTTATACTTTTTTACTTGCGTAAGTCCTTTTATTGCGCAGATAAATGTAGAAGGCTATGTGTTCGAAAAATCGAACAGAGGGTTTATACAAAATGCACAAGTAGCCATATTCTATCCTAACGAAGAACAGTCAATTATCGTTACGGAGACAGATAATAATGGACGATATCAAGCAGTATTACCGGAATCCGGCATATTCGAAATTGTTATTTTACGAGAGCCCTTCATTAGCCACTCAGAACTGATTAAAGTCGAGAATCTGCCTAAGGTTTATATCAAGCACGAAGTAACGCGTCTATCAGGCTATATCTTCGAGATTACATTAGCAGAAAAAAATCCTGAGCCTGGCACACCCAAGGATGCGCTAAAAGGCGCACTAGTCGAGGTATTTAACAATACAACGATACGCGAAGAACTTATCATTGAAGATTATCAAGGACCTGACTTTCGGATAAACTTGATTAAGGGCAATCACTACACCATCATGGTCAGAAAGGAAGGATATATATCGAAACGCTTAGAAGCTTATGTAGATGTGGCAGGATGCATCCTCTGTTTTGAAGGATTGGGTAGCATGAAGCCCGGAGTTAATGAAAATCTGAGCGAAGAAAATTCCATAGGAACACTTATAGCCAATATTGAAATGGATCGCATCTATGAAGGAAAAACCATAGGTGTCGAAAATATCTATTACCGTTTGAATAGCGCAGAATTGACAACTGAAGCAAAAAATGAACTAAAAAAACTCTCGGCCTTTATCAAAGACAATCCGGGCATCAATGTGGAACTTGGTTCACATACGGACTCGAGAGGAAGGCAGGACTATAATCAAAAGCTGTCCGAAGATAGAGCGAAAAGTGCGGTGAATTATCTTGTGAATTCATTGGGCATCTCATCTAATCGCGTCTCTGCGAAAGGGTATGGCGCGTCTAAAATCATCAATGAATGTAAATCTGGTGTCATATGCAGTGAAGAGAGACACGCTGTCAATAGAAGGACAGAATTAAAGGTACTTGATGTGATCATGTCGGAACAGCACCGTTATTTGCGTCAGATAAAAGCGGATGAACTGCTCGAAGATATGATCGCCGGTGTGTCAAAACTCGAACAAATACGAATACCTATAGGAGAAAACCTTGATAGACAATCTACTGATGAGATGTCCGGCACAGAAAAAGGTAGGTTTTTTGAAAGAGTAGATTCAGAGGAAAATAACAACGGAATTGATACATCAGAAAACTCCCGAGATGTCACCACAGCGCCTCTGCACGAACTTAAGAACACTGTAAATGTGTCAGAACCTTCAACGTCCTTGATCAAAGATGAACCTACTCCTATTACTCATGATAAGGACAAGCAAAAGGGGAGAGACGAAGCGACAGCACCATCGGTCACTGATAGTCTAAGAGGAGACCAAGAAAGGCAAACTCCGGGACAAGAACCTTTCGCTTCGCTACAATCAAATGTCTTAACCAATAAAGATCTAACAGGCTACACGGGGTTTAAGATTGTTCTGATGTTCAGCAGATACCCACTTGTCGAAACCCATCCTATTTTCAAAGAGAAGGGTAAATTGTTGCAGTACGCTACTGCGGATCACATAAACCTTTACATGATCGGCGATTATCAGTCTTTGACTGAGGCTAGAAAGGAAATGGCTGATAATTTCCTCAAGAGATATCCCTCGGCTTATGTTGTAGGCTTTACGAATGGTGCGAGGACTTATTGATGAGCTGTGAATCAATAACATAAGCATATTGACTCATTCTTTTGGTTATTCTCTTCAGTATAATTTCCTCAACAGGCACAGGCAATTCTTCTCTTGTATGCTTTAATGAAAAACCAAATTACTTCGTCAAATTTAGACACTTTATTCACAGTGCCTGAGGCTCAGGGATAAACCAATGCCTTTTGAGTTGGTTTGCTGTTTAGATTTACTTGGAAGCTAATAAAAGTTACTACACCGGGTTGCTCAAACATAGAAGCGGAGCGAATGCTCAAATCTTCGCTTGTGTCAAAATTGATTAAGTGTCTATCAATAAATGCCTCCACTGCCACTAACATATGCGCTCCTCCCATAAATAACCAAGATGTTTCCATATTTGTCCGTGCGGCTTGGCGGAATCTAAAGGCATCTTGTGACGTAGATATTGAGCCACACAAGGAGGCATTTGGCAATCTTTCAATTATTGACACATAGCAACCATCATATCGATTATATAAACTTCGAGCTTGTAATAGGTTGTACAATGCGAATCCATCTATGGCTAGCGCCAGGGGCACTTTCCATATACGCTTATTATAAACTTGCCCCGCACCAGGTAATGCTAGTGAATACAACATGGCGCGACCCGGTTGGCCTCTAAATATGGTTGTTGCTGAGGATTTGGGTTTTGATCTGGTAGTATCCCTTGCGGTTTCATTGCCAAATGTATTACTAGAGGGGGTACGTGTTGTATTGGGTGTGCTGACGGAGCTCGGAACCCCACCGGGGATGCGTTGTCCTTGACATGTCAGTGCCACAAAGTTGCATATAGCAAACGCTATGATCGCTGAGAATTTCAATCACTTAGTATCGTCGTTAATAATGCGTTTAAATCCTTATCGGACTTAAAAGGAATAACGATTGAGCCTTTGCCGGCCGAATCTCTTTTTATCTCCGCTTTTGTTCCGAGATGATCACTTAGCTGCATTTCTATATGCTTGATCTCCGGGTCGTAGGACTTGTTCATATTATGAGAAGTCATAGGCTTCTTCTTGCTTACATATAGATTCTTCACTGCCAACTCCAATTCTCTGACTGAAAATTGCTTAGACATACAAGTGTTAAACAAGGACATTTGGTCTTCAACATTTTCAATTCCTGCCAGAACCTTAGCATGCCCCAGTGATATATAGGTATCTTTAATGGCCCGCTGAATGGCAGGGGGAAGTCTCAGAAGTCGAAGATAATTCGTGATACTGCTGCGTTTTTTTGATAGCCTATCAGCTAGCTCATCATGCGTAAGATCACATTCGTTTAGGAGACGTTGGCAACTGATGGCGATCTCCATCGGGTTAAGGTCAGCACGCTGAATATTTTCAAGAATGGCTAATTCGAGCATGCCCTGATCGTCTGTCTTACGAATAAAGGCGGGTATCACGCTCAACCCTGCTTGCTTCGAGGCTCTGAATCGGCGTTCTCCGGAGATGATTTGATACTCTTTAGCACTCAATTGCCTGACGGTGATCGGCTGTATGATACCATGTAACTTGATGGATTGTGCAAGCTCTTCGATCTCTTCTGCGACGAATTCAGTACGGGGTTGAAAAGGGTTGATGACAATCATGTTGATATCGAGCAACTCAAAATCATTTCTCTTCACTACATTATCTGCTGAGGAGGCAATAACTTCTTGACTACGCTTTTTTTCTGCATTGGATAGCAAAGCCTTAATTCCCTTTCCGATATCAGATTTGTTCGCTTTTGACATGTGGTAATCTTATAGATTTACAGTAGATGGATCATTATTCATTTCTAAGAATTCGGTAGCCAAATCCATAAAGTTACTCGCACCTGTGGATAATGCATCGTACATAATGACAGGTTTGCCGACACTAGGAGATTCTCCGATTTTTGAATTTCGATGAATGATCGTTTTGAAGACTGGATCTGTCACAGAGCTTCTGATTTCATCCAGTACCATATTGGCCATTCTCAATCGTTTATCATACATGCTCAGCAATATACCTTCTATGACCAGCTTCGTATTAAATTGATTCTTGATGGCAGAAATAGTATCTTTCAACTTGCCCAGCCCGGCCAAAGAGAATATCTCACATTGAACAGGGATGATCACTGAGTGAGCTGCAGTTAACGAGTTGATAGCAATCAAGCCCAATGATGGTAAGCAGTCTATGATGATATAGTCATAATTATCGGTTACGAGCTTCAGACTTCTGCGTAGACAATACTCTCGACGATCCATATTGACTAGCTCTATTTCAGCACCGACAAGATCAATATTCGCCGGCAGAAGGTCTAGGTTTGGGACTTCTGTTTTGATGATTGCACGAGCTATTTTATCTGGATCTAACAAGCAATCGTAGACACTATATTCAATATCATCTTCGTCAATACCCAATCCCGATGTCGCATTGCCCTGTGGATCTGCATCTACCAATAAGACCCTTTTATCAAGCAAGGCAATAGTAGCTGCGAGATTTATAGCAGAGGTGGTTTTACCCACACCTCCTTTTTGATTGGCTATTGCGACGATTTTGCCCATATCAGATTGTGATCGTTTCTTCTAAATCTATAAAGATGAGTTCTTTTCCGGCTGACGCAAATTTTTCTGTTGCTGCATTTTTATCAATGATGATGTAAGGGAAAGTATCATAATGGCATGCTATGATTTTATTGCATTCAATGAATTGTGATGCCAGTATGGCATCTTCTATTCCCATTGTGAAATTGTCTCCGATAGGAAGAATGGCAAAATCGAGAGCGGGGCAAGTCATAGGAATGAGCTTCATATCCCATGTCAGCGCCGTGTCACCCGCAAGATAAAATGACACCTCTTTGTCATAAATCACAAATCCTCCGGGATTGCCAGCATAAGTACCATCAGGCAAAACAGAACCATGAACAGCAACAACATATTTTGCCGTACCAAAAGGGAATGCCCACTTGCCTCCATGATTCATAGGATGTCCTTTGATACCTTTTGCCTCGTAATAACTCACAATCTCATAGTTAGAGATAATCGTAGCATCACATCTTTTAGCTATTGACTCTACATCGATTACATGATCTCCATGACCATGCGTGACCAAAATATAGTCTGCGTGAATTTTCGATACATTTATTCCTTGACTGATCGGAAGATAACTGATCGAAGGATCCATCAATATCTTAAATCCATTGAATTCAATCAAGAAACAATTATGTCCATAGAATGTAATTCGTGTCATAATCTCATTGATATGAGCTGCAAAGAACAGCATTTTTCAAGACAAGTGAAAGAGTTAATCGTTTGAGCATGTACTAGGATAATACCGTGTATTAGTTATTTTTGGGCGCATCGTGCGTTATCTGGCGTACTGTCAATAATATATTTAAAACTAATACGACATGAAATCATTCTTTGTTCCGCTCTTAATGGTCTTAGGGCTTATACTTTTTTATTCTTGCGAACCATCACCCGATACATCTTTGCAGCCTTCTGATACATCAGATATCGAAGTGGACACCACAGGTGCAAGGCAGTTCATGGATCGACTTACTTCCTTGTGCGGCAAGAGTTTTACCGGACAACTAATGACAGAAGAAACGAGTGATGCATTTACCGGAAAGGAGCTCATCATGCATGTTCTCTCCTGTGACAAAAATAAATTGCTTATACCATTTAATGTCGGAGACAATCGCTCAAGGACGTGGATATTAACATATGCTAATGGTGGCATAGAACTAAAACATGATCACCGCCATGAAGATGGAACGTCAGACAATGTTACAATGTACGGTGGAATCACCACCAATAGCGGTCGCTCGCACATGGTTATATTTTCTGCTGATGAAGAAACGCGTCAAATGTTACCAATGGCATCAAGCAATGTATGGTGGATGACGGTCAGTGATTCAACTTTTACCTACAATCTCAGAAGGATCGGAACGGATAGGCTATTCACGGTAGCGTTTGACCTTACACGTGAGGTGGATACACCGCAGCCTTCTTGGGGCTGGGAGGATTTTAATCCCATTTTACCATCACGATAAACTCACCACTACTATGGTTTCTATTGTGTTCGATCAGCATTAAAAGGCGAAGCCAATACGCACAAAATAAAACGCACCGCTAAAACCCATCTGCACAGAATCCCAATATCCACCTCCATCTGTAAAAAATGGATTTTGCTGCTGAGGATATATGTTAAATATATTGTTGGCGCCAAATGTAAAATTGAGTTTATCTGTAAGGCCATAAGAATAACTGACATCCGTTGCTATTCGCGGATTATAGCTGGTATCAGCACCATTACTAGGGTCATTATCGAAATCAATTTCTACCTTGGCGAAGCGTGTAACACCAAGTCTCAGATTACTCCGATTTCGTGTATAATCCGCCAATAAAGTAAACTTAGAAGGCGGCGCGGAAGCTTTTAAAAATCCTTGCTCTCGTGACCCAAATAACACATCCTCAGGTATCTGTGGTGAGCTATTAATCCTGTCAATATCCAATCTGTTAAAATTGGTAGCAAGAGAGGTCGTCAAGCTTGATCCATCATCCCAGTTATTACGCCAATTGAGCACAACATCCACGCCTCGTGTACGTGTATCAACAGCGTTTACAAAAAAAGCAGCCGCATCTACTTCAGGAATCTGTGGTGCATCAAAGTATCCGGTGAGGACAATTCTGTCCTTAATTCTAATGTGATACGCATCCACAGTTGCCGAAAAGCCCCCTTCAGTGTATGTTAATCCTATGGCTGCATTCATAGCTCGCTCTTGTTTTAGTTGCTTAATCCCAAATTCACGCGCCACAAAACTGTTGTTTGCTGCCAGAAGGGTCTCTGAGAGCGCACCATCAACGAACGCCGTAAATCTCAAATTATAATACAGTTGAACCAAGGATGGGGCACGAAATCCGGTACTCGCTGATGCCCTGATTGAAAAAGCGTCTGTGAGCTTTAGCCTTGAGGCTATCTTAGCATTCAAGGTTGATCCGAAATCACTGTAGTGCTCATATCTTGCTGCTGCACTAAGTAGGACATTATTTGTGACATCCAATTCTGAATCGACAAATAGACCAAAATTTGATCTGCTGCGGTTCACCTCATTAGCTGGGCTATATCCTGGAAAACCTTGGGAACCTCCCGGTCGTTGATTTCCTGTAATAGGATCTAAAGGTATAATCTGTCCCGGGCGATCAACGAGAAATCCATTTATATCAAATGTTCCATATGAAGCAGGTTCTCCTGATCTTATGATAAAATTTTCTGTACGGTGTTCTGCACCAAAAGCGAGATTGAAACCTTCAGCAATATCACTAAACCATTTTGTCATCGTTAAGCCGGTGATATGCTGTGAAAGCGCGTGTCCTCCGGCATTCATATCAGTAGGGGATGAAACCCCCAATGAAGCATTGTTACTTCCTTTGACATAATACTGGAAGTCGTTCTTGCCAAAGGTGCTATTAAAGTCAAGATTCCATCCTGACGATAATGTCGATCTGACCCCGGCAGATATAGATTGATCTTGAATGATTGATGTTATACGTGGGGTAAAACCCTGCGGGTAGATATCGACGACTGCTCTGGCAGTCGGTAAATTTCGCGTAAATGCATAAGCATCCGTACCTCTATAATTTTGCCCTCCAAAAATATACAGTTCGCTTTTATCTGAAATAGGAACTAGGCCGTTAAGCATAAAACTAAATCCATTGACAGACGCTTCTCCCATGCCTAGTCTGTAAAAAGCACCGGGGCGCAAAGTTTTGTCTTTGCTAATCAACTCCGTGGTCATATTAAGATAACCGTCGTTGCCGACCGCTACACCGTAATTAAGCCCCAGCTTATGGGACAAGCCATCAAGTGTAGGGTCACTACTTCTAGATGTTGTGCCAGGCCCATTTGTGTCAAGAAAATTACCCTTTGTATTTGTGGTCCCTGTATCAAAGTCGCCTTGAGCTATGGGATTAAACCCACCAATCGAGTATGATCCGATCAGCTTATCTGTCTGATCTTCGAGCACTATATTGATTACCCCTGCGATAGCATCAGAGCCATATTGGGCGGAAGCCCCATCACGAAGAATTTCTATTCTTTTAATAGCCGTAGCCGGGATAGCATTGAGATCTGTACCTGTGTTTCCACGACCTCGCGAGCCGAAGATATTAACTAGGGAAGATTGATGACGCCGTTTACCATTTATTAATACGAGCGTCTGATCCGGCCCAAGACCTCTTAACGATGCAGGATCAATATGATCAGCTCCATCTGCGCCTGATTGTTTAGTAGCATTGAACGATGGAGCAGCATAATGAAGCATTTGGTTTACTTCTATTTGTCCGCTGCGAATCAGTAAATCACTCGTATTGATAACGTCCACCGGTACAGGACTGGTGGTAGAAGATCTTCTATAGCTTCGAGAACCCACCACTAGAAAATCACTTAAGCTTATACCGGCGGTAAGTGATACATCGATGGATATTCTTCCTTCGACTTTTACATCTTGCGACTCATACCCTACGAAGCTAAACCGTAAGACCGGATCATCACTCGATGTGACGATGCTATAGTATCCATCAATATTCGTTATGGTACCAGCTGACCCGGGTAGCTCTACTATCGAAACACCAATCAATGGCTCACCTGATGAATCGTATACATGACCTGTCACAGTACGTTGAGAATATAAATTGTTGTCTATCAACAATATAAAAGCGACCAATAAAAGTGTTGATATAAAGGATAATGGTGTATTCATGACTTTTCTTTTTAATAAAAGGCGCAAGTTAGGATAGTTGTGTGAACTTAAGAGTATCCGGAATTCGACAACATGGAAACAGGAAGCAACTTCATTGATCATCATTCAAGTTTTTTTTGTGGCATTTTGGGGTTAGATCTGTGGAAGCTGAATGATTATAGACTTACACAATTAGCCGGATATCAGGTTTCAGACTTATGAACTCCATTGGCTATTCCATAAAAATTGTATAAAATGCCTCTTATTTATGCTTGGTGATATAGGAGGACTTATTTTTGCGCATCATATTAAAACATTTCCCTTATGTCAAGAATTTTAACCTTAAGAGACGCACTAAATGAAGCGATGATTGAAGAGATGCGTCTGAACGAAGATGTTATTCTTCTCGGCGAAGAAGTGGCCTTGTACAATGGTGCGTACAAAGTTAGTCGTGGTATGCTTGATGAGTTTGGACCTGATAGGGTAATCGATACGCCGATAGCTGAATTGGGTTTTGCGGGGATAGGTGTAGGAGCCGCCATGAATGGACTAAGACCGATAGTAGAGTTTATGACATGGAATTTTGCGGTATTGGCATTTGATCAGATAGTCAATAACGCTGCAAAAACTTTAAGTCAATCCGCAGGGCAATTTGGATGCCCTATTGTTTTTAGGGGACCATCAGGCAGTGCGGGTCAATTAGCTCAGCAACATTCGCAGACCTTTGAGAGCTGGCTTGCCAACTGTCCGGGGCTGAAAGTTATTTCGATTGTTGATCCGGCTGATTCTAAGGGTTTACTCAAATCTGCCATCAGGGACAATGATCCTGTGTGTTTTATGGAGTCTGAGATGATGTACGGGCTTAAAGGAGAAGTGCCGGAAGGTGATTATACCGTACCTATAGGTGTCGCTGCGATCCGCAATGCAGGTACTGATGTAACGATCGTTTCTTACAATAAAATGATGGAGGACTGTAAGGTCGTTGTTTCTGAATTAGCAAAAGATGGCATTAGTGCTGAACTCATAGATCTGAGAACCATCAGGCCGCTTGATATAGATACAATCATAAGATCAGTTAAGAAGACAAATCGTATCGTCGTTGTGGATGAGTCATGGCCATTTGCGGGCATATCTTCAGAGATAGCTTACCAGATACAAAAGCATGCTTTTGACTATTTAGATGCGCCGGTGACCAGGGTTAACAGTGCTGATACCTCTCTTCCATATTCTAAACCATTTATCGATGAATATCTCCCTACACCGGGCAAGATAATTAAAGCGGTCAAGCAAGTCATGTATCGTTAAATTCGCTTACTTAATCCGCCACTAAGAGCAGCTTGCGGGCAAATTGTTGTCCGTTCCATTCTAGAGACAGGATGTATATGCCATTAGATATGGCTGAATGATCTATACGATAGACATGGTCTATATTGGAGTGTTCACTCCAAATAAATCTACCCGTCAGATCATAAAGCCTTAGGTGGTATTCCTGCGTTTCGAGGGTTCTCAGACTGATAAATGTGGTCCCCGGAGCATGAAGTATTGTGGCCACAGCCAATGGATCAGGGGGGAATACCATATTAACTCCACATACTCGTCCGACCAGTAGATCATATCGAAATCTGAATAATGCATCAATCATGCGATCTGACTGACCTTTCGTAAAATAATGAAGGCAGTCATCATCCCGAAAGTTGAGAAAGTTAGTGTCCATATCCTTCGTTCCACAAGAAATGAATTCGCCTCGCTCGCAGCCAGTGTATATTTCTCCTTGCTGGGGCGTATCTTTTACACCATCATCGTCACTATTACAACTCGCATCATTGCCCCATAGATGCAATACATTAAAATAATGCGCCATCTCATGTGTAAGCGTGCGGCCTAGTTCAAACCTTGGATTTAAACTACCCGGGCCTATAGCATCATATCTGATAACAATTCCCTGAGGTTCATTACTGTCATTTGCTAAAGGGAATGTAGCATCCCCGAGAATGCCGTCTTCTCTGTTAGCGATCCATATGTTGATATACTTGCGTGTATCCCATGGATCGCTACCACCCAGGTTTGTTTGCTTTACAGATCTTGTTCCATCAAAAGAGCGAAGCCCCCCGATATTTGGCTTGTCTGCATTTACCCTTACTATCCCATTGGAAGGACGCCCGTCAGGATCACGAACAGCGAGACAAAAAGTAAATCCGGGATTTCCAATAAATCTTCTGAAAACAGGTGGTACCTCGTTCAGATCCTGATTTCTACCGTTAAAATCATCATTAAGTTGCTGGATTTGGGAAAAGATGAGTGCTTCGGGTAGATTTTCTTCTTGTTCAAAATACACCACATGTACAACTACGGGTAGATTGATACTACTTCGCGTATAGGATACTGGTTTATCCGATACCGACTGTGCTTGACCAAATACATGACAATGATGTTGCCCTGCAAGTGACTTGACCAACAATATTGAGAACAGAATTAAACTTAGTAATCTCAACATTCATTCACAAACTTGCGCTAAAGTTAATACAAAAAAAATAGGGTAGAAAATACTGCATATTTGAACAAGGATTATAACTGTCTAGTGTTATGTAAGCATATAGTACGTTAAAAAGCCTATTTTTGCCTTGAGATGTAATGCGAGCAGGGCTTTTATGAAAATCGGTAAAATTTCTTTCGAATCTTTTCCATTTGTACTTGCACCTATGGAAGATGTGTCTGATCCTCCATTCAGAATGGTCTGTAAAGAAAACGGATGTGACCTTATGTTCACAGAGTTTATTTCTGTGGAAGGTCTAGTCAGAGATGCGGAAAAAAGCTTAAAAAAACTTGATATTTATCCGGAAGAACGTCCGATAGGTGTACAGATTTTTGGGGCAGAATTGGACAATATGAAACGCGCTGCTGAGATCGTAGAGGCAGCCAATCCGGAGGTGCTCGATATCAATTATGGCTGTCCGGTTAAAAAAGTGGTGTGCAAACTGGCCGGCGCCGGCATTCTTCAGGATATTCCGAAAATGATCAGTCTTACCAAGGCCATAGTTGACTCTACTTCGCTTCCTGTAACCGTTAAAACACGATTGGGTTGGGATGAAAATAGTATTCGCATTGTCGAAGTGGCGGAGAGGTTACAAGATGTAGGTATTAAGGCATTATCGATTCATGGGCGTACACGTAAGCAGATGTACACGGGAAGTGCCGACTGGTCTTACATACGCCAAGTTAAGGAAAATCCGCGTATGCATATCCCTATTATAGGTAATGGTGATATCGATTCGCCACAAAAAGCAATGGAATATAAGAATACGTATGGGGTTGATGGTATTATGATCGGTCGTGCTGCGATAGGTAATCCTTGGATTTTTAGAGAGATTAAACACTACATGCGTACCGGAGAAACAATGCCTGCTGCGAGTATTAAAGAACGTGTTGATGTAACCAAAAGACATTTACTCAAGTCTATCGAGTGGAAAGGGGAGGTGCTGGGCGTAGTAGAAATGCGTAGACATTATACAAATTACTTTCGAGGGCTACCACAGATAAAGACCTTCAGAGCCAAATTAGTTCAAGAGATGAATCCTGACAATCTATTAGAAATATTGGATGAAATCCAATATACCTACCTTCACAACGCCGATCCTGTGTTGGCTTAAGTCGAGCTCGTAATATTCCGGATAAATATTGAATCATTAAGCAGATGTACATCACTGATTTTAATCACCAGGAATGGACTGCCATAAGGGCGATTCAGTCTGCCTTGGAGGAGGAGGGATCAGAAGGTTTTATTATCGGAGGATATGTGAGAGATCGTCTGCTGAATATGATCACCAAAGACATTGATATTGCTGTCGTCGGTAGTGGTATATCGATCGCGCAGAAGACCGCTCAAAAATTAAGAATAGCGCCTCCGACGGTTTTTAAAACATTCGGCACGGCCATGTTAAAGTACGAGGATCTGGAAATTGAATTTGTCGGAGCGCGAAAGGAATCATACAGCGCTGATAGTAGAAAACCCGCAGTTGCGACAGGTACATTAGAAGATGATCAGAAGCGTCGGGATTTTACCATTAATGCATTGGCCATAAGGCTTAATGAACATTTTGGGGAGGTAATAGATCCATTTGATGGGCTAGGGGATCTAGAACGGAGAATTATCAAAACACCATTGGATCCAGATCAAACTTTCTCAGATGACCCGTTGAGGATGCTTCGCGCAATAAGATTCGCAACACAATTGGATTTTGTAATAGCGGACGATACATTGGCAGGTATTACTCGTAATAAGGATAGAATAGCGATTATCTCCCAAGAGCGGATTACGACTGAGCTCAATAAAATGCTTCTTTCTCCTATTCCTTCTAAGGCGTTTATCTATCTGCTGGAGACTGAGCTGATTGATCTCATATTTCCTGAGTTAAAAGCCTTGCAAGGTGTCGATTATATCAATGGCAAAGGGCATAAAGACAATTATTTTCATACGCTCGAAGTGTTAGACAATGTGGCGCGAGTCTCCGATAATTTATGGCTCAGATGGGCCGCCCTGCTACATGATATTGCCAAGCCTCCAACAAAAAAATGGGATCCTAACCATGGGTGGACATTTCATGGTCATGAAACACTCGGAGCGAGATGGGTGCCGCAGATTTTTAAGCGATTTAAGCTTCCTCTCGACCAATCTATGCTATTTGTCCAGAAACTTGTATTGTTGCATCTCCGTCCGATCAGCCTGACAAAAGAAAATATCACGGATTCCGCTATCCGTCGCTTACTATTCGAGGCAGGTGATGATATCGATGACTTGATGTTGTTATGTCATGCTGATGTGACCACTAAGAATGATACTAAGAAAATGAAGTATCGTGCTAACTATGAGATGGTCAAAGCGAAAATGCTGGAAATCGAACAAAAAGATCATTTGCGCAACTGGGAACCACCGATCAGTGGGGAGATAATTATGGAAACATTTGGCCTTCGTCCAAGTAAGCAAGTCGGTGATATAAAAATAGCAATAAGGGAGGCTATCCTCGACGGTTTGATTTCTAATGACTTTAATGATGCATATGCTTACATGCTGCAAGTAGGCGAAAAAATGGGACTGATCAAGATATAGATCAGTAACTTACCATGTATTGGCATTCAGATCTGCAATGGCACGTAATATATCCCGACGACTGATCTGACCGGCCAACTGTCCATCCTTATCCATGACTAAGAGACGCTTATATTTTGTACTTATAAAAATCTCTGCTACTTCAATAATATTGGCATTTACAGTAATAGTCCTCAGCACATCAGACATATAGTTAGCTACTGTGTCACGTGCTGTGGGATGATTATTATATGCACCACTTACTAGTACATTCAGGCAATCCTTGTCATCAATCATACCTAACACCTTGCCGTTTTCATCAAGAACAGGCGCACCTGTAATCTTGTTAGTTAATAGCGACGTGATAGCTACAGATATCTCAGTCTGAGGTGTAAAAGTGATTAATTTAGACGTCATATACTCCGTAACTTTAGGAGCATCTAAGGCGAGATTTTTACTTTCGACGTCAAGTGAATGATTTTGAAAATTTTTCATAGCAATCGATTGGCGATTTATTAATAGGATAACAGGCTGAATATAGTCATATATTCGGAAATATTATATTAATACCAATGAAATAATAGAAAAAAATATTATCCTTCGCTATATTCTATGGTTCTCCTCTTATAGATCTCGTCTATTATACATATAATAAGCAAGGGAGAGCAGCAGAATCAACCATACAGCAACACCTGTTGCTGCTTGACCATAAGAGAGTAGGAAGTCAAACTCAATATCCTTCTGTGGTATCATTTCGGCAATCCGATAAGCAGGTAAAGGCATTATGTCCTTAAGACAATTGGCCGGGTAATAGTTTATTGTATTATTGTGGAAGAACCGCAGATGAATCCCCCATCGCAATATGGGTTCGAACATCATAAAATAAGCAAGATAAAATAATACGGTCAATCCGCTTCTGCGAATCAAGAAAGCACTGACTAATCCGAAGCCCATGTATCCCATGCACATAAGAAAATAACGGGATGTAGCCCAACTGTTATCCCAAGTCCATGCCCAGCTGTTTTCCTTAGTATGCACAAGGCCTATAACTAACGCTAGCACTAGATAAAAAAGAGTAGCTAATAAGCTGATTACGGTTATCGTCAATAGCTTGGAAAGAAAAAACTCTTTTCGTGATAAGCCCGTGATGATATTTTGGCGGAATGTTCGGTAATCTATTTCGTTTACTACAATGTAGATAGCTACCAAACCAAGTAAAAAGAAAGCTAACCAACTCCCTGAGTATCCTAACCAATCCCAGACCGTAGAAAAGTTGAAGAAGATAGAATTATTGGGTAGGGGAGGTGGGAGACTGTTGAACTGCTTACCCACCAAGATATACATTGGAAAAAGTACAACATATAAAACTAACAACACCTGAATTGTCGAATGACTGCGAAACTTGTAATACTCAAGTGATAACAATCTACTTATTTGCACGATACTTTCTTTCATAAACTCAATCCTTCGTAATGGCCAAAAAGTCTTCTTCTAATCGTCTCTTGCGTAGCACAAGTCGGGTAGGCACCATGTCAAATTTTGACAACGTTAAAGCAATATCTTCCGCTTTGAAGTGGCCAGGTATTTGACCTTCAATATATTCTACTCGATCAGCCGTTAAGGTAAATGAAAACTCTCTTGATAGGTACTCTATCAGTTTCGATTTATCCCCGGCCATGATTTCTATAATGGAGTCGTTACTGAGAATAGTCCCCACAGGCCCACTCGCTAGAAGCACACCCTTTTTAATGATGGCGACGTGACTGCATATTTTCTCAACTTCATCCAGAATGTGGGAAGCCATGAGCACCGTTTTACCGCCGGAAGCGATTTCTTTAAGGATTTCACGAACTTCTGAGATGCCTTGGGGATCCAGGCCGTTTGTGGGTTCGTCAAATATCAATATTTCAGGATCGCCTATCAAGGTGGCGGCTATAGCGAGTCGCTGTTTCATGCCGAGACTGTATGTTCTGAACGCACTATGTCTCCTATCATATAGTCCCACTCTCTCTAATAAATAATCGAAATTTTTACTTGGAACTTTTTTTATGAGGCTAATAATCCGAAGATTTTCTATCGCATTATGGTAGGGGTAGAAATTGGGCGTCTCAAGAATAGCTCCAATTCTTAACCTCGCTTGAATAGCATCTATCCCACCAAACCATTCGTAAGTTCCCGAATCTTGCTTGAGTATACTCAGTATAATGCCTAGTGTAGTTGTTTTTCCACTGCCATTAGGCCCAAGTAAACCATATACATTGCCTGACTCAATTTTGAGATTCAGTTGATCTAAAGCAACGATACGGCCATATTTCTTGGTCAGATCCTTAGTTTCTAAAACAGTCATTATTGATGATTGTGGTGTGAAGATATTCTTATTGACCGACCGATCATGACTTGTCAGACTAATTAGCTATTTTTTACGACAAGTCGTTATGGAGTAAAACTATTTTATACTATCATTGCAATATGAAAATGAATCTTCATCATCTGAACAATCATCATGTGACTTCGGTTACAAGGCGGGAGCTGTTGAGATGAATGTAAATAAAATTCAATCGACCCGCTTGCAGCCTTTGTGAGCGGGTTTTTTGTTTTAAGAAAAATGCTATGGAGTCAACAATTATTAACATCGCCCTACAGAAATCAGGAAGATTGCTCGATGATAGCATGTACTTGCTCAAAGACATAGGCTTACGCATCGATAATGGGGGTGATCAACTTAAGACTGCGGTGAGGGATTATCCTGCCAATGTATTGTTTTTGCGCAATTCGGACATACCGGGATATCTCGAGGATGGTGTAGTTGATATGACCATTATTGGAGAAAATACATTGATAGAAAAGAATGTTGATGTATCAATTATAAAAAAATTAAATGTAAGCAAGTGTCGCTTATCTATTGCTGTGCCCAAAGGAGCGATGTATGAAGGGATTCAATCATTACAAGGAAAGAAGATTGCCACATCCTATCCGCATACCCTGCGTACGTATTTAGAAAAGCACCGAATCGACGCACATGTTCATGTTATCACAGGGTCTGTTGAGATTGCACCTAATATTGGTCTAGCCGATGCGATTTGCGATTTAGTCAGCTCAGGTAGTACCTTGCTCAAGAATGGATTGGTTGAAAAAGATATCATACTTCACTCGGAGGCGTGCATTGCCATAAACAAAAACTTAAATGAAGAAAAGAAGACTCTTATCGATCAGCTGATTTTCAGAATAGAGGCTGTCATGCGAGCTAAAAATCACCGATATGTCTTGATGAATGTCCCCAATGATCAAATTCAAGCTGTAAGTAAGATTTTGCCGGTATTGAAGAGTCCGACTGTATTGCCTTTAGTGGAGGAGGGTTGGAGCTCTTTGCATAGCGTAATAGCGGAACACGATTTTTGGAAAGTGATTAATCAACTCAAAGCACTAGGTGCCGAAGGAATTCTTGTAGTCCCGATAGAAAAAATGGTCATCTAATGAAATTGCGCAGCTATATCAATCCCGACGACCATGTACAGCAAAGTCTATGTAGGAGACCTGCTGAGAATCCTATTGAGTTAAGGAAAGCAGTTGAACAAATATTTCACGCTGTAAAAAGTGGGGGAGATAATGCTTTGAAAGATTTAACTAGTAAGTACGATCAAGTAGAAGTCGCTGAGCTTCGAGTTTCTGATGCTGAGATAAAGTCAGCAGAATATGAACTGTCTGTGGATCTGCGTCGAGCTATAGAAGTGGCTGTCGCCAATATTCAACGATTTCACGCCGCTCAATTAGAGAGTAAGGTGTATATTGAAACAAGTCCCGGTGTGACATGCTGGCGGGAGTCAAGAGGAATTGAGCGAGTAGGGCTATATATTCCGGGTGGATCTGCACCTTTATTCAGTACTGTTCTAATGCTGGGTATACCGGCGAGAATAGCGGGATGTAAAGAAATCATACTTTGCACACCGCCCAATAAAAAGGGCCAGGTACATCCTGCCATTTTATACGCAGCGTCGATATCGGGTATTCATAAGATTTTCAAAGTAGGAGGCGCACAAGCAGTCGCAGCGATGACTATTGGTACTGAAAGTATTTCTCCCGTAGACAAAATCTTCGGTCCGGGTAATCAGTATGTCACTGCGGCCAAATTACTCGCCCAAGAATATAATATTGCCATCGATATGCCGGCAGGGCCAAGCGAAGTATTGGTCTATGCCGACAAAAATGCCAATGTCGAATTCATCGCAGCAGATCTCTTATCGCAAGCGGAACACGGCCCAGATAGTCAAGTCGTATTGGTTGCAGATGACGATCTCGATTTCGATGCTATTGCGCATGCGCTGGCACAAATGACTGCGGTCTTACCGCGAAGACAGATCATTGAGAAAGCACTAGAAAATGCTTATATTGTCAAGTTCAATGCACAAGAAGATTCGCTAGGCTTTATAAATCGATATGCACCTGAGCACTTAATCATAGCGCGAAAAAATCCAGAAAAGTACATACCGTACATTCAGAATGCAGGATCGGTCTTTTTAGGTTATTGGACACCGGAGAGCGCAGGGGATTATGCTAGTGGCACGAATCACACGTTGCCGACAGCTGGATTTGCACGTAGTTATAGCGGGGTCTCTGTAGATTCCTTTGTAAAAAAGATTACATTCCAAAAAATTAGCCAACAAGGTATCCAAGAACTAGGGCCTGTCATCGAATCTATGGCACGCGCAGAACAACTTGATGCACATGCGCTGGCAGTTAGCGTAAGAATAAATGAAGGCAAATGAACATATTCAATTTAGCTCGACCAAACATTATCAATCTGAAACCTTTTAGTTCTGCGCGTTCAGAATTTTCATCACCGGCAGAAGTCTTTCTCGATGCGAACGAAAATCCTTTTGACAACGGTGTCAATCGCTATCCTGACTCATATCAGACAAAGCTAAAAAAAGCCATTAGCCGATGGAAGAAAGTGGAAACAAAAAACATCTTTCTAGGAAATGGTTCGGACGAAATAATCGATTTACTGATAAGAGTTTTCTGTCGTCCGGCTTTTGATCGGATCAGATATATGACACCTTCATTTGGCATGTACGAAGTATGTGCAGACATAAACGATGTGGTGAAATATCCTATCTCCCTCAATGAACAATTTGTACTAATTCCTAAAATATGTGTCGCCAATCAAAAAGCGCAAGACAAGATTTTATTCTTATGCTCTCCCAATAATCCAACAGGCAATACGATACCTAGACATGATTTATTCACCATCTTACAGTCATGGCGTGGTCTAGTAGTTATTGATGAAGCCTATACAGAATTCTCAAGTGAACCTTCCTTTCTTGATCAACTACCCAACCATCCTAATCTGGTCATTCTTCAGACGTTTAGCAAAGCCCAAGGGGCAGCAGGTCTGCGTATTGGTATGGCTTTTGCCCATGAAGATGTCGTTATATTGCTAAACAAGGTAAAAGCACCTTACAATATCAGCGAAATAGCCCAAGCCAAAGCACTATCCTTATTGTCCTCTCAAAGCATTGTAAATAAGCAGATCAAAGAGCTAATTAAAGAACGTCAGAAACTAGCGGCAGAAATCCAAGGGATGGATTATGTCCTCAAGGTCTTTCCTTCTGAAGCCAACTTTTTGCTTGTGAAAACAACAGATCCGAAATCCTTGTATGGGCATTTGGTAGCGCATGGGATCGTGGTAAGAGACCGCAGCTCTCAGCTGCATTGCGATGGATGCTTGCGTGTCACTGTGGGAACAAAACAAGAAAATTCAAGGCTTGTCAATGCAATGAAAGATTATCGACTTAATACTAATACCTAATCGAACGACATCATGAAAAAGGTACTTTTTATTGACCGCGATGGTACATTAATAATCGAACCGGATACCGATTATCAAGTAGATGCATTGCATAAATTTCGGTTCTTGCCTGGTGTTATCAAATATCTGACAAAGATATATGACGAGTTGGATTATGAATTAGTACTTGTTACTAATCAAGATGGATTGGGAACGGACAGTTTTCCGGAGCATACATTCTGGCCATTGCAAGATCTTATGATGAATACTTTTAAAGACGAGGGCGTGCGCTTTGCGAATGTTTTTATAGATCGCCATTTTGAAAAGGATAATTCACCTTTTCGCAAACCCGGAACGGCTATGCTTCAGTCTTATATTGATGGCGACTATGATCTTGGTGGGTCTTTTGTGATTGGTGATCGGTGGACGGATATTATCTTGGCAAAGAATTTAGGTGCGAAAGGTATTTTTATCAATCAAGGAAGCACTGACCAGATCAGCGTGCCGACAGGCATGGAAGCCTATCTTGCACAAGTAGCAGATTGTTGGTCTAAAATATATACTTTCCTCAAAACCCAGAAGCGACTGGCTTCAGTCAAAAGAGTAACGAAAGAGACAGCGATAGAAATTTCCGTAAACCTGGATGGATCAGGTATATCATCCATATCTACGGGCTTATATTTTTTTGATCATATGCTTGATCAACTGGCGCGACATGGTGATGTTGACTTGGTTATCAATGCTACGGGCGATCTACATATTGATGAGCATCACACTGTGGAAGATACAGCCATTACGCTAGGGAAGGCTTTTAAGCGAGCCATGGCTAAAAAA
This sequence comes from uncultured Saprospiraceae bacterium, assembly GCA_964396595.1. GTDB lineage: Bacteria > Bacteroidota > Bacteroidia > Chitinophagales > Saprospiraceae > CAYNFR01. The sequence continues at coordinate 9,332 of CAYNFR010000033.1, read as the reverse complement.
ATAGGTATAAATAGATATGGATTTGCGCTTCCGATGGATGATTGTCTTGCGCAGGTGGCAATAGATTTTGGAGGAAGAGCGTGGTTGGTGTGGGATGCTTCATTTCAGCGCGAAAAAATTGGTGATGTCCCTACCGAATTATTCTATCACTTCTTTAAGTCCTTTAGTGATCATGCTGAGTGCAATATCAATATCATGGTGCAAGGAGAAAATGAGCATCACAAGATAGAGTCCATTTTTAAGGCTTTCGCCAAAAGTATAAAGATGGCCGTCCAGAGAGACGTAACCAGCGATCTTTTACCTTCTACAAAAGGTATCATATGATTGCAGTGATCGATTATGACGCAGGTAATGTTCGCTCCGTGATGAATGCCTTAGAAAGACTCAATGTCACTAGTGTGTTAACATCCGATCATGAATTATTAAGTAAAGCGGATAAGATTATTTTTCCGGGTGTAGGGCATGCAGAAGCTGCCATGAATGCGCTCAAGCGCAAAGGATTGGTTGAGCTTATACAACGGGCGAAACAACCGGTTTTAGGCATCTGTGTCGGTATGCAGCTCATGTGTGAACGTTCCGAAGAAGGCGACACCAATGCATTGGGTATAGTTCCCGGTATAGCATCTCGAATACCCAATATTGACGGTCAACGAGTACCACATATGGGATGGAATCGATTGAACTTACAAGTGCCAGGTCATGCGCTCTTTAGAGGTGTAGCGCCGGAAGATTTTGTTTACTTCGTACATAGCTATGCTATGGAATTAAATCCATTCACAATAGCAACATGTGATTATGGAGTTGCTTTTAGTGCGGTTATACATCGGGATAATTTTTATGGCGTACAGTTTCATGTTGAGAAAAGTGGTAAAGTAGGAGAGAAGATATTGTCAAACTTTTTAGCAATCTAATTATGAAAATCATCCCGGCAATCGATATCATCAACGGTCAGTGTGTTAGACTCACACAAGGTGATTACAAGCAAAAAAAGGTGTATGACAGCGACCCTGTGACCGTAGCTAAAATGTACGAATCACTCGGTTTTAAATATCTTCATCTTGTTGATCTTGATGGAGCAAAATCACATTCGCCACAAAATCTCATCTTACTTAACCAAATTGCTATTCAGACAGAATTAGTTATTGATTTCGGCGGAGGAATTAAAAGTGAAGATTCTCTTATTCAAGCATTACGAAGCGGAGCTTCGCAAGTTACTGTGGGGAGTATTGCGGCTAGCAACCCGGTATTGGTAAAATTCTGGATAAGGCGATTTGGTGCAGATAAGATAGTTATCGGTGCGGATATTAAAGATAGGAAGATAGCTGTATTTGGGTGGCAAGAGATATCTGAGATAGATATATTTGATTACATAGGGGATTACCTTGCAGATGGTGCCAAGACATTTGTCTGTACAGATATCAGTATGGATGGCATGATGTCCGGATCGGCTATCGATCTTTATGCGGAAATTTTAGAAAGATACCCTGATATTCAACTGGTCGCAAGTGGAGGTATCTCATCAATAGACGAGCTTGATCGATTATATGATTTAGGATTACATGGAGCCATAATTGGCAAGGCCATATATGAAAATTTGATAGATATTAACGAACTAGTAGGATGGGCAAAAGCACACTGACGAAGCGCATCATTCCATGTCTGGATATTAAGAATGGTCGTACAGTAAAGGGCGTCAATTTCGTTTCATTGCGCGATGCGGGTGATCCTATCGAACTTGCTGAGCAATACGCCGCTGCGGGTGCTGATGAACTCGTTTTTCTTGATATTAGTGCAACACAAGAAGAACGTACTACATTATATGATTTAGTCAGTCAGGTTGCGGCTAAGGTAAATATTCCCTTTACCGTAGGCGGTGGCATTTCAGAAGTAGGACAAGTAGCACACATCTTGCGCAATGGTGCGGACAAAGTAAGTGTAAATAGTGCTGTGGTGCGTCGCCCTGAACTTGCTCTGGAAATAGCTCAGGAGTTTGGTTCACAATGCCTTACAGTGGCTATCGATGCCCGCTTCATCTCCGGGCAATGGCTGGTGCACACGCACGGTGGTACCCGCGCTACGGATATAACATTACAAGCATGGGTATTAAAAATGGAAGATAGCGGCGCCGGAGAAATATTGTTTACAAGCATGGATCACGACGGTACTAAGGCCGGCTTCGCCAATGATGCTTTATCAGAACTTTACAATCTCGTGCACATCCCGATTATTGCCTCGGGAGGGGCAGGAAGCATGGAGGATTTTAAGAATGTTTTTGAAAAGGGTAGGGCTGCTGCAGCTTTGGCGGCCAGTGTATTTCATTTTGGTGAAATAGGCATTCCTGAATTAAAAAAATATCTTCAACAGAATAATATCGCTGTAAGATTGTTACCGAATTAAGAAAAAAGACATGAAATACGATAGTCAAGGGCTCATACCGGCCATTATTCAAGATCACTCTACTCGACAAGTCTTGATGCTGGGATATATGAATGAAGAAGCTCTTAATCTAACCCTTAGTTCAGGTAAAGTGACATTCTTCAGCAGATCCAAGCAGAGATTATGGACTAAAGGAGAATCAAGCGGCAATTATCTCGTGCTAAAATCATGGCAACTTGATTGTGATGAGGACACAATTCTAATCAAGGCTGAGCCACATGGGCCGACTTGCCACACAGGAAGTGATACATGCTGGGGAGATACGAATGAAGCACTCAGTACCAACTTTCTTGAAGAACTCGAGCAGATCATCGACGATCGTTATGAAGATCGAGCTGAAGGCTCTTACACAGCAAGCCTTTTTGAAAAGGGCGTGGCTAAGATCGCTCAGAAGGTAGGCGAGGAGGCCGTAGAAGTGGTAATTGAGTCTTTGCGAAATGAAGACGAAAAATTTTTGGGTGAAAGTGCTGATCTCATATTTCACTTCCTCGTTCTGTTAAGAGAGCGTGGATATCAACTTAAGGATGTGGTTGAAGTGCTAGAGGAGCGTCATAAATAACACAATAAATCATAGCGTGATTATCAAGATCCGACTTAAAGCTCAAGTCGCATATCGTACATCATCGTTCTAAATCCCATCTTCTCGTAAGCTCTTATGGCAGCATTGTTCTCAGCATATACATCAAGTCGTAGATGTCCTATTCCTTGTTTTTTAGCCCAATTAATCAGCTCCGACATGATTAATCGATTCACCCCTTGGCCTCTATGATCCAGCGAGGTGTACATAAAACCTAGGTAGCCATGTCTGTCATGTAAATGATAGGTCTTTGATCTCTCGATACGCACATATCCGCAAGCTATTAAATCCCCATTGGTCAATGTTGCCACAATCAAGTGACTGTCCGGGCTGTGAATCAGTTTTTCGATGTCGTAATATCGAGCCCCTTCGGTTTTTAGTTGCCTGTCAAATGGAATTTCGGCAGTGATAACACCTTGTTCCATTCCAAGTAAGAAGGTCATATCATCTAGTACTGCAGGACGAATGATGAAATTCATGGATACGGATTAATAAGCTAACAGCGTATGCAGTGCCTGCTTTAATCTGGACTTTGCCATAAACTGCGCTTCGAGTTCCTTTTTAAATGGAATCGGCGTATCAAGGCTTCCGACTCTCACAACAGGTGCGTCAAGATGCTCAAATAAATGTTCGGAGATATAGGCAGAAACTTCTGCGCCAACACCACAAATGAGCGTGTCTTCGTGCAGAATCAGCACCTTATTGGTTTGCTTGACCAATAAGGATATCAACTCGTAATCTAAGGGTGCCAAACTCACAAGGTCAAGGATGGCAACATCAAGCTTATCTTTCTCTACCAATTCTGTCGCCCAATGAACGCCCATGCCATAAGTGATTATAACGGCATCATTACCATTAGATATAAGATTGGCTTTGCCAATTGGGAGGGTATAATATTCACTAGGTACATGGCCGGTAATACTTCTGTACATCGCTTTATGCTCGAAGTATAATACCGGATTGGGGTCTGCAATAGCGGCTAGTAATAATCCTTTGGCATCATATGGAGATGATGGGTAAACGATCTTTAATCCCGGTACTTTGGCAAACCATGCTTCATTGGTTTGCGAATGAAAAGGTCCTGCAGCGACGCCACCACCACATGGCATTCTTATGACCACATCAGCATTAGCACCCCAGCGATAATGAGTCTTGGCAAGATTGTTAACAATCTGATTAAAACCGCAAGTCACAAAGTCCGAAAATTGCATCTCGATCATCGACTTTATGCCTTTAAAACTTGCTCCTAGCGCAATACCGATAATTGCACTTTCACATAGTGGCGTATTTCTTACGCGTTCTTTGCCATACTGAGATACAAAACCTTCTGTGATCTTAAATACACCACCATACTCTGCGATATCTTGACCCATCAAAATTAAGTCGGGATGATGCTGCATCGCCAGATCCAATCCACCTGATATCGCATCTATAAATCGCTTGCTTTCACCCTGAGAAGTGGGATTAATTACGGTAGGGGAGTACGGAGCATACACATCGGCTACTTCAGATTCCGAATCGATCGTAGGGTTAGGCGAATCATAGGCTATTTCGAGTTCGCTAGCTATATCCGTCTTGATGTGCGTTTTAAGCGCTTCCAGCGAATCTCCATCTAAATAGTTTATCTTTAATAAATAGGCTTCAAAATTCCTAACCGGATCACGCTCTGCCCAATGATCGAACAATTCTTGAGGAACATATTTTACCCCACTTGCTTCTTCATGGCCGCGCATACGGAATGTTTCACATTCTACCAGGTATGGTTGCGGTTTCTTGCGGATTTTTTCGGCTATTTTATCTATTGTTTTGTAAACCTCGATGACGTTGTTTCCATCGATTTTTACGCCTTTCATCCCGTAGCCTTTTGCACGATCTACTAGATCTTTACAAGCATATTGGTCTACTGTTGGGGTTGATAGTCCATAGCCATTGTTCTCGATAAGAAAAATGACGGGTAAATTCCATACTGCTGCTACATTGAGGGCTTCATGAAACTCACCTTGGCTGGTGCCACCTTCGCCGGTAAAGGCGAGACTGATCATTGGTTCATTCTTTAACTTATGGGCCAATGCCACTCCGGCAGCAAGCGATAATTGCGGGCCAAGATGGGATATCATGCCGACGATATTGTATTCAAAAGTCCCAAAGTGAAACGACCTATCCCTTCCTTTAGTAAATCCTAAAGATTTACCTTCCCATTGGGCGAATAACCGGCTTAGCGGAATCTCTCTGGATAGAAAAACACCAAGATTGCGGTGCATCGGAAAAATATATTCATCTTCATTTAAGGCCATGGTAGCACCTACGGCGATAGCCTCCTGTCCGATACCGGAAAACCATTTACTTATCTTACCTTGCCTCAAGAGATTCAACATTTTCTCTTCGATCATTCTTGATCGCAGCATATTGGTGAATAGATCAATCAACTTTTGCTGATCCAGATCAACGTTCTTATACCTCACCTTGCTGACTTTTATGAGAATGCATTAAAACCAGTAACATCCATACCTGTAATAAGCAGGTGGACATCGTGTGTGCCTTCGTAGGTAATTACGGATTCCAGGTTAGCCATGTGTCTCATGATAGGGTATTCGGTGGTGATGCCCATTCCTCCATGTATCTGTCGTGCTTCACGCGCAATATTGATTGCCATTTCGACATTGTTACGCTTGGCCATAGAAATTTGAGCCGGTGTAGCTTTTCCTTCATTGGCTAGGGTGCCTAATCGCCAAGACAACAGCTGTGCCTTTGTTATTTCGGTTATCATCTCGGCGAGTTTTTTCTGCGTTAGTTGAAATTGGCCGATAGGCTTATCAAATTGAATTCTTTGCTGACTGTATCTTAGCGCAGAGTCATAGCAATCCATTGCTGCACCGATAGCGCCCCAGGATATTCCATAACGTGCCTTAGATAAGCATGATAATGGGCCGCGTAGTCCTTTTATCTCCGGAAAGACCTGTGACTTGGGCACACGCACATCTTCAAAGACCAATTCTCCAGTCACGGAAGCTCTCAAAGATAACTTGCCTTTAATTTCAGGAGCAGAAAAACCTTTGCTGTCTCTTTCAACAATGACGCCGCGAATTTTCATCTCTTCGTCTTTCGCCCAGACCACTGCTAAATCGGCGACAGGGGAGTTTGTGATCCACATTTTAGCACCATTTAGGATATAACTATCACCATCATCCTTGATGTTTGTGATCATCCCACTCGGATTAGATCCATGATCGGGCTCCGTAAGTCCAAAGCAACCGATAAACTCTGCGCTAGCTAGTTTTGGTAGATACTTTCTTTTTTGTTCTTCAGATCCGAACTTATAAATCGGATACATCACTAGTGATCCTTGTACTGAAGCCATAGAGCGAATCCCACTGTCGCCGCGCTCAAGCTCTTGCATCATTAATCCATAAGCGATTTCATCCATTCCTCCACCTCCATAAATCTCTGGAATAGTAGGGCCTAAAACGCCTAATTCTGCCATCTCTTTGAATAAATGCAAAGGGCACTTTGCTTGATCACTATATTCTTCGATGATAGGCGTTACTGACTGTTTTACCCACTCTCTGACGGCATCACGAACCATTTTATTTTCATCCGATAATAAGTCATCAATCTGATAATAATCAGGAGCATTGAACTGATCAATTCTCACCATAAACGTATTTAACAAGGTTAATTAAAGAAGAAAATACAAAGGTAAAATGATTGCAAGAATAATATCTGAATAACAACTAATCTATTCAGGAGGCCATAGAGGTCTTGAACTTGTGCTTGTGATAAATTATGTTTAAAAAAAAATAGAATTTGAATCACAACCCCTATAATTTTGATTAAAAATCTGATAATAATGCTTATTTTATCCGATATACCCCCTAAGTTATATGCTTTTCGTAAATATTATTGATAAATATGCGATTCTAAAAAAGCTAAATGCATAGATTTGTGCCATTAAAATAAATCATCATAAATCATGGGAACAATAAGGTTTGAAGCAGTCAAGACGACATTAAACCGTAAGCCGGTCACTATTCTAGAAGAAAGTAAGAATAGGACAGAGCTATTCGGTGTCAATGTATTTAACGCTGCGGCGTCAAGAAGTTATTTATCTAAGGATGCTTATAAGGCTCTCGAAGAGGCGATTCAAAAAGGAACGAAGATTGATAGGAAGATGGCGGATCAAGTTGCTGCCGGTATGAAGTCATGGGCTATGTACAAGGGAGCTACGCATTATACGCACTGGTTTCAACCACTGACAGGAGCAACTGCAGAAAAACACGACTCTTTTTTGGAGCCGACAGGAGATGGAGGTGCTATAGATAAGTTTGACGGTGGATCATTGGTTCAACAAGAACCTGATGCATCCAGTTTGCCTAGTGGAGGCATTAGAAATACTTTTGAGGCGCGTGGTTATACGGCATGGGATCCGACTTCGCCTGCATTTATAATCGGTACGACCTTGTGTATCCCAACAGTATTTGTTTCTTATACCGGAGAAGCTTTAGATAATAAAGTGCCGTTATTGAGAGCCCTCAATGCAGTTAATGAAGCAGCAACAGAGGTGGTCAAATATTTTGACAAAAATGTCACCAAGGTGTTTTCTACACTCGGATGGGAACAAGAATATTTTCTGATAGACAGTGCATTGGTGGCTTCTAGACCTGATTTGGTCATGGCGGGAAGGGTACTACTAGGTCATGGCGCGGCAAAGGGTCAGCAGCTTGAAGATCATTATTTTGGTTCGATTCCCGAGAGAGCCTTGGCATTTATGCGAGATCTGGAAATAGAGTCGTTAAAATTAGGTATTCCGGTTAAGACAAGACATAATGAAGTGGCACCTAACCAATTTGAGTTGGCTCCTGTGTTTGAAGAAGCGAATCTCGCTGTAGACCATAATTCATTGATTATGGATCTTATGCAGAAAATAGCTGCCAAGCATAACTTCGTTGCTTTACTGCACGAAAAGCCTTTTGCAGGTGTTAACGGATCGGGTAAGCACAACAACTGGTCTTTGGCAACTGATACTGGTATAAATCTTCTGGGGCCGGGCAAGACACCAAAGAGCAATTTGTTATTTCTTACTTTTTTTATTAATACTATCAAAGCGGTTCATGACAATGCCGACCTCTTGCGTGCGACAATAGCATCTGCAAATAATGATCATAGACTGGGTGCTAACGAAGCACCACCGGCTATCATGTCGGTATTCATTGGAAAGTATTTGTCAGACGTACTGGATGAATTAGAAAATGTTAAAGATGGCAGTCTTTCGCCCGAGGATAAAACAGTTTTAAAGCTTAATGTTGTTGGCAAGATCCCTGAGATCCTTCTTGATAATACAGATAGAAACCGTACCTCACCTTTTGCCTTTACGGGAAACAAGTTTGAGTTCAGAGCTGTGGGATCGTCAGCTAACTGTGCTAAAGCAATGACTTCGCTTAATCTAATAATGGCAGATCGATTGAAAAAATTTAAGATCGAAGTGGATTCATTTATAGATAAAGGCATGAAAAAAGATGATGCCATATTTAACGTACTGAGAGAATTGATCAAGAGCTCCAAGAAAATCAGGTTTGAAGGAGATGGCTACAGCGATGAATGGGTACAAGAAGCCAAAAAAAGAGGTCTGAATAACTTCAAAACTACCCCTGAAGCACTAAAGGCTTACACGCATCCTGATGTCGTAAGTCTTTACGTCAATAATGAGGTAATGAATGAAGTCGAAGTTCATTCGAGATACGAGATAGAACTTGAAGAATATCTTAAAAAAATACAGATCGAAGGTCGTGTACTCGGTGATATAGCTCGAAATCATGTGATACCCACAGCTATATCTTATCAAAACACCCTTATCACCAATGTACAAGGACTGAAGGATATATTCGGAAGCGATTATCTCAAATATGCTAACGAGCAAGTAAAGCTCATAACAGATATCTCTAAGTTTATGGAGAGCATCATCACGGATGTCGAAAATATGATCAACGAGCGTAAGAAGGCTAACAAGATAGAGAGCGTGGCCAAACGGGCAGATGCTTATTGTAACAAAGTCAAACCTTACTTTGAGAAAATCCGTTATGCATGCGACAAGCTAGAACTTTTAGTCGATGATGAATTGTGGCCATTGACGAAGTATCGTGAGTTGCTGTTTACCAAATAAGTATTCGCTAAATCATTTGATATTACGTGCCGGGATGTACTCAACAAGTCATCCCGGTTTTATATAGCGGACGAAGTACCAATATGGATATTTAGCCTATAACTTATATTATGTTAAATAGAAATACGGCATAGCTATCCCCTTACACTAGCACTAGCATCG
>CAYNFR010000032.1:0-37452 GCA_964396595.1 uncultured Saprospiraceae bacterium | reverse complement strand
GTAATATTGACCCTTCTTGATCAAAACTGATCACAGCTGATGAGATACTTGCATCGCTTACGTCGTAAACGACAAACACTAAAAGCAAAATCCGATCAATTCTGTCCCGACTTCTTCTTCTTTCGCAGAAAAGAGGATTCTTTAGTTTTGGGTTTTGAAAAATTTGATGTACGGCTACCCCTGGACACAAAATCGACGCCATGTTTTTTAGGCTTCTTTGACCTTACTAAAGGTGGTGGCGCTTCAACATTGTTAGCGAGTTCTACAACCACCTTCGTTCCTCCGAAGGAAGCGTTATTAAACGATTGGATAACTTGCTTCTCGTATTGTTTATCTATTTCAAAGAAGGAAAAATTTCTCAGAATATCAATCTTCCCTATTTCTATATCAGGCATAGGCATTTGCTCGTTGATAAGCCCTAGCAGATTCGCTGCTTTTATTTTATTTTTTTCGCCTAGATTGATGTAAAATCTACTGAAATTGACACCCCCTCTATTGCGACGCGAAGACCTATCATCACTTGATCCTCTTTCATTTCTAGCCGATCGATTGTCAGACTTGTTATCTTGAGATGCGTGGACATTCAAGTCCTTAGCTGCCTCGTAATAAGCTAAGAATCTACTCAACTCTATAGACATCAATCTCTTCAATAAATCTTCTCCATCGAGATGGCCTAGACGTTCATTTATCGCCGGGAGTACGCGTGATATACGCTTTTCGTCAACTGTAACATTATTTATCCGTTCCGCAAAGCCGATTAATCGCTGCATAAAAACATCATCACCGGAAGGCACAAGTTTGTACTCAAATTTTTTACCGACTATTCTTTCTATATTGCGCAACTCCCTACCCTCCCGTGAATGACTTATGATGATGGATATACCTTTTTTGCCGGCACGTCCTGTACGCCCACTTCTATGGACATACACTTCAGGGTCATCGGGCAGATTGAGGTTGATGACATGCGTAAGGTCTGACACATCAATACCTCTTGCCGCGACGTCAGTCGCTACGAGCATATTGATCTGCTTCGTTCTGAAGCGATGCATTACCTGATCGCGCTGCGTTTGTGACAGATCGCCATTGATTACATCTGCATTATACCCGTCAGAGATTAATTGCTCAGCAGTCTTCTGTGTTTCTTGACGTGTGCGACAGAATACGATACCATACATATCCACATGCATATCGGCGATTCGTTTAAGTGCTGCGTATTTGTCATGTGATTTCACCACGTAATAGTGGTGCTCGATATCTGCGCCTCCTGTGTTCTTAGATCCGACCGAAACTTCTTGAGGAGATTTCATGTATCTGGAAGCTATTCTCCTTACTTCATCGGGCATCGTCGCGGAGAAGAGCAAGGTAAGTTTCTCTGCCGGTGTCGTGACAAGAATTTCGTCAAGGGATTGTCTGAATCCCATATTTAACATCTCGTCCGCTTCATCCAACACCAACCACTTGATATGATTAATCTTGAGCGCATTTTTTTCTATAAGATCAATCACCCTGCCGGGAGTACCGACGACGATATGCACACCTCGTTTTAGCTCTCTTATCTGGGTGTCGTATTTGGTGCCGCCATATACAGCCAGAATATTAATATTCATCATATACTTCCCATAGCTCTGAAGGTCTTTAGTAATCTGAAGACACAATTCTCTCGTAGGACATAATATGATAGCCTGAACATACGTGGTGTCAGGATCAACTAGTTGAAGGATAGGAAGTCCAAAACCCGCCGTTTTTCCGGTCCCGGTCTGCGCAAGTGCGATTAAATCCTTTTTATCTGATAAGATAACAGGAATAGTCTGTTGCTGAATAGGTGTGGGATTGACAAAACCTAGATCCTCAAGAGATCTAAGAATCCTCTTGTCCAATCCAAAATCATTAAATGTACTCATGTAAAAAGAAAATGTTAGCGAAAGTGTGTGACTTTCTAGTGATATTATGGTTTCATATGTAGCACCTAGATTAGATTAAAACCAAAAAACTGAAACCTAATATAAAGGGCGATACGATCGTCTTAACCCTAAGACGGCGCAAATATAGGCTAGTTTGGTCTCTTACAGCAAAATAATTTAGAACCCCGATGTGCACCCGATTTCACAATTAAGCATCATACCGCGACCAGGAAGACTCGGTAGGGTAAAATTCTGTAGGCACAGCCTAATAAGATAGATGATTCTGCTGAGCGAAAAACATTGGGCAGAGCCCAATATTTCAAATCTGTCTATCCTATTCTAGTTCAAATTATCTTTAGCGCAAACAGTCAGATTCTGCAAAGGCAGAGTCTAATATTACACACCCATAGGTATGCGAATCCCGCTTCAATTATTTCTACATCAAGCTTCTATCACCGCGACGATCTAAGTTCATACCGATAAAGACGCCCACAGGCTTAGTGACATCCTTGGCTTTTGTCTTGAGAACAAGCCTCTTCCTTCCTGTGATTTCCGGCAGATCAAGCGTCAGCTTACGGGGTGCGGGGCTGTCGCTTACCGCTAAATCGATAGAGGCCACTGCTCGATCCGCTATTTTATCGATATGACATTCGATGGTACCTCCTCCGACGAATACGCCAGGAGTCATCGCTGTGATCGTAATCGATCCTACATCAGTCAGATCGATGTTGTCAAAAACTATCTCTCCGTCATGCATCCCGATTACAACATCCATGTCTGATTCGATCGTTGGTACTAATTGAGGTGTCAAGGTAAACTTGGTACTTACTTCGATGCTTGTAAAGTCTGCCATATTCAAATAAGGACGCTGCAATGCAACATTCTTAAATCCTTTCATAGGGGATGCGTCGATAGCACCTTTGTCCGTATAAGATGCCATTAGCACCCAAGTCCCACCCGGTTTATTGCCTTTCGGAATGTCGAGTCTATAAATACCTGATGCCGGGATCGCGATTTCTTTTTTAGTAGAAGATAGGCTCATAATATATTCGGCCATGGAAGTTGCATCTTTTAGTGCGAGCTCAGGATGCGCTGCCATAGCTGTCTCTCCCCATACACCGCCACCACCATTTATGATCTTATCGCTCAGATAGGCTATATTTTGCGACTGACGACCTTTGTACTTCTCTGCGACCTCAGTATAGCTCGGACCTATCGAAGACCCATCTATTTTATGACAGCTCACACAATCATTAGCTTCGATCAATTCTAGTCCCGGGTGTTTACGATTTATTTCGGATAAGGCAAGGTGACCTTGAGCAATGGCTACCATGTCGTAACCGCGCTCAAGATAGTCGATAGTAAGAGAGATGTTTTCAGTACTTATTTCACCATCTTCTTGATCAGACGCCGTAGCACGATAATTAAGAGACGCACCGGGCCAATAGAATTGGTTGTTGCCAGCGATGGTTATATCCACTTTCGGAGGGGCGTTTCCGGCTAATATCTTTGTTTGACTCACGCTGGATTCACCTTTCGGGTCTGTCACTTTTAATACAACTGTGTATTCTCCTCCTTTGGTAAAGCTGTGCGAAACTTTAGAACCTTGGGCGGTAGCCCCATCACCAAAATCCCAATGATATTTCAGATCATCTCCGTCATAATCCACTGTAGAAGTGGCATCAAAATCGACCCTAAATGGTACTCCTCCGGCGTTATCGCTAGTCTCAAACTTCGCCACAGGCTGTCTGTTAGCGGACACATATCTTAACCTAGAAAGTCGTGCATCTTTATTGGCTGTAAACCAACCTGCCCCGTATTCAAGCATCAGAAAATCCCCCTCAGGTGTAAGTATCACATCCATCAGATTACTCCACTTTATAGAAGGAACAAATGGCTCCATGCTCTTCATATCACCATTTTCATCAAAGCTCACAGCCATCATCCATCCGCGCATCCATTCATAAGCGAAGAACTTACCGTCATAGTAAGACGGATAAGCATTGGCATGTCCCTGGTGCAAATCCTTGTAATAAATAGGGCCGGCCATAGCATTACGTCCACCACTCTTGACTAATGGAAACTCTTCTGACTTGCCATAAGGGTAATATATCATAGCAGGTTGCGCCGGTGGCAATGCGTTGCCGCCTGTGTTGTGAGGTGAATTGTTTATCGGTCGTGAAGGATCTTGAGGTGATCCGATCTTGCTAGTCGCGAAATCATACCTGGCATACGCTTTGTTATCGGCTATAAAATATGGCCAGCCAAAAAATCCGGGCTTCTTGGCTTGATTTACTTCATCATATCCCCTGGGGCCTCTTTCGGGATGATCATCACGCGCATCCGGGCCTACATCACCCCAATATAAATAGCCATTTTTTGGATCTATCGAAAAACGGAATGGATTGCGACATCCCATTACATAAATCTCAGGTCTCCCTTGCGAACCATCTTTCGGGAATAAATTTCCATCAGGAATACTGTATGTGGCATCTTCATTGACGGTTATACGAATAATCTTACCTCTGAGATCATTCATGTTAGCACTAGATTTCTGAGCATCAAATGCCCCCCTACCCACTCGCTCGTCCGCAGGGGAATGTCCATCAGAGAAAAACGGATTTGTATTATCACCAAAGCTAGCCCATAAGTTGCCATCCGGCCCCATCCTCAAATATCCTGCTGAATGGCAGCATTCATCTCGCTGTACTGGCACAGTCAATATAATTCGCTCATCAGTCAGTACCGCATCCGAGTCCGGATCGAATACAAATCGCGAGACATTTTGTCGGGATTCCACAGGGTCACTATAACATATATATGCGTACTTATTGGTAGCGTAATTCGGGTCTAGAGCTATGCCCATTAATCCATCTTCGAGATTGGCATTGACAACTATATGTGTCAATACTCTTGTTTTGCCTTCATTGGGTTCATAAATCTTGATATCCCCTCGACGCTCCACAATGATGATACGGTTATCCGGCATCAATGCCATTTGCATTGGCTCGTTGAAAAATGATTCATACACATCCAGAACAAATCTGTTTTCTTCCGGCATAACATTGGGCTTGTTATAGTTCAACTTTCTGCCGGATATACTTACCCATTCGATCCCACGCGCCAGATGCTCTACAAACTCGGCCTCGGAGAAAGACTCATCCGTGTGACCTCCACCTGTATAGAAGCTACGACCACCATCATACTCGTGATACCAGGCGATAGGATGCGCTGCGCCATTCGCCCCCCCCTCATAGCTAGACTCGTCGAGATTAAGTATAGATTTTATCCCTTTAAAGATTGATTTGTAGTTATACCATTCATCGGATCTTGACCATACATCAGGCAAATGATCCGTTGAGATGTGTTTATTAGCCGTCTTGTGAATGATGGCTTCTCTGACATTCGGATCGCTGGGGTGGCTATGAAAGTAGGCCCCTACTAGCTCGTTATACCAAGGCCAGTCATACTCCGTGTCTGCTGCCGAATGAACGCCTACGAATCCACCTCCAGCTTGAATATAGCGCTGAAACTCGATCTGCTGCTGATCATTAAGGATATCTCCTGTAGTATTCATAAAGATAACCGCAACAAAGTCTTTCAGTTGATTTTGCGTAAATATGGTGGCATCTTCTGTGGCTACTACACCGAAGGAATTCTTCTGTCCGATACGCTTGACTGCTTCTATCCCAGCCGGTATAGAACTATGCCTGAAGCCTTCCGTTTTAGAAAATACAAGAACTTTTTCTGTTTTTTTTGCGCAGGAACTGAAGATAAGCCCCAGCGCGATGAAGATAGCATAATGTTTCATGACGACAATTATAAAGGTAAAGGTAAATATATCCTCACAACATGTAAAAATGTAGACAGTGTTATGTAGAATGTCCAAAATGTTGTTGTAAAAATCATGCTAAAATGTAGGACAAGCTTTATATGCTAAGTCACAGCGAAGTATTGTAAATATTGTTAAGCTACATAATATCCATATTTTGCATCATTATCTGAAAGGTCAGCTTAATCCTTCATGATGCTCTGTCATTAAATAGTCATTCATCTGCATATTGTAAAATTGCCCGAAAACAGAGGAAGTAATCCCGAAGGGATGACATTATTATAGCACTGACCGTTTAAAATACAATAAAAAAACCGAAGAGGTGACATTCTGCGGCCACAGAGTTATCTGCGGGAGAAATGTGCTCATCTATACGAGCCCTTTTCATAATCGAGAGCTCATGTCAAATCAGCTAGTTGATTGATTTTACCTATTTTTCTGTGTCGTACCTTACGGCACGAATATCATATGTTGATGGGGTCATTATACCGATATTATGTCTCTTACGGGACATTATCTACATATAACTAAATCGTCGAAGTATATTTTGCCTAGCCCGAAAGGGTAGATTAAACTAGCTCAATACAACGCCCTGAGTAAAGTTATAAAACAAAGAAATGCGCCCTATCAGGGCAGCTTAGTCATTTAACACAGCGAGCTTGATATCGATATCGTAGCTATCAGAGCATAACACCCCTTCGGGTTTTAGAAAAATGCGCGCTTGAGTATTGTAGCTATTATTAACTTCAGCAAAAGAACCATATTTGGGACACCTACATGGTTTGGCTAAATATAGTAGTAGGGCCATCTGCCTATGATGGCTGTCCTATTTTCAGCCGTGGTGACGGTGTCATATCATAGCTTGAAAACAAGCCATTCAAATATTTATAATGTGCAGACATAGCGATCATGCCGGCGTTGTCCGTACAATACTGAAACGCTGGTATAAAAGTGTTCCATCCGTGCTTTTCCCCTCTTTCTTGCAGGGTCTTTCTGACAAGACTATTGGCAGAAACACCCCCTGCAATGGCCACATCCGTACAAGCATGAATAGCCGCTGCCAACTCAAGTTTTTCAAATAGAATATCCACTATGGCATGTTGGACAGAAGCACAGATGTCGGCCAAATTTTCGGTAATAAAGTGCTCGTTATCCTTGATCTGATCCTTAAGAAAGTACAATACGGCTGTCTTAAATCCGCTAAAGCTGTAATTGCAGCCGTCTATCTTAGGTCGTGGAAAAGGGAAAATAGGTCTTCCGGCTTGCGCCAATTTATCAACTATGGGACCTGACGGGTAATCTAAACCGAGATATTTACCCACCTTATCAAAAGCTTCTCCTGCTGCATCATCTGTCGTAGCACCTACGACTTGCATGTCACTTACGCCTTTAACAAGTACTATCTGTGTATGTCCTCCACTGATCGTCATACACAAAAAAGGGAATGCAGGCCGTGGCTCGTCAATAAAATGTGCCAAGACATGCGCCTCCATATGGTTAACACCGATGAGGGGAATCCCAAGACCTTGTGCCATACCTTTGGCAAATGAGCAACCCACCAGAAGACTACCCAATAAACCCGGCCCCACTGTAACGGCTATGGCGCTAAGATCTTGTTTGGAAATACCGGCACGCGTGAGCGCTAGCTCTGCCACGGGAACAATATTTTCATGATGCTTACGGGAGGCCCATTCCGGCACGACTCCTCCGTATTGTCTATGAACATCCTGATTAGCAACGACATTGGATAGAATTTTTCCTTTGCTGATGACTGCCGCTGATGTGTCATCGCATGATGACTCTATGGCGAGAATGGTAGGCAAGTTTTTGATCATAAACTAATTTTAACCTTCTAAAGAGAGAGCATTTATGAATTTATATTAATATTGTGCAGTTGTGTGACGGAGCGTAGTTTCGTGACCCATAATAGAGGAAATCATTTTAAACCAATATTCATAACAAATAAACGATAAATCGGACATGAAATATGTTATTAACCTCCTTGTTGTAGCGCTTATCGGATTTCTAGCTTTTCTACTTTATTCGGGTATTAATGAACCCATTAAATTCCGCGCTGAACTGGCAAAAAGAGAAGATGTGGTTAAATCGCGCTTAACCAATATCCGCAAACTGCAAGAAATCCATAGAGAGATAAGAGGAGTCTATGCTAAAAACTTTGATGATCTTCTTTATGTAATAAACAACGATAGTATTCCGACGGTAAAACTCGAGGCAGACCCCTCAGACCCTTCCAATGCAGATAAGTACATCAAGAAAGTGTCTTATTCCTTGGCGCGTAATGCTGAAGCCTTAAAAGAAATAGACTTAACACAGTTGAGATTTGTGCCATTCACCAATAGATCGAAAGAATTTGACATGCAAGCAGATACTATCAGTTATCAACAGATAGTAGTGCCTGCCATGGAATGCATGACAAGGTATGAAGTATTCATGGGAGAATTTGCGGATCCTGCTTTTAGAAAATATGCTAGTACGTACGATCCCAAAAAGAAAATAGGCTTCGGCAGTATGACTTCACCTAACCTCGAAGGTAATTGGAGATAAAGCTAAGAAAACAATCGGATTTATTGACTAATTCCGGTAAGTCCTGCGAACTGTCTGCATTACTTTATGCGGACAGTTTCTTTTATGGCCTAATGGATTACGGCCAATTATTGCTCAAGACTGGTGTGCAAAAATCTGCTGAGCTTAGTACTATTTTAAGTGATAATCTAGACTATAAGATCAGAAGGACTAGACTTGCTGTAATGGATAATAACTTTGTGATATTTCCGGAAGGAAGCTATACGTCCGAAAACATAGGCACAGCTTTTTATCATTCACATGGATTTACAGTGGAGAGATACTTGTTTAGAAGTGATAGTATGGACGATCTGGGATTAAAAGTGGTCTATGCCATTGATAAAGAGAAGGTAAAATGGATTAACCAAACATTTGATTCTCCTTCACTTATACATTTTACGACAGCGATGTTAAGTAATGTCAAGCTAAAAGAAGGAGATGCCGCTTCCCGACTCCATGTATGTCTGGTGGGGAGTCAACTCAGTTTGGTCTTAATAGTAGACAATAATCTGAAGTGGTGCAATACCTACGACTGCGGAAATGTAAAGGCCTTTCTCTACTATATTGGTTTAGTATCAGAAATCTTCTTGCTTCCGACTAATGAACTAGAGCTTTACTTATCAGGCTGGCTGGACAAGGATCACCTCTATGTGAAGGAGCTAAACAAATATTTTTCGCTATTAAAGTTTCAAGACCAAGGAATCAATTTCTATGGCGTCAACACCGATAATCATCAGTACTATCATCCCCTAGTTGCCATTTCAAAATGCGCATAACTGGTGGAGAAAGAAAGGGTCAAGTATTCAATCCTTCAGCAAAAAATTGGCCTACCCGTCCGACAACAGACATCGCCAAAGAAGCATTGTACAATATTCTGGCTAACAGCCTAGACTTTCAATCCATCACGATGCTAGATCTATTCGGTGGGATGGGCAGCCATTCTTGGGAACTGCTCTCCAGAGGCTGTAGATCCGTAGTATATGTTGATCAGTATGTGCAATGTACACGATTCGTCAAAGCACAGGCTATCAAATGGGGATATGATGAATATATTGACGTCGTAAGACAAGATGTGAGGAAATTCTTATTGCAGGACAACCGAAGCTTTGACTATATTTTTGCTGATCCACCCTATCAACTCAGCTGGATAGAAGAGCTTTCAGAATTGACCCTGAACGCGAACAAACTGAATGAGGGCGGGGTGCTAGTCATTGAACATGATAAAAATACCAGCTACCTCAAAGCACCACGTTTTGAAGAAGAGAGAAAGTATGGTATGACGCGATTCAGTTTTTTTCGATAAATATTTTTTTCTTTGAGCCATATGGCGATTGAAACTCCTCAGACAAGAAAGAAAAAACTAGCCAACTCAGTCCGCATCCTGAGGACTATTCATCGTACCACAGGTATTTACCTTTTTGTGGTTTTCTTCATCATCGCCGTTACCGGCTTATTACTGGGATGGAAGAAGCACAGCGGTGACTTAATCCTCGCTAAAAATGTTAGGGGGACCTCTACAGATCTGGCTACATGGCTTCCCCTGGATAAACTTCAAGATATAGCTGAATCAACTTTCAGAGATAGCCTAGGGATTACAGACCTGGCGTTCGATCGTGTAGACCTCCGCCATGACAAAGGAATGATTAAATTCATCTTGAAGAATGAATTTCTAGCTCTGCAGATAGATGGTGTAACAGGCAGAATCTTGAAAGTAGAAAAACGAAACGCTGATCTGATAGAAAAGATACATGACGGCTCGATAGTCGATCATTATCTCGGTATCAATGGGGGATATTTTAAACTCTTTTATACGACTCTATCTGGTATGGCCTTGCTAATTTTTACCATTACCGGCTTCTGGCTGTGGTATGGGCCTAAGAAGATGAGGGGTATAAAGTGATTATCAGCGATTTATGCGAGGTCAATAATTCATAGAATATGGCCCGTGCAAATAAGACTTTAATCACGAAAACGCATATCAAAAACTCAAAAGTCAACCTCTATCACAATGGAATTTACGAACAGCATATCATAATAACTCCATATCATCCTAAGGGAAGAGAATAGTCGGCGCAATGGTAATCAAGCCATTTCAACGATAAATTTACGAACCTATCGAAAATTGTCCAGTGATCTCATGTTCGTTGACTACATTGTGATTTTATGAGCTTTATCGCCCACATATTGCCGCAAGTAAGTAAGCGAGAGATCTTCCTTTTCGTAGGCTTTTATATTATCAGCACATTAATATACTATACGGCCACATGGATAACATGGGGAGGTTTGGAGTCTGAAAATTATGCTTACTTTAATATTCAGGAATTCTTCGCTTCAGCAGGTGTTGATTTCATCATAAGCTTCTTTGTCAGTATACCCATATGGTATGTCACAACTATCCTATTAAGACACAATAACTATGAAATAATTATAATTAGCCATTTACTTTTTTTGCCACTTTATGTAATCATCTGCTATCAAGCACAATATTGTGTAAAAAGTATTTTTGGATGGGTGATGTTCTGGGGAGGCAGAAAGGCTATTTGGACTGTTTACAATCTGATCCTATTCTACATTGCTCAGTTTGCAATCATAAATGCGTATAATTATTTTCAGCGATACAAAAAAGCACTAACCGATAAATTTGAACTACAAAAGCTTGCAATGGATAGTGAGCTAATTGCGCTAAAGTCACAGTTAAACCCGCACTTTCTACATAACCTTTTCAACTCAATAAATGCAAGCATTCCTCCAGAAAACGAAAAAGCCAAAGAATTAATTATCATGCTTTCTGATCTGTTCAGATATCAAAATCATGCATCAAAACAGGAATTTGTCGCATTAGTCGAAGAGATCCGGTTTATAGTGAAATACCTTGAACTCATGAAGGTTCGATTGAAGGAAAGACTGAACTATTATATCGACATTCCACCAGAATTATATAATGTTAAAATATCGCCAATGTTATTACAGCCCTTAGTCGAAAATGCGATAAAACATGGCATAACACCCAAAGTAGAACCTTCCTTCCTTCTGATAAAAATAATAAAATCAGGAGAGAGGCATAGAATAAGTATCGAAGACACAGGTATAGGATTCGACCTGGTAAATAGTCTTGATAGTAAAGGATTAGGTTTAAACAACACAGAAAAACGTTTGAAAAAACTTTATAATTCAGCGTTAATTATAGAACCCAATATTCCCACAGGTACCATAATATCCTTCCACATATGAAAAATGTAATGATAATTGATGATGAAAAAGATGCGCGTGATTTACTGAGATTATATATCACAGAAAATGCTAGCCTTTCCATTATCGGGGAAGCCTCTGACGGTGTTGAAGCTGTTACACTAATAAATAATCTAAAACCAGATGTTGTATTTTTAGATATTGAAATGCCGGGATTAAGTGGATTTGAAGTAATTGAAAAACTAGATGACATCCCTATAATTATTTTTTCTACCGCCTATGATAATTTCGCGGTAAATGCATTTGAGCTTAATGCCCTAGATTATCTGCTCAAACCTTATGGCCGCACTAGAGTACAAAATACAATCAATAGACTGCTCCATAACCATATTACAACATCTATAGAATCTATATCCTTGTCATCCAATGTCACACAGTTTAAGAACAAAATAATTCTTAACAAAGGAGCGAGAAAAACACTTGTCAATATAGCTGATATTACTTATGCACAAGCTTACGGTGACTACACTAAAGTATTTACAACCCACGGTGAATATTTGTCTCTCAAAGGAATTAGCTCTCTACTCGACAATCTCGATAAAAACTATTTCATTAGGCTACATCGATCTTTTTTTGCAAACAGAGAATTCATGGCCGAAGTCATTAAATCGGATCGGTATTATTATGCTATTATGAAAAACAAGAAAAGAATTAAAATCAGTGAATCATATGCTGGAGATGTTAGGTATATGTTCCTATAAACTGATTCATCGATCAATTTACCATCTCGTCGTGTATCTTCTACATACTTCTTTCAAAAGTCTATACTTGCCAACAAAAAGAAGGTTCCATTATGAAGAATATGAGATGCATCCTATTAATGATTCTACTAATTATCTTAACGGTAAACAATTACGCACAAATCGCTGAGAAACCAGTTGTTTTAAAAGAATCCGACATTATTAATATGGATTCATATTCTGGAACAATCACAGAGGATTACCTAGATGGCCATCCGAGAGTCAGAAAAATGATCAAAAATGGCCTTGCCCATGGTCTGTGGACAGAATGGCATCCCAACGGGAATATTCGCTATAGGGCTTACTGGAAAGATGGGCTAGGTCATGGTAGATGGGAATATTTCTATCCTAATGGGGTACTGAGAATGGAGAATTTTTATGTGAACGATATTAATCAAGGTATAGCCAAATCATATTTTGACAATGGGAAACTACAGAGCGATGTGACTTATCTCAATGGAAGAAAACATGGAGTAGAATTAATCTATGATGCCAATGGGCTACTGATCAAACAAAATTTTTATGAAGACGGCCGACATATAATCAACGAACCTACTCTTTTTGAACCAGATAAAATTTCTTCTAAGACAAATAATGAATGGGGTATAACTTTTTCACCAGATTTCGAGACCGCCTATTTTACTAGAAGAGATAGTAATACAGGTAAAAAAAGAATTTATGAATCTAAAAAAATAGATAATGAATGGTCTGAGCCTGTAATTGCAAGCTTTTCAACTGATGAAGATGAAACGCCATTCATCAATAAAACAGGTACAAAGATATTCTTTAGCTCTTATAGGCCTCTTCCTAATGGCACCACGATTAATAACGCTGATAGCAATATATGGTATGTAGATAAAACAGCTGAAGGATGGAGTGAAGCTAAACCCATCAATGGCCAAGTGAATAAGTCACAATCAAATTTGGAAAGCTGGCCTGTAGCCTACGAAGCTGGTGCCATCACGGATGAGAAGGGAAATTTATTTTACTGGTCTAGTAGTTCACAGAAAAAAAATACCAACCTTTATTTTGCGAAAATAAATCTAGATGGTACCTATACAGATTTAGTAGAGCTGCTAGAACCTTCTTCACATGCACACTATGATAGTGCACCTGCCTTATTCATAGACGGAGAAATACTATTTTTCGTGTCTGACAACAGAAACGATGGACTAGCTGGTTCGGATATATACTATTCCAAAAAGCAAACCGAAGGCTGGAGCACTCCAAAAAATCTCATGCCTAATTTTATCAATACTTATTTTGACGATGGATTTCCCAGCTTCTCTCCTGACGGAAAATATTTCTTCTTTAGCAGTACTCGAGCTGGGAACAAAGATGGTAATGGGATGTTAATATGGGATCTCTATTTTATTGAATCTAAATACTTAATACTAGAATAAAATGAAAAAAACACTACTCATAACTTGTGT
The DNA here is from genome assembly GCA_964396595.1 of uncultured Saprospiraceae bacterium. Classification (GTDB taxonomy): domain Bacteria; phylum Bacteroidota; class Bacteroidia; order Chitinophagales; family Saprospiraceae; genus CAYNFR01. Next base: position 23,714 of record CAYNFR010000032.1, on the reverse strand, counting down.
TATTTGCACATTTATTACGAAAAGCTATATGCAAGTTCAACAGACGACTCTACCCGACACATGTGCTATGTTGCTGATGAGTGAAACAACAACTAAATATGACAATGGGCCTAAATATTTTAAAAAAAATTCAAATAAACCTTTCTCAGGTTTTTTGTACGCTCGATATGATAATGGAAATTTATTATCAGTACAACAGTTTGAAAACGGCGTAGGTCACGGAGTATGGATAGATTATGATCCAGAAGGCAATAAAGTATGCCAAGGAACATACTTTAATAATCGTGTCGAAGGCCCCGTCACGTTTTATTACGAAGACGGGTCTATAAAGTCAACAGGTCAATATAAACATTGGAAACGTCCTGTTGGAACATGGATTTATTATGATCGACAAGGAAAAATCGTTGGTCGGATAGAAATGACACCATAAAATACTGGTTTGATTCATTTTAGACCTTCGGATAAAAAATTCAGCTCTCTATGGATTCTATAATGTAACTTATTTGGTAAGCGTGTAACAATTGATTCGATAGGCATCGACATAGAGAAAGTACATATGCTACATTTGTCCTATGAAATGGCACATTGATGATAGTTTTTCGCGGGAGTTACCGGCTGATCTGGAGCTTACACAGCGGCGGCGCCAGGTACTCAAGGCATGTTTTTCTTACGTAACACCTCGTGTTCCTTCGAATCCTGAACGCTTGCACGTCAGTGGTGAATTGTTATCAGAACTAGGCTTTGATCAAGATTATGCACAGAGTGAAGAGTTTCTCTCGTTGTTTTCGGGATCAGCCGTGTTATCAGGCACTAAGCCTTATGCTATGTGCTACGCCGGGCATCAATTCGGCAACTGGGCCGGGCAGCTAGGTGATGGCAGAGCGATTAACTTGTTCGAGCATATCCATCAAGGTAATCGCTTCGCATTACAATTAAAAGGAGCCGGTGAGACACCTTACAGTAGATCGGCAGACGGACTGGCCGTATTGAGATCATCTATCCGAGAGCATCTATGTAGCGAAGCGATGCATCATCTTGGTGTTCCTACCACGAGATCATTGAGTCTGGTACTTACAGGTGACGAAGTGTTGCGAGATATCATGTATGACGGAAATCCGGCTTATGAGCGCGGTGCAGTGGTCTGTAGAGTAGCGCCCAGTTTTATAAGAATTGGCAACTTCCAGATATTTGCTGCGCGCAATGACATGGAGACACTAAGACAACTGACTGATTATACGATCCGTCATTTTTTCGCGGATATTAAGGTAGCTGACAAGGCAGGCGTGATAGAATTATTTCGTCGTGTTACACAAAAAACACTTGAGATGATTATTCATTGGCAGCGAGTGGGATTTGTTCATGGTGTGATGAATACAGACAACATGTCGATTCTGGGATTGACCATTGATTATGGGCCATATGGCTGGTTAGAACCTTATGATCCCGACTGGACACCGAATAGTACCGATCGGCAAACCAAAAGATATCGTTATGGTCAACAGCCCGGCATAGCTCTTTGGAATCTTGCGCAACTTGCCAGTGCCCTCTACCCTCTCGTGGAAGAAGCGAAACCATTCGAAGAGATTATCGAGTCCTATAAATCGGATTATCAATCGGCCTATCAAGATATGATGCGTATAAAACTAGGATTATTAAAGAAAGAAAATGATGATCATCTATTGATTAAAGAACTTACCGATTTGTTTCAAAAGGCTGAAACGGATATGACCATCTTCTTCCGCAATCTTTATCATCTGTCCCTACTCCCCGACCCTGTCGAACACGCTGTATTTGAAGAGGCATTTTATAGTGCCAGTGAACTCACTATCGGACTCAAAAATGAATGGAGAGAATGGCTTCAGAGATATCAAGGCAGAATTATCCTTGACGATTCATCAATAGTAAATAGAAAATCAATGATGCTGACTAACAACCCCAAATATGTCTTGCGAAACTATATGGCACATATGGCAGCAGAGCAAGCCGACAAAGGAGATTATACGCTAATTGATGAGTTCTACCGCATGCTGCTAAAGCCATATGAGGAACAACCAGAATTCCAGAAATGGTTTGCCAAAAGACCGGATTGGGCAAGAGAAAAAGTAGGTTGCTCGATGCTGTCTTGTAGTTCGTGAGGGGAAGTGTTTTATGTCACTTGTAAAGAAATAACCCATCTACTCCTCAAGTTTCACTCCTTCCCCTCCCCACCACCATCTTGATTTTACGTAATATTTGTCACTCGGGGCGAATCACAACACCCATCGCGCTTCATCAAGCCTTAATCCATCTTTATCGCATATTAGTTCTATTTTTGCGCCGCCAATCTAGGCACGTAAATGACAGATACACTATTACCGCTTAAATCATTGCTTCGCGAGGCGATCGCCGCTCTTTATCAAGAAGGGATTGCTGACGAAGAGTTAGTACTTTCTCCCACTAAGAAGGAGTTTGTAGGGGATTATACATTGGTATGCTTTGGTCTGAGCAAAAAGCTTAGGCAGAAGCCTCAAGAAATCGCTGCGAACATCGGCCAGTGGCTTATGACTTCTCAAGATCCCATCATTGCAGGATATAATGTCATACAGGGATTTTTGAATCTAAGTTTGTCGGCCACATATTGGCATCATGTCTTAAAGAGCTTGGAAGATAACCGCTGGTATGAGTGGCCGCGAAATGGCTCTAAAGTGCTCGTAGAATTTTCTTCCCCCAATACGAATAAACCGCTTCATCTCGGACATATACGCAATATCCTGCTGGGTTGGTCAACCTTCAAAGTGCTGGATAAGATAGGCTATGATGTGATACGGACGCAGATTATCAATGATCGCGGTATCGCCATATGCAAGAGCATGATAGCCTGGAAGCTATTCGGTGATGGGGCCACACCTTACTCCACATCCGTCAAAGGTGACCACCTCGTGGGTGAATATTATCGCAAATTTGAATTAGCTTTTTCTGATGAATACAAAACTTGGCAGACCACTGCCAATGCCAAAAGCCTATTTGAAAATCGAACAAAAGCCGACCAAACAGAAGATCTGTTCTTTAAAAATTTCAAGAATACTTACTTTAACGAGTACAGCAATATTGGCCGTCAGGCCAAAGAAATGCTCCTGAAATGGGAAGAAGGGGATCTGGAAACGCGGCATTTGTGGAAGCAGATGAATGCATGGGTGTACGAAGGATTTAATATAACATACGATTCGCTGGGTGTGGCATTCGATACACTATATTATGAATCTGACACTTACCTACTAGGCAAGGACATGATCAATCGTGGATTGACCCAAGAGGTATTTTATCGAGAAATCGATGGCAGCGTATGGGTAAACCTCGAAGATGTCGGACTTGATAGAAAAATTTTACTTCGCAATGACGGTACTTCTGTCTACATGACCCAAGACCTCGGCACAGCAGATCAACGTCACCAAGATACAGGCGCCGAAAAAATGATCTATGTGGTCGCAGATGAGCAAGATTATCATTTTAAAGCATTATTCGAAATCCTTAAAAAACTAAAAGTGCCCTACGCTGAGGGGCTTTACCATCTGTCATATGGCATGGTGGATCTGCCCAGCGGTCGTATGAAATCGCGAGAAGGTACGGTCGTAGATGCCGATGATCTACTGGCAGAAGTGCTCCAAGAAGTATGTAGTAACTCTGTCGATCGCACAGAGCTAAATGACCTCAACACAGAAGATCGTTTGGAAATTTACAAAAAGATCGCCTTATCTGCGATCAAGTTTTTTATCCTCAAAGTCAATCCTCGAAAACGAATGATCTTCGACCCCACTGAGTCTGTGGATATTCAGGGACAGACAGGGCCTTATATACAGAATGCCTATGTGCGCATTCACTCGATTTATCGAAAAATAAATCAATCAGCCGACGAAGATTATACACAATATGATACGCTCGCTGTTGCAGAAAGGGATGTGCTACGGTCTGCGACCGAATTTAGATTAAAAATTGAAGAGGCTGCCGCCAATTATGACCCCTCTAGTATAGCTACCTTCGCATACGAACTGGCTAAGCACTTTCACAAGATGTATCATGATGTGAGAATTATCAATGCCGAATCCGAAGCCGCGCGAATATTCAGAATGAAGCTGGCCGCGGTCGTCGCGCGTCAGTTAAAAGAGTCAATGGATCTGATCGGCGTAGAAATGCCCGAGCGAATGTAAAATAATGGAAAACGTAAACATGAATCACTTAAAAGATGTACTCGGGCAACCCGCCAACTTCATAGAGGAAGAGATAGAGAAAGATATTTTAAATGGTGTGTACACTAAACATATTCACACCAGATTTCCGCCTGAACCAAATGGATTCCTGCACATCGGTCATGCTAAAGCTATTTGCCTGAATTTTACCATTGCCCAAAAATACGGGGGTAAGACTAACCTAAGATTTGACGATACGAATCCGGTCACAGAGGATACGATGTATGTAGATTCGATAAAGGATAGTATTCGGTGGTTGGGATTTGATTGGGAAGATAGGGAGTATTATGCATCAGACAACTTTGAGCAACTATTCAGCTATGCGCTCAAGCTGATCGATCTAGACCTGGCTTATGTCGATGACGGCAGTTCTGAAGAGATCGCCGCTCAGAAAGGCACACCAGCCGAGCCGGGCGTGCGAAATCAATATTCCATGCGAACGCCTGAAGAAAATCGCTCCCTATTCCTAGATATGCGTCAAGGCAAATATCCTGACGGTAGCAAGGTATTGAGAGCCAAAGTGGACATGGCTTCGCCTAATATGCTGATGCGTGATCCGGTCATTTATCGGATAAAACATGCGCATCATCACAAGACTGGTGATAAATGGTGCATCTATCCAATGTATGATTTTGCCCATGGCCAATCAGACTCCATCGAAGAAATTACCCATAGCCTATGCTCTCTGGAGTTTATTCATCATAGGCCGCTGTATAATTGGTTTATCGAAAAGCTGGAGATTTTTCCTTCTCGACAAATAGAATTTGCCAGGATGAATGTGGAATACATGATCACGAGCAAGAGACGCTTATTGCGATTGGTGGAAGAAAACAAAGTATCTGGATGGGATGACCCACGGATGAGCACCATCGCCGGGATGAGACGCAGAGGATATCCGCCTGCGGCCATCAGAACGTTCTGTGACAAGGTAGGTATCGCTAAGCGCGACAATGTGATAGAGTTCGCACTGTTAGAATCATGTGTGCGCGACGAGCTGAATAGCATTTCTAAGAGAGTGATGGTGGTATTTCACCCTATCAAACTGACGATTTTAAATTACCCAGTAGATGGATCTGAATTACTTAATATCGAAAATAATCCGGAAGATTCGCATAGTGGAGACCGTCAGATCAGCTTTAGCCGCGAGCTGTATATTGAGCGGGATGATTTTATGATCGATCCGCCAAAAAAATATTTTCGTTTATCACCTGGTTCATCAGTGCGCCTCAAGGCCGCGTACATTGTGACCTGTGAAGACTATGTAACTGATGCAGAGGGCAAAGTCACTGAAGTGCGGTGTACTTATCATCCTGATAGCAAAAGCGGACAAGACTCTTCCGGCATTAAAGCGAAAGGGACATTGCATTGGGTAGATCAACGGTCAGCCATAGATACGCAACTTAATATTTATGACTATCTGTTTACAGATCCCCAGCCGGACAGTCATGAAGGGAAGGATTTTATAGAGTTTTATAACGAGCAGTCATTAATAGTTATCAACGAGGCCAAATCTGAGCCTTGTCTTGCTGAAGCAAATGAAGGAGAACACTTCCAATTCGTCAGAAAAGCATATTTTGTCAAGGATAAAGAATCAAGCCCTTCAAAACTTGTCTTTAATCAAACTGTTGCCTTGAAGGCAGGATGGAAAATGTAAAAACATATGTCAATAGGTAAAGTCATAGTAGATTCACGGCGTTTTGGCATTATACTCAAGCGCATCTGCCATGAGTTAATCGAGAATTACAATGATTTTAGCAATACATGTATCATCGGTGTACAGGACAAAGGCGCCATCATGTCAGATCGCCTAATGGGTATACTCGAACAAGAAATCATGCGAAAAATCGATCACGGCAAAATCGATATTAGCTTTCATCGGGATGATTATCGCCGTAGAGATATGCCCTTACTACCTAGCGAGACAATCATGAACTTCTCTGTCGATGGCAAGAAAGTTATCCTTGTCGATGATGTCTTATATACCGGTCGTACCATCCATGCGGCGATCAGCGTTTTACAGGATTTTGGCCGCCCGGCAAGTTTAGAGTTGGTTAGTTTTGTCGATAGACGCTTTAATAGGCATTTTCCTATTCAGCCAGATTATCGGGGTATCACAGTAGATGCCATAGACGAAGCTTATGTCAGTGTCGAATGGCAGCATATCGACGGAAAAGATCAAGTAAAAATGTTCAGTAAAAAAGAGCGAAAGAGTTAAATATCATGGCCGAATCTGTTCTTAGTACATCCCACTTACTTGGTATCAAATACATTACAGAAGCAGACATTGATTTAATTTTTAAAACAGCGGACAGTTTTAAAGATGTTTTGAATCGACCTGTGAAGAAGGTGCCTTCATTACGTGATTTTACGATAGCCAATTTATTCTTCGAGAATTCGACGCGTACGAGGATTTCGTTTGAATTGGCAGAAAAGAGACTCTCTGCCGATGTATTAAACTTTTCAGCCTCGGCATCCTCTGTGAGTAAAGGAGAAACCTTACTGGATACAGTCAATAATGTACTCTCAATGAAGGTGGACATGATCGTATTGCGCCACCCTATCCAGGGAGCACCCATGTTTCTCGCGGACAAAGTGAAGTGTAATGTAGTCAATGCAGGGGACGGTACACACGAACATCCTACACAGGCGCTACTGGATGCTTTTTCGATAAGAGAGAAATTTGGTAAAATAGCCGGTGTCAAAGTGGCTATTATCGGCGACATAAGACATTCGCGCGTAGCGCTAAGCAATATTTTCTGCCTTACCAAACTCGGTGCGAAAGTAGCTGTCTGTGGCCCTCCTACCCTGATTCCCAAGCATATCGAGTCTCTCGGTGTAAAAGTGTTCTATCATGTAGATCAAGCCTTACAATGGTGTGACGTGGCCAATGTATTACGTATTCAGCTGGAAAGACAAGACATTAAATACATTCCGAGCCTAAGAGAATATTCCCTTTACTATGGTATAGATAAAGCGAGATTGGGGAGATTGGATAAAGAAATAACTAACATGCATCCCGGCCCGATCAACAGAGGAATAGAACTAAATAGCGATGTAGCTGATAGCGAACATTCGATCATTCTTCAACAGGTCGAAAATGGAGTGGCTATCCGGATGGCCATCCTGTATTTACTAGCCGGTAAACGCAACTGATTTGTTAAACTAATATTAAAGGAATAACTAGTCGTATGTTTTTTACGCTCTTACCAATATTAGTTGCCAATATTGCATGTCATTTGATCAAACACACCTAAACAAGTCATCTATTCATATGAAAATACATTTATTGTCTTTCGTTTTAGGACTTTTCCTACTTAGCTCAGTTAATGCGCAGGTTGATATCGAGATAGAGTTAGAAAACTATCCCGGGGACACAATTGTCTTAGGATACTATCTTGCAGACAGGATGCTGGTATTAGATACTGTTCTCCGTTCAGAAAGTGGTGAGACCTTTCATTACACTAATGACAGCCTTCTATCTCCGGGATTGTACCTGCTCATATCCGTACCACAAGGCGTATTTTATCAATTCATTATAGAACCGGAAGATCAGACATTCAAATTATTCGCTGACGTGAGTCGTGATAACTCCATACGATTTGAAGGTTCAGAAGACAATGAATTATTTACGGACTATATGCTCTTTCTATCTGACAGCAGGTCTTCTTTGCAGAATATAGAATTAGCACTGAGTACCACCGACAGCAGCCAGATGAGTATCATCGATCAGCTCGTTCAGGATTATGATCAAATCAATGCCAATGTTGCGCTGGTACAACAGAATATCATCCGCGATTACCCTAATACCATTACCTCTCTCCTGATCCGTGCAAATCTACCTTTTGATTTTCCGGAGTTTGAAGGGGATGAAGAAGAAGTAAATATGCAGCGGTATCTGTATTACAAATCTAAATATTTTGAACATGTCGATCTCAGTCATCCGGCCATACTTCGCACACCGATTATTCATGACCGCGTCAATTTCTATATAGACAATCTCACGCCTAGATATCCAGATTCTATCAATGTATCCGTGGATTATCTACTAGGCATGATGGAAAAAAACCAAGAGACATTCAGATACTATCTGAGCTGGCTTATAACGAATTACGCCAATTCGAAGTTTATCGGAATGGAAGGAGTTTATGTACATCTGGCCTTAAACTACTATGCCAAAGGCAAAGCGCCATGGGTAAGCGAACAAAATTTACTTGAAATAATAGATAATGCCGAAAAACTAGCACCCGTATTAATAGGAAAACCAGCACCTCCATTCGTCATTCAGCGCGAAGATGGATCGCCCGTCGGACTTCAAGATCTTGATGCGGAGTATAATATTCTGGTTTTTTGGCGGCCTGAGTGCGGGTATTGTGAGAAAGCGATACCGCATTTGCTCGAGCTAAATGAAAAATGGGCAGAAAAAGTAAAAATCCTTACGATATGCACACGTACAGGAAAAGAGTACGACAGCTGCTGGGCAGATATCAAGAAGAAGAACATGGAGTCACTCATCAATGCAGGCGATCAATTTAATCGCTCCGGTGTATTGAGCATTTACAATGCTGTTCAGACGCCATTAATTTACATCATCGACAAAGATCATAAGATCAAATTGCGCAAAGTACCCGCAGAAAATCTAGATGCGATACTGGAACAATTGGAACTCGAAAAGATAGAGGCGCAGGAATAGCATTCTATCCCTCCATTATAATCGTACGCAGGATTGCCTGGTGGCTTAAAGCATGGTTATCTATACAGCCCATGAAAGTTTAGAGTCGACTTAACACGTTATGATAATTTTCATTCTTTAAAAACACCCTCTAATACGGGCGCCACTTCTTTATATGAACTCAAGTCATAGCCCAACAGGGCCGCAACCGTGGCAGCCGTCTGCGAGAGCGTGAAGGTCATGTTATCACTGCGCTCCCCCAGTGCGTATGTGTCAGGTCCTAGTACCGCGATCCACACTTGATTAGATCCTTCATAAATCTTGCCATGACCCGTCCATTCACTCTTGATCTTGTCCCCTCTGCCGTGATCCGTAGTGATAACGAAGCTAGTCTTGTCTTTATAGAAAGGGTCGGACTGGCAATAATCCCACAGATCTCTTATAAAGTTATCAGTCCGATTAATGGCATTGAGATAATGATCATATCTGTGGTCATGCGCAAAATCATCAACCTCTCCATACCCTACGAAACAAACACGAGGCCTCGCGCGCTTCAGGTATTCAATTGTATATTGATGCGTAAAAACATCTAGTCGAACTGAACCCCACGGGCTGAATGTCTGAGCTTGAAGAGTGTTCAAATACTTCTCACGTTCAGTCAAAAATTCTCCTGAAGCTGTGTCAAATCCTGCATTTACCGGCACGCCGGAACGCTCAACATTAATTATGTAAGGAAAAACATCCCAAGAGGCGAAGGCTGCAACCTTCCCATCTAAGGCTGCATGATGATGCAACCACTCAAGTACAGTTACATTGGGATTAGGTTTTTTGTCATTTGAATTGACATAAGGATCTGAATATCCTGACAACAATTCATTATATCCCGGGTATGAAAACCAATGCATATTTGATGTAAAACCACGATTTCCGAGCCATTGATTTCCCAGAATCTGTCCGTGATTAGATAAAATATCCCACATCCAAGGCATCAATTTCTTGCGACGTACGCTAGCATCCCTATCCCAATATCTATTATGCAACGCAGCACTATCCTTGACATAACTCTTGTCCGCCAAAAGAATACTGTCCGCTCCACCAAACAATTCTTGCCACCTCAGACCATCTACCGTGATGATGAAAACATTTTCTGTCTGCCTCTGCGCCTCAAGTGAAGCCTGAACGCAATATATTAGTATGAGGAAAAAGATACGCCAATAGTAAGTTGTCATAGTTTATTTTTTAATAACCCTTGGTATCAACCAATAAGTGCAACTTTTAGAAATTGATTTATTTACAGATCGAAGTTAGTCTACAACGTGGTACACATCGAAAAAATAATCGCCATCTGAGAATGCTTTTTTTTATAAAAGCACACGTAGCCTCTAAAGGTATCACCTACTCTCTTATCTACATCAAAAGCAAACAAAGAGGATCAAAATGGCAGGCCATAATCTGTACAGATAAACACATTACCGCTCAAAAAGCCTATAATTTATATCAAACAAGATGGGCAATAGAAGTGGCTTGTGAAAAACTAAAACAAATATTTGATTATGGCAAATGTCAATCACGATACCTTGATGTGCAATTAGCCGACACAACTCAATGCTTGCTAGCTGACAACCTACATTCACATAACAAAGCTATCAATGATTATCAGAGCATTGACAGCACTCTTGAAATAGTGCAGTCAACACTGACTAAAACCCACAATGATGCAAAGATTAAGGGAAGTCATCTATGAAGCTATCAAAAAGCTCGTAGAAGCCTTGAATGAACAAGTTGATATCCCCATTAAAAGTATCATCAACAATTCTCAAGTATTAGCTGCAATTAGGGATATTAATCTTAAATTGACTGCCGAAGCTTGAGTGATGTACATAGCTTGGTTTTCAGACCCTTGGACAAATAAAATAGCTTACCCTTGTAAATAGCATCTATAAACCACGCAATGAATATTAAGCCTTACTCAATGATTCTATAAAAAATTGGGAACTACGACAGATGACTTAAATCTAAAATTACAGCGAGTTAGCTAAAAATAAAAGCTACAAATCGTTTTATCTTAATAAAACACATCTGGCCATAAAACGTTGATTATCAGCACTTTTGAACTTATACAACGATGCTGCCTACAAAATGAGACAAGTCCAAAAATGAAACAATAGAAAACCTAGACCTTCTTTCGCTTAGTCTTAAACATCTCCTTTACCTCTTTATCCTTCAGAAATCTTTGATCTACGAATACGGTTGAAATAAAACGTTTGACATCTTGATATTCCTTACCTCGCTTATCCACAAACACCTTTAATAACTTCTTGACATAACGCATACTCAGATCCTTAAGCCCTTGATTGAACCTTTCGTTGTCAAAAAGATTCATATATCCTGCGAAGGCCTTATTGATCTCAAAATACTCATTATAGTCGCTCTCTTGTAGTGAGTTAATATACACAGAAAGCTTAGCGTAGATATAATTTCTGATGGCAGTGTTATTGAGGCTTAATCCTTGATTGCCATTACAGTAATCCTTGATTAACTCAGCCGCTTCTGCATTTAGATAACCTAAGTCTGCCGTCTGACTGATGATATTCAATGCCCCCTGAAGGCTAGGTATCTTTCTTGATTCAATAACATGATGCAATCTCTTATAGGAAGCTTCATCTATTACTTGTTGAACATTCTGAATATTGACTAGCGCTCTGAGGTAGAGGTCATCTATTTCCGTATTGTAAACTTCCAAACGTTTAGCCAATAAAGTAGCATCCTCTTTTTCTAACTCAAAGAACAAACCGATAATCATAAGAATCTCCAGGTGCTCCTGAGAGTTACCTAATGAATCATTTTTTATAAGCTGAGATAAGAAAGAGTATACGCTGGAAATGGGAAAGCCCGACAATCCTGCTCTATGAAGAAGAAATGTCCTGATAGTATTAAACTCTAACTTCAGATCCGCTGCATCATCAGGCGTCTCAACAGTGAGGAAGTTGTACTTACTCAACTGTTTTTGATATTTAAGGTAAGCTGTGTGCCTTGACCGAACATCTCTAAATTCGGCTTTACGTTGTTCTTGCAAGAAAGCTTTAACTCTCTTATTATCGATCTCGCTGATGAGATTAGTAATCCATATATCACTACTCAGCGCGAAACCTACCTCGATTGTCTGACCGATACGCTTGCTGATATGTTCGAAATTAGCTGATTCTGCAATTGCAAGGATTACCTTTCGAAAATGATTCTGAGGACGTATATACTTAAATGTATCGTCTATTGAGCCGCGCAGAACGCTATAACCTAGAATTCTAGGAAGAAACAATCCTTCAAAAGCCGGATCAAGCAGTTTGTTTTCCAGCGCAATAAGCTGAAGGGGGTCATTCATTGAAACATTGTCATGCAACGCCTCAATAGCGGGTTCGAATTCGTTTTTTAACTCGTTATAGCTTTCTTCTTCTTCTGACTCAAGATAAGTACTCAGTTGTTCAGAATTCTGAATAGCCTTACGAATCACATCAAGCTCTTCGTTATAAGATTTGTTTAGCTCCATCATGGCAAAGAAGGTTAGCGTTGATTATAACTCAACGTAATGAATAATATGTTATTCTTCCTCAGATCCGGATGATGCACTATTAAATTCTCCAAGTGCATTAGTGTCTCCGGTTTCAATCACCGGCGCTTTGCCTGGTGTGCCGAATACCAACTTATGGAACTCTTCTCTTTCTTTTTTAGTCTGTTCGAAGCGTGTAGCTATTCTAGACTCTTTGGTGTTTACGTATTCAGCAAACAACTGGTCTGCAGCTTCTTGGGTCATCGCACCTTTAGAAACGCCTCTCTGGAGGTGCTTCTTGTACAATACACCTTTGAACCTAAGAATCGCACGTGCCGTCTCTGTAGGTTGAGCGCCTTTAGTTAGCCACTCATAAGCCTTGTCGCGATCAAGATCAATTGTGGCAGGTTTAGTCATAGGGTTATAACTACCTATTTTTTCAATAAATTTTCCATCTCTCGGAGCTCTCGCGTCAGCTACGATGATGTGATAAAAAGGCTGTTTTGTACGCCCTCTTCTTGCCAATCTAATTTTTACAGGCATCTTAATTAATTTACTTGGTTAAACCATACCGCTTGATACCAGAATGAATGGTTTAGCGGCCTTTATTATTAAATAATTTTTATTCTTGTTAATAATGACTAATCACGAATCGAGCTATAAATCTATTGCCTTAATCAATATCAAATTAAATCTGTTATTACTAATCACCGTCGTCAAAGATAAGGAATCAGCCGTGAGTTTAGTGACTTGATATTCGACTTGATCCGGCGTCTGATGAATAATAGATTTTTTGCTGATTATATACCCTATTCTCTCGGCATCGGGCAATAAATTAGTCGAAAGAATATGTTCGTCTTCAAACAAAAAATACGCATTTTCCAACGTTTTGGTAAGCGCCTCATTCCTGTAAGCTTCAACCACTAACCATCTACCCTGTAAGAGTTCATTGTTAAGGTGATTATCCTTTTTACAGGAAAAAACGAGTACTGTCAAAAAAACAAAAGCAGAAACTCGCCTGCGATTTATCACTTCGCTGAGCTTTTCTTCTCTTTAATCTTAGCCTTTTTGCCTAATAAATCTCTGAGATAAAATAATCTAGAACGACGCACTTTACCCCTCTTGTTCACCTCAATACCAACTATCGCCGGTACTGAAAATGGGAAAATACGCTCTACACCAACATTGCCAGACATTTTTCTTACAGTAAATGTCTTTGTAGCGCCTTGGCCTTTGATTTGGATTACATCACCTTTAAATATCTGCACTCTCTCCTTCGCTCCTTCGATGATCTTGAAACTGACCGAAATATTGTCACCCGGACCAAATTCAGGAAAATCTCTCTTAGGGCTTAACTGCTCGTGAACGTATTTTATAGGATCCATTGTCGCTGTATTTTCAAAATGGCTGCAAATATATGTCTATTATGACATTAAATTCAAAAAAAAGTGCGAAATTATATGTGACTATTACTCCACAAGCATTCTGCACAAATAGACATATGATTTTCGCCAGATCTGACTGAAGCTTTATGTAACACTTAATCAACTGCCGTCTAATTGGCTCGCACTGAGTATCACCTAATCAGTGTTGCAAATCCCCTCGATTCTCGTCTCTCTCCGCGTGGTTCCCGAAATGTAGCTAGAAACATGTAAACCCCTGTTGACATCTCCTGTCCTGTGTTATTCAAGCGACCGTTCCAACCCTCTCTGGGATCGGTCGTAGTAAAAATCTCCATTCCCCATCGATCAAAAATCTTTAGCCGATAATCCGTTACTAAATCAACCATTCCGGCTCCTCGGAAAGTATCATTGCGACCGTCACCATTGGGTGTAAAAGCATTGGGATAAAATAAATCTGCCACAGGTATCACATCAATAATTTTCGATATGGTATCGAGACATCCATTTGCGCTTACAGCTTGGAGCGTAACAACATGTATGCCTGTATCCCTAAACAGATAGATCGGATTTCTCTCAAAAGAAATAGCTTGCCCATCAAAGTCCCACACATAACCATCGGCACCTAGTGTAAGATTTGTGAAGCTTACCTGATTACTAACAGAAGTGACTTCTTCAGGACTGTACACAAAATCGGCATCAGGACCCGGCAATACACGTATCCAATTCGGAAATATTCTTCTCGCTTGACATCCGATGGGTGATACTATATCTACCGATACACTGAAAATACCCTCATTCGGATAAGTATGTACAGGGCTGATATGATTTCGATTCTCACCTGTCGAACCATCTCCGAAGTTCCATGTTATCTGATATCGATCATCAATAGGCTCGGATAGATTATTAAAACTTATCACTGCAGGCTTGCAGCCAATGAATGAACTAGGTTCCACAATGATGATACTAGGCGCAGGATTATATTCAACGTTCTTCGATATGCGATCGATACATCCATTGTTGTCTTCTACTTCCAATGTCACCCGCTTCGTGCCCGGTGTATTATAGTAATGGGATGGATTAAGCCCTATGCGACCTGTACCGTCCCCGAATGTCCACTCTCTGCGGGTAAGCAACAAAGCATCGGTAAACGATAAATCTTGAAACTGCACAGGACCGGCTACGCACGTATCATATGAAAACTCATACTCTGCCTCTAGTCCGGGAAAAACCTTTACCGTTATGAACGCGCTATCTGTACAATTGCTTACTCCTGGATTTAAAATCATCTTGACATCATAAATGCCGAAATTTGGAAAAGTAAATGAAGGATTTTTCTGCGCTGATGTTTCTACCTGATTGCCAAGGTTAAATTCCCATCTGTATTCTCTGATATCCTGCTCTCTAACACTCAGATTAACAAAGTTAACATTGAAATCACCACATGATACTACTTCAAATTGTTTATCTCCGGTTGTCCTATCTGACGCTATGATAGCATCTACCGCCTTTTCACAACGGGACACGATAAACTGAAAATCACGTCGAATGGTCGTTAGTAATACACCATCACGAAACTCCTGCGCACAAACGGCCATTACATGTTCGCCTACGATCTCTGGAACTCCTGTTATCAAGCCTGTATTGGGATCAATAGATACTACCGGATTTCCTGCCATGGGCTGAAGCGTGGTAAATGTAGGTGTCACAAAAGAAACTTGTCTCCAATTATCAGGCCCACAAAAGGCCGGGTCAGGTATAACACTAAATCGGCAATCAGATCTCGGCGGAAAGGTACCAGGACCAGGATTGCCCCCCCCGGAAAGTGGCGTACAAAAACCATAAGTTATCTGATCTCCCTCCCTATCTCTAGCAGAATGATCATAAATCAACTCAAATCCTGCACATATGACTAGGGGCGGGAATTCATTAAAAATAGGACTATGATTACAGGATCTAACTGCTGTAGGTGTCAATTCAATAGCAAAAACAGCTCCGAATTCGCCAGGAGTCACAAGATTACTTATCGCTTCGCTACGACAACAACGCTGATAGGCTATCATATAATCATCATCGATGAAATCAAGATCCATCTCAAACTCATACAAGCCCCGTTCTACAAATATCGCAGGTGGTGTGATAAGACATGGTTGTTCATTGGGCAAAACTCTCGCACGACTCGTCAAGCGCAAAGGGGCTGTCTTTTTAACAAAAACCCATGTAGAACCCCTCCGTCTGTACACGCCAAACTCTGCCCCAAAATTCGTTCCTTGCGCACCATCAAAATCCGCCCCGGTAGCATCACGCCCATCCTTGTACATCTGAAATTCAAAGCGCATTCTCGCAATGCGGGCGATCGTATCTACTCCCAGACATTCATAATGAACATCACCGCCTATAATATGCTTAGCATCTATATCAATTAAACAAATAAAACTTATTAGAAATATGAATAGATATTTAGACATTTGCGAAACATTAGCCTATCGTCAAATAGAAGAAACAACATAAAGCTAACGATTTTGTACTCAAATGTGTTTTGATGAATGCAATGAATTTAAACCAAACAGAAAAATATACGGATAATTTAAACACAGAAATAAGCAACACCCTCGATGCCCTACGCAGTGGTCAAGTAATACTATACCCGACAGACACCATCTGGGGGCTCGGATGTGACAGCCGGAATGAAAGCGCCATCGAACGGATCTATGAGATTAAAGAGAGACCCAGACATTTGCCGCTAATATTGCTCGTGGATAGCATAGAAATGCTTAAAAGCCATATACAGTCCTTACACCCCCGTATCGAAACACTCTTAGTGCACCATCTCAAGCCATTGACGCTTATTTACAAGAATCCCATTAATATTCATAAATCGCTTTTGGCTAACGATGGATCAATTGCCATCAGGATATGTCATGACCCATTCTGTAATAAGCTGATAGAAGAATTCAACTACCCCATTGTTTCAACCTCCGCCAATAAGCACAAACAGGAGATACCGAAATCGTTTGCCGAAATTGATAATCAACTACTAAAGCAGGTTGACTACATATGTGATTACAGACGAGGTGAATTAATGGACAATGCACCCTCTGTGATCGCCACCTTCAATAACAAAGGAGAACTTGACTTTTTGAGAGAATAATCGATTAATCAAGTAAGGTCCAACTCAGACCGAGCCTAATCCTAAAATCATGCATCGGATATTCGTGCATTAAAAAACGCCTTGTTTCATAAAGACGGCTCAATGCATTATCTACGCGTATAAAGGCACTAAAGTTCTCTACGCGAAAGCTTACTGATGGTCGTACATCAATAATATGACCACTCCTTCTGAGTGAAGCGTCATCTCGATAAAACTCTCCTGATACTAAATCATATCTAGGCAAAATGTGGTCTGTAATAAAATAGCTATCGACGCCTGCAATAAGACTCATTCTAGTCGAAAAGGTCTTTACATGCGCATAAAAGCCTAATGTATACATCATGTCCGCCAAGGCTAATAGCTCCGAGAAGTCACGCTGTAACAGCAGACTCTGTCTCAACTCAAAATTGCCGATCATCTGAATATTTGAAACATCAATATTCCCAATTAATAGGGATTTATCAAATTGACGATAACCACCTCGACGCCACAAAATAGGGTCACGCTCTTGGGAAAAATTTAACCCCACAATAGTATTACTCTTGGCTTGCTGCACTTCAGCATTGAAATAGACTACCTGAGGTTTGACAAATTCATAAGAGATACTAGATTCGTTAACAGATTGATAAAACCTATAACTATCCACCATCTTCTGATTTATACCGAGCTTCAATTTACCCTTAAATATATCTTCCTTGTCAAACTGATAAGTTCCTTTCACATTATAAAAGAAGCCTAAGCCGCTTACATTTAATCTTGCCCCGAGGTGCAATGTCTCTCGATGGGATAGGTTTCTTTCTACATCCAAGCCTGTTGATGACTGCCACAACGACCGAGATATACCGGGAAGATCAATAAAAAACCTGGCAAAATCCTGATGAACAACGATATCGAAACTATCCATCTTCAATTCTAATCTATTATCGAACCTGAACTCGTTATCTATTCTGCTCACACGAATCGAATCACCAAATTCCTCGTTCTGAAATAAATAAGGCCTGGTCTCCAAAACTGTACCCCGTAAGTCCGTGTTGCTTTTTGCAATAGAAATATTAGTGTACAATTTCTTAGCCCCAGAACGATCCAAAAACTCGACATGGCTTAGTCCAAATCTACTTCTGATTAATGAAAGATCTCCTCTCAACTCTCCGACAGCCAACACTGGTACGAGGTTTTCATCTATCTTGCCTTGTTGGTAATAAAAAAGACTATACCTGGTTTTTAGACGGTTATATTTTGCTATTTTAAAATCTATCCTATCCCCTTTCACCCTATTCTCGGGAAAATAGTTGGCATCATCAAATTGTTCATAATCAAAGTTTAATAACAGATCAGAAGCAAACCTTCGCGCGAATTTTACAGTAATTTCATTGGCCTTAATTAGCGCTGAACGTCGATACTCTATTTTGAAAAGACTCCGATTTACTTCCATAACTGAGTCCAAATCTGTAGAGATCAGAAAACCGTCATGACCGGAATGTCCATTAGTTATCATGGTATTGACAGGCGAGATGAGTTGATAATTAATACTGCTTGAATAAACCGAACCAACACTTCTAATTCTGTCTTTCGAGAGTCTTTCTCGATTAAAATAATACAAATTTTTCAACAGCGTGTCCGCATGAACAAATGCAGAATCAAGTTGAACGATTGGGCGGGTTTTTATCTCCAATGGAGGTCTGGTTGTTGTATCAGATGTATTTGCAAAAGTAGCAGGAGCATTCTGAGTCCGTGCACCAGCCGGATTAGAAGGTTGGGATTGAGGTCTCCTAACATCAGGTCTTTGGGCGTCCAGCCCATAAACCAGTCCGACACAAAAAAAACATAGCATTAATCTTATCAAGCTTATTTCTCTTAACGAATACAAAAGTAATACTCCCGCATCAGTAGATCACGAAATATAAATTCTAAAATCTTGCACTGGATAAGTTGAAGATTAATCTCACTAAAGCAAAATCAGCATAAGATTACCTTAGTTAACTTTCTTGGGCACATCTGTGAATAGTCCATTGTTGCGGAGATACAGGGCCTTATCCTGAACATTTGCATCACCATTCAGATCAAAATCCATCTTATAGTAACTACTGTTCATACCATTTTCCTTCAACCACTCAGCGAGGTCTGATACGTTAATATCAACTGTTGAACTGCCACTATTAAATTGGTCGCCATTACCACCGAACATAACGAAAAGATCAGGTGCAACTTGCTTTTGGCCCACACCTAATAGTCTTACATAGCTGCGATTAGACCTAAAGTCAAAACTAATCTTCCCATTTATAACCGGACGCGCACGTGGTGACATGACAATCAAATGATTGCGATGTTCAACAACGACATAATACTCCTTTGTCGGATCAACAAGACAACATTGATCATCGGGAAACTCAATGTGACCATCTCTGAAAAGTAAGCCTGCGCGGGTACAAGCCTCGTACTCTTTACCAGGCGTTAATCGCAAGCTTACAAGCACCCAATCTACCACTTCGCTATCGTAAAATTCATTATTCTCATTGACAGTCTGTGCATAATATTGAGTACCTTCAGTCCCGGAATATTTCCAAGGAGTACCAGTATATGGCTGCCCCGACTCTTTTCGCTTTCCAAAGAACGTAGTAGGCCTTTGCCCTGGTAGATATCCCAATCGATTCAAAGTATGGTGCATTAATCCTTCATCATAATCATACGCACCTTCAAGAAATACCGCTGTATTGAGGTCAGCGCAAATCAACTCACAGCTCGAGTCATACACTAAGTTAAAGATGAAAGCCCTTGTGCAATTCTCGCTGTCAGTAATTAATAGAGTATACTTTCCTGTATCAAGTCCATTGACAAACTCAGTCGTATCCCCGGTACTCCATAGGAATTTATATGGACCTGTTGTACCATTTACAATGACATCCACGGCACCATTTCGCACTCCACAGTCAGGATTCATGATATCTATGTTTGCAACATATTTGCATGGTGCAGCAAGTCCTACGTCTATATTTTCAATTCGCTTGCCGCTACCTAAGGAAAGTAGCTCTGAGATACCATCGATGGGGTTAGCATCACTATCTTTTGTAATATCCAAGGTAGCTTTAAATGGGCTGAAAGAATAACCATCTACTAGAATAAATCTAATGTAGTAATCCCCCGGTGGAAGATTAGTAAAAAAGTAATCACCCTCTGCATTCGTGAATGTCGAAGCCAGAATAAGCCCATCAGATCCGAGAAGCTCAACTATAACATTTGCCATAGGTGGCTCAGCTTCATCCTGAATACCGTCAGAATTTAAGTCAGCCCATGCATATCCACCGATGTATCCAGTTCTATAATAACCAGCATCTATACCAAGTTCAACTTGGTTAGGCATTAAATTAAATGGCAGGGTTTTTCCATCAAAGCCTAAATCACTATTACGTTCAGGTGGCAATTGAGCCGGAAGTGTTATAGCATAAGGAGCCGGAGCATTAAACCTTAAATAGTATCTGCCGGGTTGAACCCCTTGAAAAAAATAGCTACCATCGGCGGCTGATACGGTTGTTTGTAACAAGGTATTACTTGTATCGTACAATTGCACTTGTACACCGACGATACCCGGTTCTCCAGGATCTTGCAGTCCATTTCTATTGAGATCCTCCCATACCAAGTCACCGATAATGCCCGAAGCTATGGAAGCGAAAGTGTAAACTTGATAAGTATTAGGTACGATACTCGACAGTGTTGTGATAGACCCTCGATCTCGATTGCTTCTGCCACCTAGATTCGTAGGCATGCTTCTATTTATATCAATACTGAATGGGTCAACTATTGAAGGAATAACCACCCACCTGTCACCATCCCATCCTACAATAGTAAGCCTTGACATTTGACCATCCGTAATAAAGTCAATATTGCTCTGAGCATCCCAAGTAAGGGTAATACGTGTGGGATTCTCACCATTGATGTCCCAGTATTCCCGATCACTGATCCGAAAAATCTCATATTGCTTACTATTCCTGGGAAATGGGCCACCCTGAGGAAGAACTGTGTGGGCGCCGCCCAATAAATGTGAAGTCACTGCCTCTTCAGGATCCGCGGAATAATATGCCGCGGAGGTCTGATCAGCTCCGGATATAGCGATAGGTCTGTATTTGCCATTGTCACCGATCGGAAAAACAAAAGGACTTTGCCCATAAATCCGTACATAGCCGTCTATATGTCTCTCTCTTGAAGCTTTGAGCCAACCAACAGAAGTGCTAGAAAAACTAAAATGACCTTTTCTACCTTCACGTTGTGTGCCGACCATTCCC
This sequence comes from uncultured Saprospiraceae bacterium, assembly GCA_964396595.1. Taxonomy (GTDB): domain Bacteria; phylum Bacteroidota; class Bacteroidia; order Chitinophagales; family Saprospiraceae; genus CAYNFR01. The sequence continues at coordinate 2,450 of CAYNFR010000032.1, read as the reverse complement.
GGAAGAACACCCATCCCGCCATCATTAAAATTATGCTGCCCAAATACCGTCGCCTCGCCCTCATCATGAATAAATGTATTCCCCAATGAGGCGGACTGAGAACGCACAACTAAACAGACCCCTGCCAAGAAGGTAAAAATGAAAAGGAATCTGATTAGTTTATTTAGTAGAAGCATTAGAAATCTTATGCTAGTTCGATATATTGCTATCTTATTTCACCACAAAAACAACATTTAAAAAAGTACAATTACCCGGTGGAACACTGATGACATTATAGGTCACAATACCACCTGCTGTTAGCCCTGTTATATTGAAAACAGTACTATCGAAATCTAATACATGATATTCTAGTTCATTTCTGGCGTAAGTGGGTATAGGATTAGCCGTACTTGAGAGTGCCGGACTACCCATTCTATTGATGTACTCCTGATAAAGATCAATTGTCATACCAGATCCTGTAGAACTGACATCAATAACGACTGCCGGAGGGTAAAACACCTTGGATGATTTATAAGTATTGGTCTCAATCACATCGCCCGTAGCGGTCACGGCAAGATGATGTACACCGGAGCTCACACTGACTAAAGTGTCTAAATAGGTCCCTACACCATAATCAGAAAAACGAACTGAGCCATTGTCAACATCTAGCTTAGCACCGGGAGTATTCGTACCTATCCCGACAAATCCTGTGTTCTTCAATACAAGTTGATTAGTATTTAAACTGCCGGAATTATTGGAAGAAGCTTCAAGTATCATATCAGCACCTGTAGTATGATTAACTGTTAGCGTTCTGGATTTAATTTGACCCATTGTAACTGCAGTTGATGTACCTGGGTTATGTGCAAAGTCGATAATATTTGCATTATTAGCATCCGTTCCTCTATCATAAAGTCTTAAGCCAATGTTTGCTTGAACATTACCTCCACCTGCGAACATAACCCATGGCCCCGCAGAAGATGCACTTTCAGCCTCAACATGTAAAGGATGTCCTGGAGTATTGGCATTAATGCCAACAAAACCGGCAGTATAAATGTTATCTGTAATAGCAGTTGCATACCCTCCTCCTACCCTCAACCAATCTTCATCCCGTAAAGGTGCAAGACTGACTGAAGCTGAGGTGCCATTTTGAATATCAATAGTCAACAATCCTCCTGCACCAAGTGTTGCTCCAGTCAAATTTTGTAACTCGTTAGTGGGATCATTGTCGTTATCTGCGACATCTATAGTTACACCCGTACCTAAAGAAATATTCACCGGTTGATTAGTACCCACCCTCGCCCCTAACGATAAATTCTGAAGCTCATTCGTTGGATCATTGTCATTGTCTGCTACATCAATAGTAACACCAGTGCCGCCGGTAATATTTATAGCTTGATTGGTACCTACTCTTGCGCCAAGAGATAGATTTTGATTGTCGGAATCACTTAAGTACAATCCATTCGCATTAAAAATCAAACTATTGCCTGCAGTCGTTGATATAAGTGGGATCGTAATTGTCGGAACACCATCTCTTTCTAAGCTCAAATTAAGACCGGCAGCTGTAAAATTGGCTACATCAAACATCTGATTATCTGTACTCGTGACCTTATAAAGCGCACCACTTTGCAATCCTAAATAAAGTTCGCTGAGAATAGTATCCATATACAAGTCCCCCTCAGAACCCGCCAAGGTTGAGTTTATATTTACTATCTGAGCAGTAGAATAATTTCTTTGACCTTGTGCTCTCAAAGTCAATGATGCTGACATTATAACTAACAGAGAGAATACTAAATATGCTTTTCTTATTGTCATAACTGACTATTTCATTCTTTCAATTATTAAAGAAGATCCATCCGCATACATTTGAAGTGTTCCTTCGCTGCTATACCGCTGTCCTTGGACACGAATAACATCACCTGCATTCAAATTCAGGACTTTAACCACAGAAACTGTATTCCTATCAACATCCTTATTTCTTTGATAAGTATTACTAGTAGTGCCTGGAACAGCCGAACCGTTTCGCGTTAATCTAAATTCTCCACCCGTACGTGTATTATTTACAACACGGGTCGTAGCTCTATAAGTAATTCTATATCTACCATTTGCATTGACAGTAATGGAATTTGAAGATGTTGAATAATCAGCATCAACTATTCCAGCTGTTGCGAAATTTATATTTGTGAAAGAAGTGGGAAGATTCTGCCCACCTGCTACATCATATATCTCTGCAATGCTTGAGCTCTGATTATAAGGAGATAGATCAACTATTTGGGTATTTCCATTTTCAATGGTTATTGACAACGAGTCACTACTTATAGAAAAGTTCGTAATTGATTGATCATCCGTCCCGTCAAACGTTGTCGTCGTACCATTCTCTGAAGTATAAGTAAGAGATGATAGCGGTCCGTTTAAAGTAGTGATCGTCTCGTTTATATCCACCAACACACTATCTTCATTCATGTATGTCGCTA
>CAYNFR010000031.1:0-38881 GCA_964396595.1 uncultured Saprospiraceae bacterium | reverse complement strand
CTTTTTTCGCTAGACTTCGAATTCTTTAAGTTGCACTTATGGGTTTATCTCAGCAAAATTATAAGGTGCATTTGTTTTGTGTTTAATTGTTTTGGCGCCTCACTTTAATTTTAATGAGTTAAAAATTCCCGAATGTCATCGGATAATTTTATAAAATCCGGTTCATGTGTATACATCATATGACCACCTTCGTAATAGGTCATTACTATTTTTTCTCGCTCTATGCCATTTCGAGAAAAGGTATATTCTGCATCAAAAAATGGACAAACTAAATCATAATAGCCGTTAGCGACCATCACTTTCATATTGGTATTTCTTCTCATGGTTTCACTCAATTTTCGGGCTACATTTACCATTGATGGTTCCCATGGCCATCCTGCAGAGACAGGTTTCCAATTCCATTTTCTATAAATATTTCCATTATTGGTTAAGTAGGGTCGATCCATTTCAATCTTGAGCGTGGATGCGTAATAATAATTCAAAGCGGCCGTGTAGGCAGAACTAATTTGATATAATGCTGCGTCTCCCAAATGTGGTGCTTCAGAAAGTTTATCCACTTCATTGCCTGTAAAGCGCCCATCTAAGCGACCAATGGCCAGTCCTTGATCGGCAAGTAGCTGCTTCTGGAATCGGTGCATCAAAATTCTAAGGTCAGACTTCAATATGTAATCTTTATTCAGCCCGGTGAAATAGCTTAGTTTTTCAGCCACATTCTCTTTTTCAATCTCGCTTAACAAAGAGCCTTTGTAAAGCGCTGGTGCATATAAATCATAGGTATAAGCTCTGCACTCCTCTAAAAATGATTCCAAAGTTTTGCCTACTCCGGCTTTTTTATGATACCAAGCGGTAGCCGCCATAGCCGGTAAATAGGTGAGGTAAGAGGTGATATTGTCATGGACGGATGTTGAACCTGCATAGTCTAAGGCTTGAGAGATCAGTATCAAACCATTGATGGCCAAGTCTTGGCCACCACCTTCTAATGCATTGGCTACGGCGACTGCTCTAGTGGTGCCGAAACTTTCACCAGCTATGTATTTTGGGGAAAACCAGCGATTATGATTTGTTATCCACTGTCGCATAAATTTTGCAATGGAATTGGCATCTTCGTTTAAGCCCCAAAAGTCTTCTTCTTTTCCTTTACCGATTACTCTGCTGTAGCCGGTACCAACGGGATCAATAAAGACAAAATCTGTTAGATCAAATAGCCCTTTATTATTGACCACCAAGTTGTAGGGTGCGGCACCATCATCTTTTTTGGCATCGGAATCAACTTTAACCAATTGAGGTCCAAACATACCCATATGCAGCCATACAGACGCAGTACCGGGACCACCATTAAATACAAAGGTTACTGGACGCTTTCTTTGGTCGCTTATGCCTTCTTGAATATAGGCCACAGACCAAATGGAGGCCACAGGTTCGCCGGCATCATTTTTTAAATAGGTTTCAGAAGCAACAGCATTGTATTTGATGGACTTTCCTCCGCTATCAATTTCATGTTTGGTGGTAAAGGATTTTGCTTCGGGTATTGGCTTTTGTTCCTCTTTTTTCTCTTGTGCGGTGGTGAACTGGCTTGTTATTAATAAGGTCAATAATAATGCGGTGATTTTTTTCATGTTTATTTTATTTAATGATTAAGGTGGGTTCTAAAAATTCATTTTTTCGACTTTTTTCAAACACAAATTAGAAGCCGTTTAAATTTGTGCTGAAAAAGTTTTATAAATTTACAGCTAATTTATCAATTTAAGGTCTAAAAATCCAAGTTTTTTATATTTTTCTTGCAACTAACTAACTAACTAATTAACAACGTATTACACTGTTAATAAATTTAGCCTTTGAACTTGTTCATATCTAAAAAGATTGTAAGTAAGATTTATTAGACCAATTATACCAGTTGCTCTAAAAATTCCAACAGATTTTAAAACCAATCCATTCATACTTTGCTCCATAAAGCCAAAAACGTGCTCCACCCTTACTCTGGTTTTTGATTTTAACTTGTTTTTAGCCTTTTGCTTGTTTGTCAATGGTTTACCCCTATACCCTTTTTCGTGAACTTTATTTTTAAGACGATATTTTCTGATTTCTTAGATTCAAGTCATAAATGCAACTTTTTGGGAGATTAAAAAGGCTTTATTAATTTTTTCAAAGGAAAGGAGCAAAACGCCTTCCCCCTGAATGGTAAAGTCTTAATATTGTCTCCCATCCAATTTGCCAATATGAAATACTTAACACAGGAATAAAGATACACAATAAGTATACTGAGAGAGCAGGGTTATAATCAACAAGAAATAGCAAAAGCTATACACAAAGACAAGTCTACAGTAAGCCGAGCGTTGCGCAGGAATGGCGATCAACGAAGTGGCAAGTATACAAGTGATCTAGCACAGAGAAAGTATATCCATAGGCAAAAAATAAGGCCACAAAAGAATAATATCTTAAAAAAGTATTTTCTATTAGTACCGGACTAAAAGCTGTTTTGATCACAATTTTGACTTATTTAATAAATTTGAATTGGTTTTCGGCTAATCATGTTATTCATACTATTCAGGATAATTATATTTTACAAATTGAACCGATAAAGAATCTATTTTTGCAATTAATTCCCTTGAAACATCATCCCTGTTTCCAAAGACTGCAATCGTCAATGGCTTTTTCAAATATCTTTTAGTGAACGTATTAACTCCATACCAGCTTCCAGAATGTTCAGCAATACTGTCGTTTACAAACCATCCCATCGCATAAGACAAATTAGAGTGCATAGATCTATCCGCTTTAATGCTGTCATTATTCTCGAATATCAACTCATGTACTTCTTTAGAAAAAATTGAATTATTTCTTAAAGCTTTGTCATAAATAAAATAATCATCAATACTTGTATATATGCCTCCAGCTCCTAAGATCCCAGTAAATGGATGTCCGTCCATTTTAGTCCAAGTGCCTAAACTGTCCTTAGTGTAATAGAAAGCCCGTTCATCAATATCAACAGGACTATTTAAATTAAATGCGGTTGTTCTTTTCATTCCTGCTTTTTTAAAGACATTTTCTTGTATATAGCCTTCATATTTTTCTCCGCTTACTTTTTCTACTATTAAAGGAAGTACTTCATAAGCACCGTTATTGTATTGAAATACCTGTCCTGCTTTATTATTCTTTCGATTCTTTATAGAATACCATCTTAAGATATCAGCATTTGTAGCCACCTTGGTAGAATCCCAATCATTTATAAATGCTTGTTCAGCATCTTCAATTCCTGAAGTGTGGTTAATTAGCTGTTTAACAGTAACATCTTCAAAGGATTCGTATAAGAAGAATTTATACACTTCATCGTTTAAAGATATTTTTCCTTTGTCAACAAGGCTTAAAATTGCTAAAGCCGTAAACTGTTTACTTACAGAAGCCATTTCCATGTTGGTAGAAGCGGTTAAGGGGTCTGCGGTTTCAATATCACTAACTCCATATCCTTTTCCTATGAGCATTTCGCCATTGTATGCAACCAACACTGCGATGCCGGGTTCATTAGGATTTAGGCTTTCGCTTATTATTGAATCTACTTCGGCTTTGAAAGCCTCTAATTTTTCAGCATCTACATTATGGTTTTTTTCATTAGGAGATTTGCAAGCCATAATCGCCAGCACTAGTAGTAATAATAGTTTTTTCATATTTTATTTTTTGCTAAAATTTATATATAACGGTATAGCATATACATAATAGTGAACTTCCTCAAACTTTCCCCACTCATCAGATCGCTGTTTTAAGTTCTTCATTGATTTTCATTGTTTGCCACTTCCCAATTGTGCCACTTCGCCACAGCCACTCCACCGGGCCAAATCGGAATTGACTTAACCACCATTTACTAAACCAGGCCTGAAGCGGAAAAACAACCAAAACTATAGCAAAGCAAACCAAAGGACTCAATGCACCATACAGATGCAAAAATGGCCCTCGAAACAACAGGACATAGATCACCGACTGAAACAAATAATTGGATAAGGCCATGCGTCTGACATACGTGAACGTTTCCAAAATCGCAAAGCGACCGGACCTATAAACTTTGGTGAAGAGATACACATAACAAAGCGATAAAGGCACCACCCCAATGAAATAGAGTAGGGTTTTTAATCCTCCCATCCACGTGCCGGAATAGTAGGTATCCCAACTGATTTTGGCCATAAAAAGATTCACGACTAAAGCCAAAATAAAAACGGGAAGTATCCATTTTTTAAATTTTTCGATAAACACCTCCGGAGTGAGATGCCACCGCTGTCGACTGATCCAATAACCCAGCAAAAACATGGAAAACACTTTGAAAGGCCTCACCTGATCAAACAAATCTGCTTGTCGGAATAAAAAGGAAAGACCATTAATTCTGAAATAATTTCCCCAACCGGTTTCTGTCTGCATTTGAACCCAACTCATTTCCAGCAGGTCTTTTAACCCTAAATAGGGAGCCACTTCCATCATGAGCCAATACAAAGGAGTTGACAACGAAAAATAGGGATTCATCAACCGCAACGGATACAACACTAGTGGTATCGCTAAGCATATCAACGAAGCTCGTAACAGCCAAACTTGGCTTTTGTGACGAAAGGCTACCAAAACAAAGCCCAACCAGGCATAGAGAAATAAAATATCCCCCACCCAGAGCAGTAAGGCGTGAGCAAAACCAATAAACAATAATCCCCAAAGTCTTCTTTTAAAAATAGGCAATCGTTCTTCTACAACTCCACTACTATTATAAAGTTGCATACCAAAACCAATTCCGAACAATAAGCTAAAAATGGAGTAGAACTTACCTTCAACAAAGGCTTCGAGTAGCCAATTAAATATACCTTCAAGGTCTCCCATCCAAAATAATTTGTTTTCAACTCCCCCAGACCAATGGCCGCTGGTGGAAACCAAATTCACTCCAAAAATCCCAAAGATGGCGAAGCCTCTAAGGGCATCCAATAGACTTATTCGTTGATTGATTGGGGCGGCTGTAGTGTTAGTCATGGTGGTACTTGTATTGTTTTAAATGTATCGAACTTCGACTTTGCGATTAGGCAGCACTTCACCGGTGACTACGTCAATCACGTTGACCTTGGTGATGAGCAGGTCATGTTGGGGGGATGAGCAGGAAGCTATCACCACGACAAGAATCAAGATTAATCTAATTTTTTTCATAGTTTACTTACTGGATATTTCAGTTATTTTTTTCTGGATATCCAAGTTACATGGATAAATATCCAAAGCTTTTTGATAATATTGAACGGCATTAAGGGTATCGCCTTGTGTTAAGAATCCATCAGCATAACTGCTCCAAGCATATTGATCATTTGGATAAAGCTGAGTAATGGATTGTAATATCAAAAAAGCATTTTCAAATTCCTGATTATTCATATAGCTCATGGCTAAACCATAAATCTCCCAACCCAAACTCATTAAATTATAAGTGTCACCAAGTGTTTCAAGCTCACTACTCAAACCCATTAATGAATTAGGCAAATTACCCTCTTCCCTTAATTTCTCTATAAGCACACTTGCATCGGGTAATCCGGCTCGTCTTTTTGTGTTTTCTAACATGCTATCTAATGCATCTCGTTTGTATATCTTACCTCGTAGCACTACACTTTCAATAGCTCTTACAGCGTTTATATCTTCCAACGGATTTTGATTCAACAACACCAAACTGGCCAAATTCCCCTTTTTCACCGTTCCAATCTTCTCATTTTTCATCAATTTTGACGGATTTAGCGTTGCTGTTTGCAAGGCTTGCAAGGGAGACATGCCCGCTTCAACATACATTTCTAATTCATCGTGCAGGCTAAAACCGGGGAATGCCCAGGGGTTAGGATAATCGGTTCCGGCAATGATGGGTGTATTGGTACGAACCAAAGCTTTCAACATTTCAAATTGGAACTTCCACAAATCTTCACGTTTTGCTAGTCCAAGGCTATCGGGTTTTGGACCAAATTGCGCGTACGGATTCCATTCAAAAATCATATCTCCAGGCAGATATTCCACCCTTTTATCACTAATGAAGTCTTTATTGTATTTCAAATATTGTCCTTTTGCTGCCGTCATGGTTGGCGACATCCAAACCCCCGATTTTTGCAACTCAAGCAATGATGCATCAAGAAGATTTGTGTCAAGATGACTAAAGATGTGATGTGTAGCAGCAATTGAGGAAAAAGAATTTTTCATTTCTTTGCTTTGGGCAATAATGGTGTCGTGGGCGGCCAATTCTTCAAGACCAAAAAGATGTTCCATCGTTTGCATTCCGGCTGCGGCAGCCTCTCTAATGTGAATCTGACGTGGAACATGACCTGCAAAAGGCAACCCGAGTTCTTTGGATGTTTGGGCAATTGCATCAAAACAGGCCCTGTCAAGTAACGAATAAATCTTTATAAAATCAGCACCCTGTTCAACCTGGCATTTTACCAATGCCGTGGCTTCTTCAGGACTGATTACTTCATCAGAAGTTGGCCATATTCTTGGGGCTCCGTCAATAATCACTCCGGCTGAATAGATATCAATAATCGGTATTCCGGAAGTTCTTTCTTGTTCCATTTTCTTTTTAATGACCATGTCGCCCCACATTTCTCTTGCCCCAGTTACGCCGTTTGCCAGCCAGAGGTCGTTGGTGTCTTCATAGTTCCAGTTGTTATGTACATGCATATCCCACAACCCGGGAATCAAATACTTACCTGAACCATCGACGACTTCGGTTTCTTTTCCGGGTTTGATGGTTTTGGAATAAATGGCGGTGATAGAATCGCCATCAATGGCCACGATGCGATTGGGGAGCACCTCTCCGGTGGCAACATCTATGACGTTGATGTTTGTGATGAGGAGATCGTGGTGGGGCTCGGTGCAGGATTGTATCACTAGGCACAGGATGATCAGGAAGGAGGTGTTTTTCATGGTGTGGCTTTGACTATTGGGTTGAATATGACCGAAGCACCTTTTGGACATCGTACTGAGATCTTAAAACATACTTTTCTTCGGCGGGAAAGCTGTCGAAAAGGGCTTGTTGTTTTGCGCTCAAGGCTTCGTCGTGAAATTTGCATTCGAGGAGCCATTTGTTTTCAGAGTAAAAATCCAGCTCTGTAGTGTCCTGACAAATGTAGCGAAGTTGCAGGTGTTTGAGGCGCAGATAGCAATAGTTTTCAAACAGTGCGCCCCAATCGCGCTCGCCAGTATAAAAGGTTCTGATGCCCGTGTCGCAACAATAGATCTTTTTGGGAGATACCATCTGTTCATTCAACTTTCCAAATCGGCTAACGGGATAAACGATATAGGTATCGCAAAACAAATCAAAGAAACGCTTGGAGGTATCATTTGAAATGCCCAGCACTTTGGCTACCTTATTGATGCTCATGGTTTTTCCGCTGCGTTCCATCAGCATCAGGAAATAGTCTTTGAGTTGCTGTAGTTGCCTGATGCCATGAAGAGCGGCTATGTCTTTGTGAACAATATTGTCCATCAACTCTCTGATGTAGGCGTCATCACCGCTTAGGACGTACTCCGGAATGCCTCCTGTGCTCAGGTAGTCTTTAAAATAGCTCTCATGTAAGTGGGCATCAGAGGGTAAAACTACCAGTTTCTTAAATCGCAAATAATCAGGATAGTCCAATGGCAGAATCTCCAAAGTGACACTTCTGCCGGTAAGGTGTGCGTGGCTGCTCCTCAGCAGGGAAGCGCTTGATGAGGAAGCAAAAATCTTACAATGACCCTGGTCGTATAAATTTTTCAGTTGAAGCTCATAATCTCTTGCAAATGTGATTTCATCTAGAAAGAGATACACCTGTTGCTTATTGTCAAGACGCTGCATTTTTCTGAATGCTTCTACAATCTCTAATATGCTGGTATCTTGAAGCAAGTAGTCATCTAAACTCACATACAAGATGTGGACAGCAGGAATCTCCATGTGTTCGATCAAATGCCGAATGCACATCCGCATGAGCGATGTTTTGCCAATACGCCGCAGTCCTGTTAGAAAAATGACCTGTTGGTTACTTAAATTAGCGAGTACCCGGTCACTATCTGCCTGCCGGGGATATAACCTTTTCAGTAATGTGAGATCTCGCTCCCACCATGGGTTGTACCTGTATAATTCCCTTTCCATGATTCAAAGATACTAAATCCGTTCGATACTATCGTACGTTATTATTCAATATCGTTCGATAGTATCGAATGTTATTCTTGTGTCTATGCTATTCGGTCCTTCGGCACTCAAGATTCACTTTAGGTGTTCTATAAAAATTGCTGTCCAAAAATCAGTGGAGGGCAAGGCAAAGGTCAATACCATCAAAAGCGCTAAGGCGATAAATCCCCGTACAGGGTACTTCGGAATTTTTCGATCCTTCATCCAGTCGTGGATCAAAACGGCCAAAGGAAAGAGCACGAAAACCAGCACCGTGCCCTCAATAAATAAGGAGGGTGATAACCATTCCATCAATCGGCCGGTGGCAGGCCCAGTAAAGGCCATAGAAGCAAATAGCATCATGGTGCGGTGCAATTCTTTGTTGGTTCGATTAAGATAGCCGATGGTTACCATAAAGGAAAAGGTGATCAACGCAAAGATATCGTTGGTCCATTGTATATTCTGAAACCAAACCCTTCCTTCATTATTTACATCTAGAAAACCAAGATCGACCATGCGTGGGGCAAAGCCCATCATCACCGGTATGGCAGAAATAACCGCCAGTATGGCTATAACTCCCAGTCCCCAGCCTAGGCGCATATGCAGCAATCGTCTTTGGTATTCACCAAAGACGATTGCACCACCAATAATACATACCACAGCGTCATCAAAATACCATGCAGCATAAACTTAATGGGCAGAGTCTCCATTTGCAGATGCCTGGGCTGTTCAAAAAAGGGTCTCAATTAAAACCTGGGACTAAAGCCCAAGAGGACCACCAAAAGAAGGAGGATGGTGATGAGGAGGTAGAAGCGGGAGTGTTGTGTTTTCATAATATTCAATCCTTTATTGCTTCCATCAATTCTTTAAAAGCATCCATCACCACATCCATTCTATAGCGGTGGATATAGTGACTGGCATCTGGGACTTCAATAGTTTTTACATTGGGATAGCCTTTTGCCCATTGGAGCTGATGCTGAACCCACAATTCCTGAATAGCACTATTCTTATCTTCCCAATTCTGTATATCAGGGATGTTATTTTTAGATAATGCTGGTGGAAGTTTTGCAATCAAGAGAATTGTTGGGATATCAGCAGGTACACCATCATCGCCATACAATTCACCAAAAGTAAATACACCTTCGTGAAAACTTGGATCATCTTCTTTAGGGTCGAAGTTTTCAAATTCCCATTGATAGACATCTGAAAAATCAGTTTTAAACTCCTTGTAAAAAGCCTCGGTATTCAACGGATCAATCAATAACAACCCCTTGGTGTCATTTGGATTGGCTCTTGCAAATGCCTTTATATAGTAGCCACCAAGCGAGAAACCTGTCAAAATATAGGGAGGTTTGATGTCGGCATTTTGAAGGGCAAGTTTGAGTTCAGCCGCTACTACTTCACCTGATCTGTCTGTATTTCCTTTTCCCGACTTGCCCAAAAAAGAGCGGTCGTAGGTAACCACGGTTCCATACTTGGCGAGTGAATCGTCTAGCTCAAACCACCATTCCAACTGCATACCAAAGCCGTTTTCCATAATTACAGTTGGGCCTGTACCATTGCCCATTTTAATCATACGTAAATTAAAGCCACCGGCATCGGCATAGAGGGTGTCTTGGGCGTTGGCATTGAAGAGGAAACAACAAAATATGACCTGAATAAAACAAATCCCTATTAATTTCATAACAATTCAGTTTTAGTTCACGCAACGGGCGCAAAGAGAATCGCAACGAACGCTACGCCGATTTCGTCGCGATCGTTGCGTAAATTCGTTGCGCTCGCCGCGTGAAACCATTTCTAAATTTCCCTTAAATTCAGGAAGTCCACAATACCCTAATGATGTGATGGTTTTATAAAAAACAGTAAACCTCAATTCACTTTGGGCACTTGCTTGGTGTAACAATGTAAACCTCCACCTAACCAATTGTAAGTTGTAGCGTCTATCCAAACCAAAGTTTTGTCAGGGTATAAACTCGAAAAGATATGTTTTACTCGTTCTTCTTTTTCCGTAGAGCTACCAACAGGCAAGTAAGTTGGTAAGAGCACTTTATCATTGGAAATCAAAAAATTGAGGTAGGAAGAAGCAGATAGATATTGCAAAGTATCCCCTAACTCCACTTTTTGGTTGGGCAGAAAATACTCTTTGCCAATAGTTGAGTCATTCGATGCCCAGCCTTCTACAACAATAGTTGGTCTGTAGCGCAAGTCCGGCAAAGGAACTTTGATGATTTTGAACGGTCTTCCATCCTGATCTTTAGCTTTGACCAGTATATCATACGTTTCCTTCATTCTGCGATAGTTTTCAGCATGTATCGGATGGCTATCTTTTTCTTCTTCATCCACCCAAGCCAGCAGAATGGTATTCGGATTGGCAAATCGGATATATTCATCCGTATGTCCATCTGTCCCTCCTGCAATAAATCCGGGAATTATAATTTCTGATAGGTCACCATCTTCGACCAAACCCTTACCCACCCAAATAAAATGGCTTACTCCCAAGGTTCGGGTAAGCTCTTTTTCTATCGCTGATTTGGTGAGACCAGGATTAAGCCTAAGCATCCAATATTCATTCAGCAAAATGCTTCCTCTGCCATTTACTTCTATCGCACCACCATCTAAATTCAAAAAAGAGGTAATCACTTCCAAGCCATCCCTTACCGCCAATAAGCTATCCGTTTTTTGATTTCGGTTAAAGAAAGAAGCTTCTGATCTGGCTGTATCAGGGTCCATTCCTTTCTCTATTAAAAATTTCTCGAAAAAGTCCTGAAATGCCCAGCGGTAGTCCACGACCTTTTTCTCTCCAAGGCTATTCATCAAATACACCGGTCCAACATCGCGAAGGGCTACAGCCTGCCTAACAGGAACGGACACAAAAGTGTAATCGGATGTATCCACGGCTTGCTCCAACAGGTATTGCTTAAAAACCAAGGGATTCTCGCTAGTATCAGACACAAATATTACTAAGGTTGAACCTTCAAGTGCACGTGCCACATCAACTGCCAATTGGAAAAACTCTGGTTGACTTTCCGTCCAACCTATCAATATGGCCTCTTGCGCTTCCCATTCAGCGGGATAGTAAAAAACAGTAGGGTCCCTTTGCTCTTGCTTGCAGGAAGAAATTACAACTATCAAAAAGACGAAGAATGTTAGATTTTTCATAAATTGGTGGCTTTTGTTTCTGGCATACCTTATCCCGAGCATCGGGAAAACATGTCAGTTTTTGCTATAGTCCCGTTGCGATCGTTGCGTTTTTTTTTTCGTTGCGTACGTTGCGTGAAACCATTTCCCTAAATTTCCATCAAATCCACAAAGCCCACAATACCCTAATGATGTGATAAGAAAAATCTTCGGTAAGCAGAAATAATCAATAAAAAAGCACCTACACCAACTTGACCAAAGTAGCAGCAATCGCCTCTGCAAGCTTTGCATTCACCTTGTACTTGTTAGCATAATCCTTCCACTTGGAAACAATCTCCTGAACTTCCTGAATAAGGCCCAGTGGGTTTCGGATGGAATTTTGCTTGGCTATCGCCACAAAATCATCAGCCTCAAAATCTTTCCTTTTGCCATTGATGCTCAGGCAATGCTGACTCACCCAGACACTGTCAGGCCTGTAAGCATGGCAAATATCATAAGCGGGAGAAAGACTCCATTTCCCCTCCTGATCCATCAGGAAAGCAAAGTTTTTGGTATGGTCGTCACAGTTGCGGGCCAGCACATTGAACACCATCCTGCGGTACAATTGCTCCGCTTCTGCATAGGACAGCCGCAATTGGCGCATGGTCTGAAACAACTGCTCGTAGCTGTAACTGCTCACATTGTTGAAATCAAAATGCTGCAAGGCACAAAATGTCTGCATGTGGAGCTTGTCCGTACCATTGACCCTATCAAAACGCCTGGTCATAAAATGTGCCCTTCCCTCCTCTTCTATCAGCCTACTTTCAGCCATTTCGATTCCTGCATCTACCGCCATCTGATAGTAAGCCATTTCCACTCTACCATAGCCAAAGGTCTCTCCAAACTGCGTATCATTCACCCCGTCAAACTTGATCAGCCAGTGTTCAAATCCAGCATCATGCAGCGTCTGCCCCGAACGGATCATTCCGGTGGCTTCATTGTATGCGATGATGGCCTTTGGTCTCGCACCACCAGCTGAAGTTCCCATCTTTAACACATTCAATAGGGCATCCTGCATAGCAGATGCGGTTTGCGCTTCAAAGCGCTCTCGGCTTTCTAATAACTTCTTGGTGGTCTCAATCAGGCTTGATAGTTCCAAGGCCTGCCCTTGTTCCTGGACGGGTAAGGTAGAAGGCTCAAACTCCAAAGCGCCCATCCCCCTGTTTCCGATAAAGCAGAGTAATTCAACAGGATTCAGTGAGTTTTCCGCCCGTCCATTGCGGGCCAGCCAGCCATTGATCAATTCATTTCCGTAGCGATCTGGCAAGGAATCCGCCAACAAACCCGGAAGTCCTTTGAATGTGGTATTCCTTCTCAATTCCGGAAAGCTATAAATACGGGTACCAAGTGGCATACGTACGGGTGAAATATCCAATTTCCCAGAGGCAAACCTTCGGTCGTATTCGAAAAAAGCCAATTCCTGACCTTCATCCCATACCACTGCCCCAATTCGCTGCCCCCAAAGCTTCACAAATGCAGTCCTTACCATCCCAGGTCATCTTTAGGAGGAGACTTTTTACTTTTAGAAGCTCGCTTCCATTTGGCTTCATCTTCCTTGGCCAACTGCATCGGACTGATGGTGGTGACCTCCTGAAAATCATTCAAGACATACAAAGCATCCAGTACTCTTAATACTTTCAAGAGATTCAGAAGCGATATATTCTCTCCCCTCTCCAACAAACTCAATGTAGACCGGCTGATCGCCGCCCGCTCGGAAACTTCTTCTTGGGTAAGATTTTGATCTATCCTTCGGGCTTTGACAAAGGCTCCTACCTTTTTTAAAATAGCAGCATCACTTATGTATGAAATTTCAGTCATTAGTATGGTATTTTGGACACTATGAATCACATTTCATACAAATATACTGATTTATTTTGGTGATAAAAAATTTTGAATGAAATTTCAGTCATTAACCCATATAAATGGATATAATGAATCATATTTCATACAAATTAAATAATTGATTAAAATAGAAATATAACAAAAACACTAATTGGGGTAAGTTGATTGGATACAAAAACCTACCAGTTTTTTTTGATGTAAAGGTCATTGCAAGCACAATTGACTTTCCAACATGGCAGGTTTAACCATCTTCAATTAGAAGAAACAAAAAAAATACCCAATCATCAGTAAAGCAACCCAAACAGCCATAAAGGTATTCTTTTCCCTCCTCCACTTTCAATATCGAGAGCCAAATAAGCGTTGGGGATTCCCCGGATTTGATCTGAAGTTTTACTACCCCCACCTACCTCGAACACATAGGTATCATCAACCATAAAATCCCCGAATTTTGAACTTGTAACTGCATGCACTGCACTCAATTGGTTGATAAAAAAAGTCTCTCTAATATTGCCTACATTGGCCTTCGTGGGCGAAAACAGGTAAATAAAATTTGGGTTATGCAAGTATATTTTGTCCGGCTTTTGAAGGAAGCTCACCCCTTTTGTAGAGGACCTCAAGAGTCGGAGAATCTGAGCCTGATCCAAAATATCCAACAATCTTAACACCGTATTCCTGGGTGTTTCAAGCTTTTCTGCCAGTTTATTGATATTGGGTGCAAAAGGAACACTTTCACTCAAAACATACAGCAGCTTTTTCAAAGTTCGTATGGTAGAATGTTGCAATTCTTCAAATGGAGCGATATCTGTATCAATCACCAACTGAATGGTCTCCTGCAATTTTTGGGGATATGCAGTCTTTGATTCCATGAAAAAAGGGAAATAACCGGACTTCAAATAATCTTGGAAGGAAATTTTTATGTTAAAATTATCCAAAAATCCAGGCGCAATCATATGATGTTCAGACAAAATATCTTCCAAAGAAACCTTTTGGATGTCTGATTTTTTTTGAAAATTCAAGTACTCCCTAAAAGAAAGCCCATGCAAATGGTACACCGAGGCTCTTCTGGACAAATCCGCATTGCCTCTGGAAATATCCAGGATGGAGGAACCTGTTGCAATGACCTGAATATCATCATAATCGTCATACAATTGCTTCAGGTCTTTAGACCAAAAGGCATATCTATGAACTTCATCCAGTAAAAAGAGACGATAGCCAGCTGCATAACTTTCAGCCACAAACCTAATTAGTCTATGGGTTTCAAAATAAAAATCATCTAAACTAAGGTAAATTCCTTTCTTTTGGGAAATCGATAAGTACTGTAGTAAAAGCGTGGTTTTCCCTGATCCCCTATAACCCAATATCAAGATCAGTTTTTGGTTCCAGTCAATTTGATGGTACAAATACCGCTTTTGCTTTTCCTTGACAGACTTTGCTTTCCTCTCAGATTTTTTGACCAGCTCTTCCATAAAATAGTTTTTAGAAAAAGCAAAAATACAAAATAGTTTTTAGAAAAAGCATTTTTGAAAAATGGTTTTTGAAGAAAGCAATTTAGAAGTCAGAAACTTACCTTAAATACCTCTTCTTATTGGCTCCTGCTGCGTACTGCAATGAATGCCTCCTCCATGCCAGTTG
Source organism: uncultured Saprospiraceae bacterium (assembly GCA_964396595.1). Classification (GTDB taxonomy): domain Bacteria; phylum Bacteroidota; class Bacteroidia; order Chitinophagales; family Saprospiraceae; genus CAYNFR01. The sequence continues at coordinate 24,105 of CAYNFR010000031.1, read as the reverse complement.
AGCGGCATGGCATCGACAAAAACAATCTTACGACCGGGAAAAGCTTCCTTGCAGGGGAAAATGATAAAAGTCAAAAAGGAAAAGAATGATAGCTTTTTGATGATTTTGGTTTCACGCAGCGAACGCCACGGAAACCGCAACGATCGCAACGAAACATATCCTTTATTTTTTTAGGGTTTACTAATATTTTAATCGAGGTTTATGACAGAAACACTGCGCTCTTTGGGTGAAACCCGTTGCGATCGTTGCGTGAAACTTTTTACCCATTAAATGCCTTAATTGTGTGAAACTTTAGCAATCCTTGGCCCTTCAATCTTCTGCAATTCAGCAGCCTTTCGTTCCACTGCTTCAAATACCCTTAGAAAGTTTTCCTGAGTGATTTTCTTCAACTCGCTCTCCGTCCAACCACGATTGGCCAGCTCCAAAAGAAGATTGGGGAAGGTACTTGCATCTTCCATCCCTTCAATCAAATAATACATCCCATCAAAATCACTCCCAATCCCGATATGATCCACACCGATCAATTTCTTGACATAGTCAAAATGATCCGCAAAATCCTTGACAGTCACTTTGGGTTCCGGATTGGCTGCTTCCCAGGCATCCCATTCGGCATCGGCTAACTCAATATCTTCGTCAGACATCTGTTCAGGATTAGGATATTTCTCCTGAAAAACCTTGCTCATACTATCGAGCCTCACCAAAAAATAATCATGGGCTGCCTGAGTGGTAAAATAATTCACCGGAGTCAACATGATCAATCCCCCATTCTCCTTCAATTTCAAAAGCACCTGATCTGATGCATTTCTTTCAGTATCCGTAAGTGCCCTTGCATTGGCATGACTAAAAATCACTGGCGAACGCGTTATTTCCAAAACGTCCAACATCCCTTTTTCTGTGATATGGGAAAGGTCAATCATGATACCCAATCGATTCATTTCCAATACCAATTCTTTCCCATATTCACTGAGACCATTATGAATGGGTTCATCAAAAGCCCCGTCGGCAATGTTATTGTTATTATAGGCCAAAATCACCGAACGCAAACCCAATTTGTACAATGTTCTCAATCGCCCCAATTCATCTACCAATTCATAAGTATGCTCCATGGATGGGATGATGGCAATCTGGCCATTTTTCATCGCTTGTTTGACCTCAGTTGATGAAACTGCAATCCGAAAATCATCTGGATACTTTTCCTCGATTCTATAAATCAGGTCCCAGCCTTGCAGGTATTCATTCATCTCCTTGCCTCTGCCAAAAATATTGGTCAGCAAGGCACCCACACCTCCCTTTCTCAAACGGGGAATATCAATATGCCCATCTGTGATGGTATCTAATCGATAGGCATCCAACTCTCTGGGACATGCTTTGCACCAGATATAGTGTATCAAAAGGTCGTTGTGCCCATCAATCACCGGGGCATCTTTCAGAACTTTAGATAGGATTTCTTCCGCGCTCTGCTCAGCTTGAGGTGAACACGAAAACAAAAGAATCAAAATCAAAAAATAAATTTTCACATGCTCAAATCTCATCATATAATTAGTCAATAAATATCCTTCTCTTCTTTTGAAATTTTAGAATTAAATCAAAATCATTTCCCTAAAAACCCGATTACCACTCATTCCACAATTCCTCAAAATAAGAATGAACTTCATCCCTTAATCCTGCCAATAATGCTTCATCGTCCAGATTCTCTTGACTCCTCGAAAGAAAGGATCATAAATTGATCAACACATCAGCACCTCCTTCATTGTAAAGCTTCCTTGCAGCATTATGAAACCTGTACTGATACCATGCATAATTCCGAGGAGACTTTGTTCCTATTTCCCAATAGTTGTCTTGAAACTGTTCAAGAGATGTATAGACATAATTGGATTGGTCTTCGTTGGACCAATGCATGGGCAAAAGCTCCAAAGCCCCTAAAAACTCCCCTCTTTCTTCTGCAATAAAGGTATGTAGCATCAGGTTACACAGCATTTCTGAAAGCCACAATCTTTGGGTATTTAGCCCAGCTTTTGTAGCCCATGTATGTCCAAGTTCATGGATAGGCAACAAATCAAAAAAGTATCGGCTACTTACTTCTTCATTTAGGCTGTAAGTCATTGGAAAAAGCTCCTTGTATGGTGAGGCTAAAGATGAAAAATCAGGAAGCTGCATCCTCCAAAATGCATTATCCTCTGCCGCCACTGAGGCAATAAAAACCACTTGTTCTATTCCATCAGTTTGCTTTGCCAGCTCCAGAAAGTTCTTGGTGCCTTCGATGGTGGGGTCAAAAAGCTCCGTTTTGGGATCTTTTACATCCAACTGAAAAGGCGTACCGCCGTGAATAACGATTTGGCAACCCTTCAAGAAATCGCCCAAAGAAGCCTTGTCTTCTACATTCATCTGCACGAGTTCAAGGTTTTCTGCATTGGGCAAAGCCGCCTAGTGAGCGTATTTATCTTTGTTTGAGAGATCAGTTGCGGATACTTTTACATGGTATCCGTTTTCTAAAAATTTCTTGGTGTTGTAACTTCCTATGAAGCCCGCACCTCCGATAATTCCTACTGTTTTCATGGTATTTATTGATTTTGATGGAGTAAAATTTCTTTGAATTTGATTTATAAAAAGTTGCCGGCACATGGCCTAGCAATCCTCAGTAAGATCTTCCTTATCTATATACAGTCTTCTACATACTATTCATCAATATAAACACTCCTGCTCCTGCCAGGAATCCTATTGCTGCCAGCCACGCAATATTCTTAAGATACCAGATGAAGTCTATACGCTCCATACCCATTGCGGCAACTCCTGCAGCCGAGCCGATGATCAACATGCTACCTCCCGTGCCGGCTGAATAAGCAATAAAATGCCAAACAGGACTGTCCGCAGGAAAGCTATACATACCCATCGACGCAGCTACTAATGGAACATTATCAATGATCGCAGAGAAGACTCCCAGCAACAATACGACTAGATTTTGAGAAGGAATGACCCTATCGAGATATTGAGCTAAATGTTGTAAAATACCCAATGATTCAAGTGACGCCACGGCCATCAATATTCCTAGAAAAAACAAAATACTCGACAATTCGATCCGCGATAGTGCCGTATGCGCACTGTACAAGTGTTTTCTTTCATTATCAAATTCCTCTTCAGGATGAATATACTCTGACACTAACCACACTACGCCCAATGCGATCATCATTCCTACGTATGGCGGCATATGTGTTATTGACTTAAAAATAGGAACGGATATCAATCCCCCTACACCCACGAAAAGCATCGTCTTACTACTCAACACACTAGTTCGCTCTACTTCGAGAAAATCTTCTCTGGAAGAGAGCACTATTTTCCCTTGGAAAGGCTTTGTAAAAATGGCTATTGCTACCGGAACAGCTATACATACGCTGGAAGGAATAACAAGTTTCGTGATCAAGCCCATCGTACTCACTTTTTGCCCTATCCACAACATAGTCGTTGTGACATCCCCAATAGGTGACCATGCACCACCGGCATTGGCTGCTACAACAGCCATTGCCACAAACCACAATCGTTGCTCCTTATCCGGTACCAGCCTGCGCAAAAGTGACACCAGCACGATGGTAGAAGCTAGGTTGTCCAGTGTCGCACTTAAGAAGAACGCCAAAATACAGATCAATATCAACATGGATTTCTTACTAGTCGCCTTTATGCGATTTGTTATCACAGAAAATCCCTTGTGCAGATCCACTAGCTCTACTATAGTCATGGCACCTATCAGAAAAATCAGTATCTCCGCTATCTTCCCTATGTGATGCACCAATACAGATGTCAATCCATCATAATAATCATCCGCTTTAACCGCATGGCCATGATGGTCGAATAGGTCGAGATTGCCCAGCGAAATCAAAGCCCAGCACAACGATCCCATAATTAATGCAGGTACGGTTTTGTCTAATTTGAGCGGATGCTCAAATACGATAAGAATATACCCAATGATAAAACAAGCTATAACTCCGACAAACATCCTTCAGGTTTTAATAATTCTTCAAATAAGCAAGCCCATGACTCAATACAACTCAATGATAGTAAAAGATATCAAAACCAAAATTAATTTTGGGTAAACCTTCACAAATTTACCAATATTATTGTAGATAGTAAATTATAAAAAATAATAAGATGTATGCGTAATATTTAATGACCCGCGTCCTTGACGTCCGAATATCCCTGCGAAATAAAAAAATCAAGGATTTTCTTTCGCTGATCGCCTTGAATGATAATATAGTTGTCCTCTAGGTATCCACCCGTACCGCAGTAAGACTTTAATTTCTTCGCTAAATCAGTAAGGTTTTTGTCAGACAAATTCAGTCCTTTGACGATGCTGACTGTCTTGCCTCCTCTACCCTTTCGCTCAAGGTAAATGCGCACTTTGGCATTAAGATGATTCGTATTCGTAGCAGAAGCGGACTCCTGAGGAAGTTCAGCTGCATGGGGATCACCTAGCTCACGAAAAGCATCCCAAGATAATGTCGTTGGCCTTTTTTTGTCTGACATATCATAAAGTCGTAAAGAAATCTGACTAGATTTTATAATATGGAAAAAATAATAAGGTAAGTGGTACCCGGAGCGGGACTTGAACCCGCACTCCCTCAACAGGAACAGGATTTTAAGTCCTGCGTGTCTACCAATTTCACCACCCGGGCATAAGGTCATTTACATAAAAGTAATAAACGCCCCTAGAGTAAACTAAAAAGGTGGCTTTAAACCACCCCTTCTGAGCGAATGACGAGACTCGAACTCGCGACCCCGACCTTGGCAAGGTCGTGCTCTACCAACTGAGCTACATTCGCAATTAACCCCTCTCCTTCGATTGGGACGGCAAATATATTATAATTCAAAATTGTATGCACCTTTGGCGGTAAAAAATCTGTCTTTTACTACTTAAGCATAATTCGGAGATCAGCTGCGCTCTTTCTCCATAGCCTCTATCTCCTTCATAATCTCATCAGCTTCTGCATAAACGATATCAGCCTTTCGACGATCTATTTTGGACAGTTCAAAAGATTTCTTCATTAAGCTTTCGTATTGTTTACGTTTTTCAGCGATAGGGTCTTTTTTCTTGAATAATCCGAACATAATGATATGGTATTTTATGGTTTAATAGATATAATTCCGGCATCCATTTGTATGGTTTGCCCTGTGATATTTTTGGCTCTCGGATCAAGTAGAAACGATACTGTGTGGGCTACTTCGTCTGCATTTAGTATGCTTTTCATCGGATGTCTTTCAGCCATGCGTTGGCGCGCCTCGTCATTCCGTAATATGCCGGCGGCTAGCGGGGTGTCTGTCAGTGTAAGAGAGATGCAATTGACACGTACAGCAGGCGCAAACTCCGCAGCTAAGGAACGAGACATTCCTTCAACACCCGCCTTGGCAGCCGCAATGGATGCATGATAACTCATACCCGTGGTGGCAGCCACTGTACTGAATAAGATGATCGCTGCATTCTCCCTTTTCTTTATGATAGGGTAGTACTGTTTGATGACCTTAAATGCGGCCAGGACGTTGATGTTAAAATCATCGATAAAATCTTGTTCTTTCAGTGAAGTCATTGGCTTGAGGGTGATACTACCCGGGCAGTACACTATCTGACTAATATCATCTATCGCGGGCAATGGATCATTGAGCACATCACATCTAAGGTGATGAAAAGCTGGATGCGTGACACTAGGGTGATTTCGACTGATATTGATTAATTCTCGCCCGGATTCCAATGCTGATCTCAACACACTCAATCCTACCCCACTGCTGCCTCCCACGATTAATAATTTATCCATGATCATTATCTTTTTGAAATTTTGTTGTTAGAAATAGTGCGCTGACGCGAACAGACGAAACGCGGTTCATCAGATTGCTCGCGCTTGGCTTCATGCTTTGTCTTACGCCCTGCCACCCTAGCTCTCCACATCTTGAAGCTTGATTCTTTCATGTTGTTGCGCATCAGCTTGATAACTTCAGCTTCGGTAATACCAAATTGATCATGGATCGCATCAAATGGGGTTCGATCTTCCCAAGCCATCTCGATTATCCTGTCGATATCCATTAGATTAAGCTCTTGGCTCATAGATGCCGATTTGTTTTCATCGTGCTTCTGTTAAACACGCCTGCCTGTAAATTGTTCTTATTTTCAGTTCAGACATTGAATTCGAAGGATGATGCCAAGAGACGAGTGGCATATTATCAGGCTAATACTTGTTAATGCAACTATATCAAAGTCAATTATTTATGAATAAATAAATGTGATGATCATCCCAATATTTATAAGCATAAGGCTTTGTATTGTGGAAAGTACAGTTTAGATTTGCCGCATGATTGAGAATAAGCGTTATCGATTTTCCTTTTATTTTTTTATGGACTATAAACGTAGGACCGTATAGGGAAGGTTATTAGATAATCTAAATACAAGGGTCCTACAAAATGGGGCCCTTTTTTTTTAAGGCTATGAAGAGAAACACAAGACTAGTCATCCAAGGGTATCCCGGAAGCTTTCATGATGAGGCAGCAAGGAGATATTTCGGTAACAATCACATCGACCTGATACCAGCCAAGAGTTTTAATGTGCTTGCCCAGCAACTATCGGAAGATCACAGCATCCACTATGGTGTGATGGCGTTAGAAAACTCCATTGCAGGTAGCATCCTGCCCAATTATAAGATTCTTAGAGAAAATGATTTCTGGATCAGCGGTGAGATATATCTCCGTATATCACATTGTCTGATGGCACTTCCCGGTCAAGATATAAAAAAGATTTGCCAAGCTAAATCTCATCCCATGGCATTGTATCAGTGTCTGGACTTTTTTAACGCACACAGACACATAGAACTGACAGAATCTGCCGATACTGCTTTAACAGCGAAAGAGATCGCAGAGCAAAAAATTCATGGTGTGGCGGCTATCGGATCTAGATTGGCGGCAGAAATCTATGGATTAGAAATATTGGCCGAAGGCATAGAAACCTCCAAAGTCAATTATACCAGATTTGTGATAATTTCGCGAGAAGCTGAATATTCTTCATTGGGCAAAGCCAATAAAGCTTCCATTTATCTTCGCGTATCTCACGAGCCGGGTAGTTTACTCAAGGCCATACAGTGCATTGCTGATTATAAAATAAATCTCAGCAAACTTCAATCGTTTCCTGTGTTAGGCGAGTTTAACACGTACTACTTCCACCTTGATCTTGAATTCGATTCAATAGATCAATATGAAAATTGTATTGAAGAATTAAAATCAGTGAGCTCTCATCTGGACGAACTCGGAATTTATCAAAAATCTCTTATTCATGATTTGCAAGCCGTCGGATAGAATACAAGGTGTCCAAGAATACTATTTCGCGTCAAAGCTGGCAGAAATAGCTCTCATGGACAAAGAAGGCACGAAGGTTATCAATTTGGGTATTGGAAGCCCTGATCTGCCTGCGCATCCTGCCGTTACGGCAACATTGGCTGCTGCCAGCCTTGAAAACCAAGCCTCCATGTATCAATCGTATAGAGGTATTCCTGAGTTACGCCGCAGTGTCGCTGATCATTACCAGCAGAGATTTAATGTCAGCATCAATCCTGACAACCAAATCCTCCCCATGATAGGCTCTAAAGAAGGCATTATGCACATAGCTATGTCTTTTTTAAATCCCGGCGACATCGTATTAGTTCCTAATCCTGGCTATCCGGCATATAGAGCGACTGCTATCATCGCCGGTGCTGAAGTAATCGAATACGAGCTTAACGAATCCAATGACTGGCTGCCTGATCTCGAGGTACTCGAGCTGATCGACCTGAGTAGCGTAAAACTAATGTGGATCAATTATCCGCACATGCCGACTGGTGCAAAGATGCATCTAGAAGGCTTTGAGGCGCTGATTAACTTCGCCATTAAGCACAATATTCTGCTATGCCATGACAATCCGTATAATTACATACTGAATGATCGGCCGCTATCCATTTTTCAAGGCCCAAGAGCCGAAGAATGCTGCCTGGAGCTATTCAGCTGGAGCAAAGCCTACAATATGGCCGGATGGCGGGTAGGTGCATTGATCGGAGCAGAAGCCTATATCAACACCGTGATGCGTTTCAAATCTAACATGGACTCCGGTATGTATAAACCCATACAGCAAGCCGCAGCGGTAGCATTGACGCTAGGAGATGACTGGTTTAATAAGCTCAATAAGATATATCTACAAAGGCGAGCTCTCGTCTGGGATCTGTTTGACATGCTCAACTGTAGCTATAGCAGAGATGCGAGTGGACTATTCGTATGGGCTAAAGTACCTGATTATATCGCCGATACTGCCGTATGGGTGGATGAAATATTGCACCAAGCACGTGTGTTCATCACACCCGGGTTTATTTTTGGCTCTGCAGGAGACCGATATGTACGCATCGCATTGTGCACAGAGTCAGAAGTGATCAAGTCCGCCATAAAACATATTGAAACATCATTCATAAAAGACATAGCACTATCATGATAATAGGTGTCATAGGAATCGGTTTAATTGGTGGCTCGATAGCCCGGGATCTAAAAAAATTAGGCTATCATATCATCGGTCATGATGCCAACGAAAAGCACATCGAACAAGCCCTTGAGATTGGAATCATAGATAAATCCCTAAGCATCGATGACATATGCCGCTCTGCTGATCTTATCGTTCTAAGCATTCCGGTAAAAAAAGCTCCAGATGTACTTCACAGTGTTCTTGACAAAATCAAATGGAATACCGTTGTGATAGACACCGGCTCAACAAAGCAAAGCATTTGTGACGCTGTTTGTGGACATCCGAAAAGATCCCGATTCGTAGCCTGTCATCCATTGGCCGGGACGGAGTTTTCCGGACCTACGGCTGCTATCGAAGGTCTATTCGTGAACAAGAAGAATATTATATGCAACGAGACACTGAGTGATGAAGATGCCGTCCATAAAGTACTTGATGTCTTCGAATCCCTGGGCATGAAGACATTATTCATGGAATCCGCAGCGCACGACAGACACATGGCTTATGTATCGCACTTATCACATGTAAGCTCATTCATGCTGGGCTCTACAGTGCTGGAAATTGAAAAAGACGAAAAACAAATCGTTAATCTAGCCAGTACAGGATTTGAATCCACAGTCCGATTGGCCAAGAGTTCTCCCACCACTTGGTCCTCTATTTTTATAGACAACAAGGAGAATGTACTCCCGGCACTAAGAAGCTATATCGAACATCTTAAAAAATTTGAAAAAGCACTCGAGTCGCCAGACGAATCCGAATTACAAGATCTAATTTTAAAAGCAAATGAAATTAAAAAAGTACTATCAAGTATGAAGTACAATATTGTAAAATTGAGTTGAAGCAAACATTGAAATTGAAAAATTTATCATCATGGAAAATATGACACAAGAAGTAAAAAGAGAAAATTGGCTTATAAAAGAAAAGCGACCTATTGTCATTGCCGGGCCTTGTAGTGCCGAGACAGAAGATCAGGTATTAGAGACTTGCCACGGGATTGCCAAAACCGGAAAAGCTGACATACTCCGCGCCGGTATATGGAAACCGCGGACACGTCCGGGTACATTTGAAGGCATAGGTATCAAAGGTCTCCCATGGATGAAGCGCGCCAGTGAAGAAACAGGCATGCCTGTCACTGTGGAAGTTGCTAAACCCGGCCATGTAGAGGCATGTCTTGAGTTTGGAATTGATATCCTGTGGGTAGGTGCACGTACAACGGTCAATCCGTTCGCTGTTCAAGAGATAGCAGAAGCGGTGCGTGGGGTCAACATTCCTGTGTTGATTAAGAATCCAATCAATCCCGATCTTGAACTTTGGCTGGGAGCTATAGAGCGATTCGAACGCATGGGTATTCAGGAAATAGGCGGTATTCATCGTGGATTTTCGAACAGTAGCGAAAAAGTATATCGCAATCGTCCCGAATGGCAGATGGCCATAGACTTCATGCGACTAAGACCTGAATTGCCTCTTATCTGTGATCCTAGCCACATCTGTGGTCGTCGTGATTTACTAAAATCCGTATCACAAAAAGCCATGGATCTCAACTATGATGGTTTAATGATAGAATCCCATCGCGACCCCAATAATGCATGGAGTGATGCCAAGCAACAGATTACTCCCGAAGTATTCGGCCAAATGATAACGGAACTAATACTCAGACATAAGCTGGAGGACGACAATACTGCGCAGCAGTCTCTCGATTTTATGCGACAGGACATCAGTCAGCTTGATGAAGATCTTATAAATCTTCTCGGACAAAGGATGAAAGTAGCCCGCAATATTGGTGAGTTCAAAAAGAAGAACGGTATGACTATTCTCCAGCCTAAAAGATGGGACGAGATATTGACAAAGTCATTTGAGCAAGGCGAAAAAAATCAGTTAAGTAAGGAGTTTATTGCTAAACTTTTCAGAGCCGTCCATGACGAAAGTATCGATCAGCAAGAGAAGGTGATTACGAAGTAGAAGGGAGTTATTTATTGCTCCTGAAGCTATAAGGTACATTTACTTAAAAAATACGCCTTTGTAAGCGTCATATCCCGGCTTGACGCCTAGATGAAACAACACGCGCTTATATTCATAGGAACGGCTGTCGATTATGTAAACCTTTGCTGCGACGGCGCTTTCGAATTCAGTGTGTTCGTTCTTCCATGAATTGGCTACAGCCCATGCTGCGGCGTCAATGGAGCGTGTCCATTTGTTGCGCACTTCAAGCTCTAGAAAAATGATGCCATGCTCGTATTTGAGCAACTTGGACGATAGGCCTTTCCCCACTCGGAAAAACATATCCGTTTTAATAAAATGCTTGCGGTTGAGATCGTCAATGTTCATGCATGAGCCTATGCATAAACTATGCCATTTCAAAAGATCAAGATCGTTCTAAAACATCAAGGCGGCAGACAAGACCACTATGTGAACACTTTTTTGGTCAAGAACACAGTACGGCGTGGTTATGCTGTGTTCTGAGTGGCATCATAGACAAGTTAAATGTGGTTAACGCAGGCGCCTTGGATGTACCGATCACTACCTGTCCTCCGCGATGGAGTGACAGCCTATTCGGCAAGTAAATATTGAACATCAACGTTAGTGACAGACGCTGAGGACTAGTTTCTTTATGGATAATCACCAACCATTTGGATACTAAGACGGCGTGGCGCAATGGTCTTTTCTATAAATAGACGCATCATATTGAGGGCATAGACCGTGGTATAATCAATATTGCCTTGTCTATTTTTGGTCAATTGTAGCTTTATGACCTCTTGATGTTGCAGATCTCCGACAGCTACCCAGATAGTGCCAACCGGCTTAGATGGTGTCCCTCCTGAAGGCCCGGCTATTCCGGAAGTCGCTATAGCTATATCGGCTCCGGTGGCAGATATGACGCCACGTACCATTTGCCTTACAACTGTTTCGCTCACTGCACCCTCTTGTTGTAAACTATGATCATTAACCCTCAATAAGTTTACTTTGACATCATTGCCATAGGCTACAATAGAACCCTTAAAAAAATCCGAAGAACCTGACTCAGTCGTAATCATCTTCGCAATGTTGCCACCGGTACAGCTTTCTGCAGTGGCTAATTGCAGTTTATGTTCTCTACATATTTGCCCGAGAGCACCTACCAATGTAGTATCTCCGAACCCAAATACATACTTCTTCAATACATAGCTGATCTGATCAGTGGCCCGATTAATATCTCTGTGAAGAGAGGGATAATCTGCGCTGCGTCCCGTGATTCTGATTTTGACCGATGCAATCGAAGGGAGATAAGCAATGGACAATTCCGCCGGAAAAGTGTCCACAATAGGCTGAATGATCTCAGCTATGGCTGTCTCTCCTATTCCTGCAGTCTGAATCATATTATGAATGATGAAACTAGATAAAGACCTTTCACTGATTTTCTTTAAACCGTCGAATTTCATTATAGCATGCATTTCACGCGGCACACCGGGGAGCGAGATAAATATCTTGCAGTCTTTCTCCATCCACATCCCGGGTGCTGTGCCCTCGCTATTAGGAAGCAATAGGGAGGTGGAAGGCATGAAAGATTGTTGCCTGTGTAGATCAGTGACGACCCGACCTCTTAGTGTCATGATGCGCTCAATATTGTTGTATGTCTCTTGGTGAAATACCAATGTATCGCCTATATATGTAGCGAGTGTTCTCTTAGTTATATCATCCTTTGTCGGCCCTAAGCCCCCAGTCGTAATAATCAACTTACAGTATGCTGAGGCAAACTTCAACGCCTCCGTGATCCGCTGCTCGTCATCCCCAACAGAAAACTTTAGTATCACATCGACACCTATCAGATTTAACTCCTTAGCAAGCCAAGAGGAGTTAGTATCAATGGTCTGACCATTGAGAATTTCATCACCTATGGTTAAGATTGCTGCCTTCATATTCGATTAAAGAATACTAACACATGTTTTTATGTCAAGGTTCACAGATATGGAATCTTGCATTCCCCGTGAAGGAGCTGCGTCTTAACACCGTCTATCTCCACTTTAAGCTTTCCCTTAAAATCCACACCTAATATCTTTGCCATAATTGGATCCCCATTTACTAATAATTGGATCCGCTGTCCCATGCGCCACAGTTTATCACTATATGCATGATAAATATCCTTCTGAGCATGCGACAGTAGCTTTAAATTGTCTTCTAATTCTTGACCCAGGATACTTCCAATAATTGTCAATTCGTAATATTGGCCGGAGGCCAATGTTAAAGAAGTAGCATGTGGTGCATCTGTAGAAAACTGGATCTGGTTTACATTTAATCCAATACCGATAATGCTATAATCAAGACGCTGATGTTTAATGATATTAGAAATCAGGATGCCGCATACTTTTTTACCATCAAGAAGAATGTCATTGGGCCATTTAATTGAAACCTTGTCAAAATCAAGCCTCTCTAAAGTGTTCACAACTGAAATGGCTGCCACCATACTCAACATGAATTGATCTTCTATAGGTAAAAAATGTGGTCTGACTATCCAGCTAGATAAAAGATTAACACCGGATTCACTGTACCACACATGCTGATTCTGGCCTTTACCGTTCGTCTGAAAACCTGCTAGAATAACGGTTCTATCAGGGATCTTCTCAGCACGTATTAATCTATGGGCTTCATCATTGCTACTGTCTAGTTGCGTATAATGTCTAATCTGCCAAGCCATAGTAGTATTCCTATAATTGTCTAATCCCCGATCTTAAATACCTAATGTACACGTAATACCGTTAATTCATCATACCAATTAAATCTAAACCATCTTACATGAAAAAGCTCCTCCTTATTATTCCAATGTTGTGTTTATTGATCGTCTCTTGTTCTAAAGAAGATGATGGCAATAATAACAATAATAACCAAGCAATGTGCGACAATTTCGACCCTACTTTCAGCGCAGATGTCTTTCCTATCATTTCCAATGCATGTGCCTTAAGTGGATGTCATGTCCAAGGTACGGGATTAGGAGATTATACCACTTTTGCTAGGGTTAAAGCCAGTGCTGGTAGTATTAAATCCCGTGTCGTAGCCAAGACAATGCCGCCATCAAACACCTCCGGCCAAAAAGTCCTTACTGATGCTCAGATAAGGGCTATCAGCTGCTGGGTGGATAATGGTGCTAAGGATAATTAGTAGTCCTGTAAAAACCGTTATGGCGGTTAAATCCTACATTCCATAGAAGATGTGCTTCTGAAGAGGAACGTATAAACATTCTAAAAATGCGAGCGCGGGAATGTCGGCGTAGTGGGTGCGCGTGGGTATTATGCGGACGAGCCTTGTTGGTGACTATTTTGGCATCTGAAAAAAGTCACAGAAAGTCTCGAGCATTCCGCTATCACCTCGCTTTATATCAGCATGCTTCAGCCTGCTACGAGTTCAAACGACGCCTATAAAAGAATGTGTTTAAAACAACATGCACCAATGGTAAAATGCCACGGCTTTTTATCACCCATTAACGTGCATAATTTTGGCGGGATTTTCATTTTTTAAACACAAGCTTCACCCGTGATTATTAATATTAAGCCCCTTCAGGGCTCCTCTTGGTGGTTTCAATTTTTTTGTACTTTATTTCATACATGTAAAAATCCACCATTGTTGAAGTTTATTCCAATTCCAATACCTATTGCCGAGTAAGAAGCTGTGCATATAACCAACCATAGAAATGCGGGTGGGAAATGTCCGCATAGTGGGCGCGGGTGGCTGCTTGGTGGGAGAGTTTCACAGCACACTGATATCCCTGAAGACCGAAAGAGATTTTAGAAATTGAAGACTTATCTGAGAGACTTACCCCTCACTGCTAGTTGGCACAGTAGTACTTTTCCATCAGTGCAGCAGCCTCGATACTATCAATTCTCATAGCTGTAAAACACAGATCAGGACACAGTTCTGTCAATATGGTCACAAGCCTGCGATGGTCATCGGTGATCACACATTGAGGATCTTTTATCAAAACCGCCGTGAGCATACGATGTATTCGCGCATCCACATCAGTCGAATGGTATGAATTGAGTATATTCTTAAGCCATGGATAGTTATTAGCGTAAAACGCGTCCCACTTATCCAATGCCAAACCGTAATTTTCTTTCCTGTTTTCAATCATTATTACATAATCTTTTCTGTCCAATCACAGATCTGCAAGAAATCATAAAGCTTTGCTCTTAGATCGTGTCAGTGCTAAATCAAATACTTAGCCAAAGCATGAATGATTAGAAAAAAAAGGTAATAAATCTATTAAAACAAAGCATCCGGCTACCGGGAAGAAGGAATCAATAAATGTAGTGCAATAAACTTCATGTCGAACCGCTGTGCCAGATAAGCGTTGGTCATGCAACCGGCATAAGTGTACACCCCGTGCTGAATACCCTCATGATGATAGAGCACTTCCTCGACTGATGAAAAGCTGCATATTTTTAATATGAGCGAAGTAAGAATATTGGAGATGGCCATAGAGCTAGTCCGTCCGACCATCGAAGCGATATTGGGCACACAGTAATGAATAACACCGTATTTTTCGAATGTAGGTTGCCGATGGTTAGTCACTTCTGATGTCTCAATGCAGCCACCTTGATCAATGCTAACATCTACTATGACTGCACCGTTTTTCATTCGCTTTACCATTTCCTCGGTGACGATTACAGATGCCCGACCTTTACGCGAATGCATCGCTCCGATAACAACATCTGCACTTGTGAGCTGATAAGCCATATATTCAGGATTGATCGTGGAGGTATGCAAGGGCCTTCCTATCCTGTTCTGAATACGGATAAGTTTATCAATATCATTGTCAAATACCCTGACTGACGCACCCAGTCCCAGAGCGGTTCTTATCGCATGTTCACCCACCACGCCTGCACCCAGGACAACGACCTTTGCAGGAGGCACGCCTGATATACCACCGAGCAATACACCCCTACCTCCTTTGTTGATGGCCAGATACTCAGATCCTATCAATATAGCCAATCTTCCTGCTATCTCGCTCATCGTCCTGATGACAGGATAGCTACCATCTTCGTGACGCAGATGCTCCATAGCCATGGCAGTGATCTTTTTTTCTCTCAGCAATTCGATGAATGCTTGAGATATCAGCGGCATTTGCAACATGGTAATTAATAAAGCTTGATCTTGCATCAGCTTGAGCTCCTCGAGAGTGGGTGTTGATGCCTTGATAACTATTGGTGCTGAGTATACGCGTTTCTTGTCATGCGTCACTTCAGCACCGGCTTCTCTGTAATGTTCATCACTAAATGACGACCTTATTCCGGCATTAGATTCTACAATAACCTTGTGGCCGTAACCGACCAATGTTCTGATAGAATTGGGGACGAGCGGTATGCGGTTTTCGTCACTATCAGATTCAGCCGGCAGTCCAATAAGTCCATACGTTACATCATCTTCCACTGCGAGGCGCTCAACCTGTGTTTCATATTGGCCTTTGGCAAAAAAAGTTGAAAACGAAAACTGTTCCTTGGACATGATCCCGACTTAAAGGCTGCAAGTTAGTTCAATTCGTGGGACTGTTTCCGGACAAAGTAAAGATTCTCACCCCTTCTACTTGCCTAATATCCAGCCTCAACAATTCATCGCCAATAAAATCCATTGCCAGTTCTGGCCATTCTATCATGCAGACATGCGTATCGAGATAGGTCTCAATACCTATATCCATCAATTCTTCTACATTTTTAAGCCTATATAAATCAAAATGTGCAACGCTCCATCCCTCCCCTGTCTCATATTCATTGATGATCGAAAAAGTAGGGCTACTCACGTCATCAATAGATCCGAGATGATTCAATAACACTTTGATAAATGTCGTCTTTCCTGCACCCATTTCGCCTGACAAGAGCATCGGCCTGCCTATCTGCAAATAAGGCTTTATAAACTGGGCTACACCATTCAAATCATTCAACTGATCGACCCGCCATTTTCCCAATATTTCTAAACTATCAGTCATGATTGCAGACATATATTTTGTACTTCAGAGGACATATGGTTCATACGTTCCAATTATCAAATCCATTATTGTTGAACAGCTTATATATATGAAGAACACATATAAGTCATGCAAAAATAGTACATTTGCACCGCCTTCTAATGAAGGAATAAGTAAAGAAAAAATGGCAGAAATAGAGAATTCGTATAGTGCGAGTGACATCACCGCATTAGAGGGCTTAGAAGCAGTGAGACTCAGACCGGGAATGTACATCGGTAGCACCGATACCAAAGGGTTACACCACCTTATCTGGGAAGTAGTAGACAACAGTATTGATGAGCATCTCGCAGGACATTGTAATCACATAGATCTAGTCATTCACCCTGATAACTCGATCACCGTCGTCGATGATGGTAGGGGTATCCCCACCGGCATGCATGAAAAACTTCAAAAGTCGGCCCTCGAGGTCGTAATGACAGTGCTTCATGCCGGGGGAAAGTTTGATAAAAATACGTACAAAGTATCCGGAGGGTTACATGGAGTGGGTATATCTTGTGTAAACGCACTCTCCAGCCTATTGATAGCGGTAGTCGAGCGTGATGGCAAAAAATTCAAACAAGAATATTCGGCAGGCATTCCTATTACATCCGTTGATCATATAGGCACTTCGGACAGAACAGGTACGACAATAACTTTCAAGCCGGACATCGCGATATTCGAGAGTATTGAATATAGCTTCAGTACCATTTCCACAAGACTCCAAGAACTTGCTTATCTTAATAAAGGCCTTAAATTAAGCCTCAAGGATGAACGTAATACGGACGAAAAAGGCAAGCCTAAAACAAAGCACTATTATTCTGAAGGCGGTCTGAGGGAATTTGTCGTCATGTTGGATCAAGGTAAAAAGCCCATCATCGAACAGCCCATTTACGTGACTGGAACAGAAGAAAATGTCGAGGTAGAGGTAGCCATGCAGTACAATGAGAGCTATAAAGAGAATATTTACTCGTTCGTCAATAATATCAATACACGAGAAGGGGGTACGCACGTCAACGGATTCAGAAGGGCTCTGACACGTGTATTTACCCAATATGCGACGGACAACGGGTTGTTTAGCAAACTTAAATTTACCATCAATAGTGAAGATTTCAGAGAAGGGCTAACAGCCATCGTTTCAGTAAAAGTGCCGGAGCCTCAATTTAAAGGACAGACTAAAGGCGAACTAGGTAATTCTGAGGTTACGGGCATTGTCTCCCGAGCTGTCGGCGATGTCCTAAAATATTATCTTGAAGAAAATTCCAAAGAGGCACGGCGTATCATCGAAAAAGTGATCCTTGCTGCTACTGCCAGACATGCTGCACGTAAAGCTCGTGAAATGGTACAGCGCAAAACCATCCTCACGAGTGGCGGATTGCCGGGTAAATTGTCCGACTGCGCCTCTCGGAACCCGGCTGATTCAGAAATATTTCTTGTCGAAGGTGATTCAGCAGGTGGTACCGCTAAGCAAGGGCGGAACAGAGAGATTCAGGCCATATTGCCGCTAAGAGGTAAAATACTAAACGTAGAAAAAGCCTTAGAATATAAAATTTATGAGAACGAAGAGATTAAAAACATGTTTACCGCCCTCGGCGTAAATATCGAAGAAATGGATGGCGAAAAAACGCTCAACATCTCTAAACTTCGTTATCACAAAATAGTCATCATGTGCGACGCCGACGTGGATGGAAGCCATATCGTGACACTGATATTGACATTCTTCTTCCGTTATATGACACGCCTAATCGAGAATGGACATATATATGTCGCATCTCCACCACTTTATAAGATAAGCCGTGGTAAGCAATTCCAATATTGTTGGAGTGAAGACGAGCGTCGTCAAGCAATAGTTACCTACGCAGACGGTGATGAATCAAAAGTAAAAACCCAGCGATATAAGGGTCTGGGAGAAATGAACGCCGATGAACTGTGGGAAACAACCATGGATCCCGATACGCGAATATTGAAGCAAGTCACTATTGAAGATATGATCGAAGTGGATCGCGTGTTCACCATGCTGATGGGCGACGAAGTCCCGCCACGAAGGCAATTTATCGAAGAAAATGCAGTTTACGCTAAAGTCGATATTTAATATCAAGACAACATTAATACACTATATTTAATAACTACGAATGAGTACTAAAACTTCCTCTCGACCTGCCTTCAAGGTAAAGGACATCAACCTTGCCGAATGGGGTCGCAAAGAAATCGAACTAGCCGAGGCAGAAATGCCGGGTCTAATGGCCTTAAGAGAAGAATTTGGCGCAAGCAAGCCGCTCAAAGGTGCGCGAATCGCCGGATGTCTTCACATGACTATTCAGACAGCTGTCCTTATCGAAACCCTTCAAGCGCTAGGCGCAGAGGTATCATGGTCATCATGCAACATTTTTTCTACTCAGGATCACGCAGCCGCAGCTATCGCCAACACAGGTACACCTGTGTATGCATGGAAAGGTCTGAATGAAGAAGAATTCTGGTGGTGTATCGAGCAGACCCTATTTGCTTTTAAAGATAACCAGCCGCTTAACATGATCCTTGATGATGGTGGTGACTTGACTAACATCGTATTGGACAAATATCCTGAACTAGTAGCCGGTATCCGTGGTATTTCGGAAGAGACCACCACGGGTGTTCACAGACTTTACGAGAGAGAGATTCATGGTACGCTTCCGCTGCCCGCTATCAATATCAATGACTCTGTAACAAAGTCGAAATTTGATAACAAATACGGCTGCAAAGAATCTTGTGTCGACGCGATCAGAAGAGCTACGGACATCATGATGGCCGGCAAAGTAGCTGTCGTAGCAGGCTATGGAGACGTTGGCAAAGGTTCAGCTGCCTCACTCAGAGGAGCCGGATGCCGCGTGATTGTCACAGAGATTGATCCTATCTGTGCACTTCAAGCTGCCATGGATGGTTTCGCCGTCAAAAAGATGCATACAGCATTGGCTGAAGCCAATATAGTCGTTACGGCTACCGGCAACAAAGATATCATCAATGAAGAGCACTTCAGAGCAATGAAGGATAAAACAATTGTATGTAATATCGGTCACTTCGATAATGAAATCGACATGGCCTGGTTGAATAAAAACTATGGACATTCCAAGATTGAAATCAAGCCTCAAGTTGATAAATATACAATAGATGGCACAGATATCATCGTGCTAGCCGAGGGTAGATTGGTGAATCTAGGATGTGCTACAGGTCACCCATCATTCGTCATGTCCAACTCTTTCACTAACCAAACACTAGCGCAGATCGAACTATGGCAAAATGCTGCCAAGTATGAAAACAAGGTCTATATGCTCCCTAAGCACCTCGACGAGAAAGTAGCTAAACTACACCTCGAAAAAATCGGTGTGGAACTTGAAGAGCTATCTTCAGACCAAGCTAAATACATCAACGTTCCGCAAGAAGGCCCTTATAAACCTGATTACTATCGATATTAACCCGCAGATACAAGCGATAATTATTTAAAAGGCGATTGATTCAGTTCGATTGCCTTTTTTTATAAAAGATAACCCATATCAACTTTTGGTCCATCAATCCCCATATCACTAGTGGGTTGTAAAAACAACTCCGATCCCCATCATCCTAGAAGTTAAATAGACATTACACATGAACACTTCGTCATAAAAGTGCATCCTGAATTCATCCCGCAAATGCAACTTTACTTATAAAATTAAATTCTTGAATGGGAGGCTTAAATCTAAGTATAAGATTAAAAATACCTATTTAGTATTATATTTTCCAAGTGCAAAGAGAACGAAATACATATTCTCAAAAGCACAATACCCTCTTTCCTCTCAGTAGTATTTTAATTACATTGTCCACGGTTTCAATAATATGCTCTTAAATCTTGCGCAAAATAAATTTAGTTACGTAATCGTATATCAGTATCTTTCCATATTTATCCTAATAACTTATCTTGAAAATGACTAAATAAGTATTAGTAAGACCGAAGATTATGTTAACTCTAGTTTGAATTAATAAGATAGTTCAGCGCCCATTATTTCCTCATACCTTTTTATCATACTATTAAGGAGGGTGGTGTCAATCATAGCAATATTGTTTTGTTGGCCAATATCCAAATTCAAATTATAAAGCATATACTCAGGCGAATTCCCAATTTCTATATTTACTGTTTCAATTTTAGTTGAACCATTATATGGTGGTATCATGACATAATTTCCTTGTCTGAAAGCCGTGCGTGTAGATGCTTCAACGATTAATTCCTGGCGTCCTTCTTTATGCTTGCCAAGTAAAGCATTTAAGACATTCTGACTATCACTTACAGGAGGCTCAATTTTTAATAGACTTGCAAATGATGCAAGAAAATCTATTTGGCAGATTAATGCATCAGACACAGCAGGCTCGATGATGTCTTTCCAGTAAACTATGAATGGAACCCTTGTACCCGCTTCGAATAAACTATACTTACCTCCTCTCAATCCTCCAAAAGGATCGTGCGCTCCCAGTTTTTCAACAGCATCATCGTAATAGCCATCATTCAATACAGGACCATTGTCAGATGTAAAGATAACCAAGGTATTTTTCAGGACGCCTTGTGCTTTAAGCGTTTTCATTATTTCTCCGACACACCAATCCGCTTCAACAATCGCATCACCTCTTGGCCCCATTCCCGAACTCCCCACAAATCTGGGATGCGGTGTGCGAGGGACATGGGGTTGATGCATAGCATAGTACAAGAAAAATGGTTCTTTTCCTTTAGATCTCTTTGTTATATACTGCTGAGCTTTCAATAAAAAATGATCACCCATATCCTCATCCTTCCAGTTTGCCCTCTTTCCACCTTTAACATACCCAATTCTCGGAATACCATTAACAATGCTATTGTTATGCCCATGATGCCATTTCATGCTTAGTAGTTCAGGATTGTCCAAACCCGTTGGCTCGCCGTCATAATTATGTTCATAATTTACCATGATGGGATCATCAGCCTCTAATCCGCGTACCAATCCATTTTCAAGGTAAACAGTAGGCACCCTGTCTTGTGTAGCCGCCATTATATATGCATAGTCAAAACCTACTTCATTAGGACCCGGTGAAATATGTTGATTCCAAGCTACATTGCCATTCCCCAATCCCAAGTGCCATTTTCCCACTATACCTGTATCATAGCCTTTCATTTTTAGCATTTTGGGCAATGTCATTAAATTCGTATCTATCAATAAGGGAGCCGTGCCGGGTAATATCTTTGCATTACTATTTCTCCATGGATATATGCCCGTCAGCAATGCATACCTACTCGGTGTACATGTCGCTGAAGATGAATATCCGTTAGTAAGTTTCAATCCCCCCTCAGCCAATGCATCAATATTGGGTGTTCTTAAGATTGGATGAGATCCATAGCAACTCACATCTCCGTAACCCAAATCATCGGTATAAATAATCAATAAATTTGGCTTGTGTTGAATCTTCTCATCATGTCTAATCGTACTACATCTATGAAGTACAAAAACCAGAAATACTAAAAATATTATCCTAAGAACAGCACTGAAATTCATTTTTCGTATTTTTAACAATTAACTCGCTTATTGTCTGTAATGTATAGATAAAAATGGTTAATGTTTCACATTATCAACTGAGCAGATCCCATTATGTATCTTAAAGCATCTCATCATGGAAGAGGTTTTTGGTAAATAATCCATAGCTTACAGAGTGAACATCTATTAACTTTCAAACAAAAATCTATCTATTATCGCGTCTGTGTACCGCGACGAGACTTGCGCCCCATACATCAACGAGTGATCATTTAATCGGGCAGCACAAAATGCGTCTGCCATAAAATCAGGGCTTCTTTTGATAAGTTGTGAGGCTTGAAATTGCACCGCCAATCGCTCTGTATAGTATCTTGCGTTTACTTCGTTGATAGGAAATCGTTTAAAATCCTCTCGCAAACGATCGAGATGGTGGTCAAAATCATTATTTCTTCCCGCAGATTGTTGCAATTCCTTCCAGAATATTTCCAAACTATCCGGGGACTTCTGAATCACCCTTATGACATCCATACATTGTACATTTCCACTACCCTCCCATATAGCATTTACGGGGGCTTCACGATATAGTCTTGGAAAGAACGACTGCTCTACATACCCATTCCCACCCAAGCACTCCATAGCCTCTACAATGACTCCTGATGATCGTTTAGTTATCCAGTACTTCCCTATAGGTATTAATAATCTCATTAAAGCTTGTTCTTCATGATTATCCGAGTCTTCAAGAGCCATAGAGACCCTGCATGTCAACGCTAATGCTGCTTCTTGCTCGATACATATATCTGCAATCACTTGGCGCATTAGGGGTTGATGAAGGAGTATCTCGCCGAAAACCTTTCTTTTTTGTACATAATGCATCGCTTCTGATACTGCGCGTCGCATTAGTGCTGTCGAACCGATCATACAGTCATATCTCGTCATGCCGACCATGTCTATTATGGTCGAGATGCCTCGACCAGATTCTCCTACCATCCATGCCAAGGCTTCATCAAACTCAATTTCGCTCGAAGCATTAGATCTGTTACCCAGTTTATCCTTTAATCGTTGAATATAAAAATTGTTGAGGGAACCATCGGGTTTCCATCGAGGCATCAGAAAACAAGATAACCCTTCTCGCGTATGAGCCAAAACCAAAAAAGCATCACACATCGGTGCAGAACAAAACCACTTGTGACCCTTCAATAAATATTGAGCACCGTTACCTTGATCTTTGCCGGCAGGCGTAGCTCTAGAAGTATTCGCGCGAACATCTGAGCCACCTTGTTTTTCAGTCATCGCCATGCCGATGGTCAAGCCTTTCTTGTCAAAATATGGCTTGTTTTCGCCATCGTAAACATTCGAAACGATAAGCGGCAACCACTCTTGAACATGCGCAAAATGATTGCGCAATGCCGGAACACTGGAGAATGTCATGCTCAATGGACACCCTACTCCTGCTTCATTTTGGCTGAACAAATAAAATTTAGCCATCCGAGCCAATTGACTTCCATGCCCGCGATCCTGATAAGGCAGTGCATGAATACCGTGCCCTACAGCTAGATCAAATAATTCGTGATATGAAGGATGAAAAGCAACCGAGTTAGTCCGCCTTCCCACACGATCATGCGAATGAAACACGGGCAAGTGCTGATTGACCAAAAAGCCTTTTTGTATCCACTCCTTTTTTCCCAAAGTAATACCCAACTCATGAATTTCAGCCCACATGCTCGTATCACGCATCGGTTCAATCCACTCTCGTAGAGGTCGATCGATGGCATATAAATTAACATCGTGGAAATCATCTACTTGATTGTATACTTCATGCGTATTCATAAGTTAGAATTTTGTCAGTTATAATTAAAAATAGAAGTAAGATAGACTGCTCCTCAATAAAAAAATAATTTTTTGACTTGCTTCACATAACTACCAATTGCCCCTTTCTTCACCATGGCTTTGCGCTCAGAAAACATACCGGTAGCGATCTGGACAAACAAACAGGAATGGCAATGACATTAACAGTCTTAATCCTTTCTTATCTGGACTGTGGTTCTAGGACCTGAAACCCGTAACCCGTAACCTGAAACCCGTAACCCGTAACCCGTAACCCGAAACCCGAAACCCGATACCAGCCACCCGTA
>CAYNFR010000030.1:0-39246 GCA_964396595.1 uncultured Saprospiraceae bacterium | reverse complement strand
TATCGACACGATAACAATAGCTTTTTTTTGTTTCATTATATTCTATTTCTGCGCCCATGTCTTTCATACAGTTGAATAGTTCGAATACCGTACTGCGCGATACTCCTAGTCGGGCGGCTAGCTCGTCCGCCGTGCCTGTTGCCTTTCTTCTTATGAGGCCATCTACCCGCTCAATGACTCGAAGTTTTTCCATAAATTTCATTGTTACTCTTATTAATTTGTTATTATTTATCGGTTTATTATACTTGTTGAATAAGGCTTATAACGGTCTCAAAAAGACGTGCTAAAAGGCTTTTATCTTCAGTGATGATCTCTGTTGTTAAGGACGAGTTAGGTCTAAAAGGTATTTCTATGCCATAGCTGGTCATCATAGTATCCGGTAGTGGTATATCGATGGTATAGATATGCTGTTGTTCGCCAGTGCTGTTCGTAATGATTTCTGGCAATAGGGATATCTGACCAATTGTTGCTTGAATAGTTCCAAATTCTTTATAGGGATAACCGTCTATTTTGATGATTACCTTATCATTTCCTTTAATTTTACCGATGCCCTGATTATTAATTTTTACTTGGGCTTGACGCTGCTGGGGTACGTCACTTGGTATGATGGACGCTATGACCGTATTTGACTTAATATAGCTGTTGGTCACGATTGTTGATGGCAGGAATAATTCTCCGCTTAGTTCCGCTCGTATGATATAGTTGTCTGACCATTTATCAATACCGGATGTTAAGTTGTTGATGATCTGTTCAGCTGCCTCGCAGATGCCTTTTAGGCTGACACCTGCTTTGTCGATGTAGCATTTTTCTCTGAGAAGGGGAAGGCTGTAGGTTTTCCCATACCATTTGGCAATCATCCGCAGGCAGGTGGGCCCGCAGTCCATGGAGTCAAGTTGTTTGTAGAAAGGAAATGGCGAGATCATTTGTTTTTCTTATTTACTGGTTCGCTTCTGTGGTGGTTCTTAAATCATTACTCAAGCACCACAACAGAGACATAATAAATCCTACTTTATGAGATTTAGCATCATTGATAAACTAGGATCGCCTATATAATAAATCGAAAATACATTACTGTCCGATAAATTCATAAATAAATATGTTAAAATTTATCTTGGCAACGATATTCAAGAGATAATTATAACTTTTGCGCTTTATACAATATATATTCTGTCAAACGCTGATTATGGAGGCAAGCTAAAGATACACCCTGTCAAGTTACGAGGCATCTCTCTTTCACTCAATTGCCCATGATAGGAATATTGTTCTTTCGATGTGACTATTTAGCGCGGTCAAATATTTGTAACAACGGGTAAAGCCAGTCGTTAGGCGAATAGAATTACTTCTTTTCAGCAAAATCATTTGTCTGAATTTACAAAAATCGTGACAAAAACATTCCTTTTACTGATTAGCTACATAGTCGCCTTTGGATATATAATTGGGTACCGCCTATGGTCAACCAGCAATTACGGCAGCAAGATACCTAGGCTTCCATGCTTTGTACAATGTTCATCTCAAAGCACAGCATTGAAAATCTACTTGGGCGTAGCCCTAGTATCTTACATGTGACAGAGTCCAGCCTATGACCTTTGTGAATTGAATCATACCACTACCCCACGAGCAAAGTATTTTTCGTTCCTGTAGCAGGTGTTTAATTTATCCCAAATTATACAATTGAAGTTCTTTATGAAAACTGAAGTGCCCATAAAACAAGAAATTACGTAAATGAACCATAGTCACCAATATGGTGAGCGAGCAGAATAAGCGTAGCGTATTAATGTAAAGCTAATTCAGCATGTAATAGATTTTCTAATGCATAATGCGGGTTTATACCTGCCTAAGGGGAAAATGCCCTTGACACACAGTCCGCTCCACCTCTGATTTAGTCAGCCAGAAAGTTTATCTCGCCAACATCATAGGACATACCCGGCTTCTTACCAAATACCCGAATACGTACACTCAACGACGCATGCTGAGATCGAAATTTTTGATAATTAATTCGCATATCGTATTTCTAATCAAAAATCTGTTGCTTCTTGTCGCCCTACAAGATGTAGTCAGCAGGATACATAAACCCAATACTCGTTACAGCTTACCATCCACACTTAGCTAAGATCTTAAAAAAACGCTACCATGCGCTAGCGAAAACACGCCATGACACTCCGTTTTCCTAAATACCTGCTACGCAAAAAGAGACAATTTTTGTGTGGTGGCCGGTAAAAATTATATCTATCCAGCTATTATCTACTTACCAAATATAAGTGATGAAGTCAGGATAAACACCCTTGGTGAGGGCATTGACCGTTGAGTAAGGGGACATCACTCGGGCATTGCTGAGATTAATTAAGCTCTTGAAGTTGTTGAATCTGACCGGGATCGATCTCGCTCATGACCTTGTACACCTGCCTTTGTTCTGACTTGACCGAGTTTTTAAACACGTCAAGTATCTCTCCTCTTTTTGCATTGCCAAAAAGCTGAACCAGTAGTGTATTTCTATAATCGAGATTAGCGGCTGATATATCCTTCAAAGCGCTTAAGATGACTGCCTTGCCCAATGTAGGGTCTCCGTACATACGATCTAGACCATTCATATGATACTCGTAAAAGGCGGTACGAAATCGCTTCATCCGAGGATTGAGCAGATTTTCGACTAACCAATAACGGTTTCTATCACTTCCTGAAGCTGACCAGTTTCTATCCCCTGCGCTTACATTGGGGGGGATATTGGCTACGATGGAGTTAGCAATTTTAAAATAATCATCACCGCCCAATGGCGAAAAACTATCATAATCAAATCCCAAAATTATATAAGCGTAATATGTCAGAATAGAAGAAAGATTGTCAGTGAAATTCTGCGCATTGTTAATGATCGGATTCTGAGGTTCATAAAAAAGAGTCACATCTCTATCCGAATGATTAAGAATAGGTGTCGTGTAATTACTATTGAATACCGGACGTCCTGAGTTGACATAAATGTCTACTTTAAAAGAATTGGCGGACATATCGTCTTTGACGTTTATCTGGATATTTGCCTCGATTTTTTCTTCCGGCTCGTACGCATCAGATGTCCACTTGGTGTTACGATAAAATTCTCTTATGGCCGTCTCAAGTGTGGAAAATAGAGTCGGATCTGCTATTTTCAGCGCAGGTGTATTGATCTGCACTTCTACGAAGAGCTCCTGCGCGGCGATCTCGGCTATTAC
The DNA here is from genome assembly GCA_964396595.1 of uncultured Saprospiraceae bacterium. Lineage (GTDB taxonomy): Bacteria > Bacteroidota > Bacteroidia > Chitinophagales > Saprospiraceae > CAYNFR01. The sequence continues at coordinate 36,046 of CAYNFR010000030.1, read as the reverse complement.
TAGCAAACAAAAAAGAACGATTCCTCCGATTTTTTTCATAACATTATAGCTATATACTCGATGATATCCTTAGCGACTTCCGCCTTATCCTTGGTGTCAAAAGTCTTTACTCTGCCGACTTTATCATGGATCGTGATTCGATTAGTCGGTTTAGCAAAACCTGCACCGGGATCATTTAATGAATTAAGAACGATAAAATCGAAGTTTTTCTTATTCAGTTTATCAATAGCATTTTGAGATTCGTTCTGTGTCTCCAGTGCGAAGCCTATTGTCAGTTGATTTTTCTTTTTCACCCCTAGGGTGGCGGCTATATCAATGGTTTTCACTAGCTGAATGGAAAGCTCTTCATCATTCTTTTTGACTTTGTGGGCAGACACTTTGGCTGGGGTATAGTCGGCGACGGCAGCAGCGAATATTACGACATCCATGTCATCAAATACCCGCTCGCATGATTCGTACATTTCCTTGGCACTAGATACAAGATGCACTTCGACCCGCTGATCTTGTGGTATGGAAAATTTTGTAGGGCCAGATACGGCGATGACTGATGCAGCGCCACTTTTCAGACACTCTTCTATCAATCTTATACCCATCAGGCCGGTACTATGATTGCTTATATATCTCACCGGATCGATGGCTTCAACTGTCGGGCCCAAAGTGATCAACACCTTTTTGCCTTGCAGGATTTTCTGCTTTACATAAACGTCGTCGGGCGTGGTGATAAGTCGGTAAATATTCTCAGGCTCTGCCATTCTCCCGTCGCCATGAAGTCCTGATGCAAGCTCTCCATGTTCAACAGGAATGATAATATTTCCGTAGGATTTAAGCCGAGTTATATTCATGCTTGTTGATGGATGTTTCCACATATCTACATCCATAGCCGGAGCAATATAGACAGGGCACCTGGCACTCAGATAACAGGCAATGACCATGTTATCCGCTATACCATTGGCCAGTTTTGCGATCGTATTAGCTGTGGCAGGCGCAATAATCATCAGGTCTGCCCACAGACCCAGCTCTACATGATTAGCCCAGCTATCATTTTCAATGATGCCTGAGTACACCTCCTTTTTGCTTAAAGTAGAGAAACTGAGTTTACTGACAAACTTTTCTGCTGCAGGTGTCATTACCACGCATACCTCATGTCCATGCTTGATAAATAACCTGCATAACTGCAATGACTTATATGCAGCGATACTACCCGTTACGCCTAGTAGTATCCGCATGATCTATTAAATGGAGTCCTCGTTGTCGGATGTCGCTTGGCTATCCTCCACTTCGAGTATTTCTGAGAGAAACTCTTGAGTAGCGATAATGCTCGGACTAGGTAGTCTTTCGTAAAACTTAGAGATTTCGATTTGCTCTTTGTTTTCTTGGACTTCTTCTATTCTATCCGTGTTTACAGCAAACTCTTCGAGCTTGTTGTGTAACTCCTCGCGAATGACTGTGCTTAAGTGACTTGCTCTTTTTTCTATTATCGCCACTGTCGTGTAGATATTGTTCGATTTTTTGACTAGAGTAAGTAGGTCTCTTGCTTCAATATTAGGATCTACACCTTGTACACGTGTTTTAATATCACCCATTTTGTATTCTATTTAATTCTTTTAATGATTCGTTTTGATAGCCCAGAATTTCTTTAGTATATTGAGAATTCGGGTATTTTTTTAAGAAATATGCCGCTCTCTCTGCGGTTTTCCTATATCTTTCTTCTTGCCGCAGGTATATGCTTTCTACAGCATGTTCATAGCTTGCTTTGGCCATAAAGAATGTTGCCTGCTCTTGATATGGAGAACCGGGATAATCCTTGAGTAGATTTTCGAAACTCTGAATAGCCGAACCATAATTTTTTAAATCATAATATAGCTTAGCTGCTTCGAATGCCTTAGTTTCCATTTTGCGTCGGAGCTTATCAACATATTGATTGACTTCCGGAATTTTTTCTGAATTGGGATAGGTATTAGCAAATAGCTGGAATGCTTCCACTGCCTTGTTTGTTTCTGTTTGATCGAGTTTATGACGTGGAGATAATAAGTAGTAGGAATAGGCACTTTTGAAAAGCGCTTCTTCCTTCATTGTACTCGTCGTATACGTATCTGCGAATGTCTTGAAATAATGAGCACTAAGGGTATAGCTCTGATTGAGATAATTTGCGTTAGCATAGTTAAAATAAATCTTCTCTGCTTCTATCTTTCCTCTGTAGGCTGGTATAGCCAATTCATACAATATAATGGCTCGATTATAATCGCCTGTAGCAAATAATTCTTCTGCTGATTTATAGATGCGCTCTGCATCATTGGAGGTACGGACTGCTTCAAACTCTGTTTTGCACGAAGCGATAAGTACCGTTACTAGGGTCAGAATAATGAATCCTCTCATAGGCCTGCGAAATTAAGGGATTTTAGATACACCCGTGCATATTTTTTAATGACCAAAAATTATAAGGGTGTAGCTACGGGATGTCATAGCATTATCAGCTCCCATTAAGAGAGCCGTCTCCATGCGCTACTCATAAAGCCCGGGTTATGCATGCGCATAACATTCTTTATCTAAAGGTATATAACTCAGGCAGCATAAAAAAGTCTCGACTCTCATGGGTAGAGCCGAGACTACATTTATTAATAACCAAAAATCAAATCTTAATAAAGGACGACCATCCGCTTAGTTGCGATCTGATCTCGTGTTGCTATCGAATAGAAATAGACACCCTTAAGTGGAATATCGGTGGCGGTGAGCTTGACTTGTTGGTTACCTCTATCCATAAACATAGATCTGCGATGTACCAAGACTCCTTTTGCATCCATGACGGTAAATTCTACTTCGCCAGATTCAGGTAGAGAAAACTTGATCAAGGTCTCGTTGTTGAATGGATTTGGTTCGTTTTGCTCGAGAGAAAATGTGTAAGTTTGGCTCAAGCCTCCCGACCACTCAAATGATATTCCTAATGTATTTAATGATTCGTCATATAATTCATTCCGTAAACTGCTGATGTCAAATCGCATTTTTTTGACATCGGCAGCGTTGCTTTTTGTTTTATAAATTAATGTAAAGAGGGCATTGTCCCCTGCCTGCACCATTTCAGGGCTAGACCAGCTCATCATAAATTCATTGTTCCTGACTGCTATCTGATCGTTGCTGACCTGAAGTATGCCGCTTTCGTATCCGACAAACTCCAAATCTTCATCAGCCGCCAGCCCTATCTGTAAGCCTGCCAGTGATAAGTGAGATGCCGCACTGAATTGATAATGAACATATTGACCTTTCTTCTCAGGCTTCACATACATATTAACAAAAGATCGCGGCCTCGATATTAGCTCAGATAAGGCTACGAAAGCATTACCGCTTACATCGCCTATTTTTAATCCGATAAAATCTTGCTCTGATTTATTTCCTTCTAGCTCACGCACCTTGCGCGTGGTTTCAAAACCCCAAGGATGACGCGGATCGTCAAATACAAAATCCTTATCAACGAACTTCCAGTTTTGTGCTTCGTTATACTGATCATAACCCAATAGAATTCTTCTCAAAGCCACTAAGTCCGCACCTGTGATAGAATTACTACCATTGACATCAGCAGCGATTATTTTGTAAGGACTATCCAATGTTTTTAATCCAAGGATATGTCTTTGAATCAGTACAATGTCAAGTGTAGAGACACCTGCCATATCGTGTCCTTTGAGAGATGGCCTAATGGTGTAAGACTCATATTCCGGTAACTCCGGAGCTCTATACTGTCCAAAATTGTCCGTTCTTACCACCATGGTAGCGCTTGTAACATTATTAACGATTGTTACATCAATATCCTTGACAACCATGCCTTCTTCGTCTGAAATAATACCCGATATTGCCGAATTGCCGACATTATCAGGACATGAATCATTAACACGATCTGATACGGTGACGATCACATTACAAAAGTCTTGATTGCCCAATGCATCAGTTACATATAGTCTCAACGGCACTTCGCCGACTATGCCATTCGGCACATTGGCGCAAGTAAATGTTCTTACTGTATCATTTCCGGCACTATCAAAGCTGAATCGAAGTCCTTCCTCTGACTCAGTACAACCTGTGATACTCTTCAGATTAAGCATTCTAGCTGTTATAAATGCTGTGCCATCAGACCTTAGAACTGCTTCTGATCGCGTAATACATAATGGTGTCGGTGGCTTCTGCGAGACAATCACGACCGTATCGACCCTCGATGCCATATTATTACATCTATCTCTTACGGTAAATCTGACAACATGTGTGCCTATCGGCAATGTGGCACTGAATTCTCGTCCTGTCTGTATCGTTCCATTATTTAGAGAATAAGTGTAAACCAAATCTTCAGCAGTTGTACAATCATCTTCGGCAGTTGCCGTAATGGTAACCAATTCCTCACAGTTCTGATCATTATCCTCTACTCTTATGACTGACACAGCTTGTCTAAAGAAGGGTGCTGCATTATCTGAGATCCTGATAGTCTGGGTAAATTCTTCGATAACAGCCGTTGCTGTATTGCCTCCATTAAATTGACACCAGTCAAGTACTGTCCATCGCCTATTGATGGTTATGCAAGTACTTCCTTGACCATATAACACTTCGTCTGTGTAAGTAGCAATTACTTTTTCACAATCCACACCTGTGAATGTCGGTTCGCTCCCTGCAATCTGTTCTGGTCGCGTTCCGGCATTACAACTAGTCAGATTTATATTTAAGTTCGGCTTTATGACCATTACAGGCGTGAGGTTTGAGAAAGTGACAAGCTGCGTACAGCTTGCTTTCGTACCATTATTATCTTCTGCCGTCCATGTCACCGTCACGCTTCCTATGCCGCAATCGGATATAGAAAACGGAGGAATAGTAACATCTAGTGATTTCTGGCCGCAAACATAGGTGACCGTAGGTCGTCGATTGAGCAGTTCAGCACGAAGTCTTGTACTATCAACATTACAATTCAAAGAAAGCGTCGGAGGACAGACAATCGTTACTGGCCGCTTGTCCTGAACATAGACATCTATAAGACAGTCACTGAATAAGCCTGCGGCGTCATACACCCGCAGTACTACTTTGATAGGATTGTTGGCAATGTCTTCACAGCAAAAATGTACTCTATCTCCAAAGTTTCTATCCGCCTGATTTCCGGCACAGTTAGAATTGAATCTTCTCACCTGCTTACGCACCACACCACAATTATCAAAACTGTTATCGTCAAATGTCTCTGCCATCACGACAGTATTCCCTTCAAAATTTAAGGATACTGTAGTAGTTCCTTCGCATACAGCATTCGGTGGTAGCGGATCGGCTATAGTCACTACTTGAGAAGTATCTCTGGCTATATTACCACAACCATCATTAGCGACGAATATCACTCTGAATGGCTGGCCGATAGGAACAGCTAAAAGATCCCATATCGCTTGTCCTCTGTTAGGTGAACCCGGTTCAGAAAAAATGTTGTTCACACGCGCCGGATAGAGTTTCCCGAATAGCATTCCGCTATCATCCGCCAGCTGGTAGAAAGCCTGCAATGTGGTATTGGCAAGGTTACAGTCAACTATTATAGGATTCGGAATTTGAAGAATATCCGCTGTACAACTTGTCTTATTAGCCTGTACCCTATCTGCAGGGATGGAAAAACTACTAAAGTCAATGGTAGGCGCTGTAAGATCCTCGATCTTAATGACTTGGTTTACAATGGTATCTCTTGGCAAACAAATATCTCTCACTTGCCATCGACGCAATATTTTTCTGGATTTACCACATACCGGCAAGGTTACATCAGTGAATGACACTTCGAAATGATCACAAGCTCTTATCTCAGGTTCTCCCAATGTAAGTGGAGACAGATCTCCCTCATTCACACAATCGATGATGGTGTCCCTTGGGAATGTAATATCCCTAAGTCTGGCGCGTCGGATATAAATCTTCTGAGTCTTCTCCGTAAGATTGCCAGCCCTATCTTTTACAGCCCATACACGATCTATTATTCTGATCGTATCTCTACAGGGCGGAAACTCTGTATTCACAAAGTCCTGAAAACCCAGACTGTCAGGCTTAAAACAACCATTGTCCGAAAAAGTAACCCTAGTCACTAGTGCGTTCGCTGACAGATCAAAAGGAAACACAAAGCACGAGACCACTGTATCCATCGGTGACACATCCAGCATCGGTGGTATCTTGTCCTCTACGATGATATTACCCCAGCAAAATATCCCCGATTCTCGGCAATACACACGAACTTCGAGACGCCGTCTGCCATAGTCTTCTCTTATGATATTATCAGGTATAATGTTGCCATTCGGATCGCGAACTTCTACACGGTAAAAGCTATCTGCGGCAGGATTCTCCAGCATCACATCCGGTGTAATAACTGCCGTACATGATGTATCCAGCGATACATACACCAGACTATTACATGCCATAGTCCTATTATGGCATTGCGCCAGAAGATCTTGGGAACTGCTTATGGCTAACATGGCCAGCAGCACAATCGATCCTCTAAGGATACCCCATCTGTGCCTTTGAAATTTATTCATTGATTCTTGGATTATTCTTTTCTTGATCATTTTCTCAGTTTTGTGTCTTTCGACTTACTCGACTATTATCATTTTCTTACTCTGAAGCTCTTGACCAGTCTGGATCTGGTAGATATACATACCCGTTCCGGACATTTTGGCCGCTTCTATGTTGTACTGATGCCATCCCTTATCATAAGTCGTCTTATAATCACTTATTAGCTTACCAGTTAAATCATGGATTGTAATATTGACTAATCCCCTAGCCGGCACAAAGAATTCTACCAATGTACTCTCTCTGAATGGGTTAGGTGTATTCTGCTTGACAACTAATCCTTGAGTACTAAGTACCTCTTGCGTAAGGACGATATCAGATGTCTCGATCTCCCTATCGGCAGTATGGTAGATTTCAGCTCTAAGCGCACTCTCTTCGATAGTGAACATGCCTGCGTCAAGTACATCACCACTAATGTTCTCCACCGCGAGCGTAAATAATGATTGACCTTCCTCAAGTCTCACCCCTTCACGCTCGTTCCAGATCAGACGCACTATGCCGTTTTCATTATCGATTCTGACTTGGTCATTTTCTAATATCACACCAAGCGCAGTGACTTTACTCACAACCAGCTTGCGCGGGTCATATTTCAATGCCATCTGCAGACCGATGATCGAACTACTAATATCCCGAGGACGAATAGTTAACAAGGCACTAGATTCATCGGAATGTTCAAGCGCACTGACCAATCTGCTTATGGATCGTGCTTTGCCGAGGGCGCTGGATAGCAATTGTACATTGTCATTAACATCACCCATCTTGACAGCTATCATATTCGCATTGTCCATACGACGATCAAGATTGTCAACCTTGACTGTCTGTATGTATGGAAATGGAGATGCCGGATTGCTGAATTCTTGTGATTCATCCACGAAGGTCCATGATCTTCCGATAGGGAACTCAGCCGTAATACCCAGTAATAGTCTTCTGATATGTATTAGATCCGAAGCCGATACCGTACCGGATCCGTCAACATCCGCTGCTATAATCTTATAAGGACTGTCTAATTGGCGTAAGCCTAAGATATGTCTCTGAATCAAGATAATGTCCAAAGTACTTACACCATTCATATAGTCACCATTACGGGTTGCTTTGATCTCGTATGATTTGTACATTGCTAGATTGTTAAAAGCATATGTACCCTGAAGTGGCGTCATGGCTGATTGCAGCGCACTTGCGCCAGTTTCAGCGACAGAGACGGAAACATTATCTACCGCAAAATCACTTTCTGTGAAGATTCCACCACCTATCTGGGTAGTGAAGTTGCCTGCTTGACATACCGTGCCGCCCAATACTCTTAATTTAACATTGCATGAAGTAGCATTGCCCAGTAAGTCCAAAACGAACACCGTCAAGTCAAACTCTTTGCTTGGTAGTCCTTCCAGCATGACACACTCAAACACAAGTGAGGTCTGCCCATTGACCGCATTGAAGCGATACGTGAAGCCGCTCTCACTGCTGCAATTGTCAGTTGCGCTGCTGATGAAATCCTGCGGATTAAGCGTCACTGTGCCATTAGCACCAATAGTTCTCTCAAGATCTCTGCATACGATACTAGGCCCACGTGTATCAACCACTTCTACCCGCTTATTACACTCACTAGAGTTGCCACAAGGATCTTCGACGATCCATCTTACACGATAGACACCTATTCCAAGGTTGGTGTTGATTCTATCAGACTTGCCGGTCAATACTTTGGTGCTGTCAAAGTCATAGACCTCAAATGTCCATCTCAGATCTGCTTCATCATGACAATCCGTAGCGGAAGCTCTGAGAGAAACAAATGCAGAGCAAGCTGTATTATTAGAAGCTTCGAAGGTCTCGCTCTCGCAACCCAAGATAATCGTGGGTCTCTGATCATCTATTAGTTTTAGTACTTGCACGTGCTTGTACACACCTGCATTAGGATCATTGGATCTTGTCTGACACCAGTCGATCAGTGTCCATGTACGTAGTATTTTAGCACAGAAACCTTCTGTATTTCTGAATACTAAGTCTTCATAGTCCACCGCCAGACTGCTGCATGTGAAATTAGTCGGAAGATTGACACGGAATTGAGAAGGCAGATTCTCAGGTCTCACGCTTGAGCCGGGGCATCCTGCACCCTCGTAATCTTGTGGCCATAAATTGGCTACATTGGAAGGATTGAAAATCTCACCCGGGAATCCGATCGTAATCGTCTGAGCATGTGTAACTGAATTGCCAAATCCATCTCTCGCTGACCAGTTTCTAATAATTGTTCCTACCCCGCATCTATTCGTATCAACCCTTGCTGTAAATGAATCCGGTGGAATCGGAATACCACATAGTGACGTTAAGAATGTCACCGCACTACCATCATTAGTCAGAAACGGTCTGATATCTTCTACACAAGATACCGTCAAGTCCATACCCTGTGGTCTCACCAGTTTAGTTATGGCACTATTATCTTGAATACGTGCATTGACCATACAGGTGTTACTGTTGCCTGCATGATCGAAGACAGTAAGTGCTACCATCACACGTCCTGTCATGGCATCGTTACAGCAGAATTTGATATAATCTCTACATAGAGAGTCTCTGTGTATCATCTGCTGACCACTGATCGTGATAATCACGTCATCATATGCACCAGGGCAATTTAGAGCTGAGTTAAAACTAGAATAGCTAACCAGCTTATCATTGTTCGTATCTAGACTATCAAAAATATCCAAGTCGGATACCTTGGCGACACAGATACGTGCTACACCGCAGTTATCCCAGCTCTTATCATCAAATGCCTTGGTAGTCGCTATCGCCCAACCATTCGCTCCTATAGTGATTACTGTGTTTTCATCACATATAGGAATAGGTTTGACATTATCTACTATTCTCAGCATGCGTGTGATCTCTCTCTCGTTAGTTCTGTCACAGGCATCACGTGCATCCACGGCGATTAATATCTGTGTGACACTCTCGTCAAATACTAATCCCGTATAAACGCCATCTGTGATATTGTAGAGCAACTTACCTGTTCTGTCCTTTTCGAATATTCTTACTCTTCTATATACGACATCACTACATCTGTCTGTAATACTTATCCCTGATGAAAGATCGACGACTCCCGTACAGCTGTGATTGCCCGCCTGAATAGTAATGTCTCCGCTCGTAAGATTAATTTGTGGGCCTTCTCTATCAAGTACATCTATAGTCTGCGTGTGGATCTTCACATCACCCGTACACCAATCAAGTATCGTCCAGGTCCTGACTACTCTGTATGATTGCTCTCCACAGAAGTTAGTTCTCATATCTGAATATGTCGCATCAATGTTGAAACAAAACTGACCACTAAGTATATTCAGATTGCCTGTACGACTAGGTGTCGGATATGGAATACCGCACTCAAATCCATCAGAACCGATATAATTGCGCAGATTAGTCAGATCGAGATCATCGATTGTTAATCTTCTAATATAAATGGTATCTGTACATCTACTTTGTAACCCTGACACATTGGTCATTGTCCAATGACGATAGATCACTGCACCAAATATTCCTGTACATATATCACTGATCGTGCTGTCTCTGAAGGTTAAAGTTGCTGTTCCACATTTCTCAAATCCCGCGACAGAGAACATGCCGGAGTTGTTACCGCCGATACTGTTGACGGTTGCATTGGGAGGAACAGGGAATCCTTGTCTTCTATGCGGGCCGAAGTTCAATGCCGTAGGGAAGATGTTACTGTTACAGTTTAATGTATCTCTGCCACATATCAGCTCCGGAATGGTCTTATCCTCTAGTGTAAGATATCCCCAGCATGACTGTCTTGAACATTCATGGGTAATCACATATCTGAGCTTACGATTTAACCATGATACATCCACGAATCCATTAGACAGTACCTGTCCTGTAGCATCGTCTATTATCTCTATCTCGTATTGTTCGTTTGGAATATTGGGATCAGGATTTTCAAGCAACATGTCGTGCGTGATATTGACTCGGCATTCGGAGTCAACCGTAATATTGAGATCACTATTACATGTCATCTGACCGGCATTGGCTGTATTGACGATCTTGGTATTGATCGTATCGGTAAATACACATCCGCCATTGGTCACACCTATCACTGATATATAATAATCTCCGGTAGATCTCCAGTCCACAATAATCTCTCTCGTACCCTGGCCACTGAGGATTCGAGCGCTATCCAGTGTACCGGCATACGGTCTTACTGACCAACTGATGGAATCAATGTCATTCATATTGAGATTTACCCAATAATTGTCCGTCGTATTTATACACGTGTTGAGGTCACCCATGATATTGATATCCGGTGTCATATTTACGCTTAATGTGTACGAGGCAAATACCGCACAGCTATCAGCCGTGTAGCCAAATGCTGTCACCGTAAATAATCCCGGTGTATCCCAAGTGTAGCTTAACACGCCTGCTGTATCAATTTTTTGGTTTAACGTCACGCCGGTGGTTAATGTGTCACCCGGGCTGATGACCCAGTCGAGCGTCGAGACGTCACTTACCAATGATGAATCTAATAAATTGCGCAAGCTGATATTTACAGAATCTCCTTGGCACACATTGAGTGGACCATCGAGAAAGTATTGATTGTTACGTATGCTGACAAGAATCTGGGTATCCACCTGACATCCGTCATCAGTCACACCCCTGAACCTGATCGTATCGACAAAAATCGGATCACGTCCTAAATAAGTGTTGAAGCGCACTGTCAATGAATCTGTACGCTGACCATTAAGGATAGTACCATGTGATACAGACCAGACTGTACTGTCCATTATCAGGTCATCTACATAACTAGTGTCGAAGTTGAGAATGGTAAATCCGACAGTCTCTCCTCGACATACATTATTCGGACCTCCTATGATAAAACCGCCATCTCTGACAAGAATTCTTGAGTCAGCTGCTATAGGGCAGCCGCATGTTCGCATACCTTCCACAGATAATGTGTATATGCCTTGTTGATGCCATACCACATATACAGTATCACCACTAACAGGTTGAACAATGGTGCCTGCGCTCGGGTCAGAAATCATCCAGTTCAGACCATCAGCATCAATATCGCTGAGCCGCATGTTATTCCATGATTGCCTGATCGTGTAAACAGTCGTGTCGCCTATGCATATTTGCTGGTCACCCACAATATGATAGGCTGTATCCTTAACTGTGACCGTAAATATTTCATTGATATCACATAGATCCGTGCCATACTCTCCACGGACTTCATGACGATAACGTCCTGCTCTAGGGTAACGATAGGTAGCGGCTAGCCTGGAACCACTATTGGTCAAAGTCGGTATCAAAAACTGTCCGTTGGACAGATCAGTGATCGTCCAGCTGAAAGTTGCTGCGTTTATTAAAGTAGTATCTACGCTCAGTACATAACTTACGCTATCTGTACTTAAACAAGTAGTATCAAGCTCTGGAAGATTAATTATAAATGCATTGTCCGTTAAGACTATCTCCGTTTCGATCGTAAAGTTGCATTGACCACTTACCATGCCCATCGCTCTGACAATAAAGGTGTCTGCTACATTGGGGAATGTCACACGGATAGAATCATTTGATACTTGATGTATATTGCTCGGGATTACTGGTGCGTTGTTGCTCTTCTGGAATACCGACCATGTTACCGGTGCAGTCAATACAGACTTCGGAATACCAAGTGAAAACCATGCATCCCCACCGGCACATAAACTATCAGGTCCATTTATGACCATCTGACCATCACCGATGACATGCACTATGATCGTATCTGATAATACACATCCATGGGACATCGAAGTCGCCACAACATAATATGGCTGGTTAGAACCAAATGTCCCCTGCTGGAATCTGTGGGTCAACGTGTCGTTATTGTCTGTATCCGTCAACACTTCTAGCAGTGGAACAGCCTTATCAGGCGATCCAATATATATTGACCATGTAACCACAGGTCCGTTAAGCACATCCATACTATCTGTCGCCTGCACAAAGAAAAACTGTGCCTCATAGCCCATACATGCCACTGTATCGCCCAAGATGATAAACTCGTTATCAATGACGTTTACCGTAAAGGTGTCTCTCAAGGTGCAACCTATCGATGTAGTACCGGTCACCACTACTTGGTGATTTCCACCTCTGTTCCAAACCACCATTAAAGTATCCATTCCTATGGTCGTCGTATCTGCCAATGTATCGTCTCCTAGTACGCTCCATGTCAACGCTGTAAATTCTGCTATCGAGCCATCTTCGTAAAATGCACTATATTCTCCCAATACATCCTTGCAGATCATCGTACTACCCATAATCATGATACCCGTACCCTTGACATCTATGATAATAGAATCATGTACTGTGCAGCCCATAGAAGTCATACCCGTAGCAAATAATGTATCAAGCCCTGTCTGTGTGAAAGTAACATTAACAGATGCCGGTATCGCACCTACAGGCATCAAACTATTGCCTCTTCTACTTGACCATGTCAGTGAGCTTAAGCCATGTACATTAGTGTTATAGGTATATGTCCCGTTGAGACAGACGATAGTATCTCCCGATATCTGTGCGTCGATATTGTTCTGTACTGTCACTTCGAACTGATCCGTGACCATACACATTGCAGATGAATTACAAATAGCTCTTACATTGATTTCGTATGTGTCTGGTGTCCCACCCCATTTCACCCAGACATTATTGGTATTAGATATAGTGGTCTCACCATTCTGGAATACCCCACCACCTGATAATGTCCATACCACTGAATCAAAAGCCGCATCAAGCGGAATTGAGTAAGGCACACTATCCGTGGGACATACTTCATTAAAGCCTATGATATTATAATCTGTATTTTGTACATATATATTAATGGAGTCTGAGAAAGAACATCCTTTATTAGTCTCACCTGTCACATGCAGCGTAAAATTGCCTGCACTGTTAAATAATAGTGATGAACCTGAACCCGCATAAGCTCCGGTAATACTTCCTGAGCCTGTCATTTGCATGAAGATCGTGCCACTGCCGGTACCCGGCAATACTAAACCGGAAAACATTTCTCCTCCTGCTGTCGTACCGGAAAGTGTCCAATTGATTGTACTCAGTACTGCGGGATCTATATTGATGGCATAGGCTCCTTCATCACCTAGACATAAAGTATCCGGCCCGACTATAGAACCGTCATCTGGCACGCAGGCTTCAAAATTTACAACGATGGTCTCCATGCCGTTTGTAAAGGTTACATCGAATGGAATTGATGGATCCCTATATCCTCTATACAAAAACCTATATGGTGTTGGACCTTCGGGATTGAGTGCTATAAGTGAATCTAAGGCAGGTGTGATCCATGTCAAATATGCACCACTACCCACCGCATTGTAGTAGATTAATGAATCCGGTGAAGAAAATGGAGAATATTCCGACAGTCCCCATCTATCCGGTGAACTGGATTCAATTACCAAAGTGTCTAGAGCTCTTTCACTCTGTGAACACAAGCATTGACCCATCGCGACTATATCCGCCGATGACTGTGCACTCATGCTCATGCTATAGAGCATCAACATGAAAGCATAGCAGACTCCTTGAATCTTAAAATTCTTCATTGATATATGGTTTTTCGACCACTGTGGTCGTTCATCAAAAGGCATTAAATCCCACTTAAGCATAAGAGATATTATTTCTCACGGTCTTACAGCCAACAATTTTGCCAAACTCAGTTATATCGCAAGCGATTTTTGTCTATATGAACAAATAATTAATATGAGATATGTACTACCTTGTTATTCAATTATTTGTGCATTCATAAACCGTAGATCAATCCTCGCTTAAATAGGTATGTTTGAAGCTTGCAATAGCTCACAAATCGCGCCAGATTGCACATTGAAGAAGCTTCATTTGTTTATGTCAAAATCGATTGATTATCTTACGCCACAAAACTGAACTATGAGAATGTCGATCATTTTTGGTGTACTTTTATGCCTATGCTGGGTAGCGCCAATACCCATTTTTTCGCAATCTTCAGACCCACATGCAGCCATTGTTTCTGACTTAGAATGGCGTTCAATAGGCCCTTTCAGAGGCGGTCGATCATGTGCTGTTGCAGGTGTTCCCGGGCAGCCTAATCTGTTTTATTTTGGTGCCACTGGTGGTGGTGTATGGAAGACCACAGATGGTGGTAGATCATGGGAGAGTATCTCTGATGGCTATTTTGGTGGAAGTATTGGATGTGTGAGTGTCGCTCCTTCTGACCCCAATGTCATCTATGTAGGAGGTGGCGAAAAAACCGTGAGAGGAAATGTCTCCTATGGCTATGGCGCCTGGCGCTCGGAAGATGCCGGGCAGACATGGAAGCATATCGGACTTGATAAAAGTTATTTTATATCGAGAATGCGCATCGATCCCAATAATCCCGATATAGTTTATGCAGCTGTGATGGGTAATTTATTTGCACCTAGTACGGAGAGAGGCGTATTTAAAAGTACCGATGGAGGCAAGACATGGCGTAAAACCCTCTATGCCAATGACCAGGCAGGAGCCGTAGATCTTGTTATCGATCCTACTAACCCACGCATCCTCTATGCCAGCACATGGTATGTGAAACGTACGCCTTACAGCCTCGACAGTGGTGGAGAAGGTTCCGGTATGTGGAAAAGTACAGATTACGGAGAGACATGGACAGAGATCACTAAAAATTCCGGACTACCTGGAGGCGTGTGGGGAATATCCGGGGTCACGGTCTCGCCTCGTAATGGAAATAGAGTGTGGGCGATCATCGAAAACGAAAAAGGTGGCGTCTATCGCTCTGATGATGGTGGTAAGACATGGTCTAAGCTCAATGACGATCGCGCCTTGCGCCAGCGTGCATGGTACTATACACGAATTTATGCAGACACCCATGATGAGAATACCGTTTATGTCGTCAATGTGTCTTATCATAAATCAACTGACGGCGGACGAACATACAAAGCGTCCAATGCACCCCATGGTGATCATCATGACCTATGGATTGCCCCCGAAGACCCTAGGCGTATGATCATCGCAGATGACGGTGGTGCTCAGATTACTTATGATGGAGGGGAAACTTGGTCAAGCTATCACAACCAGAATACAGCTCAATTTTATCGTGTCACCACAGATAATGACTTTCCTTTTAGAATTTATGTCGCTCAGCAAGATAACTCCACCATCAGGATACCACATAGAACTTCAGGTACGAGTATTCGCCAGGAGGATTGGGAGCAGACTGCAGGTGGTGAATCTGGTCATATAGCAGTTAATCCCGACAATCCGGACATCGTTTACGGGGGAAGCTACGGAGGACTATTAACCCGTGTAGATCACCGACTTAAAACTGTGAGAGCTGTAAACGTATGGCCTGACAATCCCATGGGGTATGGTGCTGAGGGGATGAAATATCGCTTCCAGTGGAACTTTCCTATCTTTTTCTCGCCGCACAGCAGCAAGAAGCTTTACACCACCTCCAATCACGTACATGTCACTACCGATGAAGGGCAGACATGGGAAATCATAAGCCCCGATCTGACGCGCAATGAAAAAGAAAAACTTGGCCCATCCGGTGGGCCTATTACCAAGGATAACACGAGTGTCGAGTATTACTGTACAATTTTCGCTGCCGCCGAATCACCTGCGCGCGAAGGTGTAATATGGGCAGGATCAGATGACGGTCTAATGCACGTGACGACAGATGGTGGTAAAAACTGGGCAAATGTGACACCCTCAGTCGCACCTAAATATCTGATGATCAATAGTGTAGATCCGCATCCCACCGATCCTGCTACGTGTTACATAGCCGGTACTCAGTATAAACTAGGTGACTTCCAGCCTTACTTATATAAAACTAATGATTACGGAAAAACGTGGAAGAAAATAACCAATGGAATCGACCCGGCACATTTCACCCGTGTGCTACGCATGGATCCTAACAAGCCGGGCTTGTTGTATGCAGGCACAGAGACCCAAATGTACATAAGCTATAATGATGGCGATATGTGGTATCCATTCCAGCTCAATATGCCGATCGTACCGATTACAGATATGACTATCAAAGATGATAATCTCATCGTCGTAACCCAAGGTAGGGGCATCTATATCATGGATGATCTTACGGTCATACATCAAGCCATAGGAAAAAATATTCGAGAAAGCACATTATTTGTGCCGAAGGATAGTTACAGATTTGGAAACGGTCAAAATAAAAATAATAAACAAGAAGGTCTTAACCACCCTTCCGGAGTAGTTACCTATTTCCATCTTGCAGATTTTTCAGAAAAAGATACTGTACGACTTGTTTATAAAAACACGGATGGAACAGAAATCAGAAACTTTTCAAATAAAAGTGCAGATAAAAGTACCATGCTTCAAGATCTCAAAAAAGGCTTGAATATGTACAATTGGAACATGCGAACGGCAGATGCCACGAGATTTGACGGCATGATCATGTGGTGGGGCATTATGAACGGTCCTAAAGTGGCTCCCGGAAAATACATCATGGAACTACATCATAATGGTAAAGTACAATCGCAAAGCTTTAATATTATGGGTAATCCAAAAGTAGAACAGCCACAAGCAGATTATGATCGACAATTTTCATTTTTGAAAAGCATCGTAGATAAAGTATCCGCGTCCCACGAAGCCATCATCGAAATACGATCGATTAAAGATCAATTAGCTAAATTCCTGCCGATCGTTAAGGAACATGACGACGTCACTTCAGAAATAAAGATGGTGGACAGCACACTGACCTTTATTGAAAACGAACTTTATCAAACTAAAAATCGCAGCAATCAAGATCCGCTTAATTATCCTATTAAACTGACTAACAAACTGGCGCATCTGAACTCGCTGACACAAATAGGTGACTTCCCTCCTACTGCCGCAGCGATAAAAGTAAGGGATGAACTGAGTGCCGAAATAGATCGACTACTCGACCAATATCGCGCGGTGAAAGAGTCCAAGATCCCGGCAATAAATGAAATGATACGGTCTAAAAATGTAGATTACATAAACCTAAAAAAGCTATAAGCCCTTTAGCTTTTAAATAAGTTAATGAAGGCTGAGTCCAACTAGTAATGGACTCAGCCTTTTTTATACGAACTACACAGAATCCTATTTTTACGTTAAAAATTCTACAAATAGACACCTTAATCAGGCATTGGCCGTTAATTTAAAGATCATAACAATGTCATGAGATACATATTTACGCTTATTCTATTCGCTTTAATCACAATGGAGCTAAGTGCTCAAGTTCATATCACCATGCAACTCGATGGTATTGCTGTCAATGAAGTGTATTTCGGAAAAATGTTTGGTAAGCGAACCAAGCCCGAACAAACAATTTCACGCAATAATGAAGGTCTTTTTGTCCTTGATCTATCACAGACACCACCTCCCGGCATGTACGCCATCATTTATCACACTGAACACAGCAGATCAAACTTATCCTTCCAATTGATCATCGAACCCGGTATCAATAAATACTCCCTGCGCTGTGAAGCTAATGCCCCACATCACACCATGACTGTCACAGGATCAGAAGAATTAACCATTTACAATGAATATTACAAAGCCTGGGATCGCGTGACCAGTCCATACCAATCCTTTACGGAAGAATGGCGCATGAGACAAGACGAAAAAAGCTTTGATAATTTAGTCAATATGGAGCAATCCATAGCTGAACTTCAACAAAGATACCTGGAGCAACATCCCAACTCACTCACCGCGCAAATCATCCGCCAGACCCCGATGATCATTCCTTCAAAAGGTAGTACACTCACTGAAAAAGCAGCCATCAGACAAGCCTATTTTTCACAAGAGCTACCCGTAAGCGACATTGCCAATAATACATTGTTTTGGGATTGTCCATTACATATATCATGGCTTGATATACATGCTGTCAGATCGCCTGATCTAGATCTTGATCAAGCATACGATCGTATTTTAAACATTCTTAAAGCATTAGAGCCCTATAAAGAAGGTTATGACTATTACACGTTGTATCTAATTAACACCTTCAGAGCTAAAAACCGCAATGATTTTGACCAAATTTTTGTCAAGCTTGTTAACGACTTTGTCAAGACAGGCAAGGCGGCATTTATGGATGAAGAAACAGTTGAAAGAAACATTGATCAAGCAGATAAAATAACGAGATTATCTCCCGGCCAGCTTGCACCGGATATTACCCTTTACGATAGAGATGAAAACCCTGTGACACTTTCAGAGATTCCCAATCAGTACATCTTAGTTATGTTTTGGAATCCGGATTGTAGCAGTTGCCGCAGAGAACTGCCGATACTCAAGAAACTTCTCGATCAACATCGCGATAAGGATATTAAGCTAATCACAGTATGTGGCAAACGAAATCAGTACACCGCTAGTTGCTATGAATATCTTGATGAACACTTTCCCGATAATAATTGGTTAAATCTCTCCGATCCTCTCAACAAGTCCAGTGTTAACACCGTGTACTATGTGCCTTCCACGCCGACTAATTTTCTGATAGATAAGGACAGAAAAATATTGATGAGACGTCAAGGGAGTATTCCTGAGTATGAATTAAATCAACGCTTTAAGGCTTTGAAATCTCGATGGTAGAACACAGGACTACCTAAAAGTGATGAAAAGCAAGCCTCGCGTAGAAATTTAACATTTTTCTTGCCGATTTTCAGTAATTTGCGGACATGTTCGGCTTATCAACCTATAGGAAACTACTTTACGTCGTGCCCTTGTTATTATTAACATTGGGCGATAGCCCAATATTAAATGCACAGACACAGAAGTTGGATTCCCTGATGTCATTATTTGAATCCACAGAAGTTGACTCTTTAAAATTCCGCTATTGGCTCCACTATGTCCAGGAGAAAGAAAAAATAAATCGGGCTGAGGCTATCCCGGAGTCGCGGAGATTAGTAGCTCTAGCCAATAACATGAATGATCCGAGGCGCAGCGCCATCGCAGCACAGAATCTGGGTAGAAATTTTTTAGCTGCAGAAATGCATGATTCAGCAATTTTTTATCTCCAGGAATCGAATAAGCTTTTCTACCAGGCCAATGATTCGATGCAAGTCAATGGGAATAACTCAAACATAGCGCTTCTTTATCAGCGTACGAATGAATACGAGAAAGCTGCTGAAATGTATCTCAACGTCATCTATGCCTCGGAGAATGTAAAAGACTATTACTCTGCGGCAGTAGCATGTATTAATCATGCGTCCTTACTGATGGCTCAGAACATTAATAATCGTGCCGCGACATATCTTAAAAAAGTTGGCACTTACGAAAAGCTCATTCCGTTTACGAAGATCGAAGAACTAGAACGATTTAGAAGTTTATTGCCCAATGTATACTTGAATCTAGGTCAGACCTATCATCGCCAAGTAGAAGAGGATCCTACACATGTGTCAATGGCCGATTCTGCCATGTATTATTATCAACTGACAATATCAAGCGCCGAAAAGCTGACCAATACCTATTATCGCAACTATATCGCTTCCTATGCCTATGACAGTATAGGCGAGATGTATAAAATGCAAAGCCGGCAGAACAAACAAAACAATTCCGTAGAAAACAACAATACCCTCAAGGCAGCCATTATCAATTTTCGAAAGGCTCTAGATGGCTTTGCAGAAATCGGCGATAGACGAGGCATGGCTTTTACCTCCAATAATCTGGGTGAAACGCATTCAGAACTAGGCCAATTTAACGAGGCACTGAATTACTTTAATCAGGCGCAAGCATATGCCGATGAAATTGATTTTCTAGAAGAACGAGTGAAATTGCTCAAAAATCTGGCCAAGACGCATAGTCGCCTTGGCAACTATACCGCCGCTTATGATATTCTTGAACGATACACAGAACTCCATGACACCTTGCTCGTAGAGTCAAGAAATGCAGTGATTTCTGAACTTGACATGAGATATCAGACGGAAGTCAAAGATCGAGAAATCGCCCAGTTAGCTTTGTCCAACGAGCAAAAAGAACGACGACAACAACAGCAGCGCAACATATTTGCCGGTATCATCATGACCACGCTGTTCGGTGGTGTATTGCTGTGGTATCGCATCAGATTGCGTCAGCAAAAGGAAAAATCTGAATACGAGCAACAGCTCAATACGGCCATGTCGCGATTTGTTCCTCAAGAATTTCTATCCGCCATCGGTAGGAATAATATCCTCAGTGCAGAACTTGGGGATGCTAAAGAGACGGATACAGCAATCGTCTTCACGGATATTCGCGGCTATACGAGCCGTTCTGAAAACATGACACCGTTGGAGACATTTGAATTTGTCAAAAACTATATGGGACGTGTAGGTCCTATAATAAGACAGCATAACGGCATTATTAATCAATACCTGGGAGATGGTGTGATGGCGCTTTTTCAGAATAATCCGGATAATGCGTTGCAAGCATGTATTGACATGCAGCTTATGATTCAAGCCTACAATCATGAAATTAAGAGCCATGGCGGTCAACCCATTCAAGTCGGAATGGGTTTGCATTTCGGATCACTTGTGATGGGTATCATTGGTGACGATACACGCAGAGACGCGACAGTAATCTCCGACAGTGTAAATCTTGCTGCGAGAATAGAGAGTATAACTAAAATTTACGGAGCGGATATCTTACTTACCATTGACGCTGTCGAGAAACTAGCCAATCCGCAACACTTCCTCCTCAGGTCTATCGGTAAAGTACATGTGAGAGGAAAAGACGAGTCAATAGAAGTCTTCGAATGCTACAATCATCAAGAAGAGGAGACAAAAAAATGTAAAACATCAAGCCTGAAAGCCTTTTCAGAAGCTATCCAATCATTCAATGAAGGTCATTACGAAAAAGCACTGCATCTGTTTTCAGAGCTGAGAGTTGCTCACGCAAATGATAAAATAGCGCATTCTTTCAAAGAAATATGTGCCTCAAAGCTTCATGAAAGCCAAATATTCTAATTTTTTCTTTGCCTTGCGAAAGTTTCTTCACAACTTTACAGCTCAATTAATCCAAAAATGAAAAATTTCCTTATACTTCTTGTTGGCTGTCTTTTAACCGCCAACACTGTCGATGCACAATTGCGCAAGACAAACCCCATCATGGTCATCAACTGTGGGTCACCTGCTACGGCCAAGGCAAGTACGCTAAAATTTAATTCTCAATGTCAAAATGGTACTTGTGCAACAGGTTTTGCTTGTTACAGAGACGTCTGTTATCCCTTGTGCCCTTCTACGGGCCCGCTACAAGGAACTGTATGTATTGATGGCGTAATGGTGCCTGATTGTGCATCTGACGCAGGATGTGCTAGCTGCGGCGAAGAAGATTTATATTGGGATCCTAGTAGTCAAACATGCAAGTGTGAAGATAATCAGGGGGAAGCTACTGTTTCATCTTCTTACACTTGCGGATGTCCACCAGGATTGTCGGATGAAAATTCTACCACGGATGCACAAAATGGCACTTTTAGTTGTGTAGAAGAGGCAGAGTGTTATACAGGTGATATATCCTTTGTCATCAATCCTACTAGTTGTGCAGCAGCAGGAAATGTAGAGACATCTATCTTAATCTTCGTTCCTATTAGAGAGCTGCCAGAGCTGCCATTGTCATTAACGCTTAGTGACTTGGAGAACTGCGATTTAACGAATGGACAGAACTTTTTATTAGAACTAAAAGATATTTACGGTGCTAATGCAGCTTTCGTAGATGATGATCGAGACGGTATAATAGAAATAGTTTTTACACGTGATCCAACTATGCAAACAGTCATAGGATTTAATAATCACGATAACATTGTACTACCACCATGTGCGGCTGATCCATGCTCTTGTGATGATCCTGATAATGTATTAAATCCGGATGGAACAGTTTTACGATTTCATGATGTATTAACGGTATTAGGGACACCGGGGCAGGATGTCAGACTTGTACAGAATATCAATCCAACGGCCTTTACAGATGCGGATGGCAATCCCATAGCAGATGATACCGTGCTTGGTCAGATTGGACCGGATGGTACGTTTAGTTTTGATTTCTATAGAGCCCCCAGCGTAACAGTGGATATTCTTTTATCTGTAAACCCACTAGTAGCGTTTCCTTTTACATCTGAATGCACAGCACCAACAACTTGTGGTACCACACCTACACCGATTCCTGCAAGTGGATTCTTGGGTATGTTGATATTAGGTTTGACAATACTAGGAGCGGGTTATTTTTTGATAAGAAAAGTAAGCTAGTTAAACTTTTACGCTTCGTATAAAAAGATAAAGAGTCATACTGTTAAAGGTATGGCTCTTTTTTTTTAGAAGTGTTCAGCTATTTCTCTCGACGAGCTATTATATACATTAATTGTGCCTAATGAGCCAGATGCTTTCAGGTCAAAAAATCAGTCAATTCTTTTATTAGACAAGCTCTTTTTTGAGTGAATAGCAGAGCTATTGATAAAAAAAGAACGGCAGGATACTAAGAAATGGGCATTTTTTAGCGAAAATTGATCGCAACTGAATCCTTATAATTAATTATAAGGATTCAGCTCGACTTATCTATTTCTGCGATTATCTGCGCTATCTGAGGGCAAAAAAAATGCCCTACCTTCTTGTTAATTATGGATGTGCTGATCTGACAGCCTGACGGCATATCGCGTTCTACAACTATTTACCTCAGCTGAAAATCAACCACCACTTTGCCACATTCTTTGGCGTTGTCAGAGGGAGAAAAGATATACTTAGCAGCACCTTCTAGCGCAAGTTTGACCAGATATACATCGCTGGTCGTACTACCTGACTGTGTATATTCTGTGCTGATGACTTTGCCATCAGCATTGACACAAATCTTTACAGCAACCTTTCCTTTTTTCTGACTGTCATCTTTAATAGTCGGCGTAAACAGGACTCTTCGATTTCCGATGGCATTGCCCGTTACACCAGATGTTGTGGATTGAGACGAGATATTGCTACCATTGCCCGATTTGTCCTTCGTTTCTGTAGCCTCGCTGGCAGGGGTGTCATGAATATTAGAGAATAAGGACTTGAACATTGATTTTTTGTCAGCAAGCTCTTTTTCTGTGTTATCATCGCTCGACTGTCCATCTGAAGTAGCGAGGTGTGCAGGCTTAGCCTGCACCTCACTCACCTCTTGTACCAAGCGGCTGGTAGCAGAAGCTTTGGCAAGCGGTTTTTGGGATGTCTGCCGCGCTTCTGAAGTAGTTGGTTTCCGTTCGCTTGCTTTTGTTTCTCCCTGATTTACAGGTTTCTGGGTGCTTTGATTTGTTTTTGCAGTATTCAGGGGCGAGAGCGATATAAGCTCGGCTTGTTGAGAAAATTCCAGAATAATGACCTTTTCTTCATTTAACACTTTCACTGTTGATGTCAATGGAACAAGAAACAACAATAGTAAAATGATAATATGCAGTCCTATACTGTAGCAGTAATTCTTCATGGCCGATCAATGGGCTTTTCGCTATGCACCAAGTGAGTCAAAAATGATGCCGTTTTGTTCTTTAAGGAAAGCTTATTCTTGATTCGCCACACAGTTTTAAACGAATATTTACATTGCTCATTAAACCTTCTTCCCTTTACTATGTCTTATAAGGGCAATTACATATATGAGATCCTACCATTTTTTGACATCACTTTTTTGTTTCGCAAGTTTTTCTCTCTTGGCTCAATCTCAAGGCGGTACAATGCCGGAAATCACCATCAAAGGCTTACTCGTTGATGAACTATCCGGAAGTCCTTTGGAATTCGGTACTGTGTCTTTATTTTCACTTAGAGATTCATCATTAGTAAGCGGAAGTATAACAGATTTAGAAGGTGCTTTTGAGATTAAAGTGCGCCCGGGGGCATTTTACGCTGTCGCTGAGTTTATATCCTTTGATTCACGAACGATAGCAGTACCATTTGACCGCGATGCTATTAGAAATGGAACACGAGTGATCGACCTCGGCGTTATTTCATTGCGTCCTGCGAGCATAGAACTTGAAGATGTAGAAATACGCGCTCAGAGAAGTGAGACCCAATACTCTCTGGACAAAAGGGTATTTAATGTAGGACAAGACCTCGCCAATAGAGGTGGGACAGCCCAAGATATACTAGATAATGTACCGTCAGTAACGGTCGATATTGATGGCGCTGTAAGTCTTCGCGGCAGCACCGGCGTGAGAATATTGATAGATGGAAGACCCTCGGGACTTGCCAATGCGGACAATTTAAGCGGTCTAAGAGCTATCCCGGCTAACTTGATCGAAAAAATAGAAGTAATCACGAATCCATCCTCTCGTTACGAAGCAGAAGGTATGGCCGGCATCATCAATATTATATTAAAAAAGGATAAGGGATCAGGCTTCAATGGATCATTTGATCTGAATGCCGGCTATCCTCAACAATATGGTGTCGGTGCTAATATCAATTATCGCAAGGATAAAATAAATTGGTTTGCCAATGTAGGCGTTAATCATAACGAAAGCCCAGGGTTCGGTAAGTCATTTTTGCGAAGTGATCGATCCGCTCAGACTTTTTTTCAAGATCAAAACTCGGATCGGTTGCGCTCTAGCTTATCCGGCAATGTCAGATTTGGTATAGACTACATTCCCAATGATAAAACAGTTATCACTGGAGCTATGTTGCTGAGAAAATCATTCAATGATAATTTCGCAGCCATCAATTATAGAGACTATATAGCTGATTATCCTGGTAATTTGGTCGCCACCACCCTTCGTACAGATGATGAAGATGAAAGCCAAATAAATGTGAATTACAGCATAAATTATAAGCGTGAGTTCAGCTCACGGAATCATACCCTAGAGCTAAATGTGCAATATCAGGATAATATCCAAGATCAACACTCCGACTTTAAAGAGGTAGCAACAGTGATTCAAGGCTCGCCGATTGCTGATGTCATTCAGCGCGCTCAGAATGATCGACGCAACGGCGAATGGCTCTTCAGACTAGACTATAACAAACCAGTACTTAAAACCGGAAAAATTGAACTGGGCGCTATGAGTACTCTAAGGTTTATTGATAATAGCTATCTGGTTGAGCAACTAAATGATGGCACATGGAATAATCTTGTAGGTTTGTCTAATGACTTCCAATACACAGAAAATGTGTACGCGGCCTATAGCATATTCGGCAATAAAGTCGGTAAATTCAACTATCAGGTCGGATTACGTCTTGAACATTCCCAAGTAATCACTGAATTATTACAGACCAATGAAGTCAATGATCGCAGATACACCAACTTGTTCCCTAGTGTCTTCTTAAACTATCAATTTAATGAAGGCAATGCTGTCCAAGTGAGTTATAGTCAGCGTATCCGCAGACCTCGTTTCTGGGATCTCAATCCGTTTTTTAATTTTAGTGATAGTCGCAATACGTTCACCGGAAATCCTAATCTCGATCCGGAATTTACCGATTCGTATGAGTTAAATTATATCAAGTACTTTGAGTCACTAACACTTACTGGTGGCGTTTTTTATCGCTACTCGACTGATGTGATCCAAAGAGTGCTGGAGTTTTTTCCCGATGGAACGACAAATCGTATTCCTCAAAACCTAGCCACAGGTAAAGATCTAGGTCTAGAAGCTACAGTCACCTATAGTGGTATCAAATGGTTACGACTCGACGGAAATGCGAACTTCTTCCGTTCTCGAATCGATGGTCGAAATGTGGATAATAATTTTAGTGCAGATACTTACACATGGTTTGGTCGAGGTACGGCACGAGTCAGCTTTGATAAAGATACAGACCTTCAAGTGCGCTTCAACTATAGAGCCCCGAGAGATACTCCACAAGGCCGGAGCAAATCAATCGGATCCATAGATATTGGATTTAGCCGTGATATCATGCAAAAAAATGCTACAATCACCTTCAGTGTTAGTGATCTATTGAACTCGCGTATCCGTCGCGGCGTAACATTCGGTGAGACATTCTACCAAGAAAGTGAATTTCAGTGGCGACCGCGTTCATTTAATGTAGCCTTTAACTATCGTATTAATCAGAAAAAACAACGCCAAACAAGGAGAGACGGTGGTGAAGGCATGGGCGCTCAGGAAGGAATGGATTTTTAATCAAAAAGGCTGCACATCTTCTCCCATCAGCTATGGTCTGAGAAAGTCGGGTTAACATGTCTGTGTTTGCTAGGCAGGACTTACATAGGAGAGACAAAGTGAATCAAGTGTTGTACATTTGGCATTCTTAAAATTATCAATTGTCATGTCAAAAAAATACGCTGTCTGTCTTGCGATTGTCATCTTTGCACTCCTTAATTCTTGTAACACTGAAAAAGAGCGTCCATTGAGCCAGATACAACAAGCCTCCTTACAAAATGTCGCGCCTGCTGCGGACAAAATCGATTCTATCCTGACTATTCATGATGATACGCGCATAGACCCATATTTCTGGATGAGACTAACGGATGAGCAAAAGGTGGCTGAAAATCCAGACGAACAGACGCAACGAGTCATTAACTATCTGAAGGATGAAAACGCGTACACTGACGCGGTCATGGCACATACGACCGGATTTCAAGAAAAATTATACGAAGAGATCGTCGGTAGAATTAAGCAGACCGATGAATCAGTACCCTACTTTAAAAATGGCTATTGGTATTATACGAAGTTCGTAGAAGGACAAGAATACCAGATATACTGTCGTAAAAAAGGAAGTCTAGATGCAACAGAAGAGATATTACTAGATGTAAATAAATTGGCCGAAGGCCAAGCGTACTTTGCCGTAGGCGGCATTAACATCAGCCCAGACAACAAATTAATGGCCTATTCGACTGACAATGTAAGTAGGCGTATTTACACCCTGCGTTTTAAGAATCTAGAAACAGGGCAAGATCTACCCGATGTCTTAGAAAACACCCAGGGAGACGGTGCATGGGCGTCAGATAATTCGACCTATTTCTATACCTCCAAAAATAAAGTGTCACTTCTCTCTGAGAAAATATGGCGGCATAAACTAAGCACTACGCAAGATAAAGATGTGCTTATTCATCACGAAAAAGATCCTTCTTACTATCTGTATGTGTACCGATCAAAATCGGATAAATACATCATGATCGCCATGCAGAGTACACTATCCAATGATTTCTTGATTCTACCTGCTGACCAGCCAACAGGTAAGTTCACGCAGTTTACAGCTAGAGAAAGAGAACTAGAATATAGTATTGATCATTATGATGACAAGTTTTACATCGTCACTAACTGGAATGCCCTCAATTTCCGCTTAATGGAGACTAGTCTATCAAATACATCCAAGGCCAACTGGACGGAAGTCATACCGCACAGAGAAGATGTATTATTGAGTGGAATCGAAATCTTTAAGGATTTCCTCGTGGTCAATGAACGATCAGGGGGATTGACACAAATCAGAATCATCAATCACAAGACCAAAGATGAGCACTATCTCGAATTTGACGAACCGGCTTATGTAGCATACACTTCTGTCAATCCCGAGTTTGATACCAATATTCTACGCTTCGCTTATGCAAGTCTAGCTACACCTCAATCAACTATTGACTACAACATGAGCGATCGATCACGCGAGCTTAAAAAGCAACAAGAAGTAGTGGGAGGCCATAATCCGCAAGATTATATTGTAGAACGAATTATGGCCAAAGCTAGAGACGGTGTAGAAGTGCCCGTGTCGATAGTCTATCACAAAAATACACACAAGTCACCTTCTACCCCACTACTATTGTACGCCTATGGTAGTTATGGTGCATCAATGGATCCTTCATTTAGCAGTGTGCGGCTGAGTTTGCTGAATAGAGGTTTTATCTATGCTATAGCGCACATACGCGGTGGTCAAGAGATGGGACGTCAATGGTACGAGGACGGCAAGATGTTTAATAAGAAAAATACCTTTTACGATTATATCGACTGTGCTAAAGATCTGATAAGCAGAAGTTATACAAGTCCTGCACATTTATACGGATTGGGAGGGAGCGCTGGAGGACTTCTGATGGGTGCCGTAATCAATATGGCTCCGGAGCTATTTAATGGTATTATCGCAGCAGTACCTTTTGTGGATGTAGTGAGTACGATGCTTGATGAAACTATTCCGTTGACTACTAATGAATTTGACGAATGGGGCAATCCTAAAAACAAGGACTCCTATGACTATATGTTAAGCTATTCTCCTTATGACAATATAGTAGCCAAAGCTTATCCTAATATTCTGGTCACCACCGGATTGTTTGACTCGCAAGTACAATATTGGGAGCCAGCTAAGTGGGTCGCACGATTGAGAGAGAAAAAAACGGATAATAATGTACTGCTACTTAAAACTAATATGGAAGCAGGTCATGGTGGCGCCTCAGGTCGATTCAGAAGATATCGCGAGACAGCACTAGAATATGCTTTCTTCCTTGATCTCGAAGGAATTACAGATGCTCTACCGCTTAAAGACTAAATCAAAAGCAAGCTCTCGAACCTTTGAAATGTAATTGTTACAGACGTCGTCAGTAGTCTTTTCCTGTTGAAGTATTTCTACATTATGCTACGTACACATTAATGATTAATGAGCACCACATGACATAAAATAGAGCTATCGGACGTTACCTTATTTACTTCGTCTACAAGAAACTAAAGATATAATCTCGCTGGCATCCATTTATGATTCTCATTTGTTCGTCACGATTTAAATAAGCACTATGAATAAAATAGTAATATCATGTTTACTATTCACAATTTTATCTTGTAACAATACGAATCACTATCAATCGTCCATCGAATTCACTACAGATTTCTCTAGATTCGATAATCTAGCTGCTTTTAAAGAATCTCTGAAACATGTAGAGATCATTGCCCTCGGAGAGAATACCCACGGGCTCGGGGAAGTCTTCCGCACGAAAACTGAAGTCGTAAAATTTCTTCATGAAGAGCTGGGTTTTGATATGGTCGTATTTGAGTCTGGATATGGCGACGCAGCTCTCGCTTGGGATCAACTTGAAACGCTATCCCCACTAGACTATACCCTCTCGTTTAATTCTTATTTCTATTACCATTGTGAAGAGTTGAAAGAACTTATTGAATATGTAAAGACACGTGACAGAGAACTATCTGTACAGGGATTTGATTGTCAGGTACAACAGGATTACCTGATAAGAAGGATGGCTGAAATCATGCAGCCGATAGATTCCGTGTTTGCTAATTCTGTTCCACAATCGATGTATAGCTTTAACAACCTATATCAACATGAGTATCAGAGAAATAATCAAGATTTTGATATTCAAAAAGAAGACTTTATTTCATTCATAAATAAGTACGACAATTTACTAAAAACGCATCAAGTACGCTTGACATCACTAGGTACCACATCCGGTGAAATAAAAGCTATACATAGGACGCTTGACATTATCAGAAATACTTACGGCAATATTCAAATGGGAGATCTGATGGGATGGCCTGATGCATATAATATCAGAGATCGCGCGATGTTTGAAAATGTAAAGTGGTTCATAGAACAGCATCCTGGTAAAAAAATTATTTTATGGGCACAAAATGGCCATATAGAAAATAACCCATGCCCCGATCAAGAAGTCAAGTGGATGGGACATTATCTTAAAGAGCTATATGGCGATAAGTATTACTCAGTCGGAGCAGTAGTGTATCAAGGCACTTGTCTGAACAACAAGACACCTTTTGATTTTGAAAATAACACACAGGAACATCTCGCATACCATCTCAACCAATTTGATAAACCGAGATTCATTGTTGATTTCAGAAAACACTATAAGGATGATTTCACTGCTGAACTTCAGCTTCTTATGTCTGTAGGTGGCAATACCAAGCAATGCTACCCAAAGAATACATTTGATGGTGTATTGTTTATTCAATCAAGTGGTATGCCGATGTTGATTGAAAAATAAGGGGTGGATATGGCCAGTATATTAAAATTATGATCGAGTATGGAAGCATTTTAGCACAACCATATCTTTCACATGCTCTTTAATACATTGTCCTATTGAAGATGAATACAACTCTTTACACCTTGTGCATAAGCACTCTGGGGGTGAAAACTATGCTCACACAATCTCCGCCGCGATCAACTCCTCAGGTATACCAAATGCCTCAACCATCACCGACGCATAAGGACGGATATCTTGGAGCAACTTGGCTCTGACCCTACGTATAGCTTTCGTTTTCGACCCATAGCAATAGTCATTTTCGAGATACCAGCCTCGGTGTTGATAAATCAGATCTAAGCCATAAAGCTGTCTTAGCAACCTGAGGGCGGATCGGGCATCACCGATACTCTGCTGTTCTGTAGCATAAAAATACCGATAGGTCAGTCGGTCGATATAGGCATGTGCAAGATCAACCATATGGACTTGGACTTTTAAATAAGCTTGATATGGATCAAGTTTGCGCTTGAGGTATTTCTGCATGCGCTCGCTGAGGCTCATAAGATGTTTCTGATAACGATAATTAAGGGAGCCATTGATAAATTCATGCGATAGCAGATGATCTCGGTCTGTGTTTCCTTTATAAATAGGATTCATTTCGCTGAAGGTATAGTTGACCTTACGCATGATTACACGCATCACCGTAGCCGTACTTTCATCGTGAAATGCTTGTTTAAATTCCGTCAATACACCCTTCGCTACAAGCTGCATTAGGACGGTATTGTCTCCTTCAAATGTGCTAAAGATATCCGAATCAGCTTTTAACGCAGAGAGTTGGTTTTCGACCAGGTAGCCTTTGCCACCACATGCCTCACGACATTCTTGAATGGTCTTGGTCGCCAGCCAGGTTGCCTTAGATTTGAGTCCGGCAGCCAGGGTTTCTATCTGACGCATGTCTTCATCACTCTTCGCGGCATATTGATCGGCCAGATTGCGCAGTGAGAAATGATAGGCATATGTCGCTGCAAGCAAGGGTAGCAGACGCTCTTGATGGGTCGGATAGTCCATGATAATCGTCTCTGGATCTTCCTCTCTATGATTAAACTGACGTCTCTTTTCTGCATATCTTATAGCTATGGTGAGCGCCTTTTTTGCCGCACTTACGCCTGCCATACCTACGCATATACGTCCGACAACTAATGCACCAAGCATGGTAAAAAATCGTCTATTGCCATTTTCGATTGGACTGGTATAGATACCGTCAGGGCTGATATTCCCATAGCGGTTTAGTAGATTGTTGCGAGGTACGCGTACTTGGTTAAACCATATGCGTCCGTTGTCCACACCATTAAGACCCATCTTGTATCCACAATCTTCCACCTCAATACCTGTCAATAATTTGCCGGAGCTATCTCTTAATGGAACTAAAATGGCATGCACTCCATGAGAAGTATCTCCAACGATCAATTGTGCAAAAACCACCGCCATGCTCGCATGCAAGGCATTACCAATGTACTCTTTACCAGCTCCTCTGTGTGGTGTATGAATAATCAGCTCGTCGGTTGTTGCATCATATCTGGCAGTTGTTCTCAGACCTTTCACATTTGAGCCATGGCCAGTTTCTGTCATGGCAAAACACCCCAATAGGTCTCCACGCATCATGGGACTCAGATACAGACGGTGATGATCCGCAGTCCCTAACAAATAAAGCGCTCCTCCAAATAATCCGAATTGCACCCCAAACTTAATCGTCATGCTCAGGTCACTAAAACTGAGCATCTCAAATACAGTGATGTGATCCCGTTTACTATCACCGCCGCCATACTGCGCAGGAAAACTGTAGCTACTAAGGCCTTGATTAGCCAATGCCTTTACCCTCATGAGCGTTAATTCTCTATATTCTTCCTTGACAGAATAATGATCCAACTTAAACAAATCATCCCTGAGCAATTGTCGTATTCTATCACTCAATGTTGCTTGATCCCCATCCATCACCATACGCAAACTATCAATATCAAACTCAAGGTCACTAATGGTTGTAGATTTGTTTAATCCACTATCCAGTAATATGGACGAACTCATACGACCACTTACACCAAGTGTCTGAGCCATTTTCAGCAGATGCTCAGCGGTTTTTTCATCAAATGTCTCACCTTCTCCACTTCCAGCCCGCGCTATTGCCAATCCCAGCTCCACCAGATCTTGTTTATTTTCGAGACCTGTAGCGTAGTACCTTATAGCTTCTAGCCATGTCCTGAATATAGCCTCGTCGGGCGGATTTTGCGGATTGGTCCACTGGACTAGGTAGCGCCTGTCATCATCTGTCAGAAATGGCATGTACCTTATCTGGGCATGTATCATTTGCATCTCAGATGGACTCAAGACGCTATCCGACCATCCTACATAAAAAAGGGGCAGTAATGATAATCCTCCCGGGCTGAGAGGCAACATAGTTGGTGTATAACTCATATCTTGCGCTTAAATTAATAATAAAGAGCATAGTGATGCTCTTAGTTTTTAAAAATAACAAAAACATGGGACAGTTAAAAGATAAAGTAGCAATCGTGACCGGGGGCACACGTGGAATAGGTAGAGGAATCGTTACGTCATTTGTAAAAGAGGGTGCAAAAGTTGTTTTTACATATCGATCATCCGATGCAGAGGCAAAGGCACTAAGCTCAGCACTGGGTGAAGAAAATGTGCTAGGTATGAAATCAGATGCGTGTAATATGACACAAGCTCAAGAATTAATCGACACAACAGTCAAGACATTTGGGCGTGTAGATATCTTGATTAATAATGCCGGTATAACGAAAGACAATCTTATGCTGCGCATGACAGAAGAGCAGTGGGATGATGTAATCGCGGTAAATCTTAAATCTGTATTCGTGCTGACTAAATGCGTTCTTAAGACCATGCTCAAACAACGATCAGGGTCTATTATCAATATGAGTTCTGTAGTAGGCGTATTTGGTAATGCCGGGCAAGCCAATTATGCAGCCTCCAAGGCCGGTATCATTGGCTTTACAAAATCGATTGCTAAAGAAGTAGGCTCGCGCAGTATCAGGTGCAATGCCATAGCACCCGGATTCATTCAGACAGAAATGACAGCCGAACTAGATCAGACGACGAAGGAAAATTATATTGCCAATATACCCTTGAGCCAGTTTGGCCGTGTCGATGATGTTGCTAATGCCTGTATTTTTCTTGGAGGAGATCAATCACGATACATCACGGGTCAGGTATTGAGTGTCTGTGGTGGTATGAATATATGATGCATCATTTCGATAAAACGCAAGATGGCTGTAAAGTACACCCTACAACCAGCTGTCAATAATTTCACCCTAGCAACACTATTTTCCAAAAGCACCGCCTGGGTACTTGCAACATCTGTCGCTAACTATTTCTTCTTGACATTACCCCCAGAGCTTTTAGACACCTGAACATTTTTGGGGTCGCCATTATATATGATTGTTCCACCACTGGATGCATTTGCGTTAATTTGGGCGTCAGCCCATAAAGATATGCTGCCGGCACTACTGGCTACCGCTTTGCCATCATCGCAGGTAAAGTCACCAGCTTTAATAGTGCCGCTACTACTGGCATTGGCGGAAATAGTTTTTCCTTTACCCTTTAATGAAATGGTACCCGCTGAACTAGCTGTGGCTGCCACCGTAGGAGAATCACCTTCTACTGAGATTTTCCCTGCTGAGCTGGCATTTAGTTTTAACTCTTGGCCTAGTCTGGCTTCCATTGCGGTAATCGTACCTGCCGAAGAGGCATTTAGTCCCTCAAGATTCTGCGTGTAGTAAACTGTGGCACTGACTGAGCTGTTCTTTCTCTTATTCCCCCAAGTATTAGATTTAAGCCCAATTTTGAGACGATTGTCTTTTACTTCGGTAATGATCTCGTTTTCATCTATATTACTGAAACTTAATTCTACTCGATTCTTAGTGGAAGGAACGAGCGTTACCGCAATAGCCGACGAAGTCGATACACTTGTGAAAGAGCTTAGGTCTCGGTCTGCTTTCTGAGCTGATAGAACCGAAAAAGCAAGTACTAAACAGGATATAAAATAGCTTTTCATTAATTGATAATTTTTATTCTAAGTTAATGACGTCAAAAAAAAGTGGAAGTTGCATCACTCAAAAATAAAGTGCCATGATTAAGCATGCTAAATTACTTTCTGTCGAGGGGTCTCACATACGTATTTACCCTATTTTGCACCTTATCATGAACAGTTTTGGTTTCCATTTATCATCATATGGATTGAGTTAATAGGCACAAATATTGCTCTTGAAAGATTAATTAAGTCTAAATATCTACATAAATGCAAGGGATGATAGCTAGTATGAGATGGTATGGTCCTTCTGATGTTGTGCCTCTTGCACATATTGCTCAGGCGGGATGCGCAGGCGTAGTAACGGCCTTGCACGGTTTCTCTCCGGGGGTGATATGGCCATATAATGCTATTGAGGCGCACAAAAACATGATAGCATCTCATGGTATGTCATGGGTCGTGGTAGAGAGCCTCCCCGTACATGACCATATCAAATTAGGATATGCGGATAGAGATCAGCTGATTGAACATTATATTATTTCGTTGCAGAATCTTGCCAAAGCGGGTATCAAAATCATCACATACAATTTCATGCCCCTACTGGACTGGGTACGGACAGATGTGACACGAGCGTCTCCATCAGGTGCTGAGTTTCTGTATTTCAGCCTTCAGGATTATGCGATTTTTGATTTATTTATCTTAAATAGGCCTGGGGCAGCAGAAGATTATACAACTGAAGAACTGGAAGCATTAAAGATGGCTTACGCCAATATGTCATCGCAAGATAAAGATGCCTTAACCTCTAGCATGCTTATGGCATTACCCGGAAATAGGGAAGGTTTCAGCATGGATTATTTACGTCAAAAACTGGCAGAATATCAAGGGATAAGTGCAGATCGAATGCGCGATAATTTAGTTTATTTTCTAGAGTGCATTTGCCCGATAGCCGATGCATTGGACATAAAAATGGTCATTCACCCGGATGACCCGCCTTTTTCGGTTTTTGGACTTCCGCGTATCGTCAGTACGGCTGAGGATTGTCGATTTCTCTTCACTGCTGTGCCAAATCAGAGTAACGGCCTATGCTTTTGTGCAGGATCTTTTGGTTCGAGAAGAGATAATGACCTGGTGGCCATGCTCACAGAGTTTGGCGAAAGAGTCCACTTTTTACATTTGCGCAATACGAAAATCGAATCGAATGGTGATTTTTATGAAGCGGATCATCTGGCAGGCGATGCGAACATGTACCACATATTACATGCAGTCAAAACTATAAGCAGGCAATTTAACCGTTCCATTCCTATGCGTCCGGATCATGGTGCACGAATACTCGATGATTTACAAAAGTGTGCCTACCCGGGCTATACGGCCATAGGTCGATTGAAAGGCCTTGCAGAACT
The DNA here is from genome assembly GCA_964396595.1 of uncultured Saprospiraceae bacterium. Lineage (GTDB taxonomy): Bacteria > Bacteroidota > Bacteroidia > Chitinophagales > Saprospiraceae > CAYNFR01. The sequence goes on along the minus strand of CAYNFR010000030.1, from coordinate 223 downwards.
GCGTGGTGTCAGCTATGCCATTGATGAATCTATGAAGGGCAAATAAGGTGATTAAGAAATCCGTGCCTTAGTGAAAAAGAGTACAAATAAAATTTCGTTGTTTTTTAGCTGAAAGGGGTATTAAAGTCAACTTAGGTATATTTTTGCACCTCTAAAGTTCTTTTGGGTTATTAGCTCAGTTGGTTTAGAGCGCTGCCTTGACAGGGCAGAGGTCACTGGTTCG
>CAYNFR010000029.1:0-39668 GCA_964396595.1 uncultured Saprospiraceae bacterium | reverse complement strand
CTCTGCTATCGCTTCACCATATGCTATAGAGCGAGTGATTGTTGATTGATCAATCCCATTTTTACGAAATAATTTATAAAAACTTTGAGCCAATGAATCTATGCGACGATTATTCCCATCAGATGTCTGGGGATACATAAATTTTATTATTGTCGCCTGCCCGGCACATAATGCTGCCTGATAATGAATTCGATCATTTCTTGCAGGCAGATAAAAAGTATCAGTATGATGGAGTTGTTTAAATACGCTTTGATAGCGATCGTCCATATCGACGATACATTCATACATCGTAAGGCCAATATACCCCAATGTCCGCGCTGCATAAGTGGGTGTGTTGGCAGGAGTATATTGAGCAATGTAAAGTGCCATATCACCCCATTGCGATATTAAAGATACATCACTGAGCGTTGTGTTCTTATCTGTGACACATGAACAAAATAAAATACAATATATAAGACCTCCAGTCAACCGATGCCATCTATTTTTTTTCATAAATGACCATTTGATCCGGAGAGACAAAGAAATAAAACATTTTTCCTTTTGTTATTATATGTCTCACATCACCGAAAATATTAAAACCAGATTCACGCTGTGGAACATACTCAAATTTTCCATTTCCTATCCCTTTTAAAAGTACGCCTTTATTAGCATCTATTTGTCCCAAGCCTAATTTAAAACTAAAATCGTTACCACCGATCATTATACCATCATTTCCACTCGTCTCATCTTCCCATACTGACATAGCATGAACACTTGAATACTGAACTTCTCTGGGCAGAGCCCCAAGGCCATAAGCACCCTGCGAATTACTGAGATATAGTGTTGTGTGGAGCTCATCTACTGTAAACTCATCTGCCTTGCTGATATCAAGTTTATTTAATATTTCCATCATGCCAGCTCGCGCATAACTGCGATAATCAGTGTACACGCTTCGAAATATTGGTAGCTGCCTGAGCAATTCATCTCTCGTAGCCAATGGGTAGTATTCTTCTTGAATTTTGTAAAAAATTAATGGATCAATCTGACCATTTCCATCAAAATCATCTGCGTACATTTTAATAGGTAGTCCATCGGAGTAGGCAAATTGATTATTTAATCCAAGATTTCCTACGAGTATGTCCGGCCTTCCATCTTTGTTAAAATCATGCAACAGTATTTTATTCCATAGACCTGTTTGTACTTCGGGCAAATAATCAGCAGTACTATTTGCAAACTGTCCATCGTCTACATTAAAAATACGTATCGGCTGCCAATGTCCGGCTGTAATTAACTGAAGTGAATTATCCGCTTTCAGGTCGACGAAGTGGGCATCCGTTACGATGCCTAATTTATCGCAAATATTGCAATATGATGAGGTCAGATCTGTAAATGCTCCTGCCCCATCGTTGATAAGAATACGAGATGTATAATGCATCGGGAATGAACCCGGTAAGACGCCCCCACCTATAAATAAATCTTTATATCCATCGCCATTAATATCAGCAGCCGCCACAGAAGAACTCACCATCTTGGCGTCGACCATAATTTGAAATGATGTAAATTTCCCTTTGCCATCATTGATATATAGCCTGTCGGCCAATAATTCGTCATCCGGTTTAAAATCATGATAGCCACCACTACCGACAAAAAGATCGAGGTCTCCATCATTGTCCACATCTACGAATACAGCCGACTGATCATATGATGCCGCATGTCGAGTAAAAAGAGGCTCAGTTAGTTTTTGAAAAATGCCGTCCTTATTTTGAATCAGTAAATAGCCCGCAACACCTGCTTGGCCACCTATATACAGATCCTGCCTGCCGTCGCCATTAACATCTCCCATAGCTACTGCAGGATGACTTAACGATAGACCATTGAGTAATTGGGTTTGTCTATCGAAGTCATTGGGTATTTCTAATGAAGTTCTGTTTTGATTGAATAATGACTTATTGTCCTTTACAAATAAGGGATTAATTACAGGTGGTTTTGTAAATTTATTGGAATTGGCGGTACCAATGTCAATCGCTAATGTCTGATTAACCGCTACATTGTTCAATTTTGAAATTTGGCCGTCAGGCCAGATTACCTTTAGAGAATCAATAAGAGAATTTTTTCCCAGTCCGATATATGCAATATCAGAAACAGTACTCAGATAGCCTCTATTTAAATAATGTTCGTAAGTAAGGTTTAGTGTCCCCGCATTAATCTCTATTCTTGCACCTATAGCGGATCGGTTTACGTCACTACCTTTTAATTTTAAAGCGATATAATTATTGATTAAGTTGTTGTTTTTGTATATGCTTGCCACTTCGTTTATATTACTGATGATCAGATCAAGCCTGCCATCATTATCAAGATCAGCATAAGTAGCACCATTACTATTAAATGCACCCGAAAGCCCCCATTCGCGTGTAACATTTTTGAATGTTATATCAGGAGAACCTTGATACAAGTAATTACTGACATCAGAAGCAGGCATTCGCCTGACCATATCCAGAACATCTCCTCGGGTAAGACGACCTTTGGAGGCTACAACTGACTCCATATAGTTGATAAAATCAAGATTTGTGTAGTCGCGCAAGTAACCATTTGTCACCAATAAATCCCTCCATCCATCATAATCCAGATCTACCAACAATGCGGCCCAACTCCAATCTGTATTGGAGATACCTGCATATTGTCCTATTTCACTATACGTACCATTTCCATTATTAAGCTGGAGCATATTACGCATGTTCTGATAATGGAATCCATTTTTTATATTTTGCACAAACTTAGCATAGTTATCAGCTGTCATCAATAGTTTTTGTCGAAGATTATCTTCCGGCAGCATATCAAGTGTAAAGATATCAGGCCATCCATCATTGTTGACATCGGCTATATCGCTACCCATTGAGAATTGACTTATATGAGACATTTGCTCAGGGAGCATATTTCTGAATGTGCCATCACCTTGATTTATGTACAAGTAATCCGGAATGGTATAATCATTGGCTACATAAAAATCAGGTAGTCCATCACGGTTGAGGTCACTTATACTCACGCTCAGTCCATAACTTAAGGCTGATCCATTTATACCACTTTTGACAGTGACATCTGTAAAGAACCCATTATCCTGTCTGAATAAGCGCAATCCCATATCCGGAGAATCAATTGATAGCTGCTGTGCTGTGCTGGCTTCATTGAGTATGGGTATGTTTTTGGGATTGTGATTGAGTTGTAGTAGATCTAGATCGCCGTCCCCGTCATAGTCCAGAAAATATACTTGATTAGTAAAGGCTGGCGAAGCTAGTCCCATCTGCTCAGCGCGGTCTTCGAAGAGCGGAACACCATCTTGATTAGCACCGAGATTGATAAAAAACTGATTCTTCCGCTTTTCTGGGGGAACTGCGCCCGAATAACTGAGATGTATATCCGGCAGTCCGTCATTATTTATATCCACTACTGCAACTCCAGTCTTCCACGGGCCGGATCGCCCTAGTGATCCGGATGTTATCGTTACTTCTTTAAACTGCCAGTTACCTAAATTAAGATAGAGTTTATTCTCTCCCATATTAGAAGTAAAGTACAGATCCATAAGACCGTCTAGGTTAAAATCACCTACGCCTACGCCGCCACCATTATAGAAGTACTCGTACATCATGATATTCGTGTTGGGGCCTTCTTCGAGTTGATTATTGAATAGAATACCGGAATGGCGGGGATCTAACAAGGTAAACATGGTGTCAAGCTCTGTGATTCTATCACGAGAACTGTCTTGATGACACGAATGCGATAAGATGGTGATCAATAGCAACGTCAATATAGTCGTGTTATTAATCCTTAATTTAAAGCAATATATCATGAAACTTCTTAAAATCTAAAATTATGATACTACGAAGTTATATCAATTTAAAAGCTCTCTACGACAATCAGCCATAGAGAGCTTTTCACATTTAAAAATAAATCAATTGCCTGTACTAATATCCAGGATTCTGAATTAATAGGGCATTTCGGTTTATTTCATCTCTGCTTATAGGACGATAATACATTTTATTCCTCCATACTCTGGTTTCATTAGATGTGTTATCTACGACAGTATATTCGTATGAATATACTGTAGGATCATGTCTATATGGTACATGTGGTGTCTGGCCGGGTCTCAATGTCGCACGCACGTTAATAGACTTAATGCCTCTACCCAGTATATCTCCTAGCAACCATCTTCGAGCATCATGGTATCTATGCTCTTCATATGCTAATTCTATACGTCTTTCATTAATGATACGATCTATCAACGCTTGTCCACCATCATTAATAGCTGGCATTCCTGATCTGAATCTGATCTTATTAATCCACTCACGTGCCACGGCTTCCTGACCTAATACCGCTGATGCCTCCGCATAATTTAATGCCATTTCGGTATATCTGATGAACGGGAATGGGATAACCTGTGCCGCTGAGAAATTATCCGGTTTAGCAGGATCCGGATCGATAAACTTACGGGTATAATAGGCTGTACGTGTACCATTCCAGTTCTCAATAACAGATTCACGTGTATCAATACCATTAAGCAATCCTCCTCTTCCATCATCATAATATCCCGTTTGAATTTGATCAAATGGATCTAATCCGGCAGAACCAGCAGGTCTTGGCTTCCAACTTGCTCCATCGTACATTACAGACGCGTAGAATCTTGGATCTCTGTTAGTATAGGGAGCTGCAGCGTGAGCTGAATTGTTCCAATCAAACTTAGAACCGTCCATCATTTCATAATCATCAACCATTTGTTGGATAGGAGTATTGCCCGCCCAGTTATTGTAACCATTAGGACCATTGTTGATACCGTAGTTAATACCACCAAGAGGCCATCCGTCTTCTTGAGTGAACTCAGGAGTATGTGTACGTTGGAATAGTAACTCTACGGCAGCCGCAGGATCGCCCATAGCACTCTTTCCGCCCATTGAAATGGATAAATAATTCTGACGGCCTTCCTCTGCAGACACCGGTGCTGCTAAGTCTAATTTATAACCCTGCCCAACATCAAGAACCGCCTTTGCTGCTGCTTGTGCTGCTTGCCAACGTGCCGTCTGACTCCCTCCTGTGTAAGCCACTAATTCGAGGTTTGAAAAACCCGAGAATATGCTGCTAACTTTTGAACCCTCGTGTAGATCGCTCGCTGCATATAATAATATTCTTGCTTTCAAAGCAAGTGCGGCAATTCTTGATGCACGTCCATCAGTAAGAGGCTTACCATCAAGTAGAGAAGCTGCTCTATCCAAATCTGCTACCATAAAATTCACACAATCTTCATAGCTCGATCTGGCAATAGCGTAATCTTCATTAAGGCCATAGGGTCTGTCTATGATAGGAACACCACCATAAAATCGTACTAGTTGCTGATAATAATACGCTCTTAAAAAATAGGCTTCTCCTAATAAACGATCTTTAAGGTTATTATCAGAGAAGGTAGCCGTCGGCAGATTTTCGATCGCAATATTAGCTGCTCTAATAGCTAAATACATGTTGTTCCAACCGTAGGTCGGACTGATCCATGCAAGCGCTCCCGGTGCCTCGTTTCCTTCCGTAAATGTATTGATGTTACGACCTGCGTGTGTGAACATGGCTTCATCAGTAATTGAAGATAATCCTTGCTCTTCAAAGCCTGCGTATCCTAAAAAAGAATAGACATTATAAATATAAGCCTGTGCAAGCGGGCCATCACCCCAAGTGGCATCACTTGAAATTCTATCAAGTGGTCTTGTGTCTAGAAAACTGTCATTGCATGAGATGGGTACTAGTATCATAGCTACTAGTACGATAGAATAAATACTAAGATATTTTTTCATGATCATTTTTTAGAATGTTATACTAATGCCTGTATTAATTACTCTTGATTGAGGATAAAACACACCTGATTGACTATCAGTTTCAGGATCAAATAACCCGTGTTTGTCAAAAGTTAACAAGTTAAAACCATTCAAATAAACACGCGCATTACCTATCCCGGCTTTCTTTAAAGCCCCAGTCTTGATAGTGTAACCGAGCTCTAAGTTTTTCAAACGGATATAGTCTTTGCTAAATAAATAATATGTGTTGTTACCATAAGGGCCACCAGTGAAGTAAGTGTCACCTCTACTGGCAAGTCTAGGATGCTCACTACTCGGATTAGCAATGCTCCATCGGTTTTGAAAACTCCACTGAAGGAAATTACCAATGTCACCGGACTCTGTCTGAAGCCTGATAGCAGCACCTGTAGCCCCTTGTAGCAATACAGCTAAATCAAAATTCTTATACATAAGATTGAATGTAGCACCGAAGTTAAACGTAGGAGTGGTATTTTGGTTTAACCTTGTCGCGTCATCAGCGTCAATTTTACCATCACCATTAACATCTCTAAATTTCATATCACCTGGGATGAGTCTGCCCGTCACAGCACTATAATCCAATCTATTGGCTTCTATCTCTGCTTGATCACGGAAGACACCGTCAGATTCATAAACTAAGAATGCGTTGATAGGTCTTCCTTCCATTCTCTGGTAATCAGGTGCACCGGGAACTTCATCCATGAAAACCACCTTATTCTGTGCATAACCTCCATTAATACCTGCACTCCAGCGTACTGCACCCTTGTTATTATTATATAGTACTTGAAACTCAAATCCTCTATTGTCCACTCTTCCTTCATTAACCGGTGGTAAAAGTGCACTAATACCAGAAGATGCAGGGGTAGATCCTGTTTTCTGAATAAGGATTTGATCACGTTTGTTATAGAAATATTCGAATGTAAAGTCAATATTCCCCCCTATCGTACCATCTACGCCAAGGTTGTAATTATTGGCTCTTTCCCAAGTAAAATTGGGGTTAGCAAGGATGGTTTCTCTGAGTGTATTTTCTACATTACCATCTATAGGGTACTGACCAAATCCGAATGTTGATAAGAAGGCAAACTCTTGTAACCTTCCTCCAAAGAATACTTGATCATTACCCATCTGACCATAAGAAGCTCTTAATTTAAGACGATCTAGAGAGGGAACTTTAAACCAGTCTTCGCTAGTAATATTCCATCCCAAGGATAGCCCCGGGAAGAAACCAAATCTACCGGATTGAGGGAATATATACGATCCGTCATAACGCCAGATGAATTCCGCCAAATACTTCTCTTGGAAGTTGTAGTTAACACGACCATAATAACCTAGACGGGCTCTCTCATAAGCACTACCACCCGTATTCTGCTGCAATGCGCCTCCGGCAAATAATTGGTCTACTGCCGCTGAAATGAAGTTTCTTCTAAAAGCAAAGAAATTTGATCCAGAAAATTCTTCGCGTGTCACACCTGCTAATGCACTAAGTGTATGATCATTGCCAATCTTCGTGTCATAAGTAAGTAATGCAGTTAAGTTGGTATTAAGGACATTAGAATTCTGTATTCTTAATTGTGGGTCTTTTACAACAGATCTTATTGATCCACTCAACATCGGTGTAACCCCATCTGCTTCAAACGAAATACCATCCCAGCGATATAATGTCCATGGTGTCTGCCAAGTTTTAGTATTTTCATTGCTCTTATCAATAGCTGCAGACAAACTTAGTTTCAAACCAGAAATCCAAGGATTCGTGATGTCTATACCTCCATTTAACTGCGTAAAATCTCTAGGGCTATCGACAAATCCCGTTGCATTAGTCGTAATTACAACAGGGTTCTGACCATTTTCAATGTCTGGCCCCGGAAGACCATTAGGCCAGATTGCAGGCTCGGTGGGACGACCTCTCATTAACATTCTGAATATACCTCCGGCACTTTCAGTTGGATAGTTTCTGTCCTCTCTTCTTATCAGAATACCCAGATTCGCCTTGATGTGTTCGGTAACTTTAGCATCAACATTGGCTCTCAAGCTATATTGCTGAAATCGTGTCGCAGAGTTCTTATAATAAGCGTCTTGATCGATATAGTTTAATGATGTAAAATAGGTAATGTTTTCACTACCTCCCGACATGGTCAGGTTGTGGCGAACTTGAGGTGACCAAGTCTTAAACACATCCCCAAACCAGTCAGTATCAGGAAATCCCCATGGATCAGAACCATCCCCGTGCTTTCTGATGGCATCCGGGCTATAATTTGCACTCAGTGCGCTAACACCAGGAGTTGGTGACTGATATCTTCCCGTAGTTGATATAGCATTGGATGCTGCTTGCCATTCATTCACGGGAATATTCCTATAAATGGGCAATTCATTCATTATCTGCGCATATTCTGTCGCGCTAGACATCTGCGGAATTCTAGTAGGCTGTGACCAACCTTGATTGAAATCGTAAGAGATCGTTGGCTTGCCACTTTTACCTCTCTTAGTGGTGATAAGGATGGCACCATTTGCAGCTCTTGCACCATAGATTGCTGCAGATGCATCTTTGAGTACAGAAATAGATTCAATATCTTGCGGATTGAGGCGACCTAGACCACCATCTCGATCAGGTATTCCATCAATCACTATTAAAGGACTACTGTTACCAAGTGTATTAGTACCTCTGATCGTAATTCTAGCACCATCAGCGCCTGGCTCACCACTAGGCTGAATAGCCACCAATCCCGGTAAACGACCCGCAAGAGCATTAGACATGTTCACAGCGGGTGATTGCACTAAATCTTTCCCTTGAATAGCCGCTACAGCGCCGGTAAGGGTAGCTTTTTTCTGTACGCCATAAGCTACTACGACTACCTCACTAAGCTGCTCCCCTTCCTGAAGCAAAATATCAATGACGTTAGAAGTACCAACCGTAAGCTCTTGAGTTGTATAGCCGGTGTATGAAAATATCAACACATCTCCTTGCTGGGCTGATAAATCATAACGACCATCGAAATCAGTAACAGTTCCGATTGTACTACCTTTTACAAGTACATTGACACCGATCAATGCGACTCCTGAAGTGGCGTCAGTGACCGTCCCGCTCACCATTTGGGCGGAGGTAGCAGCCACCCAAAACAAACTTGTGAGCATAAACAATAAGTTCCTAAGTTTTTTCATACGACAGTTTTAATGATAAAGAATAGGTGAAAGATTAACATAATCGGCGTGAATCTAGATATTTTTGCGAATATTATTCTATACATGTAATAAATAAACGTAAAAAAAACATTTAACCAATGTCAAATCTAAAGAATGAAGGGACTCTGTACGCCCATGCGCCTAAGAATCTAGTCGCTGTTGATTGCATCATATTCGGATTTGATATGACCGAGATCAAAGTGTTGTTATTTAAAAGGTTAATAGAACCACTGAAGGATAGGTGGTCTTTAGTTGGAAGTTTTGTTGATGATAAACAGACCATAGAACAAACTGCGCGTGATGTTCTTCATAATTATACGGGATTGCATGACATATATCTTAACCAACTAAAAACCTACAGTGATCCATCTCGAGATCCAGGTGGAAGGGTAATTTCAACAGCACTATACGCATTGATTAAACTAGATGTTACCAAACTCCATATTACCTATCAATATCAAGCTAGTTGGTTTAGTATTAGCGACCTACCAGAGTTAATCTTAGATCATCACACCATGGTCAATGACGCCATGCATGAACTTCGAGAATTGGCCAAACGCCAACCAATAGGTTTTGAACTACTACCAAAGAATTTTACCATCCCACAACTTCAATCCGTCTATGAAGCTATCTTCCAAAAGGAACTCGATGGGCGCAATTTTAGAAAAAAAATACTAAGCCTGAATATTCTCAAAAAACTAGCTCAGAAAGATTACACTACATCTAAAAAAGGTGCGTTCCTTTATCGCTTCGACAAAAAGAAATACGCTCTTCTGAGTCAAGAGCTAAACTATGAATTTTCGTTGTAGACAGAAAAAAGGCTAAATCCCAGCTTTTATTATTTCTGGATTTAGCCCTCATTTTCTATCGATATGGAGATGAATTAGTACTTTATTATCTTTCCATGGAAGCGCGAATCTGACATAATAACATCATATATCAACAAGCCCTTATAATCTGAGAATTCACCACTATCCATCAAGATGTTATTCAGCCCTGCATTTACCATGCGCTGACGTCTAGAAATCTCCCTACCATCCGCGCCATAAAAAACAAGTGAAATCTGTTGATCCTTAGATGAGCTAAGCTCTATACGAAGATTATCGCTAAAAGGGTTGGGAATCATCATGACACTTTCAACGATAGCATGATCTTCAGAATGAGCTCGTTCAAAGGAGCGCGCTGTGGCAACTTCCTCTCTTGCTGCTCCGGAAGGATCACAAAATTCGATATAGAGATCATATGATGATTCACTATCATGCCATCCATCTATGATTAATATATAGTCTCCCGGACTTACCGTCGTAGAGATGCGTTCATCGTTAATCGCAATATTTATACTAGATTTAATTATCTCCCCATCAATACAATCACCTTGCACTAAGAACATGTCTAAATCCTCTGTGAGATTGGTCATGGTAATCAACACTTCCGACTCTTGATTAATGGTGAATGTGTAAATTTTTTCTCCTCCACTATACCCTACCAGCAACTTCTCATCTTCATTGAAATACATCGAATGATTGTCGGGCTGATGAGCACTAGACTCACCTGATAGCAAAGAAACACATGATAAAGATTGTGCCTCAGAGCAGTCAATACCGCAGGCTAAAGAAAGTACAAAATCTGCTGCAACATTCTCTGCAAAACCCTCAATCAGTGCGTAATACCTCCCTATCGGCAGTGGATCATCTGCATCTGTAAATACTTCGCCGACAGCAACGGCATTATTGACTTGCTTGGATGTATTATAATTCCAACCCTTACAACGAATATGTGCGGGGCTAAAATCTTCATTGAGTATAAAAAGAGAAAGATTGCCGCCATCTTGTGTCATGGTCAACATGATAATATCATCTGCGCTTGTCTTTTCAAACGCAATCAATTTATCCGGGCCATTAAAATTCAACTCAGTATCAAAACAACCCAGTATATCCGCTCTCGAAAACTCACTCGTAGCGCCTCTCGTCGTGCCGGATACAGAATTTCCACATGTCAGGACAAAGTCAGTAGGATTCGTTGGATCTGAATCTACAGGCTCATCAGGATCTATAGGATCAGGGTCAGAAGTGGATGGCTCCTCACAACTTATTTTTAATCGATATGAAGAAACAGCCCATGGATCTGCCGAATCAATCACTAGATAATATTCTCCTTCGGCATCTTTGACCTCTATAGTCTCATCGGCTCTATTTAAGTTCTTACTATATCCGGAACATTGCCCAAAAAACGCTTTTCCACCTGAGTTTGTACATTTCTTAAATAGCAATATATCAAAATCGGCACTTAAACCTGTCATAACAATCTTCAACGTTTTCTTACCTGCCGGTGCTTTTATCAAGTACAAGTGGTCAAAACCATTATAGGAATAACTGCTATTAAAGCAACCGGATAGATCGTAATTCGAAATACTAAGTGAATTGTGCTTGGGAGACTCGAACCACTTGTCAGTACCACAGCTTAAGGCTATCGCCGAGTTACAATCAACAACAGGCTTCTCTTCTATACAGTCCACTGCTATCTCGTAACCTGAATTAACCCATGGATCAGGAGAATCCACGACGATATAATAAGTTCCTGTGGCATCTTTTATTATTACTTCTTCACTATTTTTGCCTGATTTATTGGATACGGCGGCGCAACTACCCAGCTGTACTTTATGTGCGTTTTGGGTACAGGATTTAAATACCAATAAATCAAGATTGGCTTGTAAATCCGTCAGTCTAATTTTTAAAGTGCGCTTATGGTTTCCGACATCTATTCTGTACAAATGATCATTTCCAGAGTAGGTGGGTTTATTATTTAAACAAGCTGAGAAATTATAATTATCACCCGTTAAATTATTACGGGTCGGTGCTTGTACCCATTTGCGAGCACCGCAATGTAAGGGCAATGCCTGAGCACAACTGAATGCAGGTTCATCAACACATTTGATTGTTAAATCATATCCTGACTTGTGCCAATCGTGGCCAGATTCTACTACAAGATAATACCAACCCGAAGCATCATCTAGTTCGATTACTTCTTCGCTATTACCCGATCTCGCACTCAACCCCACACAATCTTGCAGACGAACCTTTGACCCACTTGTAGAACATGTCTTAAATAGCAAGAGATCCATGTCGGCTGAAAGACCGGACATTTTAATCTGTAATTTCTTCTTGGTATTTCCGACATCAATTTTATAGAAATGTTCCATGCCGGCATAATTCTTTGGATTGTGCGTACACTTACTTAAATCATAGTTAGCTTTATCCAGATTACTTGCAGTGGGAGCCGCAAACCATTTATTATCGCCACACCTTAATGTTACAGCGTGATTACAATCGTATGCGGGGACATGATGACAATCCACGGAGAGCTCGTAACCACTCTTATCCCACGGATCATCGGCATCAATAAGCAGATAATACACCCCTTTTGCATTGTGTAATTCGATAAATTCAGCGCTACGACCAGATTTTCTTGAAGAGGCCACACAGCTCTTTAACAATTTACTGTGACTACTATGCCAGCCGCAGCTACTAAACAAGAACATATCGAGATTGGCCGAGAGGTCAGATAGCTTAATCCTTAATGTCGTAGGGTGATTACCTACATCCAGTTTATATAAATGATCATTTCCTTTGTAACCATGAGATGAAGTTCCACATCCGCTGATGTCGATGTTGTGCAGATCAAATGAATTGGATGTAGGGGCATGAACCCATTTGCGGTCACCACATTTAAGAGGTAGTGCGTGATGGCAATCCGCTTGTTGACGGGGAGTTGTACATATTAATTTAATCTCATATCCGGTCTTCGCCCAAGGATCATTGCTGTCTACAGCAAGATAATATGTTCCGGAAACATCAAAAAGTTCTATGACTTCATTGCTCGTTCCGGATCGATTACTCATGGCCATACAACGCGTTAATTTGGTCTTGTTCCAACTGGTTTCACAGCTTTGGAACAACAATAGATCCATATCAGCTCTTAGATCACTTAACATAATCTTTATATCTCTCTTGTCTGAACCGAGATCAATTTTGTACAAATGGTCAGCACCTTTGTAGTTCTTAGCCCATCCGGTGCATCCTGATAAATCATAGACACTATCATCTAGCTGATTGGTTGTCGGGGCATGAACCCATTTAGTGTCCCCACACTTAAGTGGCGTCGCTTTAAAACAATCAATGTCGGGTGCTGTATGGCAATCCATACGCAATTCATATCCGGACTTAACACCGGTAGTAAAACCGTCAACCGCGAGATAATAATCACCTGTAGCATTATGTATCGTCAGCACTTCAGTTGTGTTGCCTGATTTAATGCTATAATTGACACACGGTGTTAGAGTGAGTTTACCCCAGGATTCAGAACAATTGCGGAATAATAGCAAATCCAAATCAGCTGTGAGGCCAGACATCGTGATAGTTACATTCTTCGTACCCGGTCCGGTTGATACTCTATATAAATGATCATTTCCCTCATAAGAGAATGCGTGATGTACACAATTCGCAAAATCATAGTTACTGGCATTGAGACGGTTAGAATGAGAGGCATTTACCCATTTGCGATCACCGCAATGTAAAGGCTGTGCGTCCCTGCAAGAATACCCGGCATGTGTATTCGTATTACATCTGACGGTTAGTTCATAACCGGATCTATCCGAAGGAGTAGCGCCATCAACGACTAGATAATAAAATCCCACTGCATCCGTCAACTTTATGGTCTCACTAGCTTTGCCTGTATTTCTGCTCGTAGCTACACAGTTAGAAAACTTGCTGCCGCCACATGACTTAAATATCAATAAATCCAGATTAGCTGCCAGGTCGGTGAGTCGTATTTCAATATCCTTTTTGCCTACACCAACATCGATTAGATAAACATGATCATTCCCTCCATAATTTGGCACGCCTGAGGCATGACAAGCTGATAAATTATAGCTATGCGCATCAAACCTATTCACCGTTGACGCATTAACCCAGATAGAAGATCCGCAGGTCAGTTTTCGATCCTCAGTACAACTGGCATGGGTAGGTGCATCAGCACACAATATATCCAGATCGTATCCACTACCCGCGCCTGCAGCATAACCATCAACCGCTATGTAATAAATACCTGTAGCATTCTCAATCACCACCTCTTCTTTGGCCGTAGAAGGATTTACTGACAGTGCGACACAATCAGTGAGTGCCTTACTGCCATTACATGATCTAAAAACAAGTAAGTCAAGATCAGACGATAGACCGGATAACCTGATCGTCAGCCTTCGTGGCGTAGCCCCCATATTCACAAAGAATAAGCGATCATTTCCATTGTATGACCAATTGTGATTGGCGCAAGCAGAAAAATTGTAATTATCCTTCGTGAAATTATTGTGCGTAGATGCCGGATACCAATTAGATGTGCCGCAATGCAGCTCTAAAGCAGTTGAACATGAAGTTTGAGCTATTATGACATTCAATGATGTCAAAACAAAACATGTCAATAAGATGTAGCTTACAACTTTCATAAGGGTTGAGTTAGTTTAAAAAATAATGGTAACACAATATACTTGTTCTCAGGACATCGTGTATCTCAAAACTTACAGAATATTAATAACTACCTAGGGTAAACTCGAAGATAATCAATAACTTATTAGCTTACATAACTAATATGTCATCTATTTGTCAAAACTAAGTAAGAGCAAAATATCTGTGCGATAGCCGCTAAACGAAAGAACTATTCTACCTCACACAACAATATGTGTTATTCCTCCATTAAGATCATGCGGGCTATGTCACAATATGATAACTTGCACACAAATTACATCTGAAAGAGTATGATCGGTTTGCGTTTTTCTGCCTTCGAGAATCACGGATCCGAAGGTCAAAGTATCTTCGATAAGTTGTTGAAGATATTCAAGGACTTAATCGTCTATACATCGGGAGATGTCTCAGAGGCACTTACATGGCTAACTGAACTAGACAAGCACTACAAGCTGACTACCCCCGAGTATGGTGTAGCAGATTTTATTCAAGAGCTTATTGAAAAAGCATACATAAGTCAGGATAACGGCAAAAATGATCCGTTCAGACCTACAACCAAGATGGAAATTGAGTTGAGAAAGAATGCCTTAGATGATATTTTTGATCAATTGAGCAAATCTAAGACCGGTAATCACATCACGCAGAAATCCGGCAGAGGTGATGAATACACATCAGAACTCAAGCCGTTTCAATTTGGGGATGACATCAATAACATCGCCGTCAGTGAATCATTGCGCAATGCCCAAATCAGACATGGACTAAACGAATTTATACTCACGCAAGAAGATCTGGAAGTTCACGAAACTTTTTTCAAAACACAAAGTTCGACTGTGTTGATGATAGATATCTCGCACTCCATGATATTGTATGGCGAAGATAGAATCACACCGGCCAAAAAAGTGGCTATGGCACTAGCGGAATTAATTCGCACCCGTTATCCCAAAGACACCCTAGATATCATCGTATTTGGTAATGATGCATGGAGGGTAGAACTCAAAGATCTACCTTACTTACAAGTTGGCCCTTATCATACTAACACTGTTGCCGGACTTGAGCTTGCTATGGATATTCTTCGTAAAAGAAAAAATCCCAATAAGCAGATTATGATGATTACAGATGGCAAACCCACCTGTATAAAAATAGGAAAAAAATATTATAAAAATGCCTTTGGACTTGATCGAAAGATAGTCAATAGGACATTGGCTTTAGCCACTAAATGTCGCAAGTTAAATATACCTATTACAACATTTATGATAGCCAGCGATGGTTACTTAAGACAATTCGTCGACCAATTTACGCAAGCCAATAATGGCAAAGCATTTTATAGCGGCATTCATGGATTGGGCGGATTTATATTTATGGATTACAAAAATAATAAACGAAAGAAGAGAAATTAAAAATGGCGAGAAGGATCACGAATATAACAAATATTAAAACACTCGGAGGGCTTAAAAAAGCAGGATATCAACCCAAAACGATTAAGGAAGAGTTGCGCTCAAATTTGATAGATAAATTAAAAAATAAACAGCCGATTTTTTCAGGAATAATAGGTTTTGAAGATACCGTTATTCCGGATATTGAACGAGCTATATTATCAAGACACAATATACTTCTATTGGGGTTAAGAGGTCAAGCTAAAACGCGTATAGCGCGCAAAATGACAGAACTTCTTGATGAGTATATACCTGTGGTAGAAGGTTCAGAGATAAATGATGATCCACTCGCTCCAATATCTCACTTTGCCAAAGAATTAATTTTAAAACATCAAGATGATACACCCATATACTGGCTTCATCGTAGCGATCGCTATGTTGAAAAACTAGCAACCCCGGATGTCAGTGTTGCTGATCTTATAGGAGATGTAGACCCCATAAAAGCAGCGAGTTTAAAATTATCCTATGCTGATCAGAGAGTGATACATTTTGGTTTAGTGCCGCGATCTCACAGATGTATCTTTGTCCTAAATGAACTACCGGATCTACAGGCGCGAATCCAAGTTTCACTTTTTAATATATTACAAGAAGGAGATCTTCAGATCAGAGGATTTAATCTAAGATTTCCATTGGATATTCAATTTGTATTTACAGCCAATCCGGAAGATTATACTAATCGAGGTAGCATTGTAACGCCACTAAAAGATCGTATCCAAAGTCAAATATTAACTCATTATCCAAAAGAGCTAAATATTGCGCAAGCGATCACAGATCAGGAAGCCAAGATAGCTCCTGCTCAACAAGAGTGCATTTTTATTCATGAAGAAATTAAATCTTTAATCGAATTAATATCTTTTCAAGCTAGAGAAAGCGAGTTAATTGATGATAGCTCAGGCGTTTCCGCAAGATTGAGCATAAGTGCTCGTGAAAATCTCATAAGTGCTGCAGAACGACGAATGCTCATCAATGGTCAATTATCGACATCAGTTCGCATTACCGATTTTTGGGGTATTGTTCCATCCATAACAGGAAAGGTTGAGCTTGTTTACGAGGGCGAAATAGAAGGACCTTATGATGTAGCTATCAAATTAATGGAGGAATCAATCAAAGAAATGTTCCTTGAGTTCTTCCCTAATCCGGACAAGTTATCAAAAAAAGAGGAGGAATATTATACGGAAGTGAAAAATTGGTTTGCTGCTGGGAATGTGATTGACTTATTGAATGACGAAAGCGATATCAGTTTCAAGCAAAAACTTGACTCGGTACAAGGCCTATCACAGATCGCAGCGATACATACTAAAACAGCTGAAGACAGATACTTTTATATGGAGTTGATTTTACAAGGCTTAGCAGTTACGGACAACCTTGGTAAAAATATCTTGATAAATAAATTTGTCTTTACCGATCCCTTGGCAAATATGTTCG
The DNA here is from genome assembly GCA_964396595.1 of uncultured Saprospiraceae bacterium. Taxonomy (GTDB): domain Bacteria; phylum Bacteroidota; class Bacteroidia; order Chitinophagales; family Saprospiraceae; genus CAYNFR01. The sequence goes on along the minus strand of CAYNFR010000029.1, from coordinate 22,295 downwards.
AAAATCTCGATGAAGACGAGGATGATGATCTTGACATTAACGATATCTTTTAATCTGGTAGAATTTCAATGAATTTCTGGTTGCGGTATGTAGGCAAAATCGAGGACGTACGCGTATATAATATTAGTCTGCTTGGTGTCGGGGAGTGCTCTTATGGGATGGCATTACCTCCATTTGCAATCGTTGTAGGAGTACATAATGTACCAATCGCCCCATTACCTCCCATACTGATGCATGAATACGGACATTTTTTGCAAGCCAGGAAGCTCGGATTACTGAAGTTCTACTTATATGTGGGGATACCTAGCTTTCTGAGTGCCATCAGAAGTACGTTTTTTAAACCACCATTGCCACACAGCAATTATTGGACAGAAATATGGGCTAACCAGCTCAGTCGAGCCTTCTTTGTTAGAGAATACTGGCCGGAATCAAATTATCCTTCTGAATTGCCCGAATCATTGACTAAGTGGCAAAAAAATATTGTCAGCAACTAGGGGAAATATATTATTCTTTTGTCTACTAGACGACAATTATACTATCATGTTACGTCGAACCAACCTTCTCTGGCCTTGCGTCATTATATTGTTATCTGTGAGCTCATGTACATCTGATGAGCCTGATATTGACAAAGATCTAAAATTCGCGATAAATACATCGCCGTTTTCATTGGGTTTATCATCTTATAAATTACCCGGATCGAGAGATTTTAGTCAGATACCATCTGATCCAAAAAATACCCTCTCTGTAAGTAAAGTTCATCTCGGAGAGTTGCTTTTTCATGAAGCGGACTTTAGTACGGTTGGTCATTTTGATGATTTTAAGAAGACTTACACTTGTGCTTCATGTCATCATGTAAAGGCAGGATTTCAAGCCGGCGTTATTCAAGGCATCGGAGATGGTGGCATCGGATTTGGGGTTCGCGGAGAAGGTCGGGTTGTTGAAAACCATCTTGATCACAGTTTAGTGGATGTTCAACCTATTCGTACACCAAGTGCACTAAATATAGCCTACCAGAAAAATGTATTATGGAATGGACAATTTGGTGCGACAGCATTGAACATTGGTACTGAAGCAGCCTGGACACGCGGAACACCGAAGGAGAACAATTTTCTTGGTTTTGAAGGCCCAGAAATTCAAGCTATTGCAGGATTGGGAGTTCACCGAATTCTAGTTACCCCTGAAGCTGCTAAAGCCAATGGGTACAAAGTTTACTTTGACGAAGCTTTTAGTGATTGGCCGGAGTCTGAGCGTTATTCCAATGTTACAGCCGGACTAGCTATCGCCGCGTACGAGCGAACATTACTTGCAAACGAGGCGCCATTTCAACGGTGGCTGAGAGGAGACCACGGTGCTATGACAGAAGAGCAAAAACGAGGTGCTATGGTGTTTTTTGGTAAAGGCCAATGCAATAGCTGTCACAATGGTCCTAGTCTTGCAAAAATGGAGTTTCATGCTATTGGAATGAAAGATCTGGATTCTGCTAAGGGTATAAACGTTAAGGCGGATAATCCGGAGCACTTAGGCAGAGCGGGATTCACAGGTATATCGGGAGATCTTTATAAATTTAAAGTGCCACAGTTATACAACTTGAAGGACTCGCCATTTTATGGACATGGTGGATCGTTAACATCAGTTATGGAGGTAATCCAATATAAAAATAACGCCATAGCTCAGAATCCCAATGTTCCTCAATCTCAACTTGCTGATCATTTCAAGCCTCTGGGTCTTACGGATACAGAAATGCATGAACTAGAAGCCTTTGTGAGTCGGGCTTTATACGATCCCCACCTAGCACGATATGTGCCAGGCAGGACACTCAGTGGTTTGTGCTTTCCCAATAATGACTACGCTAGTCAGCATGAGCTTAATTGTAAATAAATGGTAGCTATTTGGTTATTTTGGCCTATAGTGTTTACATGTTGTGTTTATCTGTTGAAAGGAAAGAAACTTTATTCAAGGGTGAATAGTCTATTAAAAACTTTAGATGATCGATCCGTAACTTTAGATAAATTCACCATAAATCCTCGTCATAATCATGTAATATCGACGGATCGATAAGCTTCTAAAAGCTTCACTTCCCCTTCGAGACCTTTGTGATAGTTGCCATGCTCCATACCTAGGATTCCGTCAAATCCTTTACTATGCAAGTGCTTAAAGATGTTAGCGTAATTAATCTCGCCAGTCGTAGGTTCTTTGCGACCGGGGTTGTCTCCTATCTGAAAGTAGGCTATTTCGCTCCATGCCTTGTCAATATTCGGTATGATATTTCCTTCATGAATTTGTTGATGATAGATATCAAATAAGATTTTGCAAGATGGGCTGTTCACTGCTCTGCAGATGGTATAAGCCTGTGCAATTTTATTCAGAAATTGACCGGGATGATCACGGAAATTAAGTGGCTCAAGCACCATGACAAGACCATGTGGCTCTAAGATAGCAGACGCTTGTCTAAGGCTTTCTACTACATTGGCTGTCTGATATCCTTCATCAAGTCGCAGATCAACAAAACCCGGCACTACAGTCATCCATTTTGCATTAACGCGACGAGCTACATCCACAGAACTTCGTATATGATCGAGAAATTCATCTCGCCAGTCTTGACGACCGCTGGTCAGATTTGGATCTGCCCAATATATTTTATGAGCTACAAATACTCCCATCTCAATGTTGAGTGAAGCCATGGCTGATGCCATCCGCTCTTGCAGGGAGATATCACGGTTCTTCATGTCATTATCTTCGAATGCCGAAAATCCTTGATCCGCCATAAACTTCAGTTGATCGACCGGATCTTTGCCTGCGTGATTCTCAAACATTCCAATATGCGGGGCAAACTTCATTTTAAATCGCTGTGCGGTATGTGTCTTCGGTGAAACAAAATTCATGCTTTTTGGAGTGGCGCAAGCGACAGCAGGAATGGATAAGGAAGCCGCAGTCAGAAAGTTTCTTCTTTTCATAAATGAATAGTTTTAAAATTGATAATTCAATAAGATGATGATGTACTTGTAATATTTAACTTGTTATAGCTTATATCCCATAAGATGAAATCTTTTCCTGATATTTTACATTCGCGGTTTAATACTAGTATTGTGCTTATCACATCAGCATCAAGCCCATTTGATACACTCACAGATACTTGGTGAATATTCTTAGTCGGCAAGCCAGTTTTAGGATCTATATGATGATGATAAATATCGCCTTGATGCTCGATAAATTGATAGGTGCTGCCTGATGTCGCCACACAGGTGTGCTCAATTTGCTTTTTTACATACGCATAGCCCTTAGGATTCTCACCAGATAGAATGGCTACTGACCAGTACTCTCCATTCGGCGGACTTGATCCTACACATATATCCCCTCCACCATTAATCAGTATGGCAGGATAATCTCTTGCTTGAAAAAACTCCTTCAATAGTTGAATAGCATATCCTTTGGCGATACCGCCTAAGTCAAGCGACATTCCAGGCTTAAGTAATCTTATCATATTGCCATCTTCTGATATCTCGAAATACTGCAATCCCACTTTATTTAATGCTTCAAGAATATTGGCCGGCTCCGGCCAAGTTTTTATTTTGAAAGCCTTCCTCCATAGCTTAGTTAATGGGCCGACGGTTATGTCAAACATTCCATCCGAGAGTTTGTAATAGTCCAATGACTTCTGGTATAATGTCAAACTCTTTTCATGCACTTCCGTCCATTGGCCCGTTCCGGCCCTGCTGGACAATAGACTGATTTCGCTATCCTCACGGAAATTGCTCCATAGAGAATCCATCATTGACAAATACGACCAAGCTTCGTTCACATCTTTCTGAACTGGCTGCTCTTCTGTATGATAAATCACAAACTCCCACTTAGTACCCATAACTACCCTACTATCCTTGAAACAATGAGACTCCTGCGCATGAGTAACATGCACGTATAGCAAGATAATGAAGTAGCCTACTGCGCGCATTACAGCTATACCACCCTGGATCTACCTGGAATCGCGATAGGATAATTACCCTGAGCATCAGGCATAATAGGCGGATCTGCATCCCATGCAAAACGCTTGGGCATCAAATCAATGGTAGAGTTAATCGCTTCATCCCACGTTACAATTTGCCCTCCATAAGTAGCCATTCTACCCATGATAGCTGTCATGGTACTCTTAGCGCCGTTCTCCGTGTCTGCATAGCGATACTCCCCTTTGCTAACGGCATCAAATAGTTCATCATGTTCCACCTGATAAGGATTGGGGTTACCCTTCCAATCATGATTCATAATCGTATGACCACTGCGCGACAGAATGACACCCGGCTTTGGTGCTGTGCCATTTGTGCCATGAAAAGCTTCAGATACTAAGTCAGCGCAACCTTTGATGTGTTTACACTGAGAATACATATATGAACCGTCTTCGTACTCAAATTCCACAAAGTGATGATCAAAAATCTCACCGGTATCTTTACCTACCCTTACTTGTCTACCCCCCATGCCATAAGCCTTTATCGGATAAGCCTGCTTGACCCAGTTACCTACATCAATATTGTGAATGTGCTGTTCATTAATATGATCACCGCATAACCAATTGAAATAGTACCAGTTACGCATCTGGTATTCCATTTCTGATTCACCCGGTCTTCGCGCATGTATCCAAACACCACTGCTGTTCCAATAAACTCTAGAGGCCGTGATATCTCCTATCACTCCTTTCTGTAGCATATCTACCCAATCCTGATATCCTCGCTGATAATGACGCTGTAGTCCTACCACTACATTCAACTTTTTGCTCTTGGCTATCTCCGCTGATTCCAAAACTCTGCGTACACCAGGCGCATCAACGGCTACTGGTTTCTCCATAAAAACATGTTTACCAGCTTTAACACATTCTTCGAAATGTAAGGGTCTGAAACCCGGAGGTGTACATAAAATGATGACATCTGATAACTCAATTACCTTCTTATAAGCGTCAAATCCTACAAACTTATGCTCCTCAGGCACATCTATCTTTGCATTGAGGTTGATGGGTTTTGAACTAGACCAATCAGTAAAATTAGGATCTGTGAGCGAGCTGTAGCATGAGTCTAATCGATCTCTGAAAGCATCGGCCATTGCGACTAGTTGTGTGTTTTCCTTTACCAATAAAGCCTGTGCGGCGGCGCCGGTGCCTCTACCACCGCAACCTATTAATCCGACTTTTATAATGTCACTGCCCTCTATATAAGCTTTGGCAGAAAGAACTTGCATCGAGATAGCCGAAGCACCGATCGCAAGACCCGAGGTTTTCATAAATGAACGTCTATTTATCTCTTTCATAATTCCATTATTTAATTTAAAAATTTGTGATTAGCTTAATTTAGTCCACGATTGCTTGATTAAAAAATTCTATGATTTCTTCTCTAGATGGCTGTAAGACCGGCATAATAACTCTAAAACCTACAAAAGGAGCATCAGGATTCCACCACTTGCTTTTCGGAATCTGAGGGTCTCGTCTTTGCCAGGCAGGATCAGATTTCTGTCGACTTGAGCAATTACATTCTTCGATTGAAGATAGATAAGAGCCACCCTTAATCGTTCTACTATGCTTAGCAGTCGGTTGTATCCATGGATCATATAAGTTTTCAGGGGCATATACCTCCACAAACTGATCTAAGGTCCACTCGCTTACGTTACCCAGTAAATCAAAGAAACCCAAGTGATCCGCAGACTTAGCCCCTACTTTTTTAAAACGTTCAAATGAATTGTCTTCATACCATGTGATTGACGATCGATCCTTAACACTCGTGGTGGCTAACTCGCATGCATATTGCCACTCAGCCTCAGTAGGTAATCGAAAGAAGATTCCCGTTTTATAATACAGCCATTGACAGTATCGTAGGGCAGCTTGCTGGGTAATACTGACAGCAGGATACCCCCATTTACCCATGCCTTTGGTAAAATCTTCATAAGGAGGACTTGGTCTTGAAATGGCATCAATACCCACCTCTGCATCGGCATAATCATCCGCATCAAACTCAATGTCTTGAAAAAGTATGTATTCATCATAGCCCGTTTCATGAATAGCCATGTAGAATGGACTCAGATGATAATTCTTTCCTTGTATGGATACTATACCGGCGTCAATCAATCTCATGATGATGGGAGCTGCTGACTCGTTGAGGAATACCTCTTTGTCGAGAGGCATAACTGCATCCTCTTGTGCTTGTGAAGAAATGTGATTACCCAGAAAGAATACTAGACCTAAACACTTATAAAATGTCATATGTACAGTTTCAATGACAATATAGTGGGAATAATTGAATAAGCTCAACTTATTGAGCGGTAAAATATGTGATAAACATCAAAATGATCAGATAGTCAATCTATAGCCAAATATTATTCGGATAACAATGTGCCCTCAAGCTTCTGAATTGCTCCTCCATTGATTTATTAAATGATTAATATCTTGTTGATTATCAATTTTTTGTGTATTGTTGATCATAGAAGGTGTTCTGCTGTATCTCGGTGCCGGTGCCGGTTGATTTCTTCCATCTATATTAATAAAACTGTTTCTACTTATGGCATGAGAATGATAAGGAGCTTCTTCAAAACTCAAGACAGGTGCGAAGCAGACATCTGTACCTTCGAGCAATTCGCACCATTCTTGTTGTGTCTTCTGTTGAATTTTTGATTGAAAGATTTGTTTGAGTACTGGCCAATGTTGCGTATCCATCTGATATGGCAGATCTTGCTCATCTAAACCAACGATCTCCAGGAACTGGGCGTAGAACTTCGGCTCCATAGGAGCGATACTGACGTATTTGTTGTCTGAAGTGCGATAGACATTATAAAAATGTGCACCCCCATCCAGAAGATTAACACCGCGCTTATGCTCCCACAAACCATGAGCGTGCAAAGAATGAAAAACCGTCATGAGCAGTCCAGAACCATCCGTCATAGCCGCATCGATCACTTGTCCTTTACCGGATCGATTTCTTTCATATAAAGCGGCAAGAATCCCGGTCAGCAAAAACATAGCACCGCCTCCATAATCACCGACAAGATTCAGCGGTATTGTTGGTGCCTTATCTTGTCCATCTCCCACCGCATGCAATGCTCCTGAAAGAGCTATATAATTTATATCATGACCTGCAACATAGGCCAATTTACCATGCTGCCCCCACCCTGTCATACGGCCGTAAATCAAGCCTTCGTTAAGTCCATAGCAATATTCCGGAGATAGACCTAATCTTTCCATCACGCCTGGTCTGAAACCTTCTATCAATATATCAGCATGCGTGATCAACTCTGAAACAACTTGAATATCCTCCTTGTTCTTAAGGTCTAAGCTGATGATCTTCTTACCTCGTATAGCAATATCTTCCTTGCCCAATGCGCCGGGTGCCCCTTTGCGTGATATCGATATAACATCAGCACCCATATCCGCCAGCATCATTCCCGCAAATGGAATCGGGCCAATACCGCCTACTTCGATAACCTTAAGCCCTTCAAGAACACCCATAGTATAAATTTCCAAGCTCTAAAGGTAATTTTTGAAGTCAATAATGTCTTAAGACTTAGTTTAAAAGTATTGTAGACATGAGGCTAGAAAATTGGCATACTAACAGAAAAGCCCCAGCTTTTCACTGAGGCTTTTCGTGTGATCGGTCTGGGATTCGAACCCAGGGCCCATACATTAAAAGTGTATTGCTCTACCAGCTGAGCTAACCGATCTCGTTTCGGGGTGCAAAGATATCTGCAAAAAAATGTAATATCCAAATTTATTGATAACAAACAGTAAATTCCCTAGCCAATCCTCGCTTATCAGCCACTCGTAGGGGTAAACACGATATGCGTGTGTCCTTAATATAATAATACTCGTTTAACATCAGATTTTATATCATATATAAAGTACTGAATGCCAAAGCATAAAAGTTTTCATCGAAAAAATTCGGAAAACAATTTGTCATTAGTATATTTACCTCGTGATTCTGAGATTGAGTTTAATTCTGTCTTTTCTGTCCTTCATTCATCACAGCATATATGGACAGTTTTTCTCCGACAAAAGCGGTGAGGATCTCCGCTTGTCTATCGTAGAAGAATTCAAACCAAACTTTGTTGAACTTTATTCGACCGCTCGTCTCAAAATGTATAAAGAAATATACAATGAGAACGACTCCGTAATCGGCTTGTATACCGGTCATAAAGTGTACTTACCCCCTACTGAGAGATTCCCCATACAGTACTTAGCAAAAGAAACTGATAGTGATGGTATTAATGCGGAGCATATTTACCCTCGCAGCAAAGGGGCGCATGAAGATAATGGCAATGCTTATTCAGATCTGCATAATATGGCCCCTGTCAGATGGGAGGTTAATAAGCTAAGAGCTAATTTTGCTTTTGGCGAAGTGGAGGATAACAAGACAAATTTCTGGTTGAGAAACAATCAGAAAATCTCCGACTTCAATTACATAGATCCTGAAATCATGAATGAATTTGCTGAGGTATACAAAGAGCCTGAGGTATTTAAGGGGCTATTTGAACCACGGGAATCTGTCAAGGGAGATGTAGCGAGGAGTGTCTTTTACTTTTTTACCATGTATAGAGAAGAAGCGCTAGCAGCAGATCCGGAATACTTTGAATCTATGCGTGAAACATTATGTGCCTGGCACCATATGGATCCGGCTGATGAAGCAGAACAAAAGCGAAATCTGCAAAAAGCAATATATCAAGACGGCCAACCAAATCCTTTCATTCTTGATTGCGCGTTGGCCAGTAGACTTTATTGTCCAGATTACGAAAATTATGGTTGTGATAACTCTGCCGTTTTACCTGCTGAACTAACACTTAAAAGAAATAAAAATGCTAAAATAGTACCAACAGTTCGTGTGTTACCTAACCCCAATGATGGAATATTCACGCTCGATATTTCTGACATAGATCCGGGATATTATAGAATGGAGGTCTTTTACACAAGCGGGCAGTTGCTCTATTCTATCGAAGAAAAATTTGACCTCTTCAATTCAATTAACATGTGGAATGCGAAAAATGGTATGCACTATATCCATATGACTGATCTGAAGACAGGTAGCAAGTATTCAGGTACATTCATGGTCATAAGATAAGTGCTACATCATATTAATCGTTCAGATAGAAACAGAGCTCAATCAACGAATCTAAGATTTGGTATTCTGTGCTTTTTAAAAAATCAAGACTTATGAAATATATTACATGGTTGATAATAGGACTTATAGCGGGCACGATTGCTAAAAAAATCACTCCTCAACGCGAACCTGACAGTTGGCTTTTTTCTCTAGGTGTGGGTTGTGCAGGCTCCGTAGTGGGCGGTTTCCTAGCCAATATTCTCGGTCTTGGAACAAAAAATATATTAGGTTCTATCATTATTGCTTCGGTGGGTGCTATACTCGTTTTGTATTTTTATCATCGCTATAATACCAGAAATAATTGATCATTCATGACACCGTTAAAATGAATAAAAAGATTCCCCCTTTTCATGTTGCTATTCCCGTTCATGATGTTCAACTGGCAAGAACATTTTATAGGGATATCTTGAAATGCGAAGAAGGGCGATCAACTGATATTTGGGTAGATTTTGATCTTTATGGTCATCAATTTGTCATCCATTATAAGCCATTAAATCCAGCCCTTACTAGGTTTCATACGAATCCAGTCGATGGTCATGACGTCCCGGTACCTCACTATGGTGTAGTACTTCCATGGGAGGAGTGGGAAGAATTAGCAGAGAGGCTTAAATCAGCACAAATTAGGTTCGTCATTGAACCATACATTCGTTTTGCAGGATTGCCGGGGGAGCAAGCCACCATGTTTTTCCTCGATCCATGTGGGAATGCCTTGGAGTTTAAGGCATTTCGCGACTTAAATCAAATGTTTGCCAAGTAGGTTCAGTTTAGCACTGTACGATAAGGATTTATTATTGCGTATTACTTGATAATTGTGAAGGTTGTTCTCCTGTTGATCTGATGTTCATCTTCAGAACACTTCTCACATACACAGTCAATTTCCGGTTGTGATTCTCCATAACCACGTGAAGTCATCCTGCTCGCCAACGACGGATTAAGTTTTACCAAATACTCAGCAGCAGATGCAGCGCGTGCTTCAGACAATCTCATGTTATAATCTTCTTCTCCTCGACAATCCGTATGTGCAGACAGCTCTATCTTAATTGTCGGATTATTATTCAAAATTTCAGCCAGCCGAATTAGAGCCGGTTTGGCTTCTTCTTTAATATCCGCTTTGTCAAATTCATAATAGATATCATCGATCACAATTTCGAGACCTTCGTATATCTTATCGAGTATCACTTCATATTCGAATACATATCCGTCCGGATAATTCTTCCCTATGGTGTCAATCTTAATGTCTACTCGATTACTGAGATATCCCTGTTTTCCTACTATACCGGTGACTTGGTAGGGATAATTAAACAACGGCATCAGAAAGAGCCCTTGTCGATCAGTCTGCTTGATATCAGATCGTTCATCGCCTCTGAACACTATCGATGCGGCTTCTACACCACCAGATCCTACAACGAAGCTATTGGGATTAGCTGGATTGGCGAAAAGTTTTTCTTGCACCTTTAACAATAAGAAATACTTCTTAGGCTCTTCTTGTAATACAACAGTCTCTGTTGTATCAATCTCTTCTACATGTATTCTTGTTTCGCCTTCAGGAAAGAATTCTGTGAATGAATATATATCATCTCCTTTATACACTCCGCGAGTTGAGGTAAAAAAACCCGCTCTCTTTACCGTATTGGGTAGCAGGCTGTCCGGCAAGAAAATAATCCCGTAATCATCTTCACTGGAGTTAAAGGGTGGAAGAAGATTCACAGGTCGCGTCCAACTTCCATCTTCATTTAATGTAGTCGAAAATATATCTAGCCCCCCTAGACCGGCAAGATGATCACTCGAATAATATAAAGTGCCATCATGCCATGTCGGAAATCTTTCGTTGCCCGATGTGTTCAAATATGTGGGCATTAAATCAGGATCTGACCAGGTGTCATCATCTTCTCTTACAGAATAATATAAGTCATGTCCGCCCACTCCCGTCAGATCATTGCTGACAAAGATCAACACCTTATCATCTTCTATCAGCGCCGGATCGCCATAATTTACCCCAGGTTTCATCCTGAAAGCATCCCGAGGTGTAGACCATCCGTTTTCTGTTTTCTTACTTCTGACAATGCGACAATGACTATCACCTATTTCTGCGTGACAGAATGTAAAGAATATCTCTGTGCCATCTTTGTTGAAGCATGCAGTTCCTTCATTGTGAATCGTATTTAAGCTTTCGTCAAATGGACGGACATTACTTCCGTCTAGCTCCGCCATGTAGAGATCAGAAAAGCTGTTACCTGTCCAATAATAAGTGAGGCGACCTGTGGATTGTGGGCGATCAGAAGTAAAAACAATATACTTACCCTGATAAAGTGTGGAACTGTAATCAAGTGCCTCAGAATTAAGATTGTGTGGTGAAATGATAATATCTTCATTCAGGCTGGCGCGCTTCATAGCGATTGCTTGTCTACATTTCTCTATTTCTTGAGCAATAAGATCCTCTCTTCTGGTCATTGATCTCAATCGCTGAAAACTCAAGATAGCATCATCATATCTCTCTTTTTTCTTAAGCATATACGCCATTTCCCAATAGGCATCGACGCCATAATCATTCTTGGCACTCTCTATATACCACTTGAGCGCATTATCTGTATCACTTAGATATTTGTAGGATTCACCCAGCATGAATGCTTTTATAGCATATTCTTCGCCACTATTCCTTCCACTTACTTCTTGGAGCAAAAAATCAACCGCCACAGAATACTGCTTCTGTTTGAATGCAGTAGATCCGTCTTTGATAAGTTTAGACGTACGGCAGGCATTGGTGAACACCATTACAGTAAAAAACAGGCTTAAATAAAAATAGCTTCTGAATACCATACCTCTTAAAATCCTAAAGTTCTAAGATAACGGTTCAGAAGCTATTTTGATCTTATTAGATCGTCTTTATCACTTAAGAGCGCGAGAAAAATGCTTTTTCTCCACCGTTTTCTTTGTGGACATATCTTTAACCAAGTCACGTACTATCGGCGTTGCAACGAAGATGGAGGAATATGTTCCTACTATGACACCTACTAAAAGCGCAAAAGCAAAACCTTTGATACTACCTCCACCAAAAATTAACAACACCAATACCACAAATAGCGTAGTCATAGAGGTTATCACCGTTCTGCTCAATGTGCTATTAATTGCCATATTGAGAACCTCATCGGTGGTTTTACTCGTGTAAATGCCCATGTATTCACGTATACGGTCAAAGACGATAACCGTGTCATTGATGGAATATCCAATTACGGTAAGCAATGCACCAATAAAAATCTGATCTATCTCCAGTCTAATTGGTAATATTCCCCAGAAGATAGAGAAGATACCTAGTGTGATCAATGAATCGTGGAATAGCGCGGCCACCGCACCTAGAGAGAACTGCCACTTGCTAAATCTGATAGCGATATACAAGAAGATGGCAAGAAGTGCAAAAATTCCTGCTTTGAAAGAACTCGACTTGATATCATCAGCAATAGTAGGCAGAACCTTGCTACTCGAGGTGATATGGGTCTGACCTAGATCATCAGTAGCCTTAAATTTTTCAAAGTCTAGTCCGCCACCCTGTAACGCATTAATTCCTTCGAATAACTTGAGCACAACATCATCTACTGCTGTTTCGCTGGGATCGTCAATCTTGTAGGATGTGACTATCTGATAAGTGTCAGAGATGTCAACTGCCTTTACCACTGGCTCTGTCCCAAAACTTTCTGCCAACGCTTCACGTATCTTTTGAGCATCAGAAGCTTGATCCATCTGCACCGTATAGGAATAGCCACCTTTAAAATCTACACCGAGGTCAAATCCTTTAGTGAATATGCTTATCAAACCTATAGAAATTATGGTCGCGGATATCACATACGCGATCTTACGCTTTCCTATCCAGTCAATATTGAGATTTGCCAAAGTATTTTTTGACCACTCCGACCATACCGTAATACTTTTTCCTTTATCCTTCGTCCACCAATCCATAAGCAACTTAGCAAATAAGACTGCTGTAAGCATTGTGCATAATACACCTACGATTAAGACAACGGCAAAACCTTTTATCGGACCTAAACCAAACCATGCCAATATAATCGCTACACCTATAGTAGTCACGTTAGCATCGATAATAGCTGAATATGATTGCTGGAATCCGTCAGAAATGGCTTGAAGCATTGATTTGCCGGATCTGAGCTCTTCGCGGATACGCTCGAATATTATCACGTTAGCATCAACCGCCATACCTATAGTCAAAACGATACCTGCTAGACCCGGTACAGTTAAAACTGTTCCTAGTGAAGCAAGTGCCGCAAAAATGAAGAAAAGGTTAGAGAAGAGCGCTACAATAGATATAATACCAGCGCCTCCGTAATAGAGCATCATGAAGATAAGCACCAAAGCTAATCCGGCAACTAGAGAAATGATACTCTTGTTAATGTTTGCTTTACCCAATGAAGGCCCAACGGTACTTTCCTGAGCAATTCGTACTCTCGCAGGAAGTTTACCTACTTCGAGAATGCTTGCTAAATCTGTTGCCTCTGCTATCGTAAAATTACCTGAGATGGAGGAAACACCACCTGTAATTGCTTGCTGCACATTAGGTGCAGATACTATCTCGTTGTCAAGTGCGATTGCTATAGGTCTGTTTCTATCTTGTGCTGCTTTTGTAGTCATTTCTGCCCATTTTTTAGCACCTTCGCTATTCATGCTCAAGGTAACTTTGACAGTCGCATCAAGTGGATCCGGATATTGAGATGCACTTACCACAGCATCACCTTCGAGGGGTGCTTTTTCCGATCCTAATGGCATTTTGATCATGTACAACTCGTAGTTAGTTGTAAAAAGTCCATTCTGATCTGTAATGGGTTTAGCAGACCATAAGAATTTAGCATCTGAAGGAAACAGACGTCGCACATCTTCATTGTTAAGCAATTGAGATATGGTTGCTCTCTTATTTCTATCCGCAATACCAATCACGGATTCAACCGCTAATGAGCCATTATTGACTGCCAACTGACTTAAAAGCGGGCCTTGGCCTAAGTTAAAGTCATCACTCGCTTCAATGATATTTTCAATTTCTGTGGTGGCATTGCCCAATTCATCTACTTTGTAGATTGTGTCATATCTGATTTCTTTCTCCTCGCCACCGGATGCTTGTGACTTCAATAAATCATCTGCCGCAGTGAAATATGCCATTACACCCGGGTCAGATACTCGGTAAATATCCCAAAACTCAAGTTGTGCACTCGCTGATAAAAAGTTACGTGCTCTTTCGGGGTTATCAATACCCGGTAATTCTACAAGGATTAAATCTCTTGTATCATCTAGCGAGATACTAGGCTGTGCCACACCGAGTTTGTCAATACGTTGCTTCAGTCTATTGTAGGTGAGACGCACGACATCCTTGGTCATGTCACGTATGGCTCTCACCACCTCACCATTAGATGATTGAGAGTTGATCTTTTCTCGAATGACCTCATTCGTCATGAAAATGTTCGCAAGTTTCTTGCCTTCCGCTATTTTTTCGAACTCCGAGCCGAATAATGATACAAAATCAGATGGCGACTCTAGTCTTCTTTGCTCAGCATTTTCTAACGCTGCTAAGAAGCTAGGATCTTTACTTCTATTGGCAAGTTCATGAACGAGATCTTTCATATCAACCTCCAGAAGAACAGACTGCCCACCTTTTAAATCCAGACCTAGATTGAGATTTTGTCTTTTAAGCTCATCATACGTGAAGTTCTTAAAAAGTGGAATAGAAAAAACTACTTCACTTGACATGCTGTCAAGATACGCAGACACCAGATTACGTTGTTCAGAAATTTTTTCCCGACCTTCCGGCATTCCTTGCGTCAATCTTGCCGCATAAGCTTCCGCGTTTTTCTCAACTTTGCGCGTAGGCAAAATATATAAAAATTGAAGTAAACTGACTACTGTTAGCAATATCAAAGTCAGCTTTATAAAACCTTTACCTTGCATGAATGTGTATTGTATGTATTCAAAAAGAGCGCAAATATAAGAGTTTTGCACATCTAATCACCCTTATTTTTATTCCCTAAAATCTGCTTCTCTTGGCAGCTCGACCCGAAGAATGACTTATTTGCCATTGAGTGACCAGTCGTAATCTAGATAGGACACTTTTGTCCCGGAATTTACCTTGATGTTCGAATAGCGATTGATAAACTGAGTAAGTTCGCCAAAATCCTGCGCATACCACTCGAATAGCTTGGATAATTTCATATGCTGTGGATTAATCTCATTTTCAGATCCCGCTAAGAAGTCTTTAGTAAGTCGGGTCAACTCATCATGTAGATTGGATGCTGTAAAAATCTTGTTGTTTAGCTTTGGGCAGGACGATGCTGCGCAGACAAGCGCGAAATGAATTCGCGGCTCATTAAATATCGGACGAATGATATCATGCTCAATTTGATTCAAGCTATACTTTTTGTCCTTTACAGCGATCCACTTCTCATCCCATGGCTTACCATTGTAGATATTCATGATGGATTTAATCGGCCAGTGATTTAAAATCAATTTAATGGTCGCGATGTTATAAAGATTTATCCAGTATGCCAGTGCGACAGAAGACTTATCTGACAGAATAGGAGCCAGCCTATTCATCTCTGCTAGCACCCTGTCGACCTCTGCTTCTTTTCCCTTTAAGCCACTGTAATCAACTATACCCTGAGGGGAAACATATTGTTTCAGCAACCTGTCTAATGCCTCTTTGTAATCTGTTTCCGCACGGTCTTTCTCAATTAAGGCTTTGCTATGAACGTCATTTATGGACGATTCTAAAATAAGTTCATCGGGCATTTGCGACTCCTTTACATCATGTTCAATAAGATCGAAGCTTTGTTCATTGTCGATGATGGGATTTTCAATTGTATCGTCTTTTGTAATTTCTTTTGCCTCGTCCACAGATGCTTCTTTGACATAACTGACCTTTATTGGCTTAACTCTTTCATTGGCCGACGGCCAATTCTTAATACTATCAAAATCTTTTACTGAAGATAATGCTTTATCAACAACTCGTTCTTCATTGACCACAGTCTCAATAACACTATCAAGTGATAGATCGATCGACTCCATGTTGCTGCCGGCTACCTTGCTCTCGTTGCAAGCCAAACAATGTAACGCTACCACAATATGAATTTTCATAGCAGAATCTTGATTAGAACTAAATATCCTAACGAAACACAAGGTTTAATACGTACACGCTTACTACAATTGAAAGTCCAGTCTTAGTGCAAAATTTCTTGGAGGCTCAATGAGACCGGGTCGCATCGTGTATTCTGTATTAAGTATATTTTTTAAATGCATGGACAATCTTACTGATTGATACGTGTAACCTACACGTGCATCCAGTACCCTAAATCCATTGCTATTGAGTCGTCTATAGGCTCTCAAGTCGGGAATAAAAGTCTCGAGAATATCATCAATAGCCAGCATGTGGCTCGCACCGAGAATCGATGCCCCTGCCATAAAAGCACCTATTTCTGACTGAATGTCCATAGTATAACTACTGCGCGTGCGATACTTCAATACATTCTCATCTGTAGAAGATGATTCACTGATAGTCTCGTTAAAATTCCGATAAGTAGGATCAATATAACTATATCCTCCATATATATTTAGTGGCACACCGAGTAGCTTGGCTCTGGCACCTATACCCAGCTCTGCACCTCTGATCTCGGTATCGCCAATGTTTAAAGATTTAAAACCTATCTGAGGATCATTGACAAATACGAACTCCATCATGTTATCATATTGCTGAAGAAAGCCTGAAATATCAACAAATCCTTCAAGACCAGCTATTCTAAAACCTTGCTTAAGACCGACTTCTGTCGTAAAGCCCGTTTCAGAACGTAACGAGGGATTGGGCAAAATAGCAAAACCGCCAAATGCTGTACTCAGATATCTCTCAATCATCACCGGGAAGCGATAACCCTGACCATATGAGGCACGAACGAATGTGCCTTCTGACACTTGATAATTAGCCCCCAGTCTTCCGACCATTCTCCCTTCTGAAACTTCCCCTTGAGGCACAACCAGTAAAGGATATGTAATCAGACCATTACGCTGTTCATTATATTCATATCTCAATCCGCCACTAACATTAAATCGTGCTCCGAAAACCTTGTCTAGCTGTAAATAAGCTGCACTATTGAGATGGTTTAATTCCGCATTAGCAAATAATTCAGACTTACTTTCTGTATAACTACCTAAAAGCCCCGTACTCATCGTCAAGCCTAAGGCAGGCCACCTTCGCTGAAACTGATACTCCAGATATCCGAATATAGATTGATTGGATTGATCTAGATTATTGTCATTGTTGATGTAGAATACCCTACCTTGTACACGATGACGATTGTCCTTTTTGTCATAAATCGTTAAGTAAGGATCAATGAGATATCGTTGATTTCGCGAAGTAGTTACCGTTCCATCAAATGGTTGCAATGCACCCGTTGATCCGTTACGCCACAAGAAAAAACTACTCGATGCGCCTACATTCAAGATTGTGTTTACGCCTGCGACCACCTTGTCACTAATACGGTATCGGAGATTAGTGGAAATTCTAAATTTTTCATTAAAATCTTGCTCTCTGAAGGTCTTGGTGCTGTCCTGTTTAGAATAAAATAAGCTTGATACCAGATCCAGCTTGCCTATCTTACGTTTGTGCGTGGCAGAAAAACCGAAGTTTTGTGGTGTATGGCTATACCAATTCTTTCGACTATCCGTATAATTGTCAAAGCGCGTGTGAAAAACACTAATATGTGTTTCAGGTGTACTAGTAGGATATGATGTCCTTATATTGATGACGCCATTCATAGCTGAAGATCCATAAAGGGCGCTTCCTGCACCTTTAATGACCTCTATTTGTGAAACATTTTCGACAGGCATATCAGACCACAATGCTCGACCAGCATCTGGTTGAAGAGCAGGAATCTCGTCAAGAAGCACTAAGACTCTGTTTCCCGAATTATAAGCCCATCCACTACCACCGCGAATATTGGGCTGACCTTCCAGCATTTGAACACCCGGGATCTTAGTAAATATTTGATCTAGTGAGGTGGTATTTGTGTTCATTAAAAGGTCCGGTTTGATCACATCTATTGACACGACAGATTCCGCAACACGTTGCTCGTATTTGCTACCTGTAATCACGGCAGTTTCGAGGAGATTGTCCGAAGCAATCAATAAAATGTATTGACTCTCCTCGATCGCCGTACGTGTAAAAGTTTTAGTACGCGTCTTGTAGCCTACATAGCTAAACTTAACGATGACGTCATCTTTATCCGCAGGTACATATAAGGAAAATGACCCATCAATATTTGTACTCGTACCTTGCTCTCCTATTAAAACCGTTGCACCAAATAGTGGCTCTCTTGTTAAAGAATCAACAATTACTCCCGTCAGATATTGGCTTGAGGCAACACTGCTGCACAACAGAAAAAAAGTAAAAAGGAGTGAGTCTCTCATACCCCACCAAGGTAAGATATTTTTACTCTTCCTCGTCTTCCAAAAAGATAGGATTTATCATCGACAGCGAAATCCATCTACGCTCTTCCCTACTTATACTTCCGAAACCGAGAAATCCACCAGACGCTTTGGCGATGTGTTTTGCAAAGCTCTTATAACTCTTATACATTTTATAAGCGATTCTATTCTCTAGTAACGGCAATATACCATTTAATTGCGCTAATCTATCAGAGATTGCTGCCTCTCTTGCCTCCAGATCAGAAGGTAAGACACTTATTAGTTCAGCAAGCTTGGCCGAAAATCCAGCTTGTACTTTCTCATAAAGCGCATTTAACTCTGCCGGCTCTGCATAAGATCTAATGTGGGTAAGTTTTTCTGCCCACTGAAGCTCTTTAGCTTCGATGTTTCCATCTGCTCCGGCAATCAAAATTGTAATTAGTGCAAGGGCTTCCTCAAGGGAGCTCATCTGATCTTTAGATATTCCAATAAATATACTCATGCTTCGTTCAATGTCTGCTTGTGAGCGCAAATGTAAATAAATTGATCACCTTTTCAATAGCTATAAAATGAGTACTCCGATTAATTGGCTTAGGTCGCTGGACTTGATGCGATCTTTCATCAATTTTCCGATCGCTTCAATACTTGCTATAAATACCGCAGCTATTGCGGTTATGTGGATCGACAATGAAAACGACGGTGATTTCCTCAAATATTTTTATATCTCGTTTATGAGTTTTCTGACTGCATTAGCGGCACAGCTTATTTCTCGCTACTTGATCTCCGGACGTTATAAGATACTCCTACAGCTCGGCTTGCCAGTACTAGTGGCCACTGCATGGTATTTTTATCTTCCGAGACCTTTCTCTACTGTAGAAATGGATGGCTATTATCCTTACCCGTATGTGATGTTTGGCTGGATCGCTATTATGCATTTATTGGTCGCGGTTATTCCGTATTTCCATAAATCAAGCGATGAAGATGTATGGGAGTATAACCGGAGATTGTTTACTAATTTCATTCAGTCTGGTATTTTCACCATCATCATATTCGTAGGTCTGGCTATGGCATTAGTAGCCTTAAATCAATTGTTCAATGTCGATATTAAAGGAACCGCTTATTTGCGACTCTTTATGATTTTGACATACGGATTTAGCATCGTTTATTTCTTGAGTATTTTTCCTGTTGCTGATCATGATTCTAAAATAGAGAAGCCTCATGCGAGTTTTTTAGTGTTAGTAAAGTACATTCTCGTTCCTATTGCCATACTATACTTGATCATATTGACCGCATATGGCGCTCGAATCGCAATTTTACAAGAACTACCACGTGGCTGGGTGGGTCAGTTGTCAATCTGGTTTTCCGTAGTAGCTATAGCCGTGTGGTTATTGAATTATTTTATTCCTAGATTTTCGAACAACAAGCTCTCTTACATCTATAAGAAATATGCTTTTGCGGCACTGATCGTGCCAATAGTTCTCCTGGTGGTGGCAACAAAGGTTAGAATAGATGATTATGGCGTTACAGAAAATAGATATATTCTGGTTGCCCTTACGGTTTGGCTTGCATTTATAACTTTGATATACCTCCTCCGATCGCAAATAGGAATCAAATGGATACCAATAAGCCTTATAATGGCTATACTGATATCTATTAGTCCATCCCCAATAAACATGTTTCAAGCTACATTGAAAAGTCAAGCTAAAAGACTCTCCTCCCTATTAGTTGACAAAGAAAAAAACGGATACGAGATCAGGGAGATCGTAGATGCTTTTGCGCGACGCAATGCATTAATATCAATGGCTAGAAATCTGCCAGAATATCCGATAGATTTTTCTGCTGTTGACACGCTGACAAGTAATTATGACAAGGTCAGTGTGATTATAAAACAGTGGGATATCGACGATGAATCACTGATAAATCCAATTGAAAACCAAGTAGGATATTATTATATTAACACAAAAAATACAGTAGGACTAGATATAGCCAACTTCAACAGACTTGCTAAGATTGAATACTATCAGGGAATCAACCAAGAGCAAAATCAGATTTTTTCTCTTCATCAAGTCACGGCTACTATCATGATAGGTGAACATAGATATGCTGAAGACCTACTTTCTGTGATTACGAGATATTACCGCTATAATGGACAACTTGATGTATCTGATGTGTTTATCAACTTTACTGACTCCGAAGGAAACTTGGTCGCACGCCTGTACATCGAGAATATGTCCGGAACAGAAAAAGGAGTTGAGTTTTCTGTGGACTCTTTGTCAGGACTATTGGTGTTTAATGAGTAGCGCGACTAAAGCTCACTGGTCTGTAGGCTCGGCAAATGTTCTTCTTCTAATCTTTTCGCCCATAGACTCATTAACCACCAGAGTATACACATACCACTGACGAACATAAAAGCTAGCGGCAAACTGGTAGCTTGGGCGATCAGCCCTATAATCGCCGGCCCTCCCAGGAATCCAAACATGGCAAAAGTGTTCAATGTGGCCAATCCTACCCCTTTACCATAGCCCGGCACACGCGTCGAAGCAGCATATAAAATAGGTGCACCAAGAGAAACCCCTGCGCCCACCATAGCGCATCCCACAATGGCTATTATTATAGTCGTGCCAAATATGATAACCATCATGCCTGATAATGCTATTACACCACAGTATACCAGCATCTTCATACTACCAAATCGATTCTGCAAAAAATCCCCAAAAAAGCGCCCCCCTGCCATACATACCGCATAGGCAGAAAATCCCAGACCGGCGCGATCATCAGTAGCCGACATCATATCTTTCAAATATATAGCTGACCAATCAGCCATTGTACCCTCGACTAAGTTAGTACACAAACTAATTGTGATGAGTATCCAGAGCATTTTATTTGGTCGCTTGAGTTTTGGTTTTTCAGACCGATCCATTGGAGCTGAGATATCCAGAAATGAACCGTCACGCCATAGGAATAAGGTGAGTATGATTATAGACGCTAACAATAGTGAATAATGCAAAACAACATTGTCAAGATAACGTATCGAAATACTAGTTATCATAGCTCCACTCATCGCTCCAAGACTCCAGAACCCATGTCCACTAGACAGTATATGACGCTGTTCTCTTCTCTCGATAGCCGTAGCATAAGTGTTAATAGCCATATTTAAGCCAGAGTAAAGCATCCCAGTAAAGAAAAGAGACAGGGTCGCCAGATAAATATGGGGAGATAAAAAAGCAAAGTAAAATCCAATTATTCCGCTTACTAAACCAAGCAGTATCAACTTCCTTTCCCCAAACCGATGCATCAAAGAGATTGAGATGGGATTCATGATAATCGCTCCACTTGGTAATGCCAAAAGCAGCAAACCCATCTGAGCTTCATTCAATTCATGAAATGCCTTTAATCTCGGTATATAAGTAGCCCATGAACCAAATACACATCCCATTGTCCAGAAAACAAGCAAAACTCTTCTTATGACCGGAACTGACAAAGCGAACATCAATGGAGCAAGCATATCTTTTTCTTGACGCCCGCGAATGTAAGCGTAAAGTCACTAGACGCAATACTTATCTGCTTCAGCCAAAATAAAAATTATATTCGGATAAGAAATTCAGCTTAATAACTTTTTATCTATCAGAAACTACTTTACTTTTGCGCCCACTTACAACAGACGCTTAGCATTAAGAAAAGGAGGAATGGCAGAGCGGTTGAATGCACCGGTCTTGAAAACCGGCATACCGAAGG